>CADAHS010000085.1:1276-2873 GCA_902787825.1 uncultured Ruminococcus sp. | reverse complement strand
TTGGCGGAATGGACAGACCGACAAGCGGACAGATACTTATAAACGGTGAGGATATATCGGAACTATCAGAAAAAAAGCTGACTGACTACCGCAGAAGAAATGTCGGCTTCGTTTTTCAGTTTTATAACCTCGTTGAAAACCTGACAGCCTACGAAAATGTCGGCATTGCCGCAGAACTTAACGGAAACACCGACACGGCAGCAAATGCGTTAAAAGATGTTGGACTTGAAAAGAGAATGAAAAGCTTTCCGAATCAGCTTTCTGGCGGAGAAATGCAAAGAGTTGCTATAGCAAGAGCCGTTGCGAAATCTCCGAAGCTGCTGCTCTGCGACGAACCGACAGGTGCGCTCGATGTAGCAACGGGCGAAATGATTTTTGATCTTTTAAAAAAGTATTCGCATAACAAGGACACTGCGGTTGTAGTCGTAACACATAACCCTGATGTAGCTGCGATAGCTGACCATGTCATACGTCTTCGTGACGGAAAAATCGTATCAGACGAAAGAATCAGTCAGCAAATGTGAGAGAATAATACTGTATGATAGAGTAAAGCGAGGAGAGCTAAAATGATATTCCTGTTCAAAAAAATGATAAGAAGCGTAAAACAGTTCAAACTGCAATTTGCGTGTGTCCTTCTGCTGGCAATGCTTTCGGTGATAATTTACAGTGGTCTTGAAGGCATCTGGTGCGGAATTGAATCAGGTTTTGACTCATACACGAAAGAAACAAACCTTGCTGATGAATGGGTATTCGCAACATTCTTTACCGATGACGATGCAGCAAAGATCAAGGATATGAAAGGTGTTAACGAAGTATCAAAACGGCTAAGAATATCGGCTGCTTCCGAAATGGGCGGGAATAATACTTACCTTAGTCTTGACACTGTTGGCGGAGAAGGCATTTCACTAATGCATCTTATCAGCGGAGAAAGATACGACAGTTCGCTCAAAAACAGTATGTGGCTCGATAAAGACTATGCAGATGAAAATGGGATAACCACAGGACAGAATATAGATATCTCCGTTGGAGGAAAAACTGTTCACCCAACAGTTAAAGGACTTGTTATGTCGGCAGAAAGAGCACATTATGTCGGCACGAACGATTATTATATCCCCGAACACAAGCAATACGGATACGGCTTTATCAGCGACGATATCCCCGAGCAATTCGGTATCGGAGTTAACTGCAACCTTCTTGAAATAAAGAGCAGCAATTCAGAAGTCAAGGACAAAATAAACGATTTGCTCGGCGAAAGATTTATCGCATATTATGACAGGGATACACTTTTTGATGTAGCATTTGTAAGCGACCAGGCTGGGAATTTAAAGCGTGTATCAATACTGTTTTCAACGCTTTTCATTCTGCTTTCAGTTCTTTCCATGCGCACTACGATCAAGCGGCTGATAGATGCACAGAATGCTGATATCACTACACTAAAATCTCTCGGATTCTCAAGCGCAAAGCTTACTTTTTACTACTCACTGTACGGACTAACGGTAGGCGTTATCGGATCGGGACTGGGATTTGCGCTCTCATACCCATTCACCGCTGCGATACGCAGATCACAAATGGCGCTGATATCTCTGCCAAAGTGGGA
>CADAHS010000085.1:0-1269 GCA_902787825.1 uncultured Ruminococcus sp. | reverse complement strand
TCAATTATTGTTATACTGCTGATAATCGTCCTGTCGCTTACGGCATCGGTGCTTGCGGCAAGAAAGGCTCTTGTCGGTCTGCCTGCAGAATCTGCAAACAGCAGGGTCAAACGCTCAAAGACGGCTTTTCTTGAAAGGATCGGTCATATCCGTAATCGGACAGGCTTTGGAATGAAGTGGACTTTAAGAGATGCGTCTGCACATAAATCACGTATTGCTCTTGGGATAATAAGTGTCTGTGGAAGTTTTATGCTTCTGATGATAGGAAGCGGCACACCCGACTCAGTCAAAGCTCTTACCTCAAAGTGCTATTCCGAGGAGTTTGTTTATTCCTACAAGCTCACTCTTGATCAATCATACACACCGGAACAAACCGCATCGCTTGCAAATCAGCTTGACGGTCAGCTTATCCAGACAGTACAAAGCAAGATAACCATTGACGGCAATGCTGCATGCTTTAAACCAGTTACGATTTTTTCAGACGGTGACTATCTTGCTCTTAAAACAGTTGACGGAGATGAGCTTGATAAAAACGGTGTTTACATCACACAGGGGATGGCTGAAAAACTCGGAATAAATAAAGGTGATTCATTAAAGCTGTTTCCGTCATTTTCAAATCAAAGCTTTGAATTTACCATAGACGGTATTATTGCATCGGGTATGCCGCAGACTTTTTATATCGGCTCACAGCGCTGGACTGATGCCGGTGCAAGCTTTCGGCCTTCAAATTTGCTGTGCGGCGAGATAAGCGATATCAGCAGCATCAGCAAAGATCCGAGAATCACACAGGTGATAACATCAAAGCAGCAGATAAGTAATCTTGAAGAGTTTCAAAAAAAGTTGACAGGTGTATTTACACTGATGAAGGTCTTGGCATTTGTGCTTGTTGTTATAGTGCTGTATAATTTAAGTATCCTCAGCTTTCTTGAACGAACAAAGGAATACAACACATTTCGTGTGCTGGGATTTCATTTTAGTGAGATACGAAAACTTGCATCGTTTGAGAACATCATCATACTGGTTACGGGAACTCTGTTAGGGCTGCCGTTTGGATCCAAATTTCTTGAGATATACTGTGCGACATTTTCAAATGACACTATAAAGATATACGCAGCATTGAAGAACATAAGCCTTGTGGTAGTCTGCATCACAGTCTTTGTATGCACAGCGATCACTACTGTGCTGCTGTCACGCAGGATAAAAAAGATAGATATGGTTCAGGCTCTGAAAGAGTGACAGCACCTCGACTCGGGAGCAACTATCCGATAT
>CADAHS010000084.1 GCA_902787825.1 uncultured Ruminococcus sp. | reverse complement strand
CTGTTCGTATGATTGTATCCTGAGCAGCATAGCCTCGTTACAGAGCTGTATCGCAAAGAACATAGACACCATAACAAGCGCCACGCCCTCTACAGCAGCAAGTGCTGTATCTATAGCTGTAATACTACTGTCAAATGGAGAAACTATCAAGATCTGCATAGCATTATCAAATGCCTTATTTATCATACTAAGCCAATCATCAAGCCACTCCTCGACAGTATCCCAATCGATCAGATTCACACAACCAACTCCTCTCTATATGGAGCTGGTATCAGACAGTAAACATATCGTAGGCTTTTGCCACAGCAAAAACGATAAATCCCGATGCAAGGCACATAAGTCCTCTTGTCTTGCCGTCGGCGGAATCGTCCTTGAACCCCATAGCAAATTGTATCGCACCGATAAATCCTATCACCAGACCGATACGGGCGACCCAGTCAACGATGAACTGCACAACGGTGTTAAAGGTATCGACACCCTCTGTACTGCCCGAAGAGCCGGAGGAATCATCAGCAAGCGCTGTAATACCCATAAGATTTGCTGCCATAAGACCAAATGTAACGGCAAAGCTTATACGCCGCACCATTCTGATACGCTTGCGCTCACACTGCTCTACCGTCAGATCACTGTTCTTTGTAAGATCTTCCTTGAAAGCGGCCTTTATCTGAGCCGCCTTATTTCTTATCCACTTCGTAAATATCATCTCCCTAAAAATCATCATAAAAATCATCAAGGTAATTATCTTCATACACCTCGATATATCTGCTGTTATCTGTGACCGTCGGCTCTGCTGCGACAAGGCTTTCCGTACCATCAACACTTGCAGGCTCCGGGTATCCGTCCTTTGGCACCTTCGGCATTCTCTTCATCAAAGCCTCTGCTGCCTGCATTTCTGCAATACGGCTATGCGGCTGCTGCGAACCCACGTCGATACTCTCCACATGGCAGTCAAGCTCGTTTTCTACCATTTCTATCTTTTCGGGAACTGCTCCATGCTCGGTATCTTCAATCGGCTCACTGTGAAGATCACTCTCGTCCTCTGATTCATGACCGAATTTCACCGTATTTATATCGCTGATAAGATAGGCGTTATCCTCGTTTGAATCCTCTAACAGCTTGTAATTCGGGTGACATTCGATCTTGTACTTATTGCAGAAAAACGGATAAATGCCACGAACAAAAAGAATACACTCATTGTCCTTCATAGTTTTCAGCTTGCAGAAAAACGGATAAATGCCACGAACAAAAAGAATACACTCATTGTCCTTCATAGTTTTCAGCTCGTCCACCGTCATAAGCTCACGCCCAAGAATACCGTCATTTTCGGAGGTTGAGCCCTGCCTGCCCCTTGTGCGGTTATGCGACCTTGTGTCTATCGTCTCCTTACCAAGCGTCTTTGAAATATGTTCAAGAGTTGTAGGCTCCTGACCACCCAAGAACAGCAGGCTGTCACAGTTACCTAAGACATTCTCCCAGCTATCCTTGTACATCTTTTTTAGCTGACTCAGGTTTTGGATAATGACGTTCGCAGATATCTCCATTGAACGCATTGTTGCCAGCAGTTCCTCAAACCTCGGAATGTTGCCGATATTTGCAAACTCATCAAGCAGACACCTGACATGAACAGGCAGCCTGTCTTTGTACTTGAAATTTGCCCTGTCATAGAGCACATCAAAAAGCTGAGTGTACATCATAGCCGCCAAAAAGTTGAAGGTATCGTCCGAGCTTGGAATGATAATGAACATTGCTGTCAGTCTGTCGCCTATCGTTTCAAGGTGAATGTTATCACAGCAGGTCAGATCCATTACTTCGGGAATATTGAACGCCTGCAAACGTACCGCCGTTGAAATGAGGATAGATTTTGCTGTATCTCCTGCTGCCTTTTTGAAATCCTTGTAGTATTTCAGGCACATATACTCGTGAGGCTTTTTGCTTTTCTGCGCAAGGTCTATCAGATTTAACTCCTTGACCCTCTTATCAATTTCTCCAGCCTCCTCGGTATATTTGTCGGGATTCTCTAAAGCGTCGAATATGAGATCGAGGTCTGACATATACGCCTCGTCGCCATCTTTGACCTCCGCCTTTTTCAGCAGCTTCATTACCTCGGAAAAGTTTTGCCTTGACTTGTCCTCGCACTCTACAAGATAAAAGCAGAGTGCCGCAAGCAAAGCCTTTGTGCTGTCGTCCCAGAACTGATCTCCGCCGCTGTTTTCCTTTGAGGTGTTCTTCATCAGCACGTTTACCATTTTGATTACTGCTGTTGCAGAATAATTACCATCAACATCATAGATATACTCAAAGGGATTGTAGTTGTTGCTGTGAGCCATATCAATCAGATTAAAAACTCTGATATCATAGCCATAGCTTTCGAGCATTTTTCCCGTTGACCGCAGCAGCTCGCCCTTCGGATCGGTACAGACATAAGAGGTGTTTGCCTGCATGAGATTTGGCTTGACGTAAAATCGGGATTTACCACTACCCGAGCCGCCTATGACCATAACATTCAGGTTTTTCCTCGTCTGCCTTGTGTTCAGCGACATCTTGACTTCATTTGTGAGGACAACGTTATTATCCTGTTCAAAGCTGAGTTCCCGTCGTTTCCAGAACTTTAATCGTTCAAAGAAGTTATGTACTTTGATCTTAAACGGTAGCTTTACCTTTTTAGGCTTGTCCGCAAGGCTTTGTATCTCCTTCCTATTCGCCCACCTTGCCGAACCATGTTCCTCGCCTTTGCGGTGGAATTTCTTTCTGCTTGTGTACTTATTAAGTGCATAAAGCCCTATACCGAATGCTGTAAACATTGGCAGTTTAGCAGCATATCCTCCAGCCTTAACAAGATCAAATACAAGCTCGGTATTCTTTAAGGTACTGTCCAAGGTCTTTGACAGCATTTCAAAATTCGTCTTACCGTTCTCATCGGTAACAAGATCAAGTGAC
>CADAHS010000083.1 GCA_902787825.1 uncultured Ruminococcus sp. | reverse complement strand
TAAGGTGAGCGGCAAGATTCCCGAGGAGATTTGTTTGCAGTTTCTGACGAAATACGAAACGGAGCGTACGGAATTGCAGGCGATCGTTGCAGAAATTGAGGAGCGATTAGCCGCTGAAAAGAAAGATCAAGAGGACGTTGAGGAGTTTATCCGCCGTCTGAAAAAGTATGCCGATGTGCAGGATCTGACAAGAGAGTTGTGCTTGGAGTTGATCGAGTATGTGACAGTTGGTGCAAGCGTTCGAGGTCAGCCGAGGGAAATTCATATTTACTATAAATTCATGCACAAGCCCTTGATAAACAAGAATAACCTATTCGACAATGAGAATGTTTGATTGAGTTGTGTTACTATTTGTATTGCTGACAAGGGTTACCCCTTTGTCGGTGAGGGTGTCGATGATGTTCAGCAAGTCCTTTGTTGAACGTCCCAGACGGCTGATGCTCTCCACATAGAGGTATCGCCCTCGCGCACATAGTCAAGCATAGCCCTGAGCTGAGGTCGGTCTGTGTTTGCTCCTGACAGCTTCTCGGAGAAGATGCGGTCAACCTGATAGTCGCACATGATCTCCTGCTGACGGGCGGTTTCTTGATGTTCCGTAGATACACGGATATATCCTATTTTGCTCATAGTTGTTGTTTCCTTTCTTTTATGTTGATGTATGGTTGACTTATTTGGGGTGATGATGTATAATTATGAAAGATGTGATAGTCAAACTTTTGGAATCGCTATTGTTGAGGTGATAGCAATGATTGATAGATTTAAGTATGTAATAAGATCTATTGTGGCAGGTTTCTGGTTTTCATTTGCATTGGGTTGGAATTTTGCCGTTTTTACTTCATCGTTAGGAAATTATCGTTTTCCAATTATTATTATGATAGTTATTATTGGTGGTATATTGCCGCCATATCTGATTTATAATCGCAAATTATTAATGGGTTTAGTTGGGTTAGCTTTATCGTTAGTTGCGTTTTATTTTTCAGAAAGCTATCTTTCTCCGTTATGTGATTATGGAAGATTTGATTATAGAGACTATAGTGAAGCAGACGGCAAAGGTATTTTTATTGTTCTTGGTATGCCATTCCTTCTACTGATAGGCTTACAAATATTGGTTTTACTTACAGGTCTGATTATAGACTTAGCAAGAGTACACAGCGAAAGGGTAATGCCATTACCTGATGATATAATAACGGACTATCAAAAGAAACAGTTTTATGTTGCGATTATCGCTATATCAATATTTGCTGTTACAACATTACTAATGGCTATTACAAATCCTGCATTATTTTGACTATCATCCCCCTACAGCAAGGAGAAAACGCTCTCCTTGCTGTTTTTTATTCCAAAGTATCTTTCTTTCTCTGCTGGGTGAGCTTCTTCTGTTTGTACTTTTCACGTTCACGCTTCATCTGCTGTTCATTGATGTACTGGCGCACCTGTCGGGTGTACTTCTTCGCCGTTTCACGCTTGGTGAGAAATGCGGTATGCTCGACATTAAGCCTGTTCCACTTCGATTTCAGCTTGTTTGACTTTTCCAAAAGGTCAAGCATTGTCGGCGGTTTGCCGTCAACAGCATACTTCTTGATATGCTCCCTGATGTACTTGACCGTCTGCTCGTAGTCCTCGATCGTGGCGGCATTTTTCTTCTTGAAACGGCTCTGCGACCAGCCCGATTTGCCCTGATACTCCTTGTAAACAGGCTCCAGCTCGTCACGGTGCTTCATCTTTGCAATGAGAGTGTCGATAGCTGTAAACTTCTTTTTCAGATCGGCAAGCTCAGTTGTGTGGTCATCGGAGTGAGGTGTATTGAAGAAGAATCCAGACAGCTCGCTGAATGACATAACGCCACCGTGAGGTGTATTGAAGAAGAATCCAGACAGCTCGCTGAATGACATAACGCCACCAGCTTCAAGGTCTGCGATGATTTCGTTTGCTCTGCCCATACCTCTGATAGCTTTCCATGGATCTTCTTTCTTTTCAGGTGCTTTACTCTCCGTAGGTGTGGGCTGTGGTATCGGGGTAGGCAGTTCAGGTTTCGGCTCGGTGGGCTTTGCAGAAGATGCGTTAAGCATATCAAGCTGTGCCTGCCGTCTTGCTCGTCGGGCTGCAAAGAACTTCTCAACCTGTTCCGCAGCAGCTTTTCTCTTTGCGGTTTCACTCGTTTCCGTGATAGTTTCAGGCTCAGCAGACTGTTTCGGCTTTGTCGGTGCGGTGACTGTCTTTGTCGGCTTCGGCTCATGCTTGGGAACAGCAACAGGCTTCGGCGGTTCGATAAGCATATCGGGAGTGACATTCGCCGCTGACAGCTTTTCCTGTATCTCCGCAATCTGCTCGGTGATGCTTTCGACGGTGAATCCATCGCCCAGCGTTTCGGCTCTTGTGAACCTCTGCTGACCGTCACCAGATAGCTTGAATTTCAGCTTGTACTTGTTCTTCGGAGTGTAAACATACTCGATACCGCTGGCGGTGCAGTTTTTGAGGAAGTCCGCAAAGTCACGGCTGTAAAGCATAACCTCTGCAATTCGGATGCGGAGCTTTTCTTTCCACGACTTGCCCTCTTGTTGCTTCAACCGTTCAAGGTAAGATACGCCCATGCCCTTCGGGTCGATGAGCGATAAACCTTGTTCGGCACATATCTCGTCGGATATTTCACGCAGCTCAGACCATGCTCTTTCCGACTTCCTGCCCTGATTATGCTCAGTGGTGAAGCTGAGTCCGTTATACAGATTGGTGTTGTTAAAAATGATATGGCAATGCAGGTGGTCTTTATCGTTGTGGACAGCGATAACATATTGATAATCGCCTTTCAGATAACGGTCGCACAACTCCTCTCCGATCTGCATAGCCTGTTCGGGCGTGACTTCACCGGGGGCAAAGCTCTGAATCATGTGGTAGGCAAGGATTTCGGTTCGTCCTGTGCCTTGCTGTCGGACGGCTCGGAAGTCCTCGCTTGCTCCTGCGCTGTCGGCTCGGGTCCTCGCTTGCTCCTGCACTGTCGGCTCGGCAAGCATAAGAGTTGACATATAAACCGTCGATGGTCTTATCTCCGTTTGTGATGTAAGCGATCGCTGCACTGACTGTTGCTCGGATCGTATGGATAGAAGTGTATGCCAAATTTCGTTTACCCCTTTCTTTATCTCGGTAATATCCTCGGCATAGATGTGACCTGTGCTGTAAAGTCGGACAAGTATCTGATTGATGTTCGCTCCGATGCGCTTCATCAGACGATTACATTCGGCAATTTCGGTGCGGTCGGGAGTGAGGTCAACCCTCGCACGAACACAATCTCGGATATACTCCGTTTTGTTTTTATAGCCGTACTGCTCACACTTTGCAAGAATGTCCTGCATTTCCGATTCCGTGAACCTCACATTAAGGGTGTAGGACTTCTTCTCCCTCTTGCGTTTCAGGTACTTGCGTTCATCGTCGGTAAGCTCGTCCTCAGACTTGTGTGCAAGGGTATCATCAAGCTCGGCAGCAACCTCTTGGTCAAGGGCGTGATTGATAGCACCCTCGTAGGTCATACCCTCGAACTCCATAGCCTTGCGCTTGGACGGTCTGCCTCTCTTGCGTTTTGCATTTTCCATGGTGGTGTCTCCTTTGCTTTCATTTCGGCGTAAGCCGATTATTTTTTGACCGCTGTGCGGTCATTTCGGGGCTTGGGGTG
>CADAHS010000082.1 GCA_902787825.1 uncultured Ruminococcus sp. | reverse complement strand
GTGAATAGTTGGGTTAGTTCTCTGAAAGTATTCTTTCTGAACTCTCTTAAAACTCTTAGTCATTTTTGGAATTTGGGCTTAATGCCCAAATTCCAAAAACCATTAAAAAGTTTCTGAGGGGGGCTCGGGGGGAACTCTTTTCAAAGAGTTCCAGCCCGATTACTCACCAAATGTACTGCGGCAAATTCTGATTTATAGTAAGAAAAAACGCCCTATGGGATGAGGGCGTTAGGTTGTCAACTTTTAGCGAGTTGTACTCTGAACAGCTTATTCCAGCTGATAAAAGCATAAATATCGTTGGCGAGAAAGACTGCAAAGCAGGTCGTTATTGGGACATAGGTGCTGTTTTCAAGCGATGCGAGCAGCCACAGCACGACAAGCACGATGTCGTTAAGGGCATAGGCGAGCGCATACAGAGCGCTGCGGCGGCTGGTGAAGATCACAGCGGCTGCGCTGGTTGCGATAGAGATCGTACTTGGAATAATATTTGCGGTATTCAGATATTTGAGTATAAAGTAAAATACAGCTGTTACAGGAACACAGACAAGCAGGATTAGCGTGTTTTCCAGGACGGTGGTTTTTCGTATAACTACCTGTGAATGTCCGCTGCCGTATGGATTTTTTAGCCAGACTACCAGCGAGACGACAGCCATTGGCAGTGTCATTCCTGCATAGGTTATCATTTCGCCGTAATAGGAAAACGTATTGGAGATAATGCCGTAGAGCAGGCTGAAAACTATGATAAGGGCTTGTCCGATAGGGTTGCCTTTGGCACAGAAGATGAGTGATGTCACGCCAAGCAGCGAGGTCACAAGCGAGAGAGATCCCGCCCCTTTGAATAATATGAACGATAGTGTTATCAGCAAGACAGAAGTAAACCAGAGCGCTTTTTCAAAAGCGGTGAAATAGCTGATGAGAGTTTTTAGCTTTGCTTTCATTTAAACCTCCAAAAAAATACACCCGCTTGCACATCTTCAAAGACCTAATGATGTGCAGCGAGTGCTTGTGCACCGCCTACCCGGTGGCAGTAATTATTCTAACGAAAATATATCACATTTTAATATAAATGTCAAGCGAAAGGAATGGATCAAAATGGCACAGAACGCTTTAACGGTGGATATTCGTGACAGGGCGGATTTTGAAAACGGGCATATCCCGGGATCGGTGAATATGACGACAGCAGAGGTTTTGAACAATAGTTTTGATAAGCTCGATGAGGTCGTTGTTGTCTGCCGCAACGGACGTTTCAGTGATGAGGTTGCAAAGCGGCTGTGCGAAAGGGGGATCAATGCACGCTCACTTGAAGGAGGGTACTCAAAGTGGATCTATGACAGCATTGATGATACGGACCGGTCAAGGCAGATCGAGCAGAGTATCCGCAAGAAGTTTGCAAGACCGATCTGGAGCAGATTTGCAAGGGCGATAATAAAATACGAGCTTGTAAAGCCGGGAGACAGAATAGCTGTGTGTATTTCCGGCGGCAAGGATTCAATGCTGCTGGCAAAGCTTTTTCAGGAGCTTAAAGCGCACAATAAATTTGATTTTGAAGTGAGGTTTCTTGTAATGGATCCGGGGTACAGCGCCGTGAACCGAAGCCTCATCGAGAAGAACGCAAGGATACTGGGTGTGCCGATCGAGGTGTTTGAAACAAACATTTTCAATTCGGTTTTCAATGTGAAAAACAATCCGTGCTATCTTTGTGCGAGAATGAGGAGGGGACATCTTTATAACAAGGCAAAGGAGATGGGGTGCAACAAGATAGCGCTTGGTCACCACTACGATGATGTTATCGAGACTATACTCATGGGAATGATCTACGGCGGTCAGGTGCAGACGATGATGCCAAAGCTGCACAGTGCGAATTTTGAGGGAATGCAGCTGATAAGACCGATGTATCTTATCAGGGAAGCCGAGATCAAACGCTGGCGGGACTACAACGATCTGCACTTTCTGCAATGCGCCTGCCGGTTCACAGAGGAAAATACAGGTGTAGGGCAGTCAGGTGAATCTGAGTCCAAGCGGCTGGAGATAAAGCACCTTATCGCAGAACTGAAAAAGCGTAATCCGCAGATAGAGGCGAACATTTTCAGGAGCGTGGAAAATGTAAATCTGAACACGCTTATCTCATACAAGAAAAACGGGGAGATCACGCATTTCCTTGACGGATACGATGACTGAATACGGATTTGAAGCTCTTGCTTGATGCGGGAGCTTTTTTATTATGCCAAAATGTGAACGGGAAATTTGTGCAAGGTGTCAAACAAGAAGCTCATTGGTTGACATTGGAAGATTATAATAGTATAATTAAAATGTTAAAAAACTGCTAATGCAGAAATCGGAGGTATTACTATGAAGAAAAGACTTTTGTC
>CADAHS010000081.1 GCA_902787825.1 uncultured Ruminococcus sp. | reverse complement strand
CTCACCACGCCGTAAGGCACGGCGTCCTGTTCTCCCTTATGGGTTTCCCCCTTAGACGAAACCTCTTAGCAGCGGAGCTGCTACTAAGCCTTAGTGGCTTGAACGGCTGAATTCTGATTTATCTTATCTTTGCGCCGCACGGAAGCGACTGGTCGGGGAAGATCAATTTTGCTGAGCCGTCGGGTGCGTCTGCTGCGCAGATCATACCTTGTGATTCAACACCGCACAGAGTTGCAGGCTTGAGGTTTGCAACGATGATGACCTTTTTACCTACGAGGTCCTCCGGCTTATACCAGTTTGCGATGCCCGAAACGACCTGTCTGCCGCCCATTCCGTCGTCGAGCTGCAAGCAAAGCAGCTTCTTTGCCTTCTTGACCTTTTCTGCGCTCTTGACAAGCGCAACACGCAGGTCAACCTTAGCAAAATCGTCAATGGTTATCTCATCAAGCAGTGCAGGAGCGTCAAATTCAGGCTCGTTGGTTTCGCCGGCAGCCTTTTTAGCCTCCTCGATACGCTGATTTATCTCCTCAAGCAGCTTTTCCCCATCAATTCTTGCAAACAGCGGAACAGGATCGTTCACGGTGATGCCGACAGGCAGTTTACCAAAGCTGTCAAGGCTTTCCCAGGTATCTATATCGCAGTTTATCTGTGCAAGTATCTTATCGCTTGTTTCCGGAAGGAAAGGCTTTAACAGCACGCCGAGGAACCTTATCGTTTCAAGCAGAACGTAAAGCACGGTCGCAAGTCGTTCCTTTTGCGCCTCGTCCTTGCTAAGCACCCACGGCTCTGTTTCGTCGATATACTTGTTTGCCCTTTTTGCGAGAGCCATAATGGTATCCATTGTATCAGCCATTCTGAACTCATCTATCAGCTTTTCTACCAGCTTGGGAGTTTCGATGCACTTGTTAATAAGCTCGTCGTCAAGCGGCTGTTTTGCACACGGAGCCATTATCTTTCCGCCAAAATACTTTTTCTGCATTGCAACAGATCTGTTGACGAGGTTGCCCAAAGTATTTGCAAGGTCTGCATTGTATCTGTCGATAAGTGTTTCGTAAGTCACCGAACCGTCCGAGCCGAAAGGCATCTCTGACAGCAGGTAGTATCTTGCACCGTCAACGCCGAACTCCTTGACAACGTCCTCTGCGTAGATAACGTTGCCTCTTGATTTTGACATCTTCTCGGTGCCAAAGAGCATCCACTGGTGACCAAAAACCTTCTTCGGCAAAGGCTCGCCCAGCGCCATAAGAATGACAGGCCAGTAGATAGTGTGGAATCTCATAATGTCCTTGCCGATAACGTGGCAGTCGGCAGGCCAGTACTTTTTATAAAGCTCGCCCGATCCATCAGGGTCGTAGCCAAGTGCAGTGATATAGTTTGAAAGTGCGTCGATCCACACATATATAACGTGCTTGTCGTCAAAGGTAACAGGTATGCCCCACTTGAAAGTCGTTCTTGAAACGCACAGATCTTCAATACCGGGCTTGATGAAGTTGTTATACATTTCCTTCTTTCTCGACTCGGGATAGATGAAGTCGGGATTGTCCTCAAGCACATACTTTTCAAGCTGTTTCTGATACTTGGACATTCTGAGGAAATACGCCTCTTCCTTTGCAGGCTTTACCTCACGTCCGCAGTCGGGGCACTTGCCGTCAACGAGCTGGCTCTGTGTCCAGAAGCTCTCGCAAGGCGTGCAGTACATACCCTCGTACTCGGACTTATAGATATCGCCCTGGTCGTACAGCTTTTTGAATATCTTCTGCACCGTTTTTTCGTGATAATCGTCGGTCGTTCTGATAAACTTGTCATATGATGTATTCATAAGGTCGCAGATCTGCCTTATCTCACCTGCTACCTTGTCAACGTGCTCTTTCGGAGTTATGCCCTCTGCATTAGCAAGCTCCTCGATCTTCTGTCCGTGTTCGTCGGTACCGGTAAGGAAGAAAACATCATACCCAAGCATTCGCTTGAACCTCGCTATTGCGTCGGTAAAGACTACTTCGTAGGTATTGCCTATGTGCGGCTTTTTTGATGTGTAAGCAATAGCCGTGGTGATGTAATATGGTTTTTTAGGCACTTTACATTCCTCCTTTATAATTCTGCCACTATATAGTGACACTTTTATTATTATACACCATTTTCCCTTTATAGTCAAGCACCACCGCAGCGCTCCGTGATTCCCTTCTCCGAATTGTCTGTGCAGTATCTGTACTTGGTCGAGCTCAGGGCACAGCTGTCAGTAATGATCGTTAAAAAGCTATTGACAGCAGCCTTTTTGTGTGTTAAAATAAATCGGTAAATGAGAGAAGAGAAAGCATTATTATGCGTCTGCGGTGGGCGAAGCACGGTTCCTTGAAAGGGCTTTGCAGACGGCCGGGTCGTGTTCAGTCTTGTACATTAAGCTACGCTTAATTGAAAGCTGTTTCTCTTCTCTTTTTATTTTTCTCGCTTGTTGGCAGGAAGATAAATCAGAATTTGCCGCCGCATATTCGGTGAGCAATCGGGCTGGAACTCTTTGGAAAGAGTTCCCCCCGAGCCCCCCTCAGAAACTTTTTAATGATTTTTGGAATCTGGGCATTAAGCCCAAATTCCAAAAATGACTAAGAGTTTTAAGAGGGTTCAGAAAGAATTTTTTTCAGAGAACTAACCCAACTATTCACCGAGTATACA
>CADAHS010000080.1 GCA_902787825.1 uncultured Ruminococcus sp. | reverse complement strand
TTGGTGCTTCTCTGTTCCTTTGTTCTGATTATATTATAGCACTCTGAATTAGCACTGTCAAGGGGAGAGTGCTAATTTTCACACAGGTTTCATATTTTTGACAGGAATGTCACATTAGCCAACTAAAAAAATCTCTCAGTGAGAATGGAGAAATGCGTTCTGTGCTGATTGACTATTATTGCAGAGCGTGTTAGAATTAAGGCAACACCGCACAAAGACGGCCTGACGTCTTTGTACTGAATCTGCTTGGATATTTTCCGTCATCTTGCGCAGAAATCCCTTGACATACGTCAGTATCCCTTGACATACGTCAGTATGCCTGCGGAATTTCTATACAATCTGACGAAAAATCTCACGGCGCATCTTCAGCACAATCTTTGTGCGGTATTGCCTTAACAGACTGGCAGTAGCTTTTAAAAGCATACTAACGGACAGACAAAGGTATAGCTTACTCAAAGCTGTCCTCTTAAAGAAGCAGATGCTTTCACGGTAGAAAGCATCTGCTTTTTGTTATGTTATAGAATCAAGCGGTATCTGTTCTGACTCCCATGTGCTGTCGGCGTGAATGGTAATCAGCTCCGCACCACGCTGTTTTGTCTCTTTTTCAATGCCGGGCATTGCGAGGTAGTCGATGCTCATGCCGTAGGTCAGGCGGATACCCTTGTACTCGATAGACGCATTATTGTAGTGGTCGTGACCGCAGAAGAATCCCGTCGTGCTGCCAAGCTCAAGGGCGGTATCGAACATTTTGCTCGGATAGTCCGAGCAGCACACAAGATCGTTAGTGATACCACCGTGGTCGCCAGGGTTTTCGCCGTAGAAGTATTTTACCTCGTCGCTGCCGTCAAGATAAAGTTCGGTGGCGGTCTTGTACTCCTGCAAGGGAATATGGAAGAACACCATTGAATTTATCGTGTGACCTGCCTCAGCGTTCATTCGCTGGACTTCATCGGCATACCAGTCCACCTGATCGTCGTGGATATAGTCATAAACGTTGATACCCTCGCCTGTGTAGGCGTTCGAGTCTATCATGAAAAGTCCTGTGTTCAGAGTGCCGTCAGCATTTCTTATCTCGATAAGCTGATTGTTCCTGCCCATAACATCGGGCTGGGTGTAGGGATAGAGCAGATTGCCCGAAGTCTTGAAAGAAAGCGACTTGTAGACCTCGCTGAGTTCCTGCTTGTTGGCAGATGCAAGCGACTCGGTATCATGGTTGCCGTAGGTGAATGCCCACGGAATGCCAGTGTTCCTCATAAATGCCGCAAACTGTCCTACAGGTGCGGTGTTGTTCAGCGACATTGACATTATCCCCATCGGAAAACTCAGGTCGCCCGTGACCACAACAAGGTCGGGGTGGGTATGCTCTATCTCCGCATAGCAAGCCTTCAGCGCCTTCATATCCTTGCGGTAGGAGTACAGACTTCCGCCGATATGAATGTCGGTCAGGTGGAGTATCTTGAAATCGTCTGTGGTTTTGGTTATGGTGTAAACTCCCGTTTCGTAATCATACTCTATCTTGTGAGTTTTGTGCTCCACAACGGGAACGGAGTTTATATAGCTTTGCGTATACCATGTGTCCTGCTGCAAGACCATAAAGCCGGATACCGCAACAGCAACAGCCGTATAGACCGCTATTCTCGGCTTGTTGATGACGATGTTTCTGAATGTGACCTTGCGTCTTAATGTGAAATCATAGACTATAACGAGCAGTCCGAAAAATATCCCTGCGATCATAAAAACATTTCCCGGGTACGCTATATCATTGCTCTTGATGATTGTAAATGCCGTCACGCAAAGCCAGTAGACTGCCGAAAATATCGTTATGCCGATGATGTGTTTTTTGTACTTGTCCTTATCGGGAATGTTTATCCTCCGCCTTATCATTCTGAGGGAGAGGATATTCTTTATCAGCAGAAAGACGGGAATTTCGATAACAATGCTGTTATTGAAGAAATTTTCCGCAAATTCAGCCGATTTGGAATTACCGAAGATGTAAAAGCTAAGCTCCGATGCCACAAACACGAACACCACTGCAAACAGCAGTGCAATTCCGTTCAGCAGACGCTTTGCATACTTGTCGCTTCGGGTACGAAGATATTTGTAGGAATCGGTATCGTATTTGCTCCCCACGGCTGCTTTCTCGGTTTTCAGATATTTTCGGAACGGGAACGATGCTATAAAAAGGTCAAGGGCAATAACAAACAAATTACCGATAACGGCAACAGGCTTTGCGGTGATGTTGTAGATAAGCCAGAACACTTGCAGCAGTGCAAACACCGCAAATGCCGAAGTGAAATATATCCTCAGACGCTGTTTCCATATTTCCTTTTTCAGCGGACGAATATCAACAGCCTGTGTTTCGCCGCGCCATTTTTCGGCACTTTCCGCAGGATAACCTGCAAGCTCTGCCATCTGCGAGAGCTTGCCGTATCTGCCGAGCAGTTCTTCCAAAGCCTCGTCCTCGTGGCGGTCAGCCTTTATCTTGTCAAACTCTGTGTTAAGTGCCTGTGTTATTTTATCTTGTGCCTGCGTGACCTCCTCGGAATAGGGAATGTCGTCAAACATCATATCAACTACCGCTTTTATCTTGCGGTTTTGTCCTGTATCGTTTTTCTTTGCCATGAGCTTCTCCTTTCATGCTGTGCTATAAAAAGTATATCAGATTATTGCTTCTGTTGTCAAGCTGACAAAAGAGCCAAGGAATTGACGAAAACCACCGTATATGCTTAGAGAGATCGTTTTCGGTGTTGGCTTTGCACTTCTCCTGCCTATATTCTTCGGACTTGACGGAGTGCTGTATTCAATGCCTGTGTCAGATATTCTTACCTTTGCAGTCGCTTTGCTCCTGATTATAAGGACATATAAGGAGCTAACTCCGCAGCACACAAGAATTGGCATAGAAATGGAATATCAGGCTGCAACAAAGTAATATGAGAAAAGCTCTCAGAAGTGAAGCTTTTTCTTTTATGTCAATTATCCTTTTACCGTAGTATAATTATAATAAAGCATCATGAACGCATAATTACACAGCACCTGCAACATACACAATTTCAGGTGCTGTTTTTTGTGCGTTTATCCAAAGATTTGAGAAATGACTGTGCAAAATGCCCTTCCCATTCCCCTATAAGTAGAGGGTATTGAAAGGCGTCCTCCTCATCGACGACACTGAGAAGACGATAGAAAAGTGATCTTTATTCAGCTGGCTTTTATGCATCTCTGCAAATTAAAGTGAAAGTTGTGTGAAATAGGTTATCAAAATGCCTCTCCCATTCCTCTATAAGTAGAGGGGCATAGAATCTTGACAATTGAATATCCTGCGCAGGAGTGATA
>CADAHS010000079.1 GCA_902787825.1 uncultured Ruminococcus sp. | reverse complement strand
CGGCGAGGGCTCTGCCCTCGACCCGCAAGCCTTTTTTACGAGAAAAGGCTTGACCCAAAAACCTGTTTATAAACTGGTCTTAATTGTTTGAATAGAACTATATATTCTGATTTATCTTAGTAACAATAAATACTATGCCCCTGAGCGCTTTGAAATGCTCAGGGGCAAAATTTCTATATTGGTATCCGTCTTACAGACGAGGGTCATTTTTATTTGCACAGTTTATTTTCGGATCTTTTTTGTTTTAGCTGACGGGTCGGACTCTGCGGTCGATCATGCTATGATACGAAGGTCACATCATATCTTCGATGATAAATGGCAGCTGGACGGTGAAGCAGACACCGGTAGGCGATGTATTTTCCACCCAGACGCTGCCGTTGCACAGCTCGACGACTCTTTGCACGAGGGCAAGTCCCAGACCGTTTCCGTCGGTAGATCTTGAATGGTCGCCCTGGTAGAACTTTTCAAATATCTTGGTTCGCTTCTCGTCGGGGATACAGGGTCCGTCGTCGGATATTTTAGCGACGATACACTGCTCGCTTCGGTAGAGCTTTACGCCGATATGTCCGTTTTTATTGGTGAACTTAATGGCGTTATTTATGATATTCTGCCATATCTGCGCCATAAGCTCCTCATTGCCGATATAGGTGATCTCTTCAAGGTCGATATCAAGCTCGATATCCTTTCGTGACCACTCGGGTTCAAGCATGAGGATTATCTTTCTTATCTGCTCATCAAGCAGGAACTTGGACTTTTTGCCGATGGTTTTCTGGTTTTCAAGCTTAGTGAGCTTGAGGATATTGGTAGAAAGCTTTGTCAATCTTGATGTCTCGTCAATGATTATCTGCGTATACTCACGCCTGTCGTCCTCGGAGATAGTTTCGTCCTGAAGGAGCTTGGCAAAGCCCTGGATAGATGCAAGCGGTGTTTTGAACTCGTGGGAGACGCTGGAGATAAAGTCGCCGCGCAGCGTTTCGATCTCGGACAGCTGAACTGCCATTTTATTAAAGTTATTGGCAAGCATTCCGTACTCGATATCGTCAGGCACGTTGACACGCACCCTGAAGTTGCCCCTTGCGACCTCGGACGTTGCACGGCTGATGTCGTGAAGCGGTTGAAGTATCGTTTTGCCGACAAAAGCTGTGATTATCGTTCCTATGACGATACAGCCGATAAAGGACAGGATTATTACAAAGTTGACTATCCAATACAGGCTATCGTTGGAAAACGAGTCTATCACAAAATACTCGCCTTTGACGTTTATGACCATTGTTGCTTTCGGGATAACGCCGGAGGACTGTATATCATAGCCTTTTTCCTCAAGCATTTCGGAGGCTTCAACGACGCTTTTGCTGGTATTTTCGACCTTTGTTGTCGTAAAGCCCGAGTTCGTTACGAGTGCGATGACCTTATCGGGGGTATACTCATTTTCGTCAAGCCTCTCACTGAGGGTGGTTATGGAAACTGCCATTTCCGAAAGCTGGGTCTCTGCATTTTTACGCATTATCGGCGAAAAGATAAGCAGCAGCAGGGTTATTGAAACTGTCGCAGATATGAGCATTACCATAAAAAACATAAATGAAAGCTTGAATTGCAGCGAGGTTTTCATCAGATGCCCTTCCCTTCCGGTTTTACAGCTTTACTGCCTTATAGCCAAGTCCTCTTACGGTCACGATGTTGAAATCCTTACAGTCGCCGTACCTTTCACGCAGACGCTTGATATGAACGTCAACGGTACGCTCATCGACCTCCTTCTCCATGCCCCACAGCTCATCAAGCAGCTGACGGCGGGTGAAGATCTTATTCGGGGCGGAAAGCAGCTTGAACAGCAGCATAAATTCCTTGGACGGTATCGTTTCGGCAGGTCCTCCGCCGACTGACACGCTTTGCGCATCATAATCAAGCACGCTGTCACCGACTACGAGCAGATGCTCGGTAGCCATTCTCGAACGCTTCAGCAGCGCACCCACACGCAGTATCATCTCATTTATGTCAATAGGCTTTACCATATAGTCGTCTGTGCCTGCGATAAAGCCTTCCTGCTTATCCTCAAACGTTTCCTTAGCTGTGACCATAAGTATAGGCAGGTCATACTTTGCACGCCTGAGCTGTCTTGTAAGCTCATAGCCGTCCATATTTGGCATCATTACGTCTGAGATTATCAGGTCGATATTAGTCTTTTCCATTACGTCAAGGGCTTCCACGCCGTCGCTGGCTGTATGGAACGAATAACCGTGCTGCTTCAATGCCGCACCCATAAGCTTTCTCAGGCTGGCATCGTCCTCGACTACAAGGATCTGAAACATATTCTCTCATCCTTTCTGTGCGTTTATTGGATCACTTCCCCAAGTGCAATTACAGTTTACAACAAAATTATGAACTTGTGATTAATGAACCTTGACTTACCGGTATTTTCGGCTAATCTTGTGCAAAGTGTACAACAAACGCCACGAAAACGTTTAAGAAGTTTGGGGATTTTGCGACCCGAAAGTTCTTGGTTTGCTCCCGATAATTCATATTCAATTCACACAGGACTGGTATTATGTATACAACGAAAGAGAGAACGCCTCTCCAATGCTTCTCTCAAATCTCTTTTGACACTGAGTTAAACTTAAAGTCTGTTATATCTTTTCTGCGATTCCCCAAGTCGCCATAGCTTGATTTTAAGTTTGACTGAATGTCAAAAAAATCCCTTTCATAATTCCATAGAAGATTAAAGCTCGTTCCCCCAGAACGAGTTTTAATTTTTTCCGGAAATTAGTTTTGGCGGGTTATAGTTTGATAAATCAGAATTTGCCGCCGCTGCGGCGCGCAATTCCCTCGCCCACAGCTTTGCGAGAGCTGTTTCTTTGTTTGGCTCGGGGCTGAAATTCTTTGGAGCTGTAAATATAAACTATTACTATCAAATATGGGTATGTGTCCGAAGGGGTTAGGACGGGCGCAAATTTGCGGAAAGCCCCCGAAAAAAGCAAGAACATCAGATGTAAGAGGTAAGAGATTTAGCGGTAAGATTGTCCGCTAAACTATCAATTATTATTGATACATAGCTCGCTCTCTCGTCTAAGGGGGAAACCCATAAGGGAGAACAGGACGCCGTGCCTTACGGCGTGGTGAGCGGACTTTTCTCCCCTCTGTGTTTCCCCC
>CADAHS010000078.1 GCA_902787825.1 uncultured Ruminococcus sp. | reverse complement strand
TGTTTGTTATGCAGATGATCTTACACATACAGATAATCGTTCAGCACAGGCTGCAAGCCCTCAGCGGACATATCCTTGTACATGGTATCAAAGCTTCTCGTATCTGCTATCTCGAACTGCTCATCGCCCTCGTTATCGTTTTCCTTGCCGGTGTATTTGCTTTCATGGTCACCTATACCCGTGGAAACTCCTGCGGATATCTTGGTTGCTGCGATCTTCACTATACCGTCACGGAAACTTTTGGTTTCACGGGAAGATACTGTTATACCTGCAAACGGCAGGAAAAGTCTGTAAGCACACAGTACCTGACAAAGCTGTCTTTCACCAACATCCATGTGGTCTATCTTGTCATTATTTACTATCGGGCGAAGTCTCGGACATGAGAGGGATATCTCAGCATGAGGGTACTTCCTCTGCAGATAGTACATATGCAGTCCCGTAGCCAGTGCGTCCTTTCTGAAATCGGAAAGTCCCAGCAGCGCCGAGCCGGCAATACCACGCATACCGCCCATAAGTGCTCTCTCCTGTGCTTCAAAACGGTAAGGCCATACGCGCTTGTGTCCTGCAAGGTGGAGAGTTTCGTACTTGACATTATCATAAGTTTCCTGAAAAACGGTGACATAGTCCACTCCGCATTCGTGGAGATATTTGTAATCTTCCACGTTCACGGGATATATCTCAACGCCAACCATACGGAAATACTTCCGCGCCAGTTTGCAGGCTTCACCTATATACTTTACATCGCTCATGCTCTTGCTTTCGCCTGTGAGGATAAGTATCTCCTCCATGCCGCTGTCTGCAATTACTTTCATCTCATGCTCGATCTGTTCCATGTTCAGTTTCATACGGCGGATATGGTTGTAGCAATTGAATCCGCAGTATACGCAGTAATTCTCGCAGTAATTAGCGATGTACAGCGGTGTGAACAGGTAAACCGTGTTGCCGAAATGCTTTCTGGTCTCAACACGTGCACGCTCAGCCATCTGTTCAAGGAAAGGTTCTGCAGCAGGAGAAAGCAGTGCCTTGAATTCCTCAACGCCGATAGTCGTTTTCTGTAATGCGCGTGAAACATCAAGTGCTGTATATGCATTGTAGTCGTAGCTGTCGAACTGTGTCATTACCTTTTCGAGTATATCACTTTTTATCTGCTCCTGACCTTCCATATATTTCATGTGGTCGGTACGGCAGGAGGGATCATTTTCAAGCTTGTGCTTGCGTTTTAATGCTTCTTCGGAAAGTCCCTCGGAATCAAACAGAAAATTATTTTCCATCGTATCCACCCCTTAGTCTCTCAGAAATCCGGTAAGTGTATCGGAAGGCGATGCACCTCTTACAAGCACTCGTCCAAGACCCGAAAGGTAAGCCTGTCTTCCTGCTTCTATGGCTTTGCGGAAAGCGTCAGCCATCATCGGAAGATCGCCGGCGGTTGCCAGCGCAGTGTTTGACATAACTGCAGCAGCACCCATCTCCATAGCCTCGCAAGCCTGTGAAGGTCTGCCAATGCCTGCATCAACGATTATAGGCAGGTCTATTTCATCTATCAGTATCTGTATGAAATCCTTTGTTGCAAGACCCTTGTTTGAACCGATCGGCGAAGCCAGTGGCATTACAGATGCCGCACCTGCGTTAACAAGGTCTCTCGCAGTGTTAAGGTCGGGATACATATAAGGCATTACTACAAAGCCTTCATTTGCAAGTATCTCAGTAGCTTTTACTGTCTCCGCATTGTCGGGCAGAAGATACTTGGTATCGCGCATGATCTCTATTTTAACGAAATTTCCGCAGCCAAGTTCTCTTGCAAGCCTTGCTATGCGGACAGCTTCTTCTGCATTTCTTGCACCCGAAGTGTTAGGCAGAAGAGTAACGCCTTCGGGGATATGGTCAAGTATGCTCTCCTGATCTTTAGTATTTGCACGCCTTACAGCAAGGGTTATGATCTCTGCACCGGCATTCTCAACAGCTGCTTTTATAAGCGAAAGAGAATACTTTCCTGAACCGAGTATGAATCTCGAATTGAATTCGTGTCCGCCTATGACGAGTTTGTCATTGTTTATCATTTATATCGTCCTTTCGTTTTCAGGCTTCGTCCTTGCCTGATATTATCCTTAGTACCATTGTAGCCTGATGTGCCGCGCATACTGCAACTCTGGCTGATATAAGCCCCAGACCTTCGTTCACATCGCTCTTGCCGTCACCGCATAGCCAGAAATTCCGCGCTATCCTTTTGGTGACAATGCTGTTCGCACTTCCAAGTCCTGCCATGCCCGAGGCTGCCACCAGTTTTTTATCGGGGAAGTTTTCAAGCACCGAATTTACGAGCATAGCTTTCTGTTCGGCATTGTCGAAACATTCACAGACTATTGGAAAATCTGCCAGAAGCACAGGGATGTTTTCTTCGTCGAGCTTGACTGCCTGAGATGTTATATCACAATAGGGTGCTATTTTTAAGAGTGTATCTTTCAGTGCTTCTGTCTTGTACTGTCCAAGCTGTTCGGGAAAATACTGCTGACGGTTCAGGTTTGAGATATCTACCCTGTCAAAGTCTATCAGATGTATCCTGCCGAGCCCTGCACGTGCGAGGCTTATTGCAACATTAGAGCCAAGTCCGCCCAGACCGCAGATCACTACTGCCGTTTCCGAAAATAGTTTTTGCAGTTCTTTTCCGTGACGTTCTTCAAGTGCGGCATACATTTCTTCTTTTGATGGGATCATCTAGCCGCCTCCAACAAAGCTGACTACCTCAACGCTGTCGCCATCCTTGAGTACAGTGCTTTCGTACTGTGATTTAGGAAGTATATCCAGATTCAATTCTACTGCTACGCGCTTTGGATCGTAGCCGTTATCGTTCAGCATTTCGGTAACGGTCTTTCCCGCGAGTTCATGCTGTTCGCCGTTTAACTTTACCATTTACATTCCTCCATACAAAAAAGGGGACTGCACGCAAAAAACAGTCCCCCGAATGATCGGTATCATATTCCCTACGTTGGCATTATCCAAATCAGGTTATGGGTCGATAACTCGGTCGCTATCCTCTCAGCCTGTATACAAGCTCCCCTTATTTTATTTCAACGATAGATATTATACCACTCTTCATGATAAAAATCAAGTGTTTATCGGGATTTTTCGGAAATTTTTTTGATGTTTCATGTAAAAAATCTTTGCTGTCCGCTGAAACGTACAGCCCGCACTTGTTGTTTTTCGGTTGGAGGTGAGCGCGTGAAGATTATCGATGATCTTATCGAACTGATAATGGGTGACCCGAAGATACGTGAGAGCAAAACTCTCGTCAACTCTTTCAGAGTTAGATTTGCAAAGCCCTTTTTGTCTGCAATTGTTGCTGCAATTTCGATTATTTCTTCCCTTTTCATGATCTAATTCTTTCTACTTTTTGGCTAATTACATTATCTATTATAACAATGAATGTCTTATTTGTCAAGAGAAAGAAATCATAACCACCACTAAAGTGGTGGTTTGCTCTGCCCCTATAAGGGGCTATTACTGGCTTTGCCCCTCAAGGGGCGCCGAAAGTTTAGCACCGCATTA
>CADAHS010000077.1 GCA_902787825.1 uncultured Ruminococcus sp. | reverse complement strand
GGGGGAAACCGTGAGGGAAGAAAAGTCCGTGTACCGGCGCCGTAAGGCAGGGCTTCCTTGTCTTCCCTTAGGTTTCCCCCTTAGACGAGAGAGCAAGCTATGTATCAATAATAATTGATAGTTTAACGAACAATCTTACCTCTTACATCTGATGTTCTTGCTTTCTTCGGGGGCTTTCCGATCGCCCCCATACCCCTTCGGACACATACCCATATTTGATAGTAATAGTTTAAATTTATAGCTCCAAAGAAATTTAGCCCCGAGCCGGACAAAGCAACAGTTCTTGCAAAGCCGTGGGTGAGGGAATTGCGCGCCACAGCGGCGGAAAATTCTGATTTGTGTTAATAAAATGAAAACAATAGCGCAGGGGGTTGACAGGTCAGTAAAAAAGTGATATACTTTAACACATAAAAGCTTAAAAGGATAAAAGCTTTAAAGCGTAACAGCATTAGAAGGGACAGAAGTAAAATGATCATTATTTTCAACTCACAAGCCACAAAAGACAATATTCAGGAGCTTATTGCGGACATACACGCAAGAGGGTTAAAGACCCATCTGAGCGAGGGCGATAACACCACACTGGTCGGAGTTATCGGCGATACTACAAAGCTTGACATCGACAACCTCAAAAGCGCAAGCTACATTGCTGATGTGAAGAGAGTTTCGGAGCCGTACAAGAAGGCTAACCGCAAAATGCACCCGGAGGATTCCTTTATAAAGGTAACAGACAAAGTCACATTTGGTGAGGGTGTATTCAATGTAATTGCAGGTCCTTGCTCGGTCGAGACTGAACAGCAGATAATCGAGGTCGCACAGGACGTCAAGAAAAGCGGCGCTACCCTGCTGCGAGGCGGTGCTTTCAAGCCAAGGACATCACCATACTCTTTCCAGGGTCTTGCAGGCGAGGGACTGAAGCTTCTGCTGGAGGCTAAGAAGGCTACGGGGCTGCCGATCGTTACAGAGATCATGAATCTTGTACATCTGGATATGTTTGAGGACGTTGACGTAATTCAGGTCGGTGCGAGAAATATGCAGAATTTTGATCTTCTCAAAGAGCTTGGAAAGTGCAAAAAGCCTATCCTGCTCAAGAGAGGTCTTGCTAACACACTTGAAGAATGGCTCATGAGTGCAGAGTACATCATGGCAGGCGGAAACGAGAACGTTATTCTTTGCGAAAGAGGAATCAGAACTTTTGAAACAGCGACAAGAAACACGTTGGATATCTCAGCTGTTCCGATGCTGAAGCACAAGACTCACCTTCCTATCATTATCGACCCAAGCCACGCTACGGGTATTTCATGGATGGTGCCTCAGCTTGCTAAGACAGCAGTTGCAGCTGGTGCTGACGGACTGATGGTAGAGGTTCATAACGATCCTCCGAAGGCTTGGTGTGACGGCGCTCAGTCGCTCAATCCAAAGCAGTTTGACGATCTTATGACTGATCTCAAACGCAGAGTTGAATTTGAGGGCAAGAGATTTTACATCTGAACTTAATATATTTACACTTTTGGTTCAAAGACCGCTTGGATAATAATTCAGGCGGTCGTTGTGTTTGACCCTGAGCTAACTGCATATGACATAACGTGCTGCATATGCACAACGCAAAAATATTTCAGAAATTTGTGACCAGTACCCTTTTGGCTGCGTCTGTATTTATAGAAAGCGAGGTGACCGAATAATGGTTGATGAAAAGATAGTCGAGTTATTCTGGCTGCGTTCACAGGACGCCATTACTCAAACCAAAAACAGCTACGAAGCATACTGCACTGCGATATGTTCAAACATTCTTTCAAACAGGCTTGATACCGAGGAATGTCTTAATGATGCATACATGAAGCTGTGGGAAACGATACCGCCGCAGAGACCACGGTCACTGAGGGCTTATTTATCAAAGATAGTGCGAAACCTTGCACTGGACAGATACAGAAATATCAATTCCGCAAAGCGTGGCGGAAAGCAGGCAAAGCTTGTATTTGAGGAGATACAGGAATTCATTTCTGCCAACGCCGAGCAGATCGCAGACGAGATAGCTCTGAGGGACGCTATAAATGATTTTCTGGGAGATCTTGATTCGGAAACGAGGATAATATTCGTACAGAGATACTGGTATTTCCTTTCAGTCAAGCAGATCTCGGACATTCACGGGCTTGGTCAGAGCAAGGTGAAAATGACGCTGAAACGAACAAGAGACAAATTGAAAGAACATTTGGAAAAGGAGGGGCTGGACACATGAAAGCAATGAAAACTGCAAGGGCTATCGGCGAGATAGACGAAAAGTTCATAGAAGAAGCCGCACCCGGCAAAAGGATAACAGTCAAGATGTTCCCGTGGAAAGCTACGGCAATAGCTGCCTGTCTTGCTCTGGTGATCTGTATTGGCGCAATGGCGGTGCTTTTCGGCAGATTTGACATTCAAACAGCTGCAAACAGCGAATCGTCATCGCAGACTGACAGCAGCAATGCTGATGCGAACAGCAAAAGCGCCGACAGTCAGACTAAGTGGGAAAAGAAAGTCATAACGCCTGACGATCAGTCTAAACCGGACATCGCTATTGAAAAGCAATGGGACTCGATGACTGCAAGCGAAAAGTTCAGCGAGATCAAACAGCCGTTCAATTATGGAAACAGGATAACATATTATTCGACAGATGCAAATATCGAAAAAACAAAGATCGGATCGCTTCTGTACAACTGTATGCTTGAAAGCTTTGATTCATCGAAAGGACAGGCACATCACGCACTGGCTGAGGTCTATGAGATCATGGGTGTTTCAAGAGATGTTGCTGTTGCTGTAAATCTGATAGAGGGCGACAAGGTTGACAGCATTTACGATAAATACAGCGGTTCATATCAGGAAATAAGGGAGCATGTAAACAATATCAGCAACGATAATTATTTTGTTTATATCAGTACTGAATTCAGGGCAGACACGCTTTACAGCTTCGCATTATGCACAGGTCTGAATAACGTCGATGACACAAAATATCCTGTGGCTTATTACCATGAAAAAGGATCAAATAAAACGATAGAATTTGAAGGTATCGACAAAAAAATGATCCGGGATCTGCTTTTCTCAGACGGTGCAAACAACAAGGAGATCACTGATGCTGATGAGTTCCTTACAAAGGGTGAGCACAGAACAATTATGAGTCTGTCGGTAAGTATAGAAACTATTGGCATCAAAAACAAGAGCATATCAATCACCGAGGACGGTTATCTGTGGACAAACATACTATCCACAGCAAGGGTATACAACATCGGAAAGGCTAAGGCAGAAAAGATCGTCAACTACATTATAGGTACCTGCAAAGGGTATGAGCTGGTAAACGACAGCTCTGACAGCTCGGCAGCTTCGGCAGAATAATCGAATATACAAACAAAGTAAGGTCTGACTAAAGCAATAAGATCCGGGCAGCTTTATTTCAGCGAACTTACGCTGCCAAAACAGAACCTCGTACAAAAAAACAAAGCCACACGTTTAAGCCGAATACCCATATAGAAGTTTTGCCCCTGAGCATTTCAAAGTGTTCAGGGGCATTGTACTTATTGTTACTATGATAAATCAGAATTTGCCGCCGCTGCGGCGCGCGTGTCCGTCGCATATCAGTATGAAATGACAACCGCCTTTGTGCCGCTCCGGGCTTTCATTTTGTTAGTTTGGTAAATCAGAATTTATTGCTCTATTCAAACTTTCAAGACCAGTTTATAAACAGGTTTTTGGGTCAAGCCTTTTCTCGTAAAAAAGGCTTGCGGGTCGAGGGCAGAGCC
>CADAHS010000076.1 GCA_902787825.1 uncultured Ruminococcus sp. | reverse complement strand
AATTTGGGCTTAATGCCCAAATTCCAAAAATCATTAAAAAGTTTCTGAGGGGGGCTCGGGGGGAACTCTTTTCAAAGAGTTCCAGCCCGATTGCTCACCGAATATGCTACGCTGAATTCTGATTTAGCTTAGGAACACTTTTATAAATTGCAAAAAAAGAGGTAAGATCAAATCTTACCTCTTTTTTATCAGATATCCTTTTCAACGTAATACTTTTTCACTTCGGTAAAGTCTATGCCCATTTTATCAGCTTTATCAATAGTTATCTTACAGCCGGGCTTTACCTTCTGCATTATCACCTTCATCACTGACTCATTAACTGCAACGCAGCCTCCTGTATACGGCTTTGCAAGGCCAGTACAATGAAAGAAGAAGCAGGAGCCTTTCTGCGGGATACACTCCTTGTTGTAGCCCATATTCAGACAGTACTTGTATTCGTACTTATAATCAACGATGTGCTCGCACTCGTCAGGGTCAAGACCGGGAACGTCCTTGATGTTGACAAACTCGTTGAAATGCATTCCCTCACGGCTGTCGCCCGACCAGTAATGATCCCCGGTGACTTTTGTGTACTCCATCTGACAGCCCGGGTCATCGGCGATACCAAAAGCCTTGTCGATAGTAAACGTGCCTGTCGGGGTTATGGCATGGTCACAGTCGGCGCTGCCCATTCCCTCAAGACCCGTATACCCCGGTGACTGGAGGATCATTTCCCACTTGCCGTCCTTGTTCTTCTCGTGCATACTCACATAAGCAGTTGTCTCACCGACGCCTGCAACAACAATGAGCTGCTCAGCGTCCTTGGCGGCATCAAGCTTCGTGAACCACTCGGGCGACTCAACGACCTTCTGGTTCTGGATATACAGATTATTCTCGCTGCTGCTCCTGCTTTCTGCATTTGAGCTGCTGCTTTCAGAAGCAGAGCTTGGATCTGCGCAAGCGCTCAGCATTACGACGCTCATCACAGCCGCTATCAGAATACTTACAGTTTTTTTCATAAAAATGCTCCTTTGTCAGCCTATAAACGCCTTTATCTGTTCGACCATCTGCATCATTTCATCGTCCGTTCCGATAGTGATACGCAGATGATCGTCGATCCTCGGCTTGTTGAAATACCTGATATATATACCCTTTTCACGCAGAGCCTCGAAGATATCCTTTGCTTTAAATCCCGGGTGAGTGACAAACAGAAAATTTGTCTGACTTTCAAGCACCTCAAAGCCAAGCTCCGCAAGCTGTCTGCTGACTTTTTCACGGGTAGCGATCACCTTTTTGAGCGTGCTTTGGAAATACTGCTCGTCCTGCACGCTTGCAACACCTGTTTCGATAGAGAGTCTGTTCACGGGGTAGGAATTGTAGGAATCCTTGACGGCAAGCATATATTTTATAAGCTCTGCATCGCCGTATGCTTCACCGATTCGCATACCTGCCATAGAGCGTGACTTTGAAAAAGTGTGCGTAACAAGCAGGTTATCATATTCATTTATCAGATCAAGACAATCTATGCCAGCTTCTGCAAAGTCAACATACGTCTGATCAACGATAACGATGCAGTCCTTGTTGTGCTCAAGCACGTCCCTGACAAACTCCCTGCTTTGCGCAAGAGAAGTCGGCGCATTGGGATTTGCAAAAACGACACCGCCGTTGCCCTCTCCGTAAAGGCTTTGTGCGCTGATGTGAAAGTCCTCGCCAACGGGGACTGTTCTGCTCGGTATCTTCAGCAGGTCGCACCACACCGGGTAGAACGAATAGGTTATGTCGGGGTAAACTATCGGCTTATCGCTGTTGAAAAACGCGCGGAAAGCCGTTGCAAGAACATCGTCCGAGCCGTTTGAAACAAACACGTTTTCTACGCTCAGACCTGCCCTTTTCGCAAGCGCCTCACGCAGCGGACCTGCATCTGCGCTCGGGTAGCGGCGCATATCCTCGGGCTTGTAGCTGTCAAGTATCTCCCTCACCTTTGGTGACGGCGGATAAGCATTCTCGTTAGCGTTGAGCTTGATGATGTTATCACCCTTTGGCTGCTCACCTGCCACATACGGCGTTATATTTATAAGATTTTTTCTCCAAAGCTGTCCGCTCATTTTTTATACCTCATTTGTTATGCTTATTTTGTTACGTCTGTATCAATTATCATCTTTTTGCAGCCCTCGCAGAAATGCGCCTGTATCGTGAACACAGAAAGTCCGACCTTTGCGGCGGTAACTTTGCACGAACCGACCACCTTGTCGATCATAGAGGCTTTCTTTTCGCCCTCTTTCCAGCTAACGCCCTGCCGTGCATCGCCCGAAAGGATACCCTCTTTCATTTCCTTTTTGCAATACGGACAATCCATAAAAAGCCTCCCCTAAAAAACCGTGTATAAACAATACCAAAGCTGTTGATGCAGCTTCTTACATCTTACCTCTAAAAGCGAAGAGTTCTTGCATCTGGAGGGACACTGCATTGTTATCTCCCCCTACATCTTATCAGTGTGCATTTCATAATCTATATCTGACCTGTATTCTATCTCTCTGCTGCCGTCTGCGTGTATAGTCACGGTGATGTCGTTTGCATAGACACCGGCGGTATCGTATGAAAATTGCGTATCTCCGTTTCGGAACACGCCAAGCCAGTAAAGCTGTGAATCGTCCGTTATCATCTGCTTGTTATATCCGCCTGCGATCATATTCGGCATACTCAGAAAATGATCGGCGATACGCTCGGTGACGTCTTTATCTATACGCTCCCGATTCGCTATGACCTGTTCAAGCTTTGCATAGCAAATCCCTGCCTGCGTGCTTTCGGGGGAGTCCGTGTCAATATACACGGTTATGATCGGATTGCTCCTTCCACTTTGCTCCCACCGTGTTTCACTCTCGTATCCGAACTCGTTCGCACCGGGATTGTTGATATAAGTAAAAGTGCCCAGCGGCAAGTCAAACATAAGCTTTTCCGGCTGCGCCTTTTCGGGTTTTTCCTCTTTTTTCTTCCTGCTGAACAGTCCCATTGCAGCCCTCATTTATTTTACCGTGCTAAAGCGCTAATATGCTATCACGATAAACAGTATATCACATTCGCACCCTGTTGTCAAGCCGTAGGTCTTTTGCCGCTTTGAATAAACTCTATCAGCTTTTCTATGTCGTCAAACTCGTCGTAGTCACCCATGATGCCTTCACGGTGATAGACGATACCTGCTTTTTCGTTCCTCTCAAGACAGTCAAGCAGAGCCTCTTTGCCGTATCTGCGTGCAAACTCGGTAAAGCCGGCCGCCTTTATCTTGTCCTTGAAAAGCCCCTTTTTGCAATCTTTTTCGCCGCACTCGTAACAAGCCGTTATGTTCTTAGCGATGCAGCACTTTCTGTTTTCGCACCACTGTGCATCCTTGCACCAGTCAAGCTCCATAAAGCCGTCCTGTCCGCAGCCCTTGCATTTTACGTTCTCGCTGCACAGACAGCACGCAAGACCGCACCTCGCTATCCCAAGCTCACGTTTCATTTTTCTCCCCCTTATCCTTCACTAAATCAGAATTCAGCTTATCAAACTTATCCAATAGCCTCGCAAGAGGCTACCTTGAAAAACAGTATTCCGAGCCTGCAATCCTAAACGACTCCGCAATCTGCGTAACTGCACAATGATAGCAAGAACTCGGCAGGCAGCAGGGAAATCAGCACCCCGTCACTGCCGCTGTAACAAATGTCGCATAAAGGTCAACGTGACCACCTGCTGAAGATTTGAGTTGTCGGCGGCAAATAATAGGTGAGGGGAAAAGGGTTGCTAAGGGGAAAACCGCAGGGAAGAAAAGTCCGCCGACTACGCCACAAAGGCAAGGCGTCCTGTTCT
>CADAHS010000075.1 GCA_902787825.1 uncultured Ruminococcus sp. | reverse complement strand
GCCCTATTCTACAAAAATCATTAAAAGGTTTCTGAAAGGGGTTTGGGGAAAACTCTTCTCCAAAAGAGTTTTCTCCAATTAATTACCGAATTTGCTACGGCAAATTCTGATTTATTTGATAAGTTTTACGTTAGTTATACGATATTAAAAACAAAGGAGTTGCTGCTATGAAAAAATACCTTGATGAGAGCCTTGATCCGTTGCAGAGGGCTGAGGCGTTGGTTGACGAGATGACTGTTGAAGAAATGGCGGGGCAGCTCAAGTATGATTCCGAGCCGATAGAGCGTCTTGGAATACCGGCTTACAACTGGTGGAACGAGGGGCTGCACGGGCTTTCACGCTCGGGAATATCTACTCTTTTTCCACAGGCTATCGGGCTTGCGGCGACTTTTGACAGAGAGCTTTTACATCGTGCAGGCGAGATAACCGGCATTGAGGCAAGGGCAAAATACGCATGGTACAGCAAGCTGGGCGATGTGGACAAGTTCAAGGGCATAACTATCTGGTCCCCGAATATCAACATTTTCCGGGATCCACGCTGGGGACGGGGACAGGAGACTTACGGTGAGGACCCATATCTGACTGCTGAGCTTGGCATTCAATATGTCAGGGGCATTCAGGGCGATGGAAAGGTACTTCGTGCGGCGGCGTGCGCAAAGCATCTTGCGGCACACAGCGGTCCGGAGGAAACCCGTCACGGTTTTAATGCGAAGGTCAGCCTGAAGGATCTCAACGAAACATATCTCCCTGCGTTTGAACGTCTTGTCAGGGAGGCTGAGGTCGAGGGTATTATGGGCGCATACAATGCGGTCAATGGCGAGCCTTCGTGCGCAAGTGAGTATCTTATGGGAAAGCTTGCCGAGTGGGGCTTTGACGGATATTTTGTTTCAGATTGCTGGGCGATAAGGGATTTTCACGAGGCGCACCACATCACCAAGGAGCCTAAGGAGTCTGCCTCGCTGGCTATCAAAGCCGGGTGCGATGTGAACTGCGGCTGCACCTATGAGCATTTACTGACGGCGTACAACGAGGGGCTCATCACCAAAGAGGAGATACGCACTGCCTGTGTTCACGCTATGAGGACACGCATACGGCTTGGAATGTTTGACAAGACCGAGCACTTTGACTACCCTTACAGCATTGTTGCCTGCAAGCAGCACAAGGCTGAGTCGCTCAGAGCTGCGCAGGAATCTATCGTTCTGCTCAAAAACAACGGTATCCTTCCGCTTGACGAAAACAAGATCCGTACCATTGCGGTCATAGGTCCGCAGGCGGACAGCAGGGTTGCGCTTGAAGGCAACTACACCCCGAAGGCTGACAGATACATCACTATGCTTGAGGGAGTTCAGGACAGGTTCAACGGGCGTGTTATCTTTGCTGAGGGCTGTCACCTTTATCAGGACAGGGTATCGCAGATATGTCTTGCGGGGGACAGGTACTCTGAGGCGATCGCTGCTGCGGAAAATGCAGATGTTGTCATTGCCTGCGTGGGGCTTGACTCGACTATCGAGGGTGAGCAGGGTGATGCAGGCAACGAATACTCCTCGGGGGACAAGGCTGATCTTATGCTTCCGCAAAGTCAGAGAAAGCTGCTGGAGCTGCTCAAAGGCACGGGCAAACCGCTTATCGTGGTGTGCAACGCAGGCGGATCGATGAATATGCTTGTTGATGCGGACGCTGTGCTGCACGCATGGTACCCCGGCTCGGAGGGCGGAAAGGCGTTTGCTCAGATACTTTTCGGGGACATTTCGCCTTCGGGAAAGCTTCCGGTGACGTTCTACGAGACTGCTGACAAGCTTCCTGATTTTGAGGATTATTCGATGAAGGAGCGCACCTACCGATACACACGGGACAATATTCTTTATCCGTTCGGCTATGGGCTGACTTACTCAAAGCTCAGATGCGGTTCGCTTTCGTACAACAGCTTTACTGCGGAGGTCGGGATAGAAAACGTCGGGGACTTTGACACCGACGAGGTGGTACAGGTGTATATAGGCGATGATTGTGAATACGCTGTGCCAAACCCAAAGCTCTGCGGTTTTGAGAGGGTGCATCTGGCGAGGGGCGAGAAAAAGACGGTCACAATAGCGCTTGACAAGGATATGTTCACAGCGGTCGATGAAAACGGCGGGAGAAAGGTGTTTTCCAAAGAGTTCAGGCTGTATGCGGGCGTAAGTCAGCCTGACGAGCTGAGCTGCAAGCTGTGTGGCTGCAAATGTGCTGAGATAGCTGTTAAGATTTGAAACAGAGTATAGTTTTCTGTACTTTCTTGGCTGAAATGCTTGAAATCACGGGGCTTTTGTGGTATACTTATGAAAACTGGACTTAAAGGAGAAAGCGATGAGTATTTTTGCACAGCGGCTGGAAAGCGTGATGAAAGAAAAACAGCTGCGTCAGCACGAGCTTTGCAGGATGACGGGCATTTCAAAATCATTTATCAGCTCGTATCTTGCCGGAAGATTTTCGCCCAAAGCTGACAAGCTTGCGCTTATTGCAAAGGCGTTAGGCGTATCTGAGGGCTGGCTGATGGGCTATGAGAACTCGGTGAAATACTGTTACAGCTCGGAAAACGTTGCAAAGATAGCTGTCAAGGACAACAACGGCAGAACTGTATCTTACCGACCTGTCACATACACAAATGCTGCAAAGGCAAATAAGCTCACTTTCTACGTTTGCAGGGACGGAAATAATTTTCCGCAGATAAAATCGGGAGATATACTGCTTGTGGAAAAGTGTGCGGATTTTGAGGACGAAAAGCACATCTACGCTATACGAAAGGACGGCAAGATAACCTTCCGCCGACCTCGATTCAACGGCGAGGTGCTGGTGCTCAGCGGTGAAAACACTGCGCCGACGATCTATCTTGACGACTATCACAACGAGATAATCGTTATCGGAAAGGTGCTTGAATTAAGACGAGATATGTCAAAGGAGGACGATGAAGATGAACACGGTCATTGACGCAATGCTCAAAAGGCGAAGCATAAAGGCTTACACTGATGAGCAGGTCACAGATGAACAGCTGAAGCAGATAATCGACTGCGGACTGTATGCCCCAAACGGAATGGGTGCGCAGGCGCCGGTGTTCGTTGCGGTGAGAGATAAGCAGACAAGAGATGAGCTTTCAAGGCTGAATGCTCGTGTCATGGGGGCGGACAGCGATCCGTTCTACGGTGCGCCGTGCGTTGTGTGCGTGCTTGCCGATGCGCAAAGGAGCACGGCTGTTGAGGATGCAAGTCTGAGCCTTGGCAATATGTGTCTTGCTGCTCACTCGCTTGGTCTTGGTTCATGCTGGATACACAGGTGCAAACAGGTTTTTGAAAGCGACGAGGGAAAGGCTTTGCTTGAAAAATGGGGCGTAAAGGGCGACCTTATCGGTGTGGGTTTTTGCATTATCGGACACGCCGATCAGCAAAAGGATGCTGCACCACGAAAGGACAACAGGGTGTATTACGTTGACTAAAGATATATCAAAGTGCAGACCGAGGATACTAAATGGTGCTTTGAAAATGCGGTGCTGATATAGAAGTTAATGCCATAGTGTTTCTGAAACAAACTCAGAAGTGCTATGGCGTTTCTGTTGCCTTAACATAAATCAGAATTTGCCGCCGCAAATTCGGTAAATAATTGGGGAAAACTCTTTTGGAAGAAGCCAAAAATGGCTTCGCCATTTTAGAGAGTAACCATGTAATGGTTACTCTGTTTTCCCCGAGGATATTCGTTGAATATCCTCGCAAGCGACCGTAAGGTCGCTTATCCCCCTTTCAGAAACCTTTTAATGATTTTTATAGAATAGGGCTTGAAAGCCCTATTCTATAAAAATAACTGAGAGATACCCGAGAGAGTTCAGGAAGATTCTTTTCAGAAGAATTATC
>CADAHS010000074.1 GCA_902787825.1 uncultured Ruminococcus sp. | reverse complement strand
TCTGAACTCTCTTAAAACTCTTAGTCATTTTTCGTTATTGGGGTCGTAGACCCCAATGGCGAAAAATCATTAAAAAGTTTCTGAGGGGGGCTCGGGGGGGACTCTTTTCAAAGAGTTCCAGCCCGATTACTCACCAAATGTACTGCGGCAAATTCTGATTTATATTAATACAGTGTCCAGCTTTTGGGGATAAACAATTCTTTAAAAGCTTGGACGGCAAATCCGTCGGTCATTCCTGCGATATAGTCGCACACGGCGGTATCTGCGCCGAATTTATATGCATTGCTCATATACTGTGTAGGCAGGGCTTCGATATGCAGGATATAATACTGGTAAAGATATGCTATCATATCCTGCGCTCTGCTTTCCTCGGATTTGCACTTTGGATTGGTATACACATAGTCAAACATAAACTTATGCAGAGCCTCATAGGCTTCGCTGACGGGCTGATCCATACCGATATTATCCGCACCGTGGTTGATAACCGAGGTAATGAGAGTAGTTATTCTTTGCGATTTTGAGTGTCCCAGGACGCTTGTGATCTTTTCGGGGATATCCTGCTCGCTGAGGATACCTGCTCTAACAGAGTCGTCGATATCGTGGTTTATGTATGCGATGACGTCTGCGAGGCGGACTACCTGTCCTTCCTTTGTTTCGGCAGTCATATTTGTATGTTTGAGTATTCCGTCACGCACCTCATAGGTCAGATCAAGTCCTTCGCCGTTATTCTCGAGAATATCCACCACACGGAGGCTTTGCTCATAGTGGTGAAAGCCGTGGGGATTGAGTTTATCCAGCATTCTTTCGCCTGCGTGACCGAAGGGGGTGTGCCCGAGGTCGTGCCCAAGGGCGATAGCTTCGGTAAGGTCCTCGTTGAGCTGCATTGCCCGTGACATAGTTCTTGCTATCTGTGATACCTCAAGGGTATGGGTTAGTCTTGTACGGTAATGGTCACCGGCAGGGGAGAGAAAGACTTGTGTTTTGTGCTTCAGTCTGCGAAATGAATTGCAGTGCAGGATCCGGTCACGGTCACGCTGAAACTCAGTGCGCAGGTCACACGGCTTCACAGGCTTCTCACGACCCTTTGTCTGACTGCTCAGACAGGCATATTCGCACAGTGTGTCCTTTTCAAGCTGCTCATATCTTTCTCTTGGGAGCATACCCTCACTCCTTTATGTCCATACCTTCCGCAGCCATTCTGATATTCAGAAATGTGCGGAATACTTCTTCTTTATCGCTTGTGATCTCATCAAGTTTTAAAAGCCGGCGCTTGCCGACTCTTTTGTCAAGCACTGCAAAAATGCGTACGATCAGGTCATCGCTTTCAAGGCTTTTTTCAATGCTTTGGTTATCAAACTTATTGAATGCGATATAAAAGCATCTCTGGTCAAACTGACCGTATTTCAGCGCTGTTTCGTCAATGAACGGGAACTCGGTTCTCAGGCGCTTTTGCAGTGTTGCGTCCTTTGGCAGCAGGTCTGCCTTGCTCCACTGTTCGCAGTAGCTTCCTGAAATTATCTGCTGACCGTCGAGCAGGATCGCAGCACGCCCTTCATGGTCGGGGTATTTGCTGTAACTTGTCGCAAAATAGCGTATATGACCTTTCAGGCAATCCGCAAGATGATCGTTTTCAAGCTTGCTTCGCATTTTTGACCATGTATGCATTATTTCTCCTTTAAATCGTTGTAAAAATCACGTTCTATAACAATATACCTTTAAAAATAATAAAAACCTTTATTTTTCATAAAGGCTTTTAAGATTTTGTACACTTGCACAATTATCAAGAAAAATCAGCTTCAAGATTTGGTTCTTCTGACAAAGAGATCTGTCCGTTTGAGATGTCGGTGATTTTATCTATGAACGCTTTACAAAGCTCTGATTTTACGAGCACAGAGATGTTCACAACATCTGCAAAGTCCTCTTTTTCTTTTATGACTTCAAAGTCGGGCAGGACGTAGCTGACCTTTCCGTACATATTATAATCGCATGAGAATTCAAAGCGTGAACACTCGTGCATATGCATTATTCTTGCGGCATTCACTGCTATTTTGCAGCCTTGGGAGTAGGCACGGACGAGTCCGTTTGCACCAAGCAGCACACCGCCGAAATATCTTGTGACGACCACACATACGTCGGTAAGCCCTGCTTTTTTAAGCACATCAAGCACAGGAACTCCGCCTGTTCCCTGTGGTTCGCCGTCGTCGGAGTAGCGGGAGGTGTTCTTATCACGCAGAATATAAGCGTATACGTTATGTCTTGCTTTGCGGTTTTGTGATCTTATCAGTTCGATGAAAGCCGCTGCCTCCTCGGGTGTTTTTACGGGAGCGATATGACCGATAAACTCGCTTTTTTTCTCGACAAAGCTATCCTGCGCTTGCTCATAAATGGTTTTGTAGCTCATTTTGTTTCCTTTCGGCTTTTGCATATTTGCGCAAGCGGACACTCACCGCAGCGTTCGCCTCTTGCTTTGCAGAATTCTCTGCCAAACAGCACCATGCGGTGACAGAAATCAGATGATTTCTCGGGTGGGAGTATCTTTCGCAGGTCGTTTTCGACCTTTTGCGGGTCTTTATTCTTTGTAAGCCCGAGCCTGCCGCATATGCGGATACAATGGGTATCGCACACGACCGCCGGTTTATGGAAAACGTCGCCGAGTATGAGGTTTGCGGTTTTTCTGCCGATGCCCTCGAGTTTAGTCAGCTGTTCTATTGTATCGGGTATATGTCCGTCAAAGTCCTGCATTATCTGTCTGCACATTCCGACGATCGACTTAGCCTTTGTTTTGTACAGTCCGCAGGGCTTGACTATTTCAGCGACATCGTTTACATCTGCATTTGCAAAGTCCTCGATGGTTTTGTACTTTGCAAAAAGCTCTTTTGTCACGATATTGACTCTTGCATCGGTACACTGCGCAGAGAGTCTGCCTGCGATCATCAGCTCGTGTGGCTTTTCGTATGTAAGCGAGCAAAGTGCGTCGGGGTAGGTATGTTCAAGTCGGTGTATTATTTCGTCAACAAGCTCGGATTTTTTCATCAGATCCTCCGTTATTCTAAACTCCGTTCTCCCAGAAATCCTCATTTAACACGGGACCGCCGAGTATCGCATCATTGCATCTGTCGCAGTTTTTATCGTCACAGTGGGTGATGTGCGGCATATTTTTAATTGCACGGCTGCAAACATCGACTATCTGTCTTGCTTTGAAGCATATCCAGCGGCTGTTGCCAACGGTTGTTTTGTCAGCATAGATCTCAAGGATATCCTCAAAGTGGCTGAAGCCTTCCGAACAGCCTCCGGCGGACACGGGGACGGTTTTCATATTCTCGTCATAAGCCCAGCGGACAAACGGTCTTCTGCCTGCGACCTGTTCTGCGTAATGAATTATAGTTGCACTTTCAAGTCCTACACCCATCAGCAGGACATAGCCGTCATTATCATACAGCTGCTTCATTGGTGCGTAGACATCTTTATTGGTCTGACCGCTGACGAGTCTTTTTGCATTTGGACCGAGTGCGGTGAATGAATTGAGCGCATTGTTTCCCCTGACACTGCCTTCGCATTCAAGGACGAATTTCGGGAACGAGCCCATTTCTTCAACGGTTATCTCTTTGCTGTCGGTGCTAAAGACTTTTACGTTTGAGTACTGCTTTTCCATAAGAAAAGAATAGTCACCTGCGCCGTTCTGCGGCGGCATGAATTTCTCCACGGGCTTTGCCTCAAACATATCTGAAAATGTCGGGACCATTATAGTGCAATGTCTTTCGATAAACGCATCGACGATGCTTTTAAGTCCGTTTTTTAGCGGCATTCCGAAGGATCTGACCGATGAATGTATACAAACGTCCGATCCGCTTATGCCAAGTGAGTTGATCGCATTGATTATTGCTGTTCTGCCTATTTCGTCACTGCCCAGTACAGATGATCTGCCAAGCATTTGAATTACCCCCATTTTTATCATTTTTAATACAAATCAGAATTTAGCGTAGCAAATTCGGTAATTAATTGGGGAAAACTCTTTTGGAGAAGAGTTTTCCCCAAACCCCTTTCAGAAACCTTTTAATGATTTTTATAGAATAGGGCTTTGAAAGCCCTATTCTATAAAAATAACTGAGAGATACCCGAGAGAGTTCAGAGAAGATTCTTTTCAGAAGAATTATCCCAACTATTCACCGAGTGTACAACGATAAGTCCTGACCTATCAAGCAAAAAACTATGTATTCT
>CADAHS010000073.1 GCA_902787825.1 uncultured Ruminococcus sp. | reverse complement strand
TACCTGTGCAGCGTGTTTGCCGTACAGCTTCTTCTCCACATCTCTGCCAAAATCAGGGAATCTGAAGAAATCATCGAATAAGTTTTCACCGAAAATGCTTGGATACAACATAGGTCAGTCCTCCTTTTTTACTCGTAACATTGTTTCCATTGCTTCGAGCAAGGGGACGGAGGTTTCAGCACCCGGATCCTTTGGTGCTTCTCTGTTCCTTTGTTCTGTTTATATTATAGCTCTCAAAATTAGCACTGTCAAGGAGAGAGTGCTAATTTTCACACAGGTTTCATAATTTTGACAGGAATGTCACATTAGCCAACTGAAAAAAATCTCTCAGTGAGAATGGAGAAATGCTTCCTGTGTTGATTGACTATTATTGCAGATCGTGTTAGAATTAACAGAGTGGCAGTAGCTTTTAAAAGCATACTAACGGACAGACAAAAGTACAGCTTACTCAGAGCTTTCCCTCCTCTTAGTATAACAATACACAAGGAATATGATCAGTGGAGAAAAAAGTTATGAAAAGAATAGTAGTATTGATGTTGAGTATTTGTTTTATATTCTGTCTCAGCAGTTGCAGAGGTATTAATAATAATTCAAGTAAGATTTAGAGTCATTATTTATGCATGAATTATGAAACTCTTCAAGGATTGTTTTCGTTAGGTATGCAGGCTTCAATGTATTGACGCTCCTTGCCAATTGGATAAAGCTCGTCTGCTTCAATTTCCCGTTCGCATTCTTCTCTCAGCTTTTCTTTATCCAGCCGCTGATCAGAACGTGCTTCAAAGCAGTGTTCAGAAGAAAAGCCGAAACAACGCAGGCTGTAAAGGCGTTAACTTTGTGCAAAATGCCCTTTGCACAAAAGCTGAAAATGTGATATGATAAATATATAACGAGTAGCAATCTGCGTAAGTCCGGTTATTGCTGCTCGTTTTATTTTTTATGGAGGTAGATCATAGTGAAAAGGATCAAAGAAGCGTGTATCTGCCAGACACTTCATTTTATGCTCAAGGAAGATGTCGGTCATGACTACGCCGTAAAGCTCGTTAAAGACGAGATTGAAAAGTACAAGGCGGGACTTGATAAAAACAAGACTAAATACAAGATCGTTGAGGAAACAGAACAGCCTGACGGCTCTGTTATCATGAAGATCATCAAGCAGTACAACGCTGCTCCTGTCGGCTCTTATCTCGACTGATACAATTTCATATCATCAAAAACAGCGTGTGGCTTTAAGCGTAATTCCGGCTTATAGCTTCACGCTGTATTTTTTAGGAGGAAATCAAATGGAACAAACCGCAAATCAATTCTTAGGGCGTGAGCCTGTGGGCAGACTGATGAAAAAGTACGCCGTTCCCTGCATCATTTCTCTGCTTGTCGGGGCGCTTTACAACATCGTTGACCAGATATTCATTGCAAACGCAAGCTATCTCGGCTCTTACGGAAACGCCGCAAATACGGTGGTATTCCCACTGACTGTCATAGCTCTTGCTATTGCCGTGATGATCGGTGACGGCTGCTGTGCCTTTGTCAGCCTGAGTCTCGGAAAGGGCGAACCGGACAAGGCAAGGAAAAGTGTCGGGAACTCCGTCCTTATGACGATTATGAGCAGCCTGATCATCTGTGCCGTATATCTTATTTTCAGCGACGGCATTATTGCAATGTTCGGCGGTACGGTAAATGAAGAAACATTCCGCCACTCAAAGGAATACTTCTTCTATATCTCGCTTGGAATCCCGTTCTATATGTTCGGTCAGGCTATGAACCCTGTTATCCGTGCCGACGGCAGTCCGAAGTTTGCCATGATCTCCACACTCGCAGGCGCGGTATTGAATATGATACTCGATCCGATATTCATTTTCGCTTTCAGGTGGGGTATGATGGGTGCAGCAGTCGCAACTGTCATCGGACAGGTCGTGACAGCGGTGCTTGCGATATGGTATCTCTGTCATATGAAGCTCGTCAAGCCAGCAAAGGCTGACTTTAAGTCCGAAAGCACTATTATCCGCAAAACGTTGACACTTGGACTTACCAGCTTTCTCTCGCAGATCTCACTTGTGGCAGCAATGGCAGTTATCAATAATATGATACGCAAATACGGTGCAATGGACAGCATTTTCGGGCAGGAGCAGTATGCGCAGATACCTATGGCGGTAGTCGGCATCGTAATGAAGTTCTTTCAGATCGTCATTTCAATCGTAGTAGGTATGGCGGCAGGCTGTATCCCAATCGTCGGCTTCAATATGGGCGCAGGGCTGAAAAGCCGTGTGCGTGAGCTGTTCACCAACCTCTTGACAGCGGAAGCATCAGTCGGTGCAGTAGCCCTGATCTTTGTGGAATTCTTCCCACGTCAGCTTATCGGCATATTCGGAGCTGCGAACGAGAGCAGTTATTATACCGATTTTGCGGTGCACGCTTTCCGCATCTATCTTTGTATGATGATATTCGCCTGCGTGAACAAGGCTTGCTTTATCTTCCTGAAAGCTATGGGAAAGGCTGTGGAATCGACTGTACTCTCAATGATAAGAGAGATCGTTTTCGGTGTGGGCTTTGCACTTCTCCTGCCTATATTCTTCGGACTTGACGGAGTGCTGTATTCAATGCCTGTGTCAGATATTCTGACCTTTGCAGTCGCTTTGTTCCTGATTATAAGGACATATAAGGAGCTAAGTCCGAAGCACACAAGAATTGGCATAGAAATGGAATATCAGGCTGGAACAAAGTAATATGAGAAAAGCTCTCAGAAGTGAGGGCTTTTTCTTTCCGCCGATTGACCTTTTTATCGTAGTATAATTATTCTAATGCATCATGAACGCATAATTACACAGCACCTGCAACATACACAATTGCAGGTGCTGTTTTTTGTGCGTTTATCCAAAGATTTGAAAAACGACTGTGCAAAACGGCTTTCCCAGTTCTCTATAAGTAGAGGGTATTGAAAGGCGTCCTCCTCATCGGCGACAATAAGGCAACGATAAAAACGCGAGTTTTATTCAGCCGGCTTTTATGCACCTCTACAAATTAAAATGAAAGTTGTGTGAAATAGGTTATCAAAATGCATCTCCCATTCCCCTATAAGTAGAGGGTAAAATAATCGGCACATATTGGTCGTGATTTGTGCAGCTATCCAAACTTTTTTGGTCAGACTTCAAAACACCTTCTCCCATTCCCTTATAAGTAGAGGGCAAAATAAAAAGCCGCCATATGCATCGGCTTGTGCATAGTCACAAAGTTTTGAAAAACAGGGCTACAAAATGCCTCTCCCAGTTCTTTATAAGTAGAGGGGCATAGAATCTTGACAATTGAATATCCTGCGCAGGAGTGATAACACAGCAGTTAAGTGCGCCGCAATAGTTCCGCAGAGTGTCCTCAGCAAGTTTGGCTACCAAGCCGTAAAGCAACGGTTCGCATACAGTAGCCTGCGAAGTCGGCTGAAGGGACACCCTTCGGGGCTTAGCGCATCAAGCTGTGAAATACTTCTCTCTCGTCACACAAGACGGAATGAAAGGAACGGTACTGCGCAAGGGCTCCTGTAAAATAATTGCTAACTTGCTACCAAGCAGGTCTGAGTGGCGGTATATCACCAATTCCGCCGATAGCAAACTTGTTAGCTGTTAGTTTGACGATACATAGATTAGAAAAACAGTTGATGTTTGTGCAGTTATACAAAGTTTCAAAATCATTGCCAAAAAGTCCCTCTCTCAGCGGCTACTTTATGAAGGACATAAAAGCAGAGCCGTATTATTTGCTCAAACTTGTGTAATCATACAAAGTTTGAAAAATGTCGGACAAAACAGTCCTTCCTAACGGCTACTATATGAGGCGATAAAAATAGGAACATTCATAAGCCGGCAATTATGCACCTCTACAAAATAATATGAAATTATTATGAAAATGGTTGCCAAAAGGGCTCTCCCAGTTCCCTATAAGTAGAGGGACAAATAATACGGTGCTTGTGCAGTTGTACAAAATTTTACAAAAAGACTGTGCAAAACGCCCTTCCCATTCCCTTATAAGTAGAGGGCAATTTTCAGAAATGGAAAATTTTCTGAAAAATTTGCTGGAAAGGCTTATCAAAACGCCTCTCCCAGTCCTTTATAAGTAGGGGGACATAGTATCTTGAAAATTAAATATCCTGCGCAGGAGTGATAACACAGCAGTTAAGTGCGCCGCGAAAGGAACGGTACTGCGCAAGGTCCCACACAAAACAATTGCTAACTTGCTAACGGGCAGGTCCTAGCGCCGATATATCTTTACTTCTGCCGATAGTAAGATCGGTAGTTGTTAGTTCGGCGATAGTAAATTGCTAACGCCGGAAAAGCTCTGTATCTCGTGCTTTGACCGTGCTTGGTAGTTTGTTAGTAAAATAATCGAGGCAGGACGCCGTGTCGCGCGTTTGTGCGCGGTTTGTGCCGCCCTGCGGAGAAAGGAGAGATAACTACACCACATGAGCTCTCGGAGCAGTTCTGAGGGCAAATAGAGCGAGTTAGAAAGGATGATAGAATGACCGAAAACTACGACAACAACATTTACAACGAGCCGTACTGTGTCAAAGACGGCTGTCTTTACGAAACGGTCGAGAGAAAGGGGAAGGTCACAATGGTCAGGCTGTGCGATTACGTTCCCGTGCTGAAATCTGAGATAACATTCGATGACGGAAGTGAGTGCCGCAAAGCGTTCGAGGTCGGAGCAGTACATTCCAACGGAACAACAATGCCGACGGTAACTGTCACCGCAGACGAGATGAGCAGCATGAAATGGCTCATAGAGAAGTGGGGCTCGCTGGGTTCATATTCGCCTGCAAACAATACGCTCGGCAAGATACGTCATGCAATTATGAGTACAAAGGCTGACGTTGAGTTCAGAACTGTGTACAGTCAGACGGGATGGCGGCAAATCGATGAGCGGTATGAGTTCCTGATACCGTCTGCGGATAGTCAGTTCACTGTGGAGCTGCAAGGCAAGCTGAACGCATATAACTGGAGCGGAAGTGCAAGTGCGGACAAGCTGTTCTATCTCACAGCACTGCTCGAAAACGGTCTGCTTCCCCAGAGAGTTATGCTTCCGCTGTTGGCGGTGACGTTTCTGTCTCCGCTGGAACACTTCCTTAAAGCGGCGAGCTGCGAACCGAAGTTCATAACTGCACTGGTCGGCAAAACAGGTACGCGCAAATCCACAACTGCTGCGCTGATGTGTTCGTTCTTCGGCAGCTTCACTGCAAGCACTCTGCCGATGTCGTTCCATGATACAGCGAACAGCATTCTCAGCAACATCTATTTGCTGAAGGACGTTATCACTTGTGTGGACGACCTGCACCCAAACGGAGTGTACGGCGACTCTGAGATGAAAAGCACTGCGCAAAATCTTGCACGCTTCTACGGTGACCGTATTGGTCGCGCGAGGCTGAACAGTAAAATCGAATTGCAGCCGTCGCGTCCGCCGACAGGTATGTGTCTTGTCACTGCGGAGTACGTTCCCGAGATATCGCAGAGCGGTCTCGCGCGCTACTTCATTGTCGAAATGAAATCTGATGACATAGATCTTGCATTGATGACTGAGTATCAGCAGCTTGCAGCGGACGGAGTGCTTGCGTCGATAATGCACAGCTACGTTGACTGGCTGCGCGAAACATATCTCTGCGATGAAAATACTTTCGTGCAGGGCTTGTCAGATACATTCAAAAAATACCGCACCGAAATAACAGCGGAACTGTCTGCAAGGTGCGATAACTTCCACACAAGAGTTCCCGATACTCTCGCGCATTTGATGATAGGCTTCGACTTCCTGCTTGCGTTCCTGGGTGCAAAAGAAGAAATAGGTGTACAGGATATGGAGAACTACAAACAGTCATTCCGAAACATAATCGTCACAAGTTCAGTCAGAAACAATTCCATTGTCGA
>CADAHS010000072.1 GCA_902787825.1 uncultured Ruminococcus sp. | reverse complement strand
CCTTTGAGATCTTATAATATGTATCTCTTATGTCGGAGTACACCTCATACTGTTGACGACATTTTCCAAGACTCTCCTTCATACCGCTTATTCTCTTGGATAAACTGTTCAAGTTCCTGCGCAGGGTGTCAACATCTGCTGAGTTCAGAATATCATTTCTTTCCATTGCCTGTTTGCAAACAGCCTTTCGCAGCTTTTCGGTATCGGACAACTCATCCTTCTTTGACAGCTCATAAAACTCCTGAGCCTGTTCAAGCAAGGACACAAGTCGGTTGTGTTCTTCGATAAGGTCGTTTATTTCGCCCCTTTGCTTATCATAGAAATCTTTACGGCGAGAGACTTGTCCCTCCAGCTCACCGATAGAACTGATATTGTTTTTGTTGATAACTGATAGCTGCGCCGAGAGCTTGTACACATCAAGATCATTATCGGCGGAGTATTCCGCAGTAATAATCCGCTTGCGAGGCACCTTTTTTCGCTGCTCTGCAAGTATGCGAACATCACCGATAACAGCAACATAAGCAGCCCTTAACTGCGACGGCTCGTCCTGCATAGGTGTTGACCCAGCCCCTATATCTTTATATAATATGCGAGTATTAAGGCTTTCTTCGGTGTACTCCTCTCCGAGCGTTTTAGTGCGGACGAACCGTTCCTGTCCCGGTGCTTTTATCGAGATGTACTTCCCACGCTTGACTTCATACCCACGTTCTTCAAGAGCCTGCAACAGCTCATCGAGAGAATTGACCGACCCTATCAACTCGTCGATAGCCTGCCTGATCTGTTCTTTCCAAGAGGTGCCTTTCTGACGCTGCTCCCACTCATAGCGATCGACTGATCGTCCCTTGCCTGTGAGATTCGGGTGAATGTCAATACCGAAAGCCTTACACACCCCGTCCGAGTTATGTCGGAACTGTCGCAGCGACTCTTTGTTAGCGTAATACTTCTGACCTAACAGCGAGTAGGAACATACGATGATATTCGAGTGCAGGTGATCCTTATCAACGTGTGTCGCAATGACCGCCTGAGCATCATCACCAAAATTCTTTCTGACCATCGTCATAGCGATCCTGTGGGCAAGCTCCGGCGTGACATTATCATCCGGCGAGAACGACTGGATATAGTGAAGAGCTTTCACCGATCCCTTACCCTCCAACGGCGGAGGGCTATCAAAGTGGTCGCGGGCGAATTGGTTGTAAACAAGCCCCATCTGATCGCAGGCCGATTCAGCATCCGTCATACAGTTTATGGAGGTCGTGTAGAGCAGCGATTCGGTCTTGTCCGGGTCGAGAATGTACCTCAAACTTGTCTTGACAGTAGTGTGGATAGCGATACATTTACAGTACGGGATAGCTCGCTCACCTCCTTTCGTAAGATCTCAACATCCTCTGCGTAGATGTTATTCGTTTCGTTCGCTTTCTTAGCGACTTGATTGATATTCCGGGAGATAATGCGCATTCCGTTTATAAGAGGTGCGATCTCTTTCATATCGTAAAAGACTGGCTGCTTTTCCAATATCATCGTGCGGAGATACTTCGTCGTATCGGTATGGCACGCCTCAGCCCTGCGCTTGATCTTCTCCCAATCCGATAGATCAAATGTCAGTTCCTTGCGGTGGACTTGTTTGTATTTTCTTGCTATAATGATCAATCCTTTCGTTTTTTTGTTTTATATGATGTGCCCTCAAATGAGGGCTAAGGTTTAGGGCGACGGGTTCCCTAAACGACGATTTTGCGGGGATGGCGCAAAATCGGTGTACGGATTTTTCCGGTGTACGGAAAAATCTATGCTTGCTGGTATAATGTAATTACCAACCAACAACAAAGCACCACAAAAAGGTTGGTAAATCAAAACATTGCACCCGACCGAAGATTTATGGTAAAATGAAACTACCATAATGTGAGGCTGCCATGCTTTATCTACTTGCCGGGCGCCTGTTTTTTCGGGAATGCTCTTACGTTAGACTAAGCGGTCGTTTCATAAGGAATTCGTTCTTTCAGCCGGTCGGGTACAGCTTTTGGTCTGTCTGCTCCTATTCTTTGCCAGCATAGCGGTCTTTGTGAAAAACGTTCGGCCTCAAAACTAAAGGAGGTAATAATTTGAAAGCAAAAATGTATCCGCAGACTATTCCTGTGATGGGTATTGATGTCAGCAAAGATAAAAGCGATTACTGCATACTTGATACTGACAATAGGGTTGTAAGACGAGGCGTGGTCAAGCATACCCTTGATTCGATGAACAAATTTCTGAATATGTTATCTGTCACCTGTTCCGAACTCGATGCAAAGCCTGTGTGCATCATGGAGGCAACTGCGCACTATCATCGTATACTTTACAAGCAGCTTGTTGATAATGGGTATACCGTAATGGTCATCAATCCGATACAAAGCGGAAGTATCAAGAACGTAGATATCCGAAACATCAAGAACGATAAAGTAGATGCATATCGGCTTGCATATCTTTACAGACTTGGTAAGCTGAAAGCATCAAATCTCCCCGAGGGAGTGCTTTCACAGCTTCGTTCGCTCAGCAGATTTCATATGACCCTCACCGATGACATAGCAGATCATATCATCAGGCTAAGGGCCTGTGTTGAGCAGTCATTTCCCGGGTTTGAAGAAGTGTTCAGCAAACTGAAAGGAAAGACACCTCTTGCGGTTTTAGAGAAATATCCCACCCCTGCAGCTGTCCTTTCAGCAAGTGATGATGAACTTATCGAGCTTATGTCAAAAGCATCTCGGAAAGGTGTATGCTATGCAAAGCCGAGAGTAAAAAATCTTAAATCAGCAGCCGAAACAGCATTGAAGATAGGACTTGATCGGCCCGAGGACGAGATACTTATCCCTGCGCTAATAGCTATCATTCACCAGCTTCAGGAGAGTCTTAACAAAGCAGATGCAGAGATAGCTGAGCTGATCAAGAACAATGATCATCTTAAAGAACAGACCGATCTGCTAAAAAGCATTCCCGGTGTGGGAGACCATTCGGCAGCTGCTCTGCTTGCGGAGATAGGTGATATATCTTTGTTTTCAAATGCCAAGCAGCTCACAGCATACTTTGGATTGGATCCTGCACAGCGGCAGTCCGGTAAATTCAACGGCACAAGAACAAAGCTGTCCAAAAGAGGCTCGTCATATCTCAGAAGAGTCATAAGTATGGTTGCAGTTAAAAACGCATTCAAGCAAAAAAACGGCACATACGTAAATCCTGTGCTGGCAGAGTATTACAAAAACAAGTGTGAGTACAAAGAAAAGAAGACCGCACTATGTGCCGTGATGCGAAAGCTGGTGCATATCATCTTTGCGGTTTTAAGAGACCGGAAGCCGTTTGAGCTGCGGACACCCGAGGAGCATGAACGGCTTATCTTTGAGAAAAATCGTATGCTCGGGCTGTCTGCATGACTGATGAGATATGAATATATGAAACAGGCTGTGCTTTTTCTTTGCAAAAGTGCGGTCTGATTTGTCATGCGATAAAGCTGTTGTCGTTCACGATTTTTTTACGTTTTTGGGTGTTGACTTTTCTTTGCCGGTCTAACTGAAGAATCCAAAGCTATCCCAATATCCGATTTTTCAGGCTTCGCCCTGCCGTCCCCGGCAGGGCTGATTGTTTTGTGTTCACAGGATATCAAGATATTTTAACAAGCTCGCTTTGCTCACTAATATCTTTCCGTTGTGGCCTGCGCCTGTGCGGATGTATGAGACTTTCTCCTGCTTCACAAGCTGTCTGACGGTATGCTCTGACAAACCGTCAACAAGTGCAGCGCATTCCTTTATGGTGAGCATTTCCACATTGGACTTGTGTCTGGGCATTGCAGGGGGTACGACTTCCTCTCTGCCCGAAAGGTTGGGGACTTCGTCAGGCTCAACGTCGTATGCTACTGCTGTGATAAGCTTTGCGATCTGTTCGATGATTGCGTCTTTTCTTTCTTCTGTCATAATAATATCTCCTTTTCAATTGTAATTTCAGTTTTATGGATTTTGAGCATTTTGCGCATTTTGCAAGTCAAAGTGTGCAAAATGTGCAAAGTTCATGATTCTCAAAATCAGATATTCGGGTTGACCAATATTTCAGTCACACGTTTATTGTTTGCTCCACGGCTTTCTATTCGCTGTACATAGCCGTAATCTTCAAGCATTTCCATTGTTTCATTAAAGTCCCTTGCACTCGTAAACATGGTACAGCGACAAAGCCTATATAACTCATTCTGCCGTATCTTCTTTATGTACTTGGACTTTATCTTTTCCAGTACCCTCTCTGCCTTTATCGTTGCGTAGTCAACCTCTCCTGTACTATATGCGTATTCTGCCTGTTCACGGAAGTATTCGCTTATCTCAACGGCATTGCAGAAGGTATCGGTTGACACCAACATTTCGGCAGGTTCTACGCC
>CADAHS010000071.1 GCA_902787825.1 uncultured Ruminococcus sp. | reverse complement strand
AATTTGGGCTTAATGCCCAAATTCCAAAAATCATTAAAAAGTTTCTGAGGGGGGCTCGGGGGGAACTCTTTCCAAAGAGTTCCAGCCCGATTACTCACCAAATATGCGACGGACACGCACGCCGCAACTGCGGCAAATTCTGATTTAGATTATAGTTTGTATCAAAGAAAACCGCCGTAACGATAGCTGCGGCGGTTTGTGTTTTACTTTGAAAGATGTGCGTTGATCTTTTTGACCATTTCATCAGCGTTCACGCCGTGCACCTCGCAGGCTTCCTCAAGGGTTTCACCTCTTGCGGAAGGGCAATAAAGGCAGTGCATACCCATTTCAGTAAAATAAGGAGCAACGCTTTCGTCGTGATCCATAATATCGCCGATGATCGTATCTTTAGTAACTTCAAATGCCATTTTGTATACCTCCTGTGGCTTTAATGTTTTTACTTCCGTGAATATTATACCCGATTTGAAATGAAAATGCAACCCCTTTTGTACAATTTTATTTTTGCAGAATAATCAGGCTTGCATAGCAAACAATAAAACAGAAAACAAACGGAGGGATAAAAATGGGCAATGAAAATGAATTTTCGGCTGTGATCTCGGCTGAAATAGATGAAACACTGTCACAGATACGCTGCAAGTGTTCTGACACGACAGATCTTAACATAATGAACGTCGAGGTGTGTGGGATAAGATGCTGTGTGCTGACTATTGAGGGAATGGTCTCGACCTCTTCTATGTCGGAGCTTGTCTTTCAGCCGCTGATGTCTTTGAGGTACTGCGACAGTCCCGACGGAGTATTTTCATTTCTAACGAAAAAGAGCCTTCTTTCCACGCAGAGAAAAACGCTCAACACATACAAAGATATCTTTACTATGCTGTTTTCCGGGTTTTGCATAATCCTTGTTGACGGTGTTTCAAAGTGTGTTGCGCTGGGGATACAGGGCTTTGAGAAGCGCAGTGTTTCCACACCTGACAGCGAGCAGACGGTGAGGGGCTCGCAGGACAGCTTTAACGAAGTCATACGAAATAATCTCTCGCTTGTGCGAAGACGAATGAAGACACCAACGCTCAAATTTGAGATGCTCAGCTGTGGGGAGCTTTCGGAAACTGATGTATGTATGATGTATCTGACCGACAGGGCTGACCCGGAAATGGTTCGCACTGTGCGTTCACGGCTTGAAAAAATACGTCTTGACACGGTGCTTTCAAGCGGTTATGTCGAGCCTTTTGTTGACAGCAGCTACCGTAAATCTTTTTTCAGCTCTGTTATGACGACACAGCGTCCTGATATGACCTGTGTGCGGCTTAACGAGGGAAGAATATGCGTACTGGTAGACGGTTCTCCGTTTTGTCTTGTCTGCCCGTCGCTGTTTATGGACAGCTTTCAGACTATGGACGACCTTTGCACAAAAGCGTACTATGCAACATTTATACGCTGGCTGAAATACTTTGCATTCATTCTTGCGGTCGCATTGCCGGGGCTGTACCTTGCACTGGTGATGTATCACCCGGAGGCGTTCACGCTGAAGCTGCTGCTGAATCTGTATGTTTCAGAGGAAGCAACGCCGTTCCCGTTGGCAGTGGAGATGACACTTCTGGTGGTTATGTTTGAGATAATGCGTGAAGCCGGGATAAGGCTTCCGAAATCTGTTGGCGGAGCAGTTTCAATAGTCGGCGGACTGATAGTCGGTGATGCTGCGGTCAAAAGCGGACTTATTTCGGTGCCTTTATTGATAGTCGTGGGAATAACTGCAACATCAGCGTTCGTGATACCTCAGCTCGATCAGCAGATATCAGTATTAAGGCTTATATATATCGTTGCAGGCAGCACGGCAGGCCTTTTCGGACTCGCAGTGTGCACGGTGCTGTTCACTGCAAATATCTGCGCTATGGACGAGCTTTCGGTGTCGTATCTTGCGCCGATCTCGCCGTTTTTTAAAGATCGTGCGGGCAATGCTGTATTCAGACAGGGTTTCCACCGTTACGCACAAAATCAGGATACTGTTGAAAGATTTCGTGAGAGGTGAAGCGATGAACAAGCTCAGACCGCTGCAGCTTGCAGTTCTTATGGTGTGTGCAAGGTGCTTTTCGATGATGACATATTTCCCGTACACGCACAGCAACACTCTGATCTTTATGGTGGGTATCCTGCTTTCGGGTGCGTTCCAGACGATCCTGCTGATCCCCGCAGTGGCCGTTTGCCAAAAGCGTGAAATGGGATTATGCGAGATAGCTGCGGCAAGGAGCGCGGCGATGGGAAGAGTCGTGACGTGCTTTTTTCTTGCATATTTTGCATGGGATATTTTTGTGACAACGGGGAACTTTGCATATTTTTCAGATCAGTATTTCTCCGATCAGATCTCTCGTATCCCTGTGGTGATATGCGCTGTCGGAGTTGCGGCATATCTCGGACTGATGTCGTCACAAGTGCTGGGTAAGTGCGCAGGGATAATGTTTGCGCTGTTTGCAGTATTTACATCGGTGCTGCTTCTGAGCACAGTGACCCAGCCGGATCTCACGAACTTTCACCTTGCGCAGCGTGACATTGGAAGTACTATTATTAAAGATGCAAAATGGGAGCTTATCAGAAACCGTGAACTTGTTATGCTTGTTTTTCTTCTCGGCGATGTCAGGGGTTCAAAGGCTAAGGCAGCATATGGTTATATTGCAATAAAAATCGTAATACTTGAGGTCGTGATGGCTTTTGTGACGCTTGTGCTTGGCGAGCTTGCAGTCGAAACGGATATGCCTTTTTTCTATCTGTCCTGTTATGCAAATTCTTCGGTGATAGAGCGTTACGACGCAGGATTTATGTCGGTGTGGACTATAATGGCAGTGCTGAGGATCGCTGTGATGCTGCACTGCTTCGCAAGGTGTCTGCAAAAGCTATCGGGCAGATTATCAAGGCGCTCAGCGACGATCACTGCGATAATACCGGCTGCGGCGACGATCATAGTGCTTTCACAGCGGCGTTGGAAAAGCATAGCATACCTGCGTGAACCACCGCTGCTGATAATAGCGGTCGCAGCGATTATCCCGCTTGCGGTCGCACTGCTTCGCAAGAATAGGAGAATGAGTGATGAGAGTAAGTAGATTTGGCATATTTGTGATATTCTTCTGCGTTGCGGCGATAAGTATTTTTGTGCTCTCAGGACATTCTCACACGGTCGAGATCCAGCAAAAGCTGCTTTGTCACGCAATGGGAGTGGACTATGAGAACGGTGAATACAGCGTCACTATCCAGGCTTTTAAACCCTCTGGCGCAGGGTCTGATACACCTGTCGATATAACCAAGAGCAATATCGAGGTCGTTGGAGGAAAAGGAAAAACGATCGCTCAGGCGTTGGAGCATTGTGAAACGACTAAGGGCAAAACTGTGTTTCTTGGGCATTTGCAGCTGATCTGCTTTGGCAGGAGCGTTGATTTTTCAGACCCCAAAAGGCTGTTTGAGTTCTGCCTGAAAGACAAGACCGTTTACCTCGGCGTGAGCATCTGTCTGAGCGACACGACCGCAAAGGAACTTATGGAGCTTCAGCTTACAAACTCTGCGCTTTCGACCGAGAATTATACGGCAGTGATAGATAAAAATGAAGAAAAAGCAAGGTCTGTCAAATGTACGCTGCTTGATTTTTTCAAGAATTCAAATAATACGAGCAGCGTTGCGGTACCCGTGCTCAGGGCTAATGCGAAAGGAGAAGAGCCGGAAAAAAAGCAAAGCAATAAGCCTGCGCTTGAACTTGTTTCAACAGCAGTGATAAGCGGCGGAAAGGTGCTTCCGACCGAGCTTTCCCCGGATAATTGTGCAGGGTTTTGTCTGCTTCACGGCAAGTGCAAACAAGCTGTTCTTGCACTCACACTTCAAGGTGGAAAAAGCAGTGTTCAGTTAACGGTGAAATCACGAGGACGACGTATCAACACCGAAAACGGACGGCTTGTTTTTAATGCCGAGCTGACCGTGGTAGTGCAAAAGGTCAAGGACATCGTGACAGAGTACCAACCGCAGGAGGTTTCCCAAAAGGTCAAAGAGGTGCTGCAAAGGCAGTTCGATGAAATATATGAGAAAATAGAACAAGGCGAAAAAGCCGATATATTGGGGGTCTGCCGGCAGATACGCCACGAGTATCCCAAGACATATCTTGAGTATGAGGACGACCCACAGAAGCTTATAGAACTGACCCGGGCAAAGCTCGATGTTCAATGCCTCGTACAATAGCGGCGGTATGCATATGTCATGCCGCCGCTGCGGCGCTTAGACAGAAAACGCATAAGTTGATTTAACAAATTGTTTAAAAATAAATTTGAAATTGGTGTTGACAAAGCGCAACTGGCGTGATATAATAATTAGGCACTCTCCGAGAGGGGGTGCCCCGGTATCTTGAAAATTGAACAATAAACGAAACGAAACCCTTGGAAATACTTTGAG
>CADAHS010000070.1 GCA_902787825.1 uncultured Ruminococcus sp. | reverse complement strand
GCAGACCTACTCTTATTCTATCATAGGAGGTTTTGTTTTTCTACTCATAGCTAAAGCTTTTTTGAACCCCCAGCATAGCTGGGGGTTTTCGTTGCACAAAAAGAGCGGATAGACAATCTATCCGCTCTTGTGTGCAATAGTGCAATAAATTAGTCAAGGTTGAACTTCTTCTTGAATCTGTCAACACGTCCGCCTGTATCAACAAGCTTCTGCTTTCCTGTGTAGAAAGGATGACACTTTGAGCAGATTTCTACCTTGATGTCCTTCTTTGTGGAACGAGTCTTGATAACGTTACCGCAAGCGCAGGTAATAGTTGTCTCCTCGTAGTTCGGGTGAATGCCCTCTCTCATTGCAAAAACCTCCTTTTAAACTAAAATTATGACTCATAGAAGCCCATCATTTCAGTTTAGACAGTAGTTCTATGTAGCTATCATTGTATGCCGTCATTCTGACAGCCTTATAATTATATCACATCTTTTCCCGATTGTCAAGCCCTTTTGCCGCATTTTATCAAACAAGTGCTGCGGCTTATTTCTCCTGCCTGCCAAAATGCATGAACGCAAGTATACCGATGGGCAGAAAATAAACGCACCATGCAACAAGTGCAAGCCTTCCGCCAAGACCGTTGCCGCCGGACGACATTTTCGAGAACATTCCCGTCATCGGCATAAACGTGCAGCTGAGATAGAACACTCCGTGTATCATCATAAGTGCCCTGAGCCACTTGTCCGCCTTGCTCTTGGGCTTCATCGCAAGCCCCGTGAAGAAAGTCGAAAGCGCCATTACACCGTAGCCTAGCAGGTCAAAGTTGAAGATAAGTCCGAAACTGTTGAACTTTAAAAGCTTTGATGCCTGTTCATTCAGCTGTTCGTTGTTTACCGTGGTCAGCTGTGTAAAGTAGACAAGCATAATAAACACGGCGTACACCGCTGCAAGTGCCATACCGATATTCGCAGCAACCTTTCGGTCACTCTCGCACTCGCCTTGAAAACCTGCCGTCATCATTATGAATCCTACCGGCAGGATAAGACACACGAAGTAACCACCCAAAGAATAGTTGATAAGCAGAAACAGTGCGAACATAAATACTGTCACCGTTACAACTGCCGAGCCGACTTTTGCTATTGCTCTGTCCATTTTTTTATCTCCCCGATATTTTTCTCTTGTCTTACCGTGCAGATCCCTTCACCTGCTTCGAGCTGATTATAGCACTTAACAGAACTGATGTCAATGCAGAAAACGGCGTATAAACACTCTTTTAAGGGTTTTAAGCTTTTTTTAAGACTTATATCAGGATACAAAAGATCTCCTGCATCAGTCAGGAGATCAAAGCCGCTGTCAGGTCTCATCAACGTTCATTTCAGGTATCTGCATTGCTTCCCGGCAGCGTAAAGCGATGTAAACCTTTATGCCGGTCAGCAGCGTTGAAATAATCACCGCAGCAAGCTCAATGAAAACGTTCATTACCACACTGCTGACAGCGTGAAAAACTATCGCCAGCGGGAGCATTATCCTTGCTTTGTCAGTCCTGATACCGTACAGTATCATAATGCACGATGCCGCACCCGATATCGTCCCCTCAAACAAAGCCCAGAAATTAAGCGGAAAAATCATCGGGTGTGCAATCCCTTTGCCGATAAGTTTAAAGCAGGACACCCCCCCGCCAAGATCTTCATATGCTCCGTGACCTATGCTGTAAGTCACAGCGTCCCTGCATTCGTCATAGTCGCTGAGGATAAAGCGCATAGCAATGTATTTTGCAGTTTCTTCAAAGATTGCGTACAGCAAGCCCTGCTGAATATAAAATGAGATCGACGAGCTGTAATCAAATCCCGAGCGTATTGCATTTGCAAGCATAAAAACAGGGAAACACAAAGCCAGTGCGACCACTGCCGGCAGCAGCCGTGCCTTTGTTCTTTTACGCCACAAAAGCATTATCACGATCGGACCAAGCAGCCTCGCCAGTCCTGCAAGAATGCAGTTCAGATCTGTCATAACATTCTCCGGTCTCCCCTGTTTACGTTATACGATCATTGCCTGTCAGTTTATCTCTTTCAGTATTTCTTCAGCCGCCTGATGTATGCAAACGTCCTGTCCTCGCCCCTTTGTGCAAGCATAGTCAGCAGCTTTTCGATCAGCGCCGCAGTTTCCGGGTGAATTACCCTGATGCCCTTAGCCCTGCTGTAATACTCCAAAGGACTTGAATCGGTGTAGTTCTCTTTCATGTATATCTTGCTTGCCGCAACTCTGTCGCAGAACATTTCCTTGACGTAGCGAAGCGGCATCTTGACAGGCTCCATTTTTCTTGTTTTTGGATTGTAGTCTGTCCAGTATTCAAAGTGGTGCTTGTTTCTGCCCTTGTGATGCATCCACGCATATGAAAACCCGTGGTCCTCACGTTCTCCCTCGTTAGGTGAGCGAGTGCCCTGATAGAATTTGCAGCCGTAGAAAAACTCGCTTGGCATATACTTTGATAGATCGTGGAAAAGCCCCTGAAAGCCGATACCCGCCTTGAAGCAGTTTCTGATAACAGCGTGACGGTGGGTGGTAATAGTTTTGAAATGTCCGATGATGTTCATGCGTATCATCTCCTTGCTGAAAGCATTATAACATATTTTCAGCAGATTTGCAACAAAAAAGAGACTGCTTTTTACAGCAGCCTCTTATATTATAGATAGAAGTTTTTATCAAACAACGCCCTGAGCCTTCATAGCCTCAGCTACCTTCAGGAAGCCTGCGATGTTAGCACCTGCGATGAGGTCATCACCAAGACCGTACTCGTGAGCAGCCTCTACGGAAGCAGAGAAGATGTTCTTCATGATCTGGTGCAGCTTAGCGTCAACCTCTTCAGCTGTCCAGTTGTATCTCATGGAGTTCTGGCTCATCTCAAGACCTGAAACTGCAACGCCGCCTGCGTTAACAGCCTTAGAAGGACAAACGATAGCGCCGTTCTCTCTGAGGTATGTAACAGCCTCAGCAGTTGTAGGCATATTTGAAACCTCAACATAGTACTTAACACCGTTAGCGATGATGTTCTTAGCGTCCTCAAGAGTTACCTCGTTCTGAGTAGCGCAAGGCATTACGATGTCAACCTTCTGCTCCCAAGGCTTCTTGCCTGCGAAGAAAGGAACACCGAACTTGTCAGCATAATCCTGAGCTCTGTTTCTGCATGAAGCTCTCATCTCAAGCAGGTAATCAACCTTTTCGCCTGTGATACCAGCCTCATCATAGATGTAGCCGTCAGGACCTGAAATTGTAACTACCTTACCGCCAAGCTCGTTTACCTTCTTGATAGTACCCCAAGCAACGTTGCCGAAGCCTGATACTGCGAAGGTCTTGCCCTTGATGCTGTCGCCGAAATGCTCGAGCATCTCAACTGTGTAGTAAACTGCGCCGAAACCTGTTGCCTCAGGTCTGATAAGTGATCCGCCGTACTGCATACCCTTACCTGTGAGCACGCCAACGAACTCGTTTCTGAGTCTCTTGTACTGACCGAACAGGTAGCCGATCTCTCTTGCACCAACGCCGATGTCACCGGCAGGAACGTCTGTGTCAGCACCGATGTGCTTGCAAAGCTCTGTCATAAAGCTCTGGCAGAATCTCATTACCTCAGCGTCAGACTTGCCCTGTGGGTCAAAGTCAGAACCGCCCTTGCCGCCGCCCATAGGAAGGCTTGTAAGGCTGTTCTTGAAGATCTGCTCAAATCCGAGGAACTTGATAACAGATGCGCATACTGTCGGGTGGAATCTCAGACCGCCCTTGTAAGGACCGATAGCTGAGTTGAACTGTACTCTGAAACCTCTGTTTACCTGTACCTTGCCGTTGTCGTCAACCCAAGGAACTCTGAACATAACCTGTCTCTCAGGCTCAACGATCCTGTCAAAAACGCCTGCATCAATAAGATCCTGTCTCTTGTCAGCTACAGGAACAAGGCTCTCAAGAACCTCGTAAACAGCCTGGAGGAACTCTTTCTCTCCGGGGTTTCTCTTCTCAACGTTCTCGTACACTTTCTGAAGGTACTCGTTTTTCAATGCCATCTTAAAAACTCCCATCTTAAAATATTGCGTAAACCCGTCCGTGCCATCTAATACGGACATAAAATTACGATAGGTTTATTATATCACACTGCTTTTGATTTTGCAAGAGGGAAAAGCGAAAATTTCAAAATTTTATACATAATACGAAAAACAGCGGTTAAAATGTGTCCGCTTTGGCGGATTTGCAAAAAACAACTGCATAATTCAACAAGTAATCCTGCATTTTAAAAATACCGTTGACGAATTCTGCAAAATATAGTAGAATAAGAATATAGTTATCAAAGTCATTTTGTAATATAAATCAGAATTTGCCGCCGCTGCAGCGCGCGTGTCCGTCGCATATCAGTATGAGATGACAACCGCCTTTGTGCCGCTCCGGGCTTTCATTTGGTTAGTTCGGTAAATCAGAATTTACATTCGAGCCACTAAGGCTTAGTAGCAGCTCCGCTGCTAAGAGGTTTCGTCTAAGGGGGAAACCCATAAGGGAGAACAGGACGCCGTGCCTTACGGCGTGG
>CADAHS010000069.1 GCA_902787825.1 uncultured Ruminococcus sp. | reverse complement strand
AGAAAAGTCCGTGTACCGGCGCCGTAAGGCAGGGCTTCCTTGTCTTCCCTTAGGTTTCCCCCTTAGACGAAACCCCTTAGCAGCGGAGCTGCTACTAAGTCTTAGTGGCTCAAACGTAAATTCTGATTTACCTTATTAACAACACAAAAGAACAAGTGATTATTCGTATTTAAGCCCGAAGCCCTGTTTGAGCCAACATTCGTTCGTGCCTATCTGTTTTACATCGCTGTACCACGGACTTGGCAGAGTACCTGAGAACTTAGCGTCGCCGCACAGCACGTTTGCAACGCCCTGTCCCTCGGAGCCGGGCAGGTAGCACATAACTATGCTGTCCCAGTCCTTTTTGTCCGCCTCGTCGAGGATAACGTTCCTTCCTGCGATGATGCAGGCAACGGTAGGCTTTCCGAGGTCCTTGGCTTCCTTGATAGCTTCCTTGTTGCCTTCAAGTCCAAGCTTTCCGCAAAGCGAAAGATCTTGTGTATCGCCGTTCCACTCGGCATAGGACTGCTCGCCGACACAAAGCAGGACTACATCAGCTTCAGAAGCCTCGCTCTTGTCCGTAACTACCTTGATGCCATGCTTTTCTGCAACCTGTTTGAAGCCTGCAAGCAGTGTAGTTACGCCCTGTATATCTTTTTCCGGACTGGAGTTCCATTCGATCGTCCAGCCGCCGCACTGAGCCTGAGCGTGGTCTGCTGCGGGACCTGTAACATAAACGGTCATACCTTTTTTGAGAGGAAGGGTCTTGTTATCGTTCTTGACAAGCACCATGCTCTTTTCGACCAGCTGCTCGGCAACCTTGCGGTACTCCTCGCTTCCGACATCTTTCTGCTTGGTTTCAAGCTTTTCAAACATTGGATCGCTGAAAACGCCTGCGTCCTTTTTGACCTTGATTATCCTCGTTGCGGCATCGTCAACACGCTCCTGCGTGATCTTTCCGTCATTGACCGCCTTGATGATAGTTGAGACCACCTCGTCAGCGGTATCGACCTCCATAAACATATCAATGCCTGCGTTGACAGAGTTGATGATCTGCTGCTCATATGAATCGGCAGAGGTGTTTTGCACTGAGTTCCAGTCGCTTACGATGAAGCCCTTGAAACCAAGCTCGTTTTTAAGCTTTTCGATATACTTTTTATTCTCGTGCATCTTCACGCCGTTGACAGCAGAGTGGCTTATCATTATCGTCTGCGCTCCTGCATCTATCTGAGCCTTGTAGACCTTGAGGAGCTCGTCTATCTGGGCGTCTGTCAGTGTTGCATCGCCACGGTCAATGAGCATCTTTATATTGCCCTGCTCACCGGTGCCATAGCCGACGTTTCCATCGGCAAAGAAGTGTTTTGCGCAGACGATCAGTCCGCCGTCCAGCAATCCCTTGGTGAATGAGGTGCTAAGCTCTGTTATCCTGCCAAGGTCGCTGCCGTAGCTCTCGTATGTGCGTCCCCAGCGTGGATCGACTGACTGGGCGATACATGGTGAGTATGTCCACAGCGTATGGCAGAGCTTTGATTCGTCAGCGGTTATCTGTCCGACCTTGAACATAAGCTCCTTATCGTTTGCCGCACCCATGTTTATGTTGTGCGGGAAGATAACCGAGTTATAGCAAACATAGATGCCGTGTACCTGATCCTGTCCGTAGATGATCGGGATACCTGTCGGGGAGCTTATTGCATTTTTTTGTATAGTATCAATGGTGCTGCGCCAATCGGCTGCGCTCAGCGCAGTGACCTTTGAAAGCACACCGCCGTAGCAGTGCTGCTTCATTTTATCATCAGTCACGGCACTTATCTGCGGCAGAGCCATCTGGTTCACCTTCTGCTCAAGTGAAAGCGAAGCAACGATCTGCTCTGCGCTCATCTCGGCATATTTCTTATATAGATCCTGTGTCGGCTGTGTTTTTTCACCCTCTGAGGACGAATCACTCTGCGATGAGCTTTGCGGCTGTGAAGAACTTTCCGTCTGTGAAGAGCTTGTCTGCGAGCCTGATGTATCGCTTTGTGAGGAAGAACTGCCGGAGCAGCCGTACATGGAAAGCATCATGGCCGTACATACTGCAAGTGTCAGAAATTTGCTTTTCATTAATGATCCCCCTTGTTATGATATAGTACTTGAATTATAACATATATGCTTTGCTGCGTCAACCGCATTTCGCCCACGTCTGACCTGTTATGCTAAAATATTTACTTGTCACGCAAATGCTATTGAAATATTGGCAGGGTTGTGATATATTATAGCAAAGGGGGAGTGAGTATGCTGTACTTGCTTGAAGCAAATTATAAGGATATGGTCAAGGAGTTTGAGTTTACAAAGAAGATGCCGCATGATGAGAACGGCTTTATATATGATTGGTACGGGACAAAGCGAGAGGATTTTGAGGACGCTGTATCTGCGATGATAGATTCGCAAAGCGCAATAGGTCTGCCGCAGGGATATGTCCCGGAGACGATATATTTTCTGTGGGACGATGATGAGATAGTCGGAATGTTCCGTTTTCGCCATTATCTTTGTCCGTCGCTTGTCCAGGGCAGCGGACATATCGGATACTACATAGGTGAGGAGTTTCGTGGCAAGGGCTATGCCACAAAGGGTCTGAAGCTGCTGATAGAAGAGGTCGCTGACAGACTGCCGGAGGACGAGTTCTATTTTCGGGTCAACAAGGATAATATCGCCTCTCAGAAGGTGGTGCTTGAAAACGGCGGATATATCCACCACACTGATGATGACAAGGTGTATCTTAGAATAAAGAAGAGGGGAAACTTCTGATATGAAAGCCGAGAAGATCCATCTGACAGAATATCAGTGTCCAAGCTGCGGTGCAGACCTGCATTACAGAGAGGATCAGTTTATGATAACCTGTCAGTTTTGCGGCGCAAGGGTCGAAAGAGAGCTTGACCGAACTGAGCACGACAAGGTCGCTGCCAGAAAGCAGCTTGCGATAGTCAGAAAATACCGTGAGGATACTCTCAGACTTGCACAGCTGCAAAAAGCACGGGTCTCTGCTAAAGAGCGTGTAAAACTGTGCTCGGAAAACTCTCTGACCAAGCCAAAGCTCATAGAACGATTACCGTATATTGCCTTTGTGATCGCTTTACCGATCGCAGCTTTTTTTATCATATCAGGCAAGGGCAGTGCCTCATCTATGGTCATGGGTGCGCTGATACTTATGGCGGCTGCGGCGTTTTCAGCTGTTATGTCCATCAGAGGAAAAAGCAAGGTCAGACTTGCCGCTGAAGCCAAAGCCCGGATAGACACTGCTCAGCAGGAACTTGTCAGGGCAGGAGATGAGCTTGCGGCGTTTGAAAGATCGTTTGACAAGTCGGTCATACCCGAATGTTACCGCAGCCCTGAGTTACTCGACCAGCTTGTTCACATCTTTGAGAGCTACCAGGCTTGTACGCTTGGCGAGGGTTTTAAGCTGTGCGATGAGTACATTGCTCACAAGCGTATGGAAGATATGAAAAGAGAGCAGCTTGCAAGGGCGATGGTGATGCTTACTCATTCGCTGAAAGAAGAACGTGAGAGCACAGCTGTCAGTACCGATGGGGTACCGTTGATGAAAAGGGGTTCGTTTGCTGAAATAGCGATGGCAAAGAAACGTGCACAGTCAGGCAGGGACAAGGGTGATGATCTGATGATGGCGATCGCAAAGGCTGCGGCAAAGCCGGATAAAAAGAATTGAGGGAATTACCATGAAAGGTGTATACAAGGGCATAGACTGCTTTACTGACGATTACCGTATTGACGGTGTATGGCATAAAGCACTGATCTATCAGGTCAAGGATGAGGGCGATGATGAAAAGGCTCTGACCGAAGCAGGCTTTGTGGATATGCAAAATGATCTGTGGGTCAGGGCGGTCACAAACGAAGAGTACCGCAGCATAATCGGGGAATTTAAAAAGCAAAAGGAAGTCACAGATAAGCAGCAGATCGTGCAGCGCCGTAAAGATAACGAGGAGGATATAAAGCGCAATGCCATTGTTCATGCTGAAAACGAGCGAATGGCTTCACGCCGTGTGAAAATGCGTGTGCTGAAGCTTGAATTTGCAGGCGCTTCGTTGTTTGCGGAGTTGGTAAGCTTTATACTTTTGTACGCATCCGTTATCAACCGCTTTGATAAGAATTTGAAGACGCTGGCTCTTCCGATAGGTGTGAGCCTTGTGTTTATGCCGCTGATAATTATTGGCGCAGCCGCTGCGGCGTTCAAAAGGATACCGGAGATCTATATAGCTATTGCCGGACTGATGCTGACCTCGGCTTTGATAGCGTGGGACACCGCATCGATCATGCTTGTGGTGATCGCAGCGGCATTCGTGACATTTTATTTCATCACACGCTGTATCAATCAATACAAAAAAGAGCCGGAGTATCCCACCTACTTTGACAAGACCCTCAGCGATATTAAATAGAAATTCCATTTTTACTTTTGTGTTGTTAATAAGGTAAATCAGAATTTGCCGCCGCAAATTCGGTAATTAATTGGGGAAAACTCTTTTGGAGAAGAGTTTTCCCCAAACCCCTTTCAGAAACCTTTTAATGATTTTTGTAGAATAGGGCTTTCAAGC
>CADAHS010000068.1 GCA_902787825.1 uncultured Ruminococcus sp. | reverse complement strand
GGGGGAAACACAGAGGGGAGAAAAGTCCGCTCACCACGCCGTAAGGCACGGCGTCCTGTTCTCCCTTATGGGTTTCCCCCTTAGACGAGAGAGCGAGCTTTGTATCAATAATAATTGATAGTTTAGCGGTCAAACTTGCCGCTAAATCTCTTACCTCTTACATCTGGTTTTCTTGCATCTAAGTGGGCACGGCGTCCTGTTCTCCCTTATGGGTTTCCCCCTTAGACAGAACACCTTAGCAGCGGAGCTGCTACTATGCCTTAGTGGCTTGAACGGTAGGATCTGATTTATAATAACAACAAAGCCTTGGAAGAGAGCTTCCAAGGCTTTTGACATTTATTTTTTCTTTTTCTTTTTGATGAGTGCCAGCGGGTCGCCGAACTTTTCCTTTTGCTGATTGAAGTCCATATCAAGCGGTTTTCTGCTGCTTTTTGTCATCAGGTCGCTCATCTTCTTCATCAGCATATTCTGTTCCAGCAGAGCCACAGCGTCCTCACAGGTATCAGCCTCTCCGTTTACGAGGTAGCCTTTGAGGGTTTCGATACTTCCGATATAATCCGGCGTGATAAAGTCAAGGCGCTTTTCAAGTCCTTTTTTGTAATCATCACGCTGCTTTTCCATCTGCTTGGTCCTGCTTTCGCAGACCTGTATCTGCTCCTTGATACCGTTGTTGACCTCGATCTGTTCTTGCTGTGCAGATTTTAGCTTTGCCTTGTAGATCATTACCGAAGCAATAATGCCTATCAGCAGCACTGCACCGCCGATCGCAGCAGCAATAATGAGGTTGGAGAACAGCAATGCTGCGCCAAAAGCAACGACACCGGCACCAAAAGCGATACAAACCCCACGCAGTACCTTGCTTTTCATATCGAAATTCTTTTCAACATAGTCCGGATCGTGGATATATGTTTTAAGATATTCCTTATTCTGCTTGTTGATATCAACAGCGTCCTCAAACTCGTAGTATCTGTTGATATACTCAGCGACTCGATTCATTCTGTCGAGTTCTTTCTGATCAGCCATAAGCTATCGGTCTCCTTTTTGAAAAAACAAAGCGGCACACTACACCTGCTTTTACACAGATATAAGTATAACACAGTATTATTAATTTGTCAACGTAATATTTCAAAAAATGGTATTGTCAGCTGTTGTTGGTGGTCATGGTGATATCGGGTTTTTCGCTGTTGTCCTGCTGCTGCATCTGCTGCATCTGCTCAACGAGATTTTTTCTGATAGCCTGGATAAAATCCTTGGTGAACGGCAGGTTCTGGTCAAACGGGTTGATAACAAAGCCCTGGATAAATCCGAATGACTCGATGACGCCTGCGAGGTCTGCAAAAGACATAACGAACGACTGGCTTGTTTTAGCCTGCTCGTCACGGTCTCTGAAAGCCTTGAGAAGCTCTGTGGAGGTAAATGCAGGGAGGTACTTTTCCCCCTGCGGATTTTCGATGAGCACGAACTGAGCTTTCGGACGCTCGGTAAATTCAAGTCTTTGCTGATCGTTTTGCACAAGCTCGGTCGATTTGTCAAAAATAGCAGGAATAAAGAATGTCGTTGAGAAAACAGCTGCGTTCACAACAGCATCTCTTGTGGCATCGCTATACTCCTTTTTCATCTCTTCGATAGCGTTTGTAAGCTCGGAATTGTCGATCTTTGAAAGATCCTCCTGAGGTGTTTTTACGTTAAAGTCTGCCATAGTCTACTCTCCTTGTTCAAGATTTTTTTCAATGATATATTTAGGTCGTGCCTTGGTTTCAAGATAGATCTTGCCGATATATTCGCCGATAATACCTATCGACAGAAGCTGAAGTCCGCCGATCGCCCAGATCGAGATAACGATAGTTGACCAGCCTGCGACAGCGTTGCCGATCGCCCAGGTTATCAGCACCTTTATCAGCATGATTATTGAAATGAAGAAGATAAAAAATCCCAGAAAGGTTATAAATCTTATCGGCTTGATCGACAGCGAGGTTATGCCCTCTATCGCAAAGCCTATCATTTTTTTCAGCGGATACTTCGATTCGCCGGCCTGACGCTCGTTTCGCTCGTATTCAACGATATCCGTTTTGAATCCGAGCATCGGAACAAGTCCACGCAAAAACAGGTTGACCTCCTTGAATTCTCCCAGTGCCTGAACTGCACGTTTGCTCATAAGGCGGTAGTCAGCGTGGTTGTAGGTTATCTCAACGCCCATTCTCGAAAGCAGTTTGTAGTAGCCCTGAGCTGTGCCTCGTTTGAATTTTGTATCCTTTTTGCGTGAGCTTCTCACACCGTAAACTATCTCGCAGCCCTCAGCTCTTTTTTCAAGAAAACCGTCGATAGCGTTGATGTCGTCCTGAAGATCAGCGTCCATAGAGACAATGATGTCAGCATAGTTGACCGCCGTGTTCATTCCGGCAAGCAGGGCGTTCTGATGACCCTTGTTGCGTGACAGCTTGATTCCTGTGAAATATGGTATCGAGTGCAGCTTGGTGATTATCTCCCAGGTCTTGTCCTTTGAGCCGTCATCAACGAACATCACCTTGCTGTCAGGGTGGATCTTCTGCTCGTCGATAAGCGTCTGCATTTTTTCCAGCAGCGCTTTTGCGGTTATCGGCAGCATTTCCTCCTCGTTGTAACAGGGTATGACGATATAGAGTTTTTCAAGCATTGTTATCGTTCCTTCTTTTTATCTGAATACTTATTTTATCCCGTACAGCCTTTTTGCATTCTCGCAGGTCTGATCGCAAACCTGCTGTTCGCTAAGATCTTTTTGCTGTGCAACGACCTTAACGACCTCGGCTATCATCGGGCTTTCACACCTTTGTCCTCTGTACGGCGGCGGAGCCATATACGGGCAGTCGGTCTCCAGCAGCAGTCTGTCCATCGGGACCTCCTGCAAAGCCTTGATCGCTTTTTTGGAATTTCCAAAAGCAAGCACACCTGTAAAGCCGATGTACAAGCCCATTCCGACCGCCTGCCTTGCCATTTCCGCCGACCCGGAGAAGCAGTGTATAACACCTCTTGAGCCATGCTTTTTCAGCAGATCCATCGTGTCCTGCGAAGCGTTGCGGGAATGTACGATGACCGGCAGTCCCTTTTCATTTGCAAACGCCAGCTGCTTATCAAAGACCTCGATCTCCTTGTCCCTGTCGTAGCCTTCATAGTGATAGTCAAGTCCGATCTCGCCTATCGCCGTGAGCTTCCCCGTTGCAGCTGCAAGCTCATACAGCTCTCTGAGCTTGTTCTCCCAGTCCTGCGGCAGAACGCTTGCAAATTCGGGGTGAAACCCGACCGAGGTGTAAAAATTTTTGAATCTCCCGGCGTTTTTTATACCGAACATTGCCGATTCATAGTCAGTTGCTGCGTGGTTGACATAGCTCACCACCGAGCCTTCGCCCAGTACCCTTTCAAGTACCGCCTCCCTGTCCTCATCAAACCAGTGGTCATCATAATGACAGTGCGAATCAAATATATTGTTCATTTGTACATTCCTTTCAACATAATTGAGGGGTACCCCTTTTGAAAAAAGCCAAAAATGCTATGCATTTTTAGAGAGTAACCGTGGTAACGGTTACTCTGTTGCCCCCCCGGGAATATCCTCAACAGTACAGAGAGGATAACAGAAATGCACAGTATATATGATTTACATAAACATAGTTAGTATAACACATATACCGGTGTTTGTCAAAGGCTCTTTTTCTTTATCTGTGCTGAATTTCTCGGATATTTGTCAGGGGTCTGGCTTACCTTGTCTATGACGATCAGCGTTCTGCCGTCGCCGTTTGGCAGCGTATATGTATGTGTCTGTGCGATCTTTCCGCCAAGCAGCTTGACAGCGTCCTTTGCCTGCTTGATCTCCTCGTCAGCGTCCGAGCCTTTGAGTGCGATGAAACGTCCTCCGATCTTTACAAGAGGCAGGCAGTATTCGCACAGTTCCGACAAGTTTGCGACTGCCCTTGCAGTTGCGATATCAAAGTTCTCACGGAATTCTCCGCTTCTTCCAAGATCCTCAGCCCGTGAGTGTATGCAGGTCGCCCCCAGGCTCAGCGTGTCTGAGAGCTGGGCTAAAAATGTGATCCTTTTTTGCAGACTGTCAACCAGCGTCAGCCTGATGTCCTCACGCCATATCTTCACCGGGCAGGACGGAAAGCCCGCACCTGTCCCGACATCTATCAGCGTGCAGCCCTTGGGGATATCCACCAGCGAGAACGGGTAGATGCTGTCAAAAAAATGCTTGACCGAAATGCCCTCTGCATCGGTTATAGCGGTCAGGTTGATCTTTTCGTTCCATGCGCACAGCAGCTCACTGTACATTCCTAAGCGGTACATCTGTTCGTCTGTTATCTCAATGCCCGCATCTGCGAACATTTTCAGGAACCGGTCACGTTCGATTATCATTAAAACTTTCCTTTCCTAAACTACTTTATTAAATCAGAATTTGCCGCCGTTGCGGGCTTTCATTTTGTTAATATGGTAAATCAGTATTTATTGCTCTATTCAAACTTTCAAGACCTGTAAATAAACAGGTTTTTTCGTCCACCTTTTTCTCGTAAAAAAAGGTGGCGGGTCAAGGGCGGCGCCCTTGTCGCTCTC
>CADAHS010000067.1 GCA_902787825.1 uncultured Ruminococcus sp. | reverse complement strand
CATTATGGCTTGACGTTCGAGTGTTGAACCTAATGCTATAAAGGTACATAGCTTGCTCTCTCGTCTAAGGGGGAAACCCATAAGGGAGAACAGGACGCCGTGCCCTCTTAGATGCAAGAACGCTTCGCTTCTCAGAAGCAAGAAGTAAGTAGAAGAGGAACTCGAAAATAGTTCTTAACCGACATTTATGTCCGGTTTCCCCCTTACTATTTTGCGCAGCAAAATTGCCCTCATTTCCCTTCACCTATCTTTTGCCGAGCCAACGCAGTTGGGTTGACCGCATCAATTCTTTTGTGCCAACGGCAAACATCAATCAACACGCCGAGCGTGCGAGCCCGGCTACACCATCTGTGAGAATACATAGTTTCTGTGTGATGAATCAGAACTTACTGTGGTATTCTTGTTGAATAGCTGAGGATATTCTCTTGAAGAAAGATTTTCTCTCAAACTCTCTTTTCTGAACTTTCAGTTATTTTTACTAATCTGGCAGGCGTGCATCGGACGTATCCCGGGCATCGGCGGAAATACCGATTTCAATGTCTTGTATACTGATAAGCGCTATAAATGACCTGTCATCAATTACCGCCGTCTGACGGCAAATAGACTGAAAAGAAAAGAAGTCATCACAGACACGATCTGCAATGACTTTTTTCATCAAATCATTATTTATCAAGCATTTCCAGTATCGCCGGCTTAGGGACAGCACCAATATTCTGTGCTGTTATCTTTCCGTTTTTGAGCACCACCAGCATCGGTATGCTTGAAACACCAAACTGCGCTGCAAGCTCGCCCTGCTCGTCAACATCGACCTTGCATACCTTGATATCGCTTCTTTCCTCAGCTATCTCGTCCACCAGCGGCGAGACCATTCTGCACGGGCCGCACCAGTTTGCGAAAAAGTCGATCAGCACAGGCTTGTCCGACCTCATTACCTCGTCCTCAAAATTCAGATTTGTAAGATTTATAACTGCCATATCCATTCCTCCTTTCTATCGTTCAATCCTTTGATTTATAGTATAACATACAGTGGCAGAAGCCCTCGTATTGCGGGTCTGCTATCTGATCTCTGAACTCCTTGCACATACACTTTGTGTCGGGAGTCTTTTCAAGCCTGCACGGACAGTAACCGCCCTTTTTTGCAAGCCCTTCCTTTATTGCCTTTACAACTTCCTTGTCCTCGTTAAGTCTTATAGCCATAATTATCCCTGCCTTTCCTGATCGTCCGCAGCTTCCTGTCCGCTTTCGCTCAAGCTGTCAAGCAGCTTGTAAAGCAGCCCGTAGAATGCCTGTATCTCGTCCTGTTCAAGTGTTACGCAGCCTGCGATCTGCTGCGGTATATGCTTTACCTTGTCACGCATCTCCCAGCCCTTTTTTGTCAGGCTTATCTCTATCACACGCTCGTCTTCACTGTTTCGCTCACGCTTGATATACCCTTGCGCTTCAAGCTTCTTGAGCAGCGGTGTGACCGTTCCGGTGTCAAGATATAGCTTCCTGCATATCTCTGTGGTCGTTATACCGTCCTCTTCCCACAGCGCCATAAACACGATATACTGTGTATATGTCAGACCCAGCGGCTTCAACAGCGGCGTGTACCTTCTCACCACCTGTCTTGCGCAGGCATACATCGGGAAACAAAGCTGATGATCCAGCCTGAGAAATTCATATTCTTCGTTATTTACACAGCTTTTCATACCTGTCATCTCACATCATCTTTTCAATATAATCCTCTACCTTGTCCATGCTCACAGTCGGCTCAAACCTCTTGACAACGCTGCCCTGCCTGTCAACAACGAACTTGGTGAAGTTCCACTTTATGTCGGGATTGTCCTTGTAATCCTTATCGATCGTTTTGAGCATCGCACTCATCGCCAGCGCCTTCGGACCCTTGCCAAAGCCCTCAAAGCCCTTCTGTGATTTAAGGAACTTGAAAAGCTCCAGTGCGTTCTCACCATTCACATCAGACTTTTTCATCTGCGGGAACTGTGTGTTGTATTTCAGCGTGCAGAACTGGTGGATCTCCTCATCTGTGCCCGGAGTCTGTCCCCTGAACTGATTGCAGGGCACGTCGATTATCTCAAAGCCCTTGTCATGATACTTCTCATACATCTTCTCAAGCGACTTGTAATGCGGTGTGAACCCACAGCCGGTCGCTGTGTTCACTATAAGCATCACCTTGCCCTTGAACTGCGAAAGCGCAAGCTCACTGCCGTCTGTCTTTGGTACACTGTAATCATAAATGCTCACATTGGGTTCCTCCTTTTTTTATATTTGGTCAAATTATATTGTATCAAATTATATTGTATCAAATCTAATTGTATCAAATTATATTGTATCAAATCTAATTGTTCGCAATTATATTGTATCAAATATAATTTGTTTTGTCAAGAGGTTTTTGAAAAAATACTCCCGGGGCTTGAAATATAGAAAAAACTGTGCTATAATTATCGCAAGTTTTGAATTGCACAAAATGTTTAACAAGCTTAACAGGCTAACTGGCTTTCAAAGCAAAAAGGCTTTACAAATACCGCAGTGAGCTTATCTATGGCTGAGTTCATCAGACGTATCTGCCGGGTAACAATCAGCGGATACAGCCGATAAAACGGGCTTTTCAGCTATACCGACAAGCGCCGCTGTATCGTTTGTGAGCATATTGACAAGGAGGAGATAAAAAGTGAAAGCAAAAAAGGTTACGGCTGCTTTTCTTGCCGCCCTGACCGGCTGTTGTCTGCTCTCTTCCTGCGGCGGCAGCAGTTCTTCACAAGGGGAAAGCTCCGCAGCGGACAGCTCCAAAGCCGTGACTGTTTCGACAGTTACCAGCAGCACCGCCGAAGCAAAGCCCACAGAATACGACACTACCGTGTTCACGGTAAGCGTTGCGGGGGGCTGGTCGGCTCAGCCGGTCGCTGACACGCTGAAAAAGTATGACGGTGTGACCAATCCCGATCAGCTATACATTATCAAAGGCGGAAAGACCGCTGATGACATTATGAAATACCCGTACATCTGGGTGAGCTATTACAAGGACGCTAACACCTATGCAAGCTCAAAGGGGTTCTATCAGGACGCTGAGGATCTTGCGCAGACACAGATCGGCGAAAGAACGTGGGAAGGCTACAAATACACAAGCTCGGGCTATCCCGGGACCTGCCTGACCTGCAAAGAAGGCGCAGCGCTGTGGGTGTGCAATTTTGTTCTGAAAAACAGTTCCGGCGAGATCACCATTCAGGACGAGGACGTTAAGAGCATACTTTCAAGTCTGAAAGCAAAATAATTATAAGGGAGAGTATTCAAAATGAAAATTAGAAGATTTTTAGCAGTGATGATAATAGCTGTAATTACCTGCACGGCGCTTGCTGCCTGCGGAAAGACCGAACTTGAAACGAGCGTTTTCTCGGTTACGGCGCCAAGCGGCTGGGGCGTTATAAAGCGCACTATCGACGGTTCTGAAAAAGACGATCAGGTTTACGTCATCAAGGACGGCGAGATACAGACCGACACGCTGAGCCACCCAAACGTTCTTGTATCCTACTACAAGAACGCTTCTGACTACGCTCTCACAAAAAGCTCTTTCAAGGACGCTTCGGACATCTCGTCTTTCAAGGAGGGCGACCTGACATGGGAAGGCTACACCTACACTTACTCGGGTACATCAAGCGCCTGCATTACTGCCAAGGACGGCGATGCTTTGTGGGTCTGCACGCTGGTGCTTGAAAAGGGCGGCGAGAAGATCTCACTTGACGATGAGGACGTCAGGAGCATTCTTTCCAGTCTGAAGGCAAAGTAAGCGGGAGGAACGCAGATGAAAAAAGCATTTTCTGCTGCACTGATACTATTGTCTGCGGTATGTCTGGTCTTATTCACAGGCTGCGGCGGTGACAGTTCAAGCAACTACACGGTCGATGGGCTTGAATTCAGCGACATTGCAGTCACACGCATCGAGAATGATTATTTCAATCTGAGCGTGACAGTAAAAAACACTACGAACCAGAGCAAGAACGTTGATCTTTCAAGGCTGCGCCTGAAGCTTGACGACACCACCGAGATAAAGCATTTCTCGGGCGTTGAGGTCTGCCCGGCGGCAAGCGAAACGCCGTTTTCTATAATGATCGACAACGACCACCCCGAAATGAAAAAGGGCGACAGTGTGACGGTGTACTTCGGTGATGATACCGTTTGCAAAATCAAGATCACCGAGCTTTGATTTAGTCCTTAAAACACAAAACAGCTCCGCTGCAAATAAGCTGCGGAGCTGTAATTTTGTCATATGATAAATCATAAGCTTTATTATTATCAAATTGATAGTCGTGCACCCGAAGGGGCTCGGACGGGCGCAAATTTGCGGAAAGCCCCCTTAGATGCAAGAAAACAAGATGTAAGAGGTAAGAAATTTAGCGGCAAGTTTGACCGCTAAACTATCAATTATTATTGATACATAGCTTGCTCTCTCGTCTAAGGGGAAAACCTATAGGGAAGACAAGGAAGCCCTGCCTTACGGCGTGGTGAGCGGACTTTTCTCCCCTCTGTGTTTCCCCCTTAGCAACCCCCTTCCCATCACCCCTCATTTGCCGCCACCACTCAAATGCT
>CADAHS010000066.1 GCA_902787825.1 uncultured Ruminococcus sp. | reverse complement strand
GGCTTAATGCCCAAATTCCAAAAATCATTAAAAAGTTTCTGAGGGGGGCTCGGGGGGAACTCTTTTCAAAGAGTTCCAGCCCGATTACTCACCGAATATACTACGCTAAATTCTGATTTTAATTACCGAGGAATGCACCAAAAAAGCCGAAAGCTTTTTCATTGACCAGGCATACGGCAGTAGCAGATATACCCTCCATATTACCCGTAAATCCGAGACCTTCTTCTGTTGTAGCTTTTATAGACACCTGAGAGATATCTATCCCGCAGGCTCTGGCGATCTTAAAGCGCATATGGCTTATGTGAGGGGCGAGCTTTGGCTTCTGAGCGCATACAGTAGCGTCGATATTCACTATTCTGAAGCCTTTCTGATCTATTATCCTGCAAACCTGTCTGAGCAGCTCGATGCTGTTTGCACCCTTATACCTTGGGTCAGTATCGGGAAATAGCTTGCCGATATCACCAAGAGCGAGAGATCCCAACAGTGAGTCCATTATAGCGTGAGTGAGAACATCAGCGTCAGAGTGTCCCAGAAGTCCCTTGTTGTGATATATCTGAACACCTCCGAGTATCAGCTTTCTGCCTTCAACAAGCTTGTGTACGTCGTATCCGTGACCGATCCTCATATCTGACACCACCCTTTCTTATTGACCTAACTCCTCATAGTTTCCTAAAAACTTGAAATATGAAAGATCCTGTTCAAGCTCGTTTATAAGCATAGCGACCTGAGGATCTCCGATGCTTCCCTGAAAATCCAGATAGAATACAGCATCAAAATCCGTGTTTGCAAGCGGACGTGATTCGATCATCAGAAGATTGAGTCCTGCGACCGAGAACTTGGTAAGAAGCCTGTAAAGTGCCGATCTTTCATGCGGCAGTGATAGTGATACCGAAACTATATCCGCATTTTGCGAGCAAAGAGTCTGTTTTGAAATGATAATGAACTTGGTGAAGTTTTCCTTTGCGTTTACAACATCAGTTGCTAAAATGTCAAGCCCATTCAGTTCAGCACATTCCTGCGAGCACAGCGCAGCTATATCACCAGCATCAGATTTGCTGACATATTCTGCTGCAAGAGCCGTGTTAGCAAAGCCGTGGGCTTTGAAACCGTTCTTTTTGATAAATTCCGAGCACTGAGCAAGTGCCTGCTCGTGAGAGTATACTATAACTATCTCTGAAAGCTTTGAACCTTTTTTTGCAGCAAGACAGTGTGATATGCGAATCTTTGTTGTTCCGCAGATCTTCAGATCGTATTTTTTTAGAAGCTCATATGTTGTAGAAACCGATCCGGCTGTCGAGTTTGCGATAGGTACAATACCAAAATCCGCAAGTCCCTTGTCAACGGATTCAAAAACGTCCTCAAAATGATCGTAAAAATCAGCTTCACCGTTTTTAAAAAGCTTTGTGCAGGCTATGTGCGAAAACGAGCCGCTTGTCCCCGGCACAGCAACTTTGCAGGCCTTTGAAAAGTCAGGCACCTGATATTCGATTGTATTTCTGTCTGCGAAGAACTCACTGTATTGCCTGCATTTTGAAATGTCCATGATCGTCTGATAAAGTACCTGTGACGAACTTTTCAGCTCCTGCGGACACTTGTCTGCAATACGTCTGAGCACGGCTTTTTCTCTGTCCTCCTGAAAGATAGGCATATCGTTTTGCAGCTTGTATTTTGATACCTCGCTGCAAAGACTCATTCTCCTCACAAAAAGTTCTGTTATTTTGTCATCAACATCGTTTATTTGTTCTCTTAATTGATTCAGCTCCATAATTATCACTCCCGATACTTAACAGTTTACCACATTCCGACCGTTTTTTCAAGTACCAAAAAAGCTCCGCATTCAGCGAAGCTTTTTTAAGATCAATTCTTTTTGAACGTTTTCAGGTCAGGAAGCTTGAAAAGCTCATCATCACAGCTTGTAAGCTCGGTTATCCTGAAATAGATCGGCATTTCCGAACCCTCGTATGTAATGAACAACTGTGCAAGCTCACCGGTGCTTCCGAGAAAGCAGTAGCATATCTGTCCCGCAGCTCCGGTAACAGCTGTGTTGAGCTTGTAGTATTCACCGATAACGTCATTCTTTTCGTCTATCTGAGCCGATACGAAATCGCCCGTCTGCCCGAAAAGAAGATCGTTCTGAGCGATGAATTTCTTAGCATCTGTCACAGCCTGCTCGGTGTAACTCTTGGCAGTGTTGTTGATAACAGTAGCTTTTCCACTACCGGTAAAGAACATGCTTTTGTAGTCTGCCTGGTTCTTGTTTGAACTGTATATCTTGTCGCCCTTGACACCGATAACAAGCTCAGAACCCGAGCTTGCTGTTGATTTCATCGAAGCCTTGTAGCCATTTCCGTAAGTCTTTTTCAGGTCATCATAAAGCCTCTTGCTCTGCTTGACATCATACCCGATAGCGTTGGCTTTGGGATTTGCAGCCGAACTGTCCGATCCTGGATCGGGCTTTGAAATATCTGCGACAGAGGAGTCCTGTGAGTTATCTGAAGCCGAAGAATCGTCAGACCCTTCCGATGTTGACGAAGACTCACTGCCTGAGCTGTTTTGCGAAACACTTGAAGACTTGTCCGAAGATGCCTTATCAGACGAGCTGTCATTTGCACAGCCAGCCATACAGCAGACCAGCGCAAGAGAAACAATAAGACTTACAGTCTTTTTTAGATTCATTTTACATTCACCTCAATAATTATCAGTCACCCAGTGGGTCTTGTGTGTCCTGTGGACCTTGTGTGCTTTGAGTGCTCTGTGTAGTCTGAGCGCCGCTTTGACCGCCGCCGTTTATAAGAAACGGTAAAGGCGATGTGCCTTGGTTTGCTTCAGTTTTTGTCCAGCCTGTCAGATCCGGCAGCTTGATCTCCTGCGGACCGATAACGAATGAGTTGAAGGTCACAACGCTTTTGACACCGTTTTGTGTAGCCTCGATCTTCTTTGGAGTACTTGTTGCTTTGTCAAAGTAGATCTCTGTCTGAGTCACCTTGTTTTCACCCTGAGCAGTCTTTTGTGTAACGCTGAGAGTCTCAATGACCATTCCATTTTCCTCTCTTTTTCCGACAAACTTTGTGATGCCGGATGTGAAGGCGTTGGATATGTTCAGATTAAACTGTGTGTTTCCCGAGCCATCTGAAACCGAGTAGGTCTTTGTTGCCGGGTTTACAGCATAAGTCTTGCCGTCAATGGTATAGATTTCTGTTGGCAGAGCTTCACCGCCAAATGCAGACATATCCATTGAAAAATAGCTGTTGTCATTCATCGTTTTAGTTTTGACAGGGATATTCAGCGTCATGTATGTCATAGTCATGTCAATGGCAAACTGTTTTGCTTCAAGCGATTTCTGCATCTTGTAAGTCAGCGTGTTTAGCATTGCAGGGTCGGTTTTTTCGGTTTCCGAAGCCTGCGTTGCGGTTGGCTGAGTTTCAGCTGTAGTAGTCGTGGTCTCTGTCGTTGCCATTGTCGTAGTGGTAGTTGTAGTCTCCGAGGTCGTAGTCGTAGTCTGTGAAGTAGTTTCGGCCTGCGATGAACTGCTTGAAGAATTTGTATCATTGGTTGAAGAGCTGCTGTCACAGCCTGTTGCCACTGCGCATACAAGTGTGAGTGAAAGTATCATTGCAAGTATTTTTTTCATAGCTTTTTCTCCTTTCATGAAAAGATCATATTCATTTTTTCGACCTTAAATAGTTTATCACATTTATCGCCCAACGTCAAGGGATATTTAACATATTGGTGTATATCCACATTTTTCTTATCTGTTCTAACAGAAAAATATGAAAGCCGTATGGCAGCACTATGATAGCTTGGTGACAAAAAGATCCCCTGCATCTTCAAAATGCAGGGGTAATGATCATATCCAGCATCCGTCAACTCTGATGACCTGTCCGTTGATGTAATCGGACTTTTCGCTTGCAAGAAAGCTGACTGCATCAGCAATATCCTGCGGCGTGCCAATTCGGGAAGACGGTATCTCGTCAATGACCGACTGCTTGTCCTGTTCGCAAAGCTCTGCGTTCATTTTGGTGTCGATAAAACCGCAGGAAACGCAGTTTACTCTTATACCACTCGGACCCTCTTCCCGTGCAAGGGCTTTTGTAAATCCGATAAGTCCGGCTTTTGCCGCAGAGTAAGCCACCTCGCACGAAGCACCCTTTTCACCCCAGACAGATGAGATGTTGATAATGCAGCCGTGCTTTGAGCGGATCATATCCGGCAGTACCTGGCGTGAAAGCTCCATAGCGCCAATAAGATCGGTGTTTATCATAGTCCTGATATCCTCAAAGCTATTATCCGTAAATAGCCTGATGTCAGCGATCCCGGCGTTGTTTACAAGCAGCTCGATGCAGCCAAGCTCCTTGTTTATAAGACTCACTGCCGCAGTTATCTCAGCCTGCTGTGAAATATCGCACGCCACTGCAATGGCATCGTGACCCATGCCTTTAAGCTCGGCTGATAAAGCGTTTGCCTCAGCCTCATTACTGTTGAATCCGATAGCGACCGAGAACCCGTCCTTGGCGAGCTGCCTTGCAACGGCACTTCCGATACCGCCGCTTGCGCCCGTGACAAAAGCAACCTTTTTCATTGCCGCACCTCCGAAATGTTGTTGTATTGATTATAACACATTTTCGGGTGCTTTTCAACTATAACTTTATATCGTCGACCCGCTGTCTTGCCTCGGCTGCGTTCTCGTCGCTTTTGTTGTAGACTCTGCCGTCAACCTCGGTAAAACTATCAGTGATTATAAGCGTATCGTTTCTGGGAACGATATTTTTGGGAGTATAAACCTTCGTATTATCATTAAAAGCGTTGTTGTTTTTCTTTTTCATCATGCATTTTCCTTTCTTAAATAGTATTATTATAATGCCCGGCTGAAAAAGAATTATTACAAAAAAAAGCAGCACTCTTTTGGAATGCTGCTTTTAAGTTTTATACGCTCATTTTTGCGATCTCTTTTGCAAGCTTGTCGGGTACGGCTACTGTTCCGCCGAAGATGTAGAGCTTGTTTGGTTTTTTGTCTTTCAGGAAAGATTTGTGTGCATCTCTGAGTGCGCTATCTGCGAGCAGAAGCGGTGCTTTCTGATTTGCTGCGAAAACGCCTCCTGCGAGTGCGTCAGGGAAATCAAGTCCCTTTGCGATGCAGACTGTCTTGCTT
>CADAHS010000065.1 GCA_902787825.1 uncultured Ruminococcus sp. | reverse complement strand
ATCATTAAGAGGTTTAGGAAGGGGGTCTGGGGGATAACCCTTCTCCAAAAGGGTTTCCCCCAGCTGTCCAGCAGGAACACTGCGGCAAATTCTGATTTAGTGACAATAAAAGGAGAGATAAGATGGATATGAACAAGATCAAGGCGGCGGTACTGACGACGCCTAAGAACGTAAAAAACCTTATAAAGACGCAATTTGCCAAGCCTGAGGGCAAAGCGGGAGAGTTTTTCACGCTGGCGATGAATGTATTCAACTTCAAGCTATACAACGCTGTATACAACCTTGTCAGCAAGGACGAGGGAGCGAAGATACTTGACGTTGGATTCGGTAACGGCGACACGTTAAAGAGGCTTGACGAGAAGCTTGACGCAGAGTTTTACGGCATTGACATTTCTGAGGATATGAAGGTGCTTGCAACAAAGGCGAATGCCGAGGCGGTTGCACGCAACAGAATGTTCCTTACAACGGGTGACGTTGAGCAGATGCCGTATGAGGATAATTTTTTCGACAGCGTTTACACGATAAACACGATATACTTTTATAAGGACGCAGACAAGGCTTTCAGCGAGATAAAAAGAGTCCTGAAAGACGGCGGACGATTCATATGCGGATTTTACAGCAAGGCGTATTTTGAACGCAGCGAGAAATATCAGTTTGAGGGTGAGACATACTACTCAACAAGGGAGCTTAAAGAGCTTGTTGTGAAGCACGGGTTTGAGAACGTTAAGATAAAAGTCGTGGACGACAAAAAATTCATGTATTGTCTTGTAGGTGAAAAAAGAGGGAACAGCACTGATGCAGATAGTACAGATGAATGAGCAAAACTACAAGCAGGTCGCTATGATCGAGGCGGAATGTTTTTCTCAGCCGTGGAGCGAAAAGACGTTTTACGAGGAGCTTTCAAACGCGAATGCACACACCTTTGTGGCAGTTGAAAACGGTGAAGCTGCCGGATTTCTGAGCGTGTGGGAAGTATGCGGTGAGGTGAACATAAACAACATCGCTGTGAGAGAGAGGTTTCGCAGAAAGGGAATAGCGAGGGCGCTTTTGCAGCATATGCTTGATGAGCTTTCATCTGCGTACAGCGCAGCGCTTGAGGTAAGACGTTCAAACGCTTCGGCGATAGCCTTATACGAAAGCTTTGGCTTCAAGTGCGTCGGGCAGAGAAAGAATTTTTATTCGCTGCCGACTGAGGACGCTTTGCTTTACACTAAAATTCTGAACGGAGAAAACTGATGGGGTACGATGATTTCAGCTTTGAGGAGCTTGGCAGAGGATACAGGATCTGCATTTCTACCGAGCATCGTTTTGGTACGGACGCATTTCTGCTTGCCGATTTTGCAAGGCCTCGGCACAAGGACGCAGTGTGCGATCTTTGTACAGGCTGCGGGATAATAGCAATGATAATGCACCGCAATTTTCAGCCGAAAAAGCTTTACGCTGTGGAGATACAGCCAAAGGCTTATGAGCAGCTGGAGCTTTCGATAAGCAAGTCCGGGGTGCAAAATGCAGCTGCGGTGCTTGGAGATCTGAGGGAATGGAAAAGCCCTGAGCCGCTTGATGTTATCACCTGCAATCCGCCTTATAAGATCAGCGGGACGGGTGCGAAAAACGAGAGCGAATCGGTGACTATCGCACGCCATGAGGAGATGTGCACGGTTGACGATGTTTGCAAGGCGGCAGCGAGAAATCTGCGGTTCGGCGGAAGGCTGTGCATTTGCAACCGCCCTGAACGGCTGAGCGATGTGGTAACGGCGATGAGAGCCAACGGCATCGAGCCTAAGCGTTTGCGGACAGTGCACAAAAACCCGGAGTGTCCGCCGTGGCTGATACTTGTTGAGGGCAGAAAAGGCGGCAACAACTTCATACAGATCGAAAAACCTCTGTTCGTGCGTTCGGCAGACGGGGGGATCTCTGAGGAGATGCAAAAGATATACACCGCACAGATAGAATAGATCGGAAAGAGGTAAAAGTGATATGAAACTGCTGATAAAAAAGCTTGATGAAAATGCGGTCGTGCCGCAAAGACAGACCGAGTTCAGCGCAGGGTACGACCTTAGCGCCTGCTGCGCAGAGCCGCTGACGGTGAAAGCGGGACAGACTGTTAAGGTGCACACCGGCGTATCAATGCAGATAGACGGCGACACCAACACGGTCGGGCTTATTTATGCCAGAAGCGGTATTGCGGCAAAGTTCGGTATTGCGCCTGCAAACTGTGTAGGTGTTATCGACTGGGATTACAGGGGCGAGCTTATCGTGGCTCTGCACAATTCAAGTGAGAACGATTTTGTCATAAACCACGGTGACAGGATAGCACAGCTTGTGCTTGCGCCGGTTTTTACACCTGAGGTCGAGCTTGTCAGCGAGCTTTCAGATACTGCTCGCGGCGCAGGCGGCTTTGGTTCAACAAACAAGTGAGATGGTTGGATTTTTTACCGAAAACCCCACGGTGATACTTGCGCTGATCGGGCTTTTGCTGTCGGTGCTGAACCTTGTCAATCTGATAAAAAACCGCAAGAGAGATCACTTTGTTTCGGGGATCCCGCTGTTTGGCGGTCTGTTTATACTTATCGGCTTTTTGCTTTCGCACCACAAGATCTGGGCGCTTTTGTGCTTTACCGATTACTCGTGGGTGATGCTGCCGTATTCGCTGATCTTTTACGGAAAAACCAACCAAAAGAAAGAGGATAAAAACGAAAATGAAGATAGTAAACGCTAAGATCTATACCTGTGACGAGAATTTCACGGTGATAGAAAACGGCTTTGTGCAGATAACAGATGCAAAGATAACCAAGATCGGCGCAGGCGCTTCGCAAAACATCTGCGAAGGTGATATCGACGCAGGCGGAAAGAGCCTGTTCCCGGGCTTTATCGACTGTCACACGCACCTTGGACTGACCACGGGTGGCGTAGGATTTGAGGGCGAGGACCTGAACGAGTCGGTCGATGCCTGCACGCCGCAGCTTCGCATAATCGACGGTATAAATCCGCTTGACTATTCGTTTGAACTTGCAAGGAAGGCAGGTGTGACGGCAGCAGTCGTTTCACCCGGCTCGGCAAACGCAGTTGCAGGGCAGATATATGCAGTAAAGACCGAAGGCAGGCGTATTGACAAAATGAGCATGGGTCAGGTGGGGATAAAGTTCTCGCTTGGAGAAAATCCCAAAATGACTTACAACGACCGTGATGAGACTCCTGTTACACGAATGGCTATTGCTGCGGTGATAAGGGAGGCTCTTTATAAGGCAAAGCGCTACGGTCAGGACATTGAAAAAGCGATCAGCGAGGACGGGGATATGCCTGAATACGATATAAAATCCGAGGCGTTGCTGCCATTGCTGAAAGGGCGTATCAAGGCGCATTTTCACTGCCACAGGGCGGACGATATCTTTACGGCGATTCGCATAGCCAACGAGTTTTCGCTTGATTACACACTGGTACACTGCACTGACGGCTATCTGATTGCGGACGAGCTTGCAGGTGACAGATGCAGCGCAGTGATAGGTCCGGTGATCTGTGACAGGTGCAAGCCCGAGATGGCTTCACTTTCGCCTGAGAATGCCGCAGTGCTTGCAAAAAGCGGAGTAAAAGTTGCGGTGTGCACCGATCATTCGGAAGTGCCGATAGAGTATCTGCCGTTGTCGGTCGGCATCTGCCGCAAGCATGGACTCAGCTTTAATGATGCAGTTTTAAGCGTTACGAGAAACGCTGCGGAAATTGCGGGGATCTCAGACAGGGTCGGCAGCATCGAGGTCGGAAAGGACGCTGATCTTGTGCTGTTCGACGGTGATCCGTTTGAGGTGATGAGCGCACCCGAGCTTGTGATGATAAACGGTCAGAGGGTGCAGTGTGGCGAAAAAAGCCACGGATAAAACAGATATTTTAGATCGGGACTGGAAGGATAAAAATGAAGATACTTGGAATAGAAAGCTCGTGCGATGAGACAGCCTGCTCGGTGGTGGAAGACGGAAAGACCGTGCTTTCAAACATTGTTGCAAGTCAGATAGACGAGCACAGGCTTTATGGGGGAGTTGTCCCCGAGATCGCTTCACGCCGCCATGCAGAGAATATTGATGGTGTGGTTTCTAAGGCGCTTGAAGCGGCAAACTGTGGGCTTGAGCAGATCGACGCTGTTGCTGTGACCTACGCTCCGGGGCTTATCGGGGCTTTGCTTGTGGGGGTAAGCTACGCAAAGGGGCTTGCGATGAGCGCCAAAAAGCCGCTTGTTCCTGTTCACCATATTGCGGGGCACATTGCGGCAAACTACCTTTCGCACAGCGAGCTGAAGCCGCCGTACCTATGTCTTGTGGTGTCGGGCGGACACTCACACATCGTTGAGGTGCTTGACTACACAAAATATCGTGTGGTCGGCAGGACTCGTGACGATGCGGCAGGAGAGTGCTTTGACAAGGCGGCGAGGACTCTTGGATATGAATATCCGGGCGGGAAATTCATTGATGCTGCGGCAAAAGTCGGCGACCCCAATGCGTTTGAGCTTCCTCACCCGAAGGTTCAGGGCAGCGAATATGATTTCTCTTTCTCGGGACTGAAAACGGCGGTGATCAATCTTGTGCACAACGCACAGCAAAAGGGTTTGCAGATAAAGCGTGAGGACATGGCGGCATCGTTTCAGAGGACAATCTCGGAAATTCTTTCTCAAAAGCTTATGCTTGCAGCAGAAAATCTGGGCTACGATACGATCGCTGTGGCCGGTGGTGTTTCAGCTAACTCAGGTGTGCGTGAAAAGATCGCTGAGGAGTGCAAAAAACGTGGGTACAGGCTGTTTCTGCCGGAACTTAAATACTGTGGTGATAACGGTGCAATGATCGCCTGCCAGGGATATTATGATCTTATTGCAGGTAAACGTGCAGATATGAGCCTCAACGCTGTCGCTACGCTCAGCCTGGAGGCACTTTGATAAATCAGAAATTGCCGCCGCTGCGGCGCGCAATTCCCTCGCCCTCAGTTTTGGGAAAGCTGTTTCTTTGTCTGGCTCGGGGCTGAATTTCTTTGGAGTTATAAATTTAAACTATTACTATCAAATATGGGTATGTGTCCGAAGGGGTTAGGGGGCGACCGGAAAGCCCCCTTAGAAGCAAGAACACCAGATGTAAGAGGTCAGAGATTTAGTGGCAAGTTTGACCGCTAAACTATCAATTAATATTGATACAAAGCTTGCTCTCTCGTCTAAGGGGGAAACCCATAAGGGAGAACAGGACGCCTCGCCTTTATGGCGTGGGTGAGCGGACTTTTCTCCCCT
>CADAHS010000064.1 GCA_902787825.1 uncultured Ruminococcus sp. | reverse complement strand
TAACAAAATGAAAGCCCGGAGCGGCACAAAGGCGGTTGTCATCTCATACTGATATGCGACGGACACGCGCGCCGCAGCGGCGGCAAATTCTGATTTATAGCAGAAATTTAAAACAAACTATAAGGAGTGAATATTATGTCAAGAGAATTGTATATTCCCAAGGACTATCAGTCCAAGCTGACGCTTAGGGAAACACAGCACGCCATCAAATATATCAAGGACGTTTTCCAGCAGGCTTTGTCATTCGCACTGACGCTTGACAGGGTAACAGCGCCGCTTATCGTGCGCAAGGGCAGCGGAATCAACGACGACCTCAACGGTGTTGAGCGCAAGGTCGAGTTCACCATCAAGGAGATCGACGGCAAGGAAGCCGAGATAGTTCAGTCGCTTGCAAAGTGGAAGCGTATGGCGCTTTACCGCTACGGCTATAAAGCAGGCGAGGGCATATATACCGATATGAACGCTATACGCCGTGACGATGACACAGACAACATTCACTCTATTTTTGTTGACCAGTGGGACTGGGAAAAGGTCATCACCCGTGAGCAGAGAAATGAGGAATTTCTCAAAGACACGGTCAGGTCTATTGTAAAGGCGGTAGCTTACACCAAAAGAAAGGTCGGACTGAGATACCCCGTGCTTTCGGGAAGCATCTGCGACGAGCCGTTTTTCATCACCACCCAGCAGCTTGAAGATATGTACCCCGACAAAACACCGAAGGAGCGTGAACGCCTTATCGTCAAGGAGCACAAAACGGTGTTTCTTATGCAGATCGGCGGAGAGCTGAAAAGCGGTATCAAGCACGATGGCAGAGCGCCTGACTACGACGACTGGTCGCTCAACGGAGATATCCTGATGTGGAACGAGGTGCTGGATAACTCGTTTGAAATATCCTCAATGGGTATCAGGGTAGATGAGAATTCACTTGCAAAGCAGCTTGAGATCTGCGGCGCAATGGGCAGAATGCAGTATGACTATCACAAAATGATCGCTGATGGAACACTTCCGCTGACTATCGGCGGTGGCATCGGTCAGTCAAGACTTTGTATGCTGCTGCTTGAAAAGGCGCACATCGGTGAGGTACAGGCATCTATCTGGTCTGACGAGATGACCCAGAAATGCAGCGAAAACGGCATTGTGCTGCTTTGACGGAGGTGCAGAAAAAATGAAAGGAAAGCTTATTGTTATAGAGGGTCTTGACGGAAGCGGAAAGGCAACCCAGGCAAAGCTCCTTGCAAGGGCGCTTTCAAAGACCGACAGCAAGGTCATGGAGATAACGTTCCCCGATTACGAGAGCCAGTCGTCTGCACTGGTGCAGATGTATCTTCACGGGGAGTTTGGCAGCAGACCTGATGATGTCAACGCTTATGCGGCATCGGCATTCTATGCTGTTGACAGATTTGCAAGCTATAAGAAAAAGTGGGGTGGACTTTACAACGACGGCGGAATCATCATCGCCGACAGATACGCTACCTCAAACGGTATCCACCAGTGCTCAAAGCTTGACGAGAGCGAGTGGGACGCATTTCTTGAATGGCTTGACGACTTTGAGTACAAAAAGCTCGGCATACCTGCGCCGGATCTGGTGATCTATCTCAAAGCCGACACCGATATCAGCCAGAAGCTGATGACCGGCAGATACAACGGTGACGAGAGCAAAAAGGACATTCACGAGGGCGATATCGAATATCTGAAACGTTCGCAGAAGGCTGCGGCGTATTGTGCTGACAAGCTCGGCTGGAAAACTATCGAGTGCGTCAGAAACGGACAGATGCGCACTATCGAGGATATCCACGCAGAGATAATGACACTTATATAGGCAACAAAAAAGACACCTCACGAGGAGATGTCTTTTTTTGTTTGTGTCACTGCTTGATATTGTTGAACAAAGTCGTTCCCAGGTCGCCGTCAGTAAGCGAAACGTTTATGTCTGCAAAGGAGCTGTCAGTCAAGCATCTGAGAACAGCACCGTCGGGCAGAGCAGCAAAGCTGACCGCATTTTCGCTGTAGATCTGTACATATGCATTGCCTGAGATCATATGACACCAGTCAATATAGCATTTGCAAAGTTCGTTGCCTGACTTATCGATGAGAATGAACCAGTTGTATCTGATGCCCTGTTGTGCCATTTTGTCGGCGCACGCCTTGACTTTCTGTGCATTATTGCCGCTGAAGCAGGCGGCTGCGATAAAGTGTTTATCACTTGTCAGACCTGCACACAGGATATCCGAGCCTTTGTTTTGTGCAATGTATTTGGCGGCTTCTATCATAGCCGAGTCATACTCTTTGGTGTTTGCGTTCGGGTCTTTCTTTATCAGCTTCTGCTTTTCAAGCGTAGCTTCAATGTACGCCTTTTTAGCCTCGTCGATGGTTGCATATTTCTTCCTGAACACCTGTCCGCCGTATACGACCTCACTGATATCTGAGATATCCCGGAGCTTTGTGAAACAGTTCTGACGCTCAAATCCCGAATCGGAATGGATACCGCCACTTCCGATATTGGTGAAGTCCTTGTCGGTAAAGCTTGTGATGTTGCCGTTTGAACGTTTGAATGTCAGAGCAAGATCGGCACGGCTCTGTGCGGAGATATCGCTGTTTTCCACAACATCGTGATTTGTGCGGTAATAGAACGGGCTGAGACAGAAATACTCGCCGTTGTCGGCTTTGAATTCATACTCGGGGCTGTTGGGATACAGATCATAACTGAAGCTTGCCAGACAGCTTTTATGCTCGATGCCGTTTGCTATCTCATCGGCGGTCGGCTGGATATTGCTCGGGCAGTAAGCGTTGAGCGTGAGCTTCAGCTGCTTGTTCAGATCCTTGTGCAAATTGAGGTAATAATCAAAGACAACCTTGTCATCAGCTATTTCGCTGACAATACAATCCGATGAGCATTCGTAGTGATAGCCTGTTTCGTCAAGAAGCTCGCAGCTCGGGGCATAGCCGTTGGCGTTGATGCAGCCAAGCTGGATATTGCAGGTGTTGTCTTTTTTGTTGGTGTATTTTTGCAGAGTTTTTCTGGCTTTGTCGTCCTTGGCGGTAAGGGTCAGGGTAGTTTTGATGCCTCGTTTTGCAATGAAGATGTTCTCGGATTTTAGCTCAAAATCTCCGAACCCTGACTGTTCAGCGGCGGTGCTGTTGGCGGAGTTTTGCTGTGTAAGCGATGAGGCGGGCTGGATATCATTGCGGCTGAGGTTTGAAAAGCCGATGCCCGCACAGATCGCAATGGCTGCCGCAGCAGCGGTTATGCCGACCATTTTTCCTGTGGAGTGCTTTATCCTTGCACCCGTATGCGAACTCTCACGCTCTCCCGAGAGAATATCCTCAATAGCTGACGGGTCTGAATTTATATTCTGCATATATTCTTTATACATTTGTTCTGCATCATAGTTTTTATGTTTCATTACAATTCCTCCTTCTCAAATGCTTTTTGCAGGAGCTTTTTGCCTCTGCGTATAAGTGAAGCGGTCGTGTTCATACTTTTGCCGAGCATTTTTGACGTTTCCTCGATGGTCATTCCCTGCGCCAGATGCAGCATCAGCGGCAGCCGGTACTTTTTGGGAAGCGACAGCATCGCTCGTGCGGCAGCTCTTTGTGCAAGCACCCTTTCGTCGTCTGTCGCTGCACCCGTCAACTCGTCATATGGCTGAGTTTTTGTACGGTGTGCGGATTTTGCTACGTTCTTTGCCATATTGACGGCGGTGCGTATCAGCCAAGGGAGAATGTGTGAGTCGCTCATCTCTTTTTGCGACATCAGCTTGAGAAACGCTTCTTCTGCGCAGTCCTGTGCCGATTCCACGTCACCGGTGAAGTGCCACGCCGCTTTTACGACTGTATCGGCGCAGCGTTCGTAGATCTCGGCTACACGCTGTTTATCCATAAGCAATTCTCCTTTCCTTTCGACTGAAAACACAGGCAAAGGTGCAGTGATATCAAACTCTCTTTGCATTGTGCACTCCTCCTTTCTTTTGAACCGTTCACTATATATACAACTGAGAGGAGCAAATTTGTGCATTGAATATTTTAAAATTCTGTAAACAGCAAGAGCTTATCTGCGGCGTGCAGGTAAGCTCTTATCAATCGGTATGCTTGTTCTCACGAAACTTGTAGAACTCGTTCACAAGGCTTTTGTAGCCCAGCGACTTTATATGTGCATAGGTTATTTTGTAGTTGCCCTTGTAGTGCCTGCCCGTGTACAGAAAGCGAATGTTCTGCACGAGGTATTCGTCGATAGTGTGCAGCCCCTTGTCTGTGTTCAGAACAGGGAAGTACCAGCGTGACCATGTGAAATCATGCTCGCTGTCCCCACCGTAAAACTTGCGCTCAAAGACCTTTATCATCGCTCGTGCAGCCTTGTCGCCGTCAAGACCACGCTTGGTTTTCCATCGAAGCAGCTTTGCGGCTTTGCGTTTTATCTTGGCTTTCATTTTTCGTATGCTTGCATCTGCAAGGTCTATCTTCCCGTGTTCATACTTGAATCCGAGAAAATCCCATGCGCTGTGCGGCGGCGTAAGGCTGAATTTTTCATCGTTGAGGGAAAGCCCCTTGCTAACGATGTGCGACTTTATCAGTTCGTAAAAACTCAGAGCCTGCTGCTGAGTGTCTGCAAGCAGGAGAATATCGTCAGAATATCTGAAATAGGGAACGCCCATTTGTTCAAAATGCTTGTCGAGGTCTGAAAGATAAAGGTTCGCACAGAATGCCGAAAGCGGCACACCTGCCATTGCGCCACGGTTCTCACAAATGATCTCACCTGCACACTCACATTTATCAAGCGTGAAAAAGCGTTTGAGAAAATCAAGCAGTTCAGCGTCGTCTGTTATCACCTTTTCAAGCTCTTGTGCGAGCATCTGTGAGGGCATGGAGTTGAAATAGTTGTGTATATCGAGTTTGAGTACCCATTTTTCATCAAGCTGCGGAGTGTGTATAACATCGTATATTGCCATGTGTGCACATGAATCGTGCCTGAACGAATAGCAGCTTTTGCAAAACACATGATCGTACTTGTATAAAAGCCACGCAAGCATTTTCAGCACCCATGTCTGATCGTCGCCGTAGGTGTAGATGACACGTTTTTTGAGTGAACCGCTCTTGTTGACCAGACCTTTCTGGGGAATGCTGAATTCCAACGTCCCTGCACTCGGGAGGTATTTTTTTTGCGAGATGTACTCCAATAGCCCGGCAAGCTCTTTCTCGGAAAGATTGCCGTGGCTTGATTTGTATTGTGCAAATTCCGCCCAAGCCGTTTCATCATATAATTTGTCAAGCAGACTCATATTATCATCCTTTTAGCACAAAATATCATTACCACTATAAATCAGAGATTAAACTATTATTATCAAATTAATAGTTGTGCATCCGAAGGGGTATGGGGGCGACCGGAAAGCCCCCGAAGAAAGCAAGAACACCAGATGTAAGAGGTAAGAAATTTAGCGGTAAGATTGTCTGCTAAACTATCAATTATTTTAGAGGCAAGAGGTAAGAGGTAAGAAATAAGAAGTAAGGGAACTCGAAAATAATTCTAAACCGACATTTATGTCTGGTTTCCCCCTTACTATTTTGCGCAGCAAAATTGCCCTCATTTCCCGTCACCCCTCATTTCCCGTCACCCCTCATTTGCCGCCACCACTCAATATTTTGAGATATTGGCAGGCATTTATCAACACGCCGAGCGTGTGAGCCCGGCTACACCACTTGTGAGAGTACATAGTTACACTTGGTAGGTCAGGACTTATCGTTGTATACTCGGTGAATAGTTGGGTTAGTTCTCTGAAAAAAATTCTTTCTGAACCCTCTTAAAACTCTTAGTCATTTTTGGAATTTGGG
>CADAHS010000063.1 GCA_902787825.1 uncultured Ruminococcus sp. | reverse complement strand
ATAGAATAGGGCTTTCAAGCCCTATTCTATAAAAATCATTAAAAGGTTTCTGAAAGGGGTTTGGGGAAAACTCTTCTCCAAAAGAGTTTTCCCCAATTACTCACCGAACATACTGCGGTAAATTCTGATTTAGCTTATCAGAAGCTCATATAGAACTTTGCCTGATGGTGGCCTTCGCTGTCGTCGTCGGTCATTTCGGCTTTAAGGATAACTATTTTTGATTTCGGCACAGATGCTTCGCCTCTTTGGTCAACTGTGACTCCAAGCTTGAGAAAATCGTCAACGACTTCCATACCGTTTGTGACCTTTCCAAAGGCTGCATACTGGCCGTCCAGCGATGCTGTATGATTGCCGTTATAGCAGATAAAGAACTGTGACGAGCCGCTGTTCATATCGGTAGCTCTTGCCATTGATACAACACCTCGGGTATGGCTGAGGGTGTTTTTGGTAAATCCGTTGGCTGCAAACTCTCCGTTGATGTTTGAAGCCTGCTTATAGGTGCCTTTTTCGGTAAAGCCGCCGCCCTGCGCCATAAAGCCCTCCATGACTCTGTGGAAGATAAGTCCGTCATAGAAGCCGCTTTTAACGAGCTTTTCAAAATTTTCGCAGGTCTCGGGCGCAAATTCCGGATAAAGTGCGATCGTAAACGACTTGCTCTCATCGACCTCGACTTTTGATGAGGACTCGGTCTTGCTTGACGAGGAGGATTTTTCGTTGCCGCAGGACACCATTGAAAGTGCAAGCACGGCAGCACACATTGTACTTACCACGGTTGTAAGCAGTTTTTTCAGTTTCATTTTTATCTTTCCTTTCAATATGAAGATCTCACCATTGCATTGTAACACCTGGACCTCAAAAAATCAAGTCGAATCGTGAGTTTTCACTTATATTTCACATATCCTCTTTGAATACGATATCGCCAAAGCTGCCTGCGCAGGCTTTTACGAGGTCGTCGGGGGCAAGCAGTATCTGCGAGCCGAGCCGTCCGCCGCTGATTATAATAGTATCCAGTTCACGGGCAGACTCGTCAACGACGGTCGGAAACTGTTTTTTCATTCCAAGCGGTGAACAGCCGCCTCTGATATAGCCTGTTACGGTGTTGATATCCTTGACGTGCACCATTTCGACAGACTTTTCGCCGACAGACTTTGCGGCTTTTTTCATATCAAGCTCTTTTGCGACGGGAAGCACAAAAACGAAATAACCGCCGCTTTTGCCTTTGGTCACGAGGGTCTTATAGGACATATCCTCGCTTTGTCCGAGCATTCGGGCGATATGCACGCCGTCTATGAAATCCTCGCAGTCGTAGGTATTGACGGTATAGCTGATATGCTTGCTGTCCAGCATTCGCATGGCATTGGTCTTGATATCCTTATCCTTTTTTGCCTTACCCATTTATTCGGACATCTCCACTGTTTTTGCGATGATATCGGCACACATCTCATAGCCGAGCTTTCCGCTGTCAAGGCACATATCGTAGCTGTCTATGCTGCCCCATTCTTTATTTGTATTGGAGTTATAAAACCTTGAACGCTTCTGGTCGTACTTTTTAAGGCGATCCTCGGGATGATCCTCGATGCCGTGTTTTGTCTCGGCGGTCTGGATACGCTTTTCAAGTGATGCGGTGATAAAGACGCTGAGGGTCTTGACTCTGTTTTTGAGGATATAGTCGGCACAGCGTCCGACGATGACGCAGGACTGCTTTGAACAGATATCCAGTATTATCTCGGCTTCGGCTGCAAATATCTTCTCGGCAAGCGTCAGCTCGGGCTGCCCGAAAAGTGAGATAGGCGTTTTGAGCCAATTCATCATACTCTCCTCGTTCTTTACGACCTCGGACATTGGAACTCCGACCTTTTCGGCTGCCATTTCAACGATCTCCCTGTCGTAGCACTTTACGCCCAGACGCTCAGCCACCATTTTACCGATATCGCTTCCGCCGGTACAGAACCTTCTTCCGATAGTGACTACTTTGATCTTTGCCATAGTTTCTCCCCCTTTATTGGCTTTACGCCAGATTATTCCTCTTTTATTATAATACTTTTAAAGCGATGTGTCAATTAAATTTGATTACAAAAGCTTGACAAACAGGGTCAGAGGTGGTATCATTTTGTTGGGAAATTCTGAGAATTGAGGAGGGATCAGTATGGCAAAAAGATTGATCGCTTGTATCATTGCTCTTTCAATGATATTTATGACTGCCTGCGGCGACAGTTCAAGCACGGCAGACAGCAGCAAGACAGAAAGCAGCTCGTTGGCAGAAACTACTACGACCACATCGCAGAGTGAAACAGAAAGCACTACCACCACAACTACTGAAACAACTACGACCACACACGAAACAACTGCCACGACGAAACAGACGACCGAAACCACGACCACAACGGTGGAAAGTACTGCTGCGACCACGACCAGCCAGGTCACCACGGCTTCAACAACAGCTGCAACAACTAAGCCTGCAACTAAGGTGACGACCAAGGCAACAACAAAAGCTATTGAAAGAACGCCATACAAAAAGAGATCATCGTGGCCGAGGGAACGCAAGCCCGGAGATCTGCGTTCAAGGGGTACAAAGGAAGATCAGGCTTTATACGTTGCAAAAGATATTGTTGATGAAGCAAAGTACTATGCCGGCAAGGATAAGGAGTATCTCAAAGAACTGCTGGGGAAGGATTACTCATATGAGATGTCGGTAGTAGTGGTCGCTATGAGGATAGTATCTCAATTTTCGCAGGCAAGTGTTTACACGACATCTGACCCGGACTACAAGACTGCATACGGTGTTCTGGTCAAGGGGGTTTACACCTGTGCGGGATCAGCAGAAGCCGCTTGTCTGGTATTGAAATGCCTCGGATACAAGCCGGTACACACGAACAAGGGTAAATGGACTCATCAATGGGCTGAATTTACAATAAAGGGTAAGAAAGCCTGGGCAGAGGGTCAGATCGGATATGCCGGATACGGAAATTATCCGTTTTTGAAAAGCGGACCTATCGACCCTAAGGTCAGCCACAAATTTCTTTATGAGGACGAACGAATGGACAACTGGACTTGGTATATACCATAAATCAGATAAAAGCAGCTCATCTGTGGGCTGCTTTTTTATTTGTGTGCAAATTCTGCTTGCAATCCTTCTTATTATATGGTATAATTATTTGTGTTTTTATTACTTTAAAGGAGAGGTTATTATGACAAACAGCTATGAAAGTCCATTCTGCACAAGATACGCAAGCAAGGAGATGCAATTCGTTTTCTCCGCCGACAAGAAATTCTCGACATGGAGGCGGCTATGGGTCGCTCTTGCCCGGGCAGAGATGAAGCTCGGTCTGAACGTTACTCAGGCTCAGGTGGACGAGCTTGAGGCTCATATTGACGACATTGATTACGACAAGGCTGCACAGTACGAAAAGAAGTTCCGCCACGATGTTATGGCGCACGTTCACACCTACGGCGACGCTTGTCCAAACGCAAAGGGCGTTATACACATGGGTGCGACGAGCTGCTATGTGGGCGACAACACTGATGTCATCATCATGCGTGATGCTCTGAGGATAGTTAAAAGAAAACTCATCAAGGTCATTGACCAGCTTGCTAAGTTCGCTGACAAGTACAAGGCGCTGCCGTGTCTTGCTTACACGCATTTACAGCCTGCTCAGCTGACGACTGTCGGCAAGAGGGCGACTTTGTGGTGCAACGAGCTGCTGATGGATCTTGAGGATCTTGATTTCCAGCTTTCAAGGCTCAAGCTGCTCGGCTCAAAGGGCACGACAGGAACTCAGGCTTCGTTCATGGAGCTTTTCCACGGTGACACGGACAAGGTCAAGGAGCTTGAAAGGCTGATCGCTGAGGAAATGGGCTTTGATGCTGTTGTTCCCGTTTCGGGTCAGACCTATTCAAGAAAGGTCGATTACGCAGTTTGCTCGGTACTTGCGGCTATTGCTCAGAGTGCGATGAAGTTCGGCAACGACATCAGGCTGTTACAGTCCTTCAAGGAGATCGAGGAGCCGTTTGAAAAGACGCAGATAGGCTCTTCTGCTATGGCGTACAAGAGAAATCCTATGCGTGACGAGAGGATCTGCTCGCTTGCAAGATATGTAATGTGTGACGTTCTCAACCCTGCTTTCACCGCAGGAACACAATGGTTCGAGAGGACGCTGGACGACTCGGCAAACAAGCGTATCTCGGTAGCTGAGGCTTTCCTCGGAGTTGACGCTATACTCAACATTATGCTCAACGTCACCGACCCTGAGAACGGTCTGGTGGTTTATGACAAGATCATCCGCCGCAGGGTAATGGCAGAGCTGCCGTTCATGGCGACCGAAAACATCATTATGGACGCTTGCGAAAAGGGCGGCGACAGGCAGGAGCTTCATGAGCACATCAGGCAGCTTTCGATGGAGGCAGGTGCTCATGTTAAGCGTGACGGACTGGACAACGATCTTGCTGATCTTATTGCGGCTGACCCGATATTCAAGGTTACCCGTGAGGAGCTTGACGCAATAATGAAGCCGGAAAACTACATCGGAAGATGTCCTCAGCAGGTGGACGAGTTTATAGAAAACTGCGTAAAGCCGGTTATCGAGGCTAACGGTGTATCGGACGACACGGCGGAGATAAACGTATAATGAATCCGACCGTATATAAAAAATGCGCAGACGAGCTGTTTGCAAGGCTGATGCCCGGGCTGAAAAATCCCGACGGCAGCCTGCACCCACAGTCGTTGCTTTGTGCGTTGGGCAGCATTGCGGGGTACGCTTGCAGGCAGGACGTTATTGATGAATACGTCAGCGGCAAGGGGCTTGCGCCGGGTGATATTTTTGACGTTATTTCGTCAAAGTCGGGTGAAAGGTTCTATTTCTCACAGCTGGCGGACGACAAGCTTGCAGGGGACGATCACTCGGTATGGACATATGTGAGTGCGGTACTGGTGAAGATGAACAGTGAGGCTCCTGACATCACGGAGATATTCGAGCACGCTGTCAGAAGCTGCGGTTCGGCGGATTTCGGCAGGGTGCGCAACTGCGAAACGGGCGAGGACATAAGGGGTTATGTCAGCCTGATGTGGAAGCCTGCGCATGACATCATAAGCGAGTGTCCGCAGGGCACGACCCACGCAGCGGTCGCTATGGCGGCTCAGAAAGCGATGCTCGCTTTCCGAAGCGTGCTGCCTCTCACCGAACAGGCTCGCATTATAATGGAAAGCGCCGCACAAGCGGCGAAGATAAAGATATAAATTGTAACTCAGAATTTGCCGCCGCTGCGGCGCGCGTGTCCGTCGCATATCAGTATGAGATGACAACCGCCATTGTGACGCTCCGGGCTTTCATTTTGTTAATACTGTAAATCAGAATTTAGCTTATCAAACTTATCTAATAGTCTCGCAAGAGGCTACCTTGAAAAACAGTATTCCGAGCCTGCAATCCTAAACGACTCCGCAATCTGCGTAACTGCACAATGATAGCAAGACCTCGGCAGGCAGCAGGGAAATCAGCACCCCGTCACTGCCGCTGTCTGAAGCGAAGAATAAAGGACACCCTGACCTACTGATGAAGATTTGAGTGGGTGGCGGCAAATGAGGGGTGACGGGAAGAGGGTTGCTAAGGGGGAAACACAGAGGGGAGAAAAGTCCGCTCACCCACGCCAT
>CADAHS010000062.1 GCA_902787825.1 uncultured Ruminococcus sp. | reverse complement strand
CGGCGAGGGCTCTGCCCTCGACCCGCAAGCCTTTTTTACGAGAAAAGGCTTGACCCAAAAACCTGTTTATAAACTGGTCTTAATTGTTTGAATAGAACTTTAAAAACTGATTTATCTTATTAACAACACAAAAAGACACGAGAACCTTTGCGTTCCCGTGTCTTTATTTGTTATTATTTCTAACCCTGTTCAAATATGCCTTCATCGCCAAGTCTGATGACCTTGACCGGATCGATGATACGGCACTCTCTGCCCTCATAGTCGGTAAACTCTCCAACGAGGAACCTTGCGCATGCCTGCTCGTTCAGATCGACTGCGGGCTGTATCATATCCTCAGTCACCTCAGCAAAGCCATATATCTCGTTGACCAGCAATGCCGCCTGCTTTTGGGTATCGTTAGTGATGATAAAGCAATCGTGTTCATGCAAGCCGTCAAAATCATAGCCAAAGCGTATTGAAAGCGCTATGACGGGGACATATTTTTTTTCATACTTGATCGTCCCGAGCACATAGTCCGGAAAATCAGGTATACGCTCGGACTTTTCTGCGGGAACGATCTGTCTGACATTTTTGAAATCCACCGAATAAATATGTCCGTCCACCGAAAAGATCAGATATTTACTTGTCTGATTATCTCCGATATCCATGCTATCTGCCCTCCTTGTCTATCAGCTTCAGATCAAGCATTATCTCGCCTGCAATATTTTCAAGGCTCATCTGCCTTCTGATGCTTCCGTTTTCAAATGCCGCTCTTGGCATTCCGTAAACAACACTGCTTGCCTCGTCCTGACCAATCGTATAGCTGCCCATTTTCTTCATATTCAGCATTCCGCTTGCTCCGTCCGAACCCATTCCGGTAAGGATGACCCCTACTGCTTTGTTTTTTCCGCAGTATGCCACCGAATCAAAAAGCACGTTTACCGAAGGACAATGCCCCGATACCCTGACCCCCGCTTCAGAGGTCACAAAGTATCCCTCATTGTTGTGGAAAACTCTCAGGTGCTCACCGCCCTTTGCAATAACGACCATGTTATTTTTAAGGTACAGTCCGCTTTTTGCTTCAACTACTTCAAATCGGGTGGTCTTGTTCAGCTGATCGGCATATATCTGCGTGTATGTCTCCGGCATATGCAGCACCGCCACTATCGGTGGAATATCACCCGTGAGTTTTTCAAGTATCACCGGCAGCGACTGAGTGCTTCCCGTTGAACCGCCAATAGCGATTATGCATCCCTGCTTCGGTTTTTGCAGTATCTGAATGACCTTCTGCTCGTTTGCTGTCTTTTTCAGCAGCCTGTTGAGGCTCTGACAGATCCTTGTGCAGAACATTTCCTCGTCCTCGTCAGGCTTCATTACAACGTCCATTGCGCCTGCGTTCATAAATCCGTAGTTTGAATTGTGTACTACGGTGCATACGATCATCGGTCGGTAATACTTTGGCATAAGCTTTCTGATGTATTCGCAGACATCGTCCTTGCTGCCCCGGTCGCCGTCAAGCACTATCACATCAGGCTTGAACATCTTCAATGCCGACTGTCCCTGCTCAAAGGCGCAGGTCTGTATTTTCAGATCTGCCTTAGCAACACTTTCAATGATCTTGAGAAGTCTGAATGAGAAATTGCGGTCATCTGCAATAACAAGTATCTTTCCGTTCTCCCTGATCATCGCAGATCACCCTCCTTCCTGTAGATCGCCGTCGCCTCTTTTTGGTACATTATGTCCTCCGGAGCGCTCTCAGCGTGACCTATATAAAGGTATCCGCCCGGCTCTGTCGCAGCATAGAACTTTTTGCACAGCCTTGACTTTGTTTCTTCGTTGAAATATATCATCACGTTGCGGCAGAATATCAGGTGAAACGCACGTTTGAACGAAATGTCATCCATAAGATTATGATACTTGAACACTACGTTGTTGCGGATATCGTCAACAACTTTGTAGTCACCATAATCGGCACGGCAGAAATATTTTTCACGCCATTTTTCCGGGATATTCTCCAGCGATGCTGCCGAGTAGACTCCGTTAGCCGCACTTTTAAGAGCGTTGAATGAAATGTCCGTTGCAAGTATTTTCAGATCCCACTGCCAGCGTTTGATACCAAAATAATCATCAAGACACATTGCGATGTTGTACGGCTCGTTTCCGAAGGAACAGCCTGCGCTCCAGATGCTAAGTACCTTGTCCTTGATATGTTTTTCCGCATAAGGCAGGAACTGCTCCATCATATGCTTGAAATGGGTGGACTCACGCATAAAGTAGGTGTGGTTTGTCGTGAGTCGGTTTATCATATTAGTGACCTCACGCTGGGTAGAATCGTTGTAGACCAGATTAAGATAATCAGCAAAGTTATCAAAACCGCAGTCAAGAACATAGTTGTTCAGCCTGCTCTCAACAAGCACCTTCCTGTCGGCAAGATTAAGTCCGTATTTTGACTTTATAAAATCAGTAAGCTTGATAAAATCATCGTTTTGTATCTGTAACATTTCATCACCCTTTTGCGTTGTGAAATAGTGTCTGCGTTGAATTACAGTCCGTCTTATATTAAGGTCTGTCTTTGAGGATATTCTCTTGGAAGTGTTTTCTTCTAAACTCTTTTCTTAAATCTTAGTCATTTTTCGTTATCGGGGGCACAGCCCTCCCGATGGCGAAAAATCATTAAAAGTTTTAGGAAAGGGGGATAAGCGACCTTACGGTAGCTTGCGAGGATATTCAACGAATATCCTCGGTTGGGGGATAGAGTAACCGTTACCACGTGTTACTTACCCTCTCTCCAAAAGGGTGTCCCCCAACGGTCAACCCTTAGCATCATACCAGCTATGACCGCTGTGGACGTCTGCGGTGAACGGTACCGCAAGTCTGACTGCATTCTCCATTTCCTCTTTGAGCAGCTTTTCGGCTTTTTCCCTGTCAGCCTCAGCGACCTCAAGTATCAGTTCGTCGTGCACCTGCAGTATCAGCCTCGCATCAAGCTTTTCTTCTCTTATCCTGTTGTAGACGTTGACCATTGCCTTTTTGATGATGTCAGCCGCTGCTCCCTGTATCGGTGCGTTCATTGCAGCTCTCTTTCCAAACGCCTGGAGCATTTTGTTTGATGCATTCAGCTCGGGAATATACCTTCTTCTGCCGAATATAGTCGTAACGTAGCCGTTTTTAATACCGTCTTCAACAGTCTTATCCATAAACTCAGATACCTTGGGGTAGTTGGCAAGATAGTTCGCAATGTACTGCTTAGCCTCTGCGACCGATACGCCGATGTCCTTTGACAGCGAGAACGCCCCGATACCATAAATTATACCAAAGTTTACCGCCTTTGCCGCACGCCTCATCTCGTCGCTCACAAAATCCTCCGGCAGCCCGAATACCTGTGCAGCAGTCATTCGGTGAATGTCCGTACCGCTGAGAAAAGCACCCTGCATATTCTCATCGCCGCAAACACACGAAAGCACACGAAGCTCGATCTGCGAATAGTCCGCATCAACGAGAACATATCCGTCCTTTGCAACAAAGAACTTTCTCATGTTCCTGCCTATCTCCTTGCGGACAGGAATGTTCTGCATATTCGGCTCGGTCGATGAGATACGTCCTGTTCTTGTTTCGGTCTGCTTGAATACCGAGTGTACACGCCCATCCGGACCTATCTGCTTCAGCAGCCCCTCAACATACGTCGAGTCAAGCTTTGTCAGCGTGCGGTATTCCAGTATCAGCGGGATTATCGGATGCTTGTCCTCCAACGCCTCAAGCACCTCGGCTCCCGTGGAATATCCGCTTTTGGTTTTTTTCTTCGCAGGAAGCCCCAGCTTTTCAAAGAGTATCACCCCAAGCTGTTTGGTAGAAGCAATGTTGAACTCCTCTCCTGCATATTCGTATATCTGCTGCGTCAGCTCATCTATCTTGGCTTTCAGCTCGCTGCCGAACGCCCTTATTCCCTCTGCGTCAGCCTTTACGCCGTAAAACTCCATCGAAGCCAGAACCTCGCAAAGCGGCAGCTCGATCTCCTCGTAAAGCTTCATCATCTGAGTCTGTTCAAGCTGTCTGCGCAGATTTTCACACAACGCCGCAAGGCTCGCAATATCAGCGTTTTCACCGCAGTCCGAACGGTAAATGACCTTGTATGATAAGCATAGATTTTCTACCGTGTAATCACTTGACTGCGAATTCAGCAGATAACCGGCAAGATCACAGCAGAATACCAGCTTGTTTACCCTGATGCCGTTTTCAAAGGCAAATGCGTGCAGGCTCTTGCCTTCAAAAGCGTATTTTTCAAAGCCGCCCTGCAAAAAACAAACGATAAGCTCTTTATCTGATGTAACATAAACCGTGTCGCCGCAAATGACTTTGAGCACTCCGTTTCTGAGCTCGCAGCCTACCCTGCCTGCCTTTTCAAACTCCGCCAGATCTGACTTTTCAAGGCTCTTTTCAGAAACCTTCGGCAGATCAGACAGCTTTACCTTTTTCTCAGGCTCAACAGATGCCTCACCTGCTGTGCTGCTAAGCTCCAGCCTCTCCATAAGCTTGAACATTTCAAGCCCCGCCAGAAGCTCTCTGGTCTTTTCTTTGTCACCACCGCCGAGCTTGTAGTCCTCAATGTTTGTATCTATCGGCACTTCAAGGAATATCTCCGCTAAAAACCTGCTGTCAAGAGCGTCCTGATGACCACCCTCAAGCTTTGCCCTCACCGACGGTGTGAGCTTTATTTCGTCCAGCATCTCGTACAGCCCATCAACGCTCCCTGCCTGCTGGATCAGCCCTAATGCAGTCTTTTCACCAATACCCTTTACACCCTTGATGTTGTCAGAGTTATCTCCCATGAGCGCCTTGACCTCGATCATCTGTCGGGGGTTGACACCGTATTCCTCCATGATGCGCTGCGGCGTGTATATCTTCGTTTCCTTTGTGCCTGCAAGCCTGACCGTCACACTGCTTGATACCAGCTGGAAGCTGTCCCTGTCACCGGTAAGTATAAAGCATTCATTGCCGCTGTCCGAACAAGCCTTTGAAAGCGTTCCGAGAATGTCGTCCGCCTCGTAGCCCTCACACTCAACTATCTTTATGCCAAGGTCAGTCAGAAGCTCCTTGATAACAGGCATCTGCTGTGCAAGCTCGTCAGGCATTCCCTTTCGGTTGGCTTTGTAGTCAGCGTTTGCCTTGTGTCGGAAAGTCGGCGCTTTGAGGTCAAAAGCCACAGCCACACAGTCAGGCTTTACCTGCGAAAGCTCCTTTAGATAAATGTTCATAAAGCCCGTTATGGCGTTGGTGAATTGCCCCTTTGAGTTTGAAAGCGCCTTGATCCCGTAAAAGGCTCTGTTCATTATGCTGTTTCCGTCTATCGCAAGTAGTTTCATTTTTAGCTCCTTATATCTGATGTGTAAATATAGTATGAGTGTTCTTATAATAAATCAGAATTTGCCGCCGCTGCGGCGCGCGTGTCCGTCGCATATCAGTATGAGATGACAACCGCCTTTGTGACGCTCCGGGCTTTCATTTTGTAATATGGTAAATCAGAATTTAACTTATCAAACTTATCTAATAGCCTCGCAAGAGGCTACCTTGAAAAACAGTATTCCTCTGTTTCAATCCTAAACGACTCCGCAAGCCCTGTAACTGCACAATGATAGCAAGAACTCAGCAGGCAGCAGGGAAATCAGCACCCCGTCACTGCCGTTGTATGAAGCGAAGAATAAAGGACACCCTGACCTCCTGCTGAAGATTTGAGTGGGTGGCGGCAAATGAGGGGTGACGGGAAGAGGGTTGCTAAGGGGGAAACACAGAGGGGAGAAAAGTCCGCTCACCCACGCCATAA
>CADAHS010000061.1 GCA_902787825.1 uncultured Ruminococcus sp. | reverse complement strand
CAAGGGCGCCGCCCTTGACCCGCCACCTTTTTTTACGAGAAAAAGGTGGACGAAAAAACCTGTTTATAAACTGGTCTTAATTGTTTGAATAGAACTTTATATTCTGATTTACGTTATTAACAACAAAAAGGGCAAATATATTATTTCAAGTATAAACAAATCCAATGAATGTTGCATTACAATGCAATGACGCTTTTGTTAACTTGAACGCACCGGAATGTCAGACTTTGTCAGAAGAAAAGGTGCTGTGTAAAAATCCGGACACCGAGTCCGATGAGCACAAGACCGCCGACAAATCTTGCTTTAGAGCCAAGGCGCTTACCTGCGGCGCAGCCGAGAAAGAAACCGGCGATGCACAGCACGACCGACACAAGCGTAATGACCGCTGCGGCAAAGACGATATCTACATCTATCGCACAAAGACCGACACCGACAGCAAGTGCGTCAAGTGAAGTTGCAAATCCGCCGGCGAGCACGCCCGCAAACGACAGAGAGCTTTGCATATCAAGCTCCGGCTTTGTGCTGTCCACCAGCATTTTAATACCGATAAAGCCAAGCAGGACAAGAGCGATATAATGGTCAACCGCCCTGACCTTATCAGCAAAAGCCGAGCCTGCTGCGTAACCTATGGTCGTGAGCGAGCCTTGGAAAAGTCCGAAACATATTGCGCACAGCAAAGCGTTGAAAACTCTGCTGCGCTTGCAGCATATCCCGTTGGTGACGCACAGCGCAAAGGAATCCATTGAAAGACCCGTACCCAGAAAAATAGTTTCGATAAGACCCATTTAATGACCTCCAAAAAAAGATGTGTATATATCTCTGATAGATAAATACACACCTTCGATCGGTTTTATTCGCATTTGGAGGCAAGCAGCGTGCTGTATACTGCTCTGAACTGCTCAAATCTTCCCTCGTCAAGAGCTTGTCTGATCCTTTCAGTCAGCTTGTTGTAAAAATACAGATTATGCATTACAGCAAGCCTTCCGCCAAGCTGCTCGTCTGCTTTAAAAAGATGTCTTACATACGCTCTTGAATGGTTGCGGCAGGTCGGACAGTCACACTCAGGGTCGATCGGGCGGTCGTCAAGCTCATAGCATTTATTTGTGATATGCATTATCCCGCTCCAGGTGAAAAGCGTGCCGTGACGAGCGTTTCTGCTCGGCATTACGCAGTCGAAGAAGTCTATCCCCCTTGCGACAGCCTCGATGATGTTGCTCGGAGTCCCCACACCCATCAGGTATCTCGGCTTGTCCTTTGGCATGAACGGCTCGACCTGCTCGATAACGTGGTACATCACCTCTGTCGGCTCACCGACTGCAAGTCCGCCGATAGCGTACCCGTCAAGATCAAGTTCTCTGATCTGCTTCATATGCTCGATCCTGAGATCGTCATATGTGCAGCCCTGGTTGATGCCAAAAAGCATCTGGCGCTTATTGATCGTGCTGTCAAGTGAATTGAGCCTTTGCATCTCTGCCTTACAGCGTTTCAGCCAGCGTGTCGTTCTCTCGCAGGAGGCTTTTGAATAGCTGTACTCTGCAGGGTTTTCCACGCACTCGTCAAACGCCATAGCAATAGTTGATGCAAGGTGGGACTGTATCTGCATACTTTCCTCGGGTCCCATGAAGATCTTTCTGCCGTCAACGTGGGAATTGAAGAAAACGCCCTCTTCCTTTATCCTTCTCAGCTTTGCAAGGCTGAACACCTGAAATCCGCCGCTGTCGGTAAGGATAGGCTTATCCCAGTTCATAAACTTATGCAGACCGCCGAGCTTATAGATCACCTCGTCGCCCGGGCGAACGTGCAGATGGTATGTATTGCACAGCTCGACCTGCGTTTTAAGCTCGTTTTTCAAATCTATCGACGACACGCCGCCCTTGATAGCGGCACTTGTTCCGACGTTCATAAAAACGGGTGTCTGGATCGTTCCGTGGACTGTCTCGAACTGTCCCCGTCTTGCTGCGCCCTCTTGTTTCAATAATGTGAACATATGATCTCCTTAATCTATATCGTACATCTTCATCGTTTCGGCAGTGCGGTACTCGTGCTTTTCGTAGTAGCCGATAAGCTCACCGTCATCGTCACGCAGGGCGACCATATAAACGTCCTTATTCTCCTTGACGTTCTTAAAAGTGTAGACGATGTTGTTGTCCTTTGACTTTGCGAACCAGTCAAGAACTTTTACTATCATTTCTCTTGACCTCTCGTTGTGGCAGTCAAGCACCGATCTGCCGACAAGCTTTTCGCCGCCCCATTTTGCGTAGCGCTCGCAGGCGGTTTTATTCATATAAACTATCGTGTGGTCGAGTGTGCACAGCACGACAGCGGCTCTGTCGGCATCAAGCACAGCTTTGTATATTTTCAGCATATCCATTTTTACACCTCACAAAATAGCCATGCTGTCGCCAAATGAGAAAAAGCGGTACTTTTCCTGCACTGCGGTCTTATACGCGTTCATCGTTTTATCGTACCCGAGAAATGCCGAAACCAGCATTATCAGCGTGCTTTCGGGCAGGTGGAAATTGGTTATCAGCCCGTCCATTACCTTGAACTCGTATCCCGGGTAGATGAATATGCTCGTCCAGCCGTCGTCGGCGACTATCTTTCCGCCGTGGAAAGATGCAACGCTTTCGATCGTGCGGCAGGAAGTCGTTCCCACCGCTATGACACGTCCGCCGTTTTTCTTTGTTTCGTTTATCATCTGTGCGGTCTTTTCGCTCAGTTCGTAATGCTCACGGTGCATTTTGTGGTCAAGCACCCTGTCCTCCTTGACGGGTCTGAACGTTCCCAGTCCGACGTGCAGCGTTACAAATGCGATATTGATTCCCTGCTTTTTCAGATCTTCAAGCTGCTGCTTGGTAAAGTGCAGACCTGCCGTCGGTGCAGCGGACGAACCAAGCTCGTTTGAATAAACGGTCTGGTATCTTTCCTTGTCCTTTAGTTTCTCGGTTATGTAAGGCGGCAGCGGCATCTGTCCGATCTGATCCAGCGCTGCAAAAAAATTGTCCCCGCACTCAAAGCGTGCGACCCTGTTGCCGTCCTCCAGCACCTCGGTTATCTCAGCTTTGAGAATACCTCCGCCAAATGTAAAGCGTGTGCCGACTTTCGCTTTCTTTCCCGGGCGGCAGAGTATCTCCCAGACCATATTCTCCCTCTGCTCAACGAGCAAAAACTCGATGAACGAGCCTGTGTCCTCCCTCTCGCCGTAGATCCTTGCAGGCAGGACTCTTGAATCATTGAGTACCAGCAGGTCACCTTTTTTCAGGTAATTGCATAGATTGTAGAAATGATCGTGTGTGATCTCACCCGTCTGCCTGTCTACCTTCAGCAGCCTTGATGAGTTTCTCGGCTCCACAGGAGTCTGTGCAATAAGTTCCTGCGGGAGATCATATGCAAAATCCGAACGCTTCATATTGTTTAAGTCTAACATTTTTATCTCTCCAAAGACGTTTAATTTTTGTTAATGTGATAAAATAGCGGTTTTTGAAAAAAAGTCATCACAATCTATTGACATCAGCGGCATTTTCTGATATTATATAACACAACAGATAGAGGTGCGGTTGAGATGAGTACCGCTGCTGCCGACGGGCTGACTGCTTGATGCAGGGTTCGTCAGATAATGTTCCCGACATTATGCAGCAGTGTGAAAGGTGATACCGCCGAAGCGGACTGTGGGAAAGTCCAGCTGGCTGTTTGGTCTAACAGATCACCGGTTGTCATCATGTATTATGATGGAGTGCTATCGACATAAAAATTATGTCAACATTCTTATTATACTGTATGATGTGCCGGTTTTCAACCGGTTTTTTTATTATTTGTTTATTTTTATGTTTTTGTGCAAAACGGCGTTGGTCTGGTCCTCTCTTTTTGGCGATTATGACGTTGCGAACGCACAAAACGGAAAGGATGTTTTTATTATGAAAAAGTACAAGGTTGGTATTATCGGCGCAACGGGAATGGTAGGACAGAGATTCTGCCTGCTGCTTGACAAGCATCCATGGTTTGAGATCGTTTGTCTTGCCGCTTCTCCAAGGAGCGCCGGAAAGACCTTCAAGGAGGCTGTTGCAGGCAAGTGGAAGCTTGCTGATCCGATGCCGGAGGATCTTGCAGACATTGTCGTTATGAATGCAACAGACGATATAGAAAAGATCGCTTCACAGGTAGATTTCTGCTTCTGCGCTGTTGATATGAAAAAGGACGAGATCAGAGCACTTGAGGAAAGATACGCAAAGGCTGAGTGCCCGATCGTTTCAAACAACTCTGCTCACAGATTCACACCTGATGTTCCTATGGTAATTCCTGAGATCAATCCGGATCACATCGAGATCATCGCCGCTCAGAGAAAGCGTCTTGGCACAAAGAGAGGCTTCATCGCTGTAAAGTCCAACTGCTCGCTGCAGTCCTACGTTCCTGCGCTTGCTCCGCTTATGGAAAAGTACAAGGTAACAAAGGCACTTGCCTGCACATATCAGGCTATCTCGGGCGCCGGCAGAACATTTGAAACATTCCCTGAGATCCTTGACAACGTTATCCCTTACATCGGCGGTGAAGAGGAGAAATCCGAGAAGGAGCCGATGAAGATCTGGGGTCATATCCAGGGCGATCAGATCGTCAACGCAACAGAGCCTGTTATCACAGCTCAGTGCCTCAGAGTTCCTGTTTCTGACGGTCACACAGCTGCGGTATTCTGCTCATTTGAGAAAAAGCCTTCAAAGGAAGAGATCCTTGAAGCATGGAAAAACTTCAGCGGCGTTCCGCAGGAGCTTGGTCTGCCAAGTGCACCAAAGCAGTTCCTGCACTACTTTGAGGAGGACGACAGACCGCAGGCTAAGCTGGACAGAAACCTTGAGGGCGGTATGGCAGTTTCTCTGGGAAGACTGCGTGAGGATACTCTGTTTGATTACAAGTTCGTTTGTCTTTCACACAACACTCTGCGTGGCGCAGCAGGCGGCGGAGTACTGCTTGCAGAGCTGCTTGCAGCAAAGGGATATTTTGATTGATAGATCATAAACAAAACCTACGAAAGGAGTTTTTATTAAATGAAAAACACTGTTTTTACCGGTGCCGGCGTTGCTATTGCGACCCCGATGAACGCTGACGGCTCTATCAACTTCAGCAAGCTGGGCGAGCTTATCGACTTCAACATCGACAACGGTACCGATGCTATAATCATCTGCGGTACAACAGGCGAAAGCTCAACTATGACCGATGAGGAGCATATCGAGTGCATCAAGTACGCAGTTGAAAAGGTAAACCACAGGATACCTGTTATCGCAGGCACAGGCTCAAACCACACCGATTATGCGATCCACCTTACTCAGGAGGCTGAAGCTCTGGGTGCTGACGCAGTGCTGCTGGTGACACCTTACTACAACAAGACCTCGCAAAGAGGACTTATCCAGCATTACACCGCTATTGCAAATTCCACAAAGCTGCCGTGTATTCTTTACAACGTTCCATCAAGAACAGGCGTGAACATTCTGCCGGAAACTCTTGCAAAGCTTGCAGATGTGGAGAACATCGTAGCTGTTAAGGAAGCAAGCGGAAACATCAGCCAGATAGCTAAGGTCGCTGCACTTTGCGGCGATAAGCTGGATATCTACTCCGGCAACGACGATCAGATCGTCCCGATCATGGCTCTCGGTGGAAAGGGCGTTATTTCAGTGCTTTCCAACTGTATGCCGTTTGAAACTCATGAGATCGCTGCCCTGTGTCTTGAAAACAAGTATCCCGAGGCAAGAGAAAAGGCGAACAGACTGCTTGAATTCACCAATATGCTGTTCTGCGATGTAAACCCGATCCCTGTAAAGGAAGCGCTCAATCTTATGGGCTTTGAGGTCGGCGAATGCAGACTTCCGCTGGTAAGAATGGAGCAGGAAAAGATCGACAAGCTCAAAGCTTCAATGGAAAAGATAGGACTTATCAAGTAAACAAACCTAAAGCGGACTGCTCAAAACCAGTCCGCTTTATACTAACCAAGCAAGAGTATAAATCAGAATTTGCCGCCGCTGCGGCGCGCGTGTCCGTCGCATATCATATGAGATGACAACCGCCTTTGTGCCGCTCCGGGCTTTCATTTTGTTAGTATGGTATAATAACAGGTTTTTCGGTCAAGCCTTTTCTCGTAAAAAAGGCTTGCGGGTCGAGGGCAGAGCCCTCGCC
>CADAHS010000060.1 GCA_902787825.1 uncultured Ruminococcus sp. | reverse complement strand
TTCTTTCTGAACTCTCTTAAAACCCTTAGTCATTTTTCGTTATTGGGGTCGTAGACCCCAATGGCGAAAAATCATTAAAAAGTTTCTGAGGGGGGCTCGGGGGGAACTCTTTTCAAAGAGTTCCAGCCCGATTACTCACCGAATATGCTACGCTGAATTCTGATTTATTGTGGAAAGAGGCAAAAGTAAAATTTGTGTAAACTTTTGTGCAGGACTTGACTTTTTATTATGTATATGGTATCATATTTAAGCCGCATATCTACGGTATGCAAGTTCGGGATACGACCCGACACCGTATAATAGCGAGTTCATGAAAAGGCAGGTGCATATTGAATGTACGCAGTAATCGAAACAGGCGGAAAGCAGTACCAGGTCAAGGCAGGCGATGAGGTTTTCATTGAAAAGCTCGACGCGCAGGCTGATGAGAAGGTAACTTTCGACAAGGTAATGATGATCGGCGATGAGGGCAAGACAACTGTTGGTGCTCCTTATGTAGACGGTGCTACCGTTAGCGCTAAGGTTATCAAGAACGGCAAGTCCAGAAAGATCACCGTTTTCACCTACAAGCCGAAGAAGGGCGAAAAGACCAAGATCGGTCACAGACAGCCATACACAAAGGTACAGATCGAGGCTATCAACGCATAAGCGATGATAAAGGCTGATTTTTACCGCACAAGCGAGGGAAGTCTGCTGGGATTCGAGGTTTCGGGTCACGCAGGGCTTGCCGATGAGGGACAGGACGTTTGCTGTGCAAGCGTATCCTCTGCCGTAATGCTGGCGGCGAACACTATCACCGATGCGTTCAAGATCGATGCTAAGGTGAGCGTTGAAGAAAATGACATTATGCTGAAGCTGGGAAATGATCCGCAGGGCGAGGGAGACAAGGTGCTTTTAGGGCTTATGACTCACTTGTATCTGATGCAGGACGAATTCCCGGGCTATGTTATGGTCAGGGTGCACGACAGGTGACCTTGACGCAGATCACACTAACGGAGGTGTATTTACAATGATAAGGATCTCAATGCAGTTCTTTGCTCATAAAAAAGGTATGGGTTCCACAAAGAACGGTCGTGATTCCGAGGCTAAGAGACTCGGTGTCAAGAGAGCTGACGGACAGTTCGTTCTCGCAGGCAACATTCTGGTAAGACAGAGAGGAACTCACATCCATCCGGGCGAGAATGTTAAGCGTGGTTCGGACGACACACTTTTTGCTACAAGTGACGGCGTTGTAAAGTTTGAAAGACTTGGCAAGGACCGCAAAAAAGTATCTGTTTATCCACAGGCTTGATTTTATGAAAATTACCGACCCCGAGCTTGAGGCTTGGGGTTTTTGTTTTAGGGGACACGTTTATTTCAGGGGACAATTATAGATAAAGATATGAAAAAGATCACATACAGTATCAGAAAAGATATGATAAAGACTGACGCTTCGCTTGCTAAGTTTTTTCTTTTCGGCGGAGGGATCGTGCTGCTGTTGACCGGTATCGTGTTTATATACAGCAGGTTTATACAATCAGAGCCGCTGACATTTTACAAGAATATAGACGACTGCAAGGTCACTGTTGACTATAAAACAACACACACAAGATACAGGGGAAAAACAAAAACCCACAGGGACTACTATGTATATGTGAAAACTCCTGACGGTGCGGACAATGTTTCGATGAAGGTCAGCAAGAGCTATTACAATGAGATGTCAAAGTTCGTGGGGTTAAAAAATGTGACGCTCTCGTTTTTCAAGACAGAAAGCGGAAAGCTGTTTCCATCGTACACGCCGGGCGCTTCGGCAGGCAAGGCGGGGCATCAGTATGTTGAGTGCTATCCGTCTGCGGCTATGAATATTATTCTTATTATAATGGGCGGCGCAGGCGTTGTGTTTGTGTCGGTCGGATTGGCAGCGCTGAGGACGTACAGAAGGAAGAACTATGAGCTGCATAATGAGGTGGCAGCAAGCGGCATCGAGCAGGGACAAGTCAGCAATGATATGCTTATGCAGGAGTTTGACAAGGCGATGGAAAATGACCCGTACAAGCTCTCACGAAGCCCTTCGAGCAGCAGGCAGACGGCGCAGCAGCAGGCAGAAAAGAGAGTATCCGCTTCACAGCGTGATGAGCTGTTAAGGCAGTTCGATGAGCTGACGGCGGACGGAAAATACAAATACAAAACACACGATTAAGCATTTAAAAGGAGGCGGAAAGATGTTTGTCGACAGTGCCAGAATATATGTAAAAGCCGGCGACGGCGGTGACGGCGCAGTTTCGTTCCACAGGGAAAAATACGTTGCTGCGGGAGGACCGGACGGCGGTGACGGCGGTAAAGGCGGAGACATTGTCTTTGTGGTGGACAACAACCTTTCCAGCCTGATAGATTTCAGCTACAAGAAAAAATACACTGCGAACAAGGGTGAGAACGGTTCGGCGAAGAACTGCTCGGGCAGGGGCGCTCAGGACGTTATCATCAAGGTACCCAGAGGTACGGTCGTCAAGGAATTCAAGACGGGCAGGATACTTGCGGATATGTCCACAGATGAGCCTGTTGTCATTGCAAGAGGCGGCAAGGGCGGACGTGGAAACGCTCACTTTGCTACATCTACAAGGCAGATACCAAAGTTCGCTAAGCCGGGCTTCAGAGGGGACGAATATGAGCTTTTGCTGGAGCTGAAGCTTATTGCAGATGTCGGGCTGGTGGGATTCCCCAACGTCGGGAAGTCTACGCTGATATCGGTAGTTTCAGCAGCAAAGCCAAAGATAGCTAACTATCATTTTACGACTCTCACGCCTGTGCTGGGCGTGGTGAAGATAGAGGACGGCAAGTCGTTTGTTATGGCGGACATTCCCGGACTTATCGAGGGTGCGAGCGAGGGCGTAGGGCTTGGTCACGAGTTCCTGCGGCACGTTGAAAGGTGCAGGCTGATAGTTCATGTTGTGGACGTTTCGGGCAGCGAGGGCAGAGATCCTATCGAGGACTTTGAGGCGATAAACAGGGAGCTTGCGGGATTTTCACAGGAGCTTGCAGATGCACCGCAGATAGTTGCGGCGAACAAGTCGGATATGGCGACTGAGGAGCAGATAAAAGTTTTCAAAGAGTATATTCAGGCTAAGGGACTCAGATTCTATGAGATATCTGCGGCGACGACACAGGGCACAAAGGAGCTTACCTACGGGATATGGGAGGAGCTTGCAAAGCTTCCGCCGGTAAAACAGTTTGAGGCTCAGCCGCTCACCAGAGAGGAGCTTGACGCTAAGCTGCTCACCAACAAGCAATTTGAGATCACGGTCGAGGACGGCATCTACTTTGTGGAGGCGGACTGGCTGTGGGATATCATCAGGGTCGCAGATATGCAGGATTACTCGTCTTTGCAGTATTTCCAGAACGTTCTGCGTTCAACGGGCATTATTGACAAGCTCGAGGAAATGGGCATAAACGAGGGCGACACGGTCGATATATTTGATTTTGAGTTTGAGTATATAAGATAGTACAAGGAGGAGTTTTCTACGCTTATACAGCTTACTGACCATGAGGCTATGCAATATTCGCCGCTGGCACTTGCGTTTATCGGAGATGCGGTGTACGAACAGCTGGTTCGTGAAAAACTGATACTCAGAGCAAACACCTCGGCAAATGCACTGCACAAAATGGCGGTGGAGAAGGTCTGTGCGGAATTTCAGTCGGACGCTGCGGCAAGGCTTATTCAGGATCAAATGCTGACGCAGCAGGAGCTGGAGGTATACAAGCGTGGAAGAAATGCCAAGGGGATAAATCCGCCGAAGCACTCGTCTGTGGCGCAGTACCGAAGTGCGACGGGACTTGAAACGCTGTTCGGTTTTTTGCGGCTGACAAACAGAGTGGAACGGATCGACGAGCTTTTCTCGCAGATCTGGGGATCCGGCGAGGATAGCACGGTTAAAGAATAATAAATGTGAAAGTTTAAAATCTATAAGGAGTGAAGATAATGTCAGGTCATTCAAAATGGGAAAACATCAAAAGGAAAAAAGGTGCGACGGACGCTGCAAGGGCGAAGATCTTTACAAAGATAGGCAGAGAGATCGCAGTCTGTGTTAAGGAGGGCGGTCCTGACCCTGCGGGCAACGCAAAGCTTCGTGACCTTATCTCAAAGGCTAAGTCAAACAATGTTCCTAACGACAACATCGAAAGGATCATCAAAAAGGCTGCCGGCGATGGTGACAAGAACAACTATGAGTCTATGGTATACGAGGGCTACGGTCCGTCGGGTGTTGCTGTTATTGTTGAATGTCTGACTGACAACAAGAACCGTACTGCGGGTGACGTTCGCCACTTCTTTGACAAGTTCGGCGGCAATCTCGGAACCTCCGGCTGCGTTTCGTTCATGTTCTCGGACAAGGGTGAGATAGTTGTGGAAAACAACGGCGCAGATGAGGACAAGATAATGGAGGACTGCTTTGAGGCAGGCGCAGACGATTTCAACATTGATGATGATGTTATCGAGATCGCTTGCGGTCCGAACGATGTTCACGCTGTAAGAGAGGCTCTTGCAGGAATGGGCTACAATGTGCTTTCTGCTGAGGCTTCAAAGGTACCGTCAAGCTACACAACGCTTACAGACGAGGACGCTATAAAGAAGATGAAGCTTCTGCTTGAAAACCTTGAGGACGATGATGACGTTCAGAACGTTTATCACAACTGGGATATGCCTGAGGAGCCTGAGGAGGACTGACATAACGATCGGTCGTGTTTGTTTTTGATAAAAGGGGGTATTATTTATGAGATGCCAGTATTGCGGACGTGAAGCTCAGCCGGGACAGGTTTTCTGTGAATGCGGACACCCGGTAAGCCTTTCGAGGGGTTCTGACCCGAACGCTGTTTCAAACGGTTTTCCAACGCCGCCGTCGGATTATGACAAGCAATGGTTCACACCCGACGGAAGAAGCCTTGCTTCGCTTGAAAAGAAGCCTGGACTGAGTGCGGGCGGAAAGATAGTGCTGATACTTTTGGTATTGGCGATAGTTGGTGTTGGCGGCTTTCTCGGATACAAGCTTATCAAGGGGCAGGATCTGCTCAAGGAAAGCAGCTGGGAGACGGTCGACAAGTCAACATTCAGCATAAAGATACCAAGTGCGATGAAGGAAAACGACAACATTGTTGAGATAGACAAGGGCTATGACAAGCTCGGATTCTTCAAGGCTGACAAGGCAGGAGTTTACATTGCCAAGGCAGAGCACACCGCACAGTCAAAGGCGGCGATAGATCAATACGGTATTCAGAAGATGAAGGAGCTGACCATTCAGGTCGCCAAGACAAGGACGATCAACGGCAAAAAGCTTGACGTTAAGGAGCACGGAGATCTGCTGGTAGCAGAATATGACATCACAAAGGCAAACTTCGTCAAGGGTACGGACAAGCTCTGGGTGCTGGACGCAACGCTGATAACCGAAAAAAGACTGTACGAGATACAGGCTTTCTGCGCTGAGTCGGAGAAGGATAAGTATATTGATGCGATGTACAAGTGGGTCGAATCTTTCAAGGCAAAATAGAATTTGCATATTTTTATGATCACAGCCGGCTGAAAATGTCGGCTGTTTTGCTGTTATTTACGATTTGTTCACACTAAATACCAAATATATATACATATATATACTATAATTGTTTACAACCTGTGCAGCACTTAACAAAAATCAGGTTTTTGATTTGATCTGACGATCAGGGAGGGGTAAACGATGAAAAAAATACTATCAGCGTGTATCTGTATCATTATGGCAGTTTCAATGGTCGCTTGCGGAAGTTCATCATCAAGCAGCGGTGACACAAAGAGCACAAGCAGCAAAAGCTCCGCTTCAAGCAGTTCAGCCGACAGCGGCAAATCTGACAGCGGTTCGGCAGACGGCAGCGGTCAGGATCTCAGCAAGTACAAATTCAACAAGGGTGAGCTTGTCAGGATAACCGATGACAACAACGAGCCTGCGGTGACAGACTTTGAGATCAAGGGGCTTATCGTTGCAGGAAACCAAACAGAAGGAGCAGGCTTTGATGCACAGAAAAGCGGCGGCTACAAGACAAGCGGACTCAAAGCGGATTTTATGCTGAACGAGCATATCACGCTTCACGCAGAGGAAATAACGGGAAACACAGAGGATCTGAAGATAATCTGCCTGCCGCACAGAGAAGTGGCTGACTATATTCTTAAAAGCGCAGATGAGCTGACTCAGATCGCCGAGACCGAGGGCGCTTATGTAAACGCTTCGGGACCTGATACTGAAAGGGACAACGAGATAGTTGATTTCTATGTAGGACCTATTGATGAGAGAAAAGCAGGCAGCTACGATATACTGTTCGTTTATAAGGGTAAGCTGGCATACTACCTGCCTATCGAGCTGAGCAAACCGGCAGAATAAGAAGATATGTGCAAAACAAAGCAGGACTGCCAAAGGGCTGTACTTATACAGAAGCATTATAAGTGCAAGCCCTTTTCCTAAAACTCTTAATGATTTTTTAACCCCGATGGATAAAACCATCGGGGTTAAAAAATAGTTATGGTCAAGAAATGCGGCTGGGAAACTGTCCTTCGCAATAAAAGATATTACTCAAAATGATTTATATAACTTCTATATAGGTACTACCCTAAGGGCAGTCCTGTTTTTCATTTCACAAAGAAATAGTAGATAAGCCCGTAGACTATGCTGGCGAGGGTGCCATAGAGGATAACGGGTCCGCTGATGATAAAGATCTTTGCGCCAAGCCCGAGGACAAAGCCTTCGGTCTTGAATTCCAGTGCGGGTGCGGCGACGGAATTTGCAAAGCCGGTTATCGGCACGAGGGTACCTGCGCCGGCGTGTTTTGCAAGCTTTTCGTACCAGTTGAGGGCGGTGAAAAGTGCGGACAGGAAGATGAGCGTCACCGAGACGGCGAGAGATGCGTTTTTGCGCTCAAGCCCGAAGGACAGGTACATATCCAGAAGCGACTGCCCGAGCAGGCAGATGAGTCCGCCGAAGAAGAACGCTTTGGGTATGGTCAGCCACCATTTTGTGCCCTGTGAAGCTTGCTTATACATTTGGGAATACTGACTTTTGCTGAGCTGAATATCCATAATAAAACCTCCGTAGTAACCTTATCAAGGTTATTGTACGGAGGTTTTTGAGTTTTATGCATTGGGTGCGGCGGTTTGAGAAGATGTTTCGCTCGGGACTGCATTGGGTGAAGCGGTGGTGGCTGCGGTGGTGGACTGAGCCTTTTGTTTTTGCTCATCCTGTTTGATCCTGTCCGCAAGAAGCTTCAGGTCGGGGAGCTTATCTCTGGTTATGGTACGGTTGTTATTGTACATTTCCCGCAGCGACTCTTTGGTATTATACTCCTCGCTGAGAGTGCCGTCCTCTTTCATAAGGAAGTTTCCGCCCCACTGGGCTATGTAGCTCCACATCGCTTTCTGGTCGGCGATACTCTGGATAGACGGGAAGTTTCCGCATTCGCTGATCGCACAGGGCTTGGTTTTTGAGATATTCTGCAAAAACAGCAGGCTATTGACGTTGCCGCCGGTGTTTCCCTTATCATAGATATCTACGGAGATGACATCGCAAAATGCGTCGCCGACATACCAGCCTGCATTCTGGGCGCTCCAGACCCAGATGAGGTTATTGAGCTTATGGTATCTGGTCTGTCTTGTATACATCAGGTTCCACAGCCATTTATAAGAGGCTGCGTCCTTGCCCCACCAGAAATAGCCGTTGCTGGCTTCGTGAAGCGGTCTCCAGATCACGGGGATACCCTGTTTGCTGAATTCTGCGAGCTGTTGGGAGACGGTGTCGATATCCTTGACAAGCGCAAGGCACTCTGAGGAGATCTTCTTTTCATCGGCAAGCTTTTGTATCTGCTGGATAGGAAGCTCGGCGATGTTTTCTTTGGTCACGGCTTTTGAAAGGTCGATATCGGTATCCTCGGTGTAATAGCCCTTTTTGCCGACGGGGGAATTCCAGTGCCACATATAGCCGATGATGCCGCCCTGCTTTGCGTAGTCAAGGGCGATCTGAAGCTCCTTTTTAGCGGCATCAGAAGATGCATCGGTGGACATCATAAGGTCGCCGAAGCGGATCGCGGGGTATCTGCCGGTGGTTTTTGAGATAAGCTCGCTCTCGGCGTTGGTGCCGATGGTATCGTGCTGGGCGAGAATGACGGACTCGCCGTATGATGAGCACAGGAAGCTATAAAGGGCTTTTGCGGACAGGTCGGCGTTGGCATTGGACAGCTTGGGGTCGGCGATCCTGAAACTGATATCGGAGATCTCCTTGCTGGCAATGACGCTGCACATATCTATATCGAGCTTTGCGTTGGTATTTTTCAGAGAGAGGGTATGCTTGCCCTTTTCAAGGGAATTGTTCTTGACGGTTATCATCTCGAAATGTCCGTTGCCGGAGGTGGTGAACTCGCTGAGAACTTTATCGTCGATACACAGTGCGGTCTTTATTTTCTCGTCGCTTGCGACGGTGACGGAGACGTTATAATACTGATCTGAGGGTAGGTCAAACTCTGCTTTCCACTGGTCGTCCTTTGTCAGCCCTGTAACGTAGCTGTCGCCGCTGAAGCCTTCTCTTTGCGTAGCGGTCTTTGCGTCGCCCGAGAGGGTACACTGCTCAGCCTGCTTTATCTCGGAGTATTCCTGATAGCTGACATAGTCGCCGATTATGATCTTTTCAAGTATCTCCGGCTTTTTTTCAGAGGTAGTCTCAGCGGCAGACGAACTTTCCGCGGTGGTCGCAGTTGTGGCGGTGGTTGTAGTCTGAGATGTTCCTGCCTGAACTGAACTGTCAGAGTTGTCATCACTGTTCTTGACCGTTGTTCCGCAGCCGCAGCACAAGCCAAGGCAAAGTGCGGTGATAAGAGACAGTGCTTTTTTTGATTTCATCGGGATCATTCCTTTGTTGTAAGATAGTTGTCGGAATTGGCAATTCCGGCAAACAAGCGAAATTATTATATCACATTCCGGCGGATTTTGCAACCCCCTGTCGGACGGCGTTGGTGGTGACAAAAGCTTTTTCGACAAAGATATCCCGAGGTATATGATATGATATGCATACAAAATGAAAATATGAAAGGAATGATAGAAATGAGTGTTGAGCTGATCGCAAGAGGCAAGGTCGTTTGTGCAAGGCTTATCGGCGACATAGATCACCACACTGCAAAGCAGATGCGAAACGACATTGATATTGCTGTGAACGAAAACGATCCTGATGAGCTGATCCTTGATTTCTCGGAGGTAACGTTTATGGACAGCTCGGGCATCGGGCTGGTCATGGGTCGGTACAAGGTCATGCAGGAACGTGGCGGCAGGCTTATTGTTGCAAAGACTCCGCCGTACATTTCCAAGGTGATGAAGGTTTCGGGCATAGGCAGGCTTGCAAAGTTCGCCGCAGATTACGAGCTTCCCGAAAAGGAGGCAGAGGAGGTGGTCAGAGTTGAAACGGCCAATCAATGAGATGAAAGTCGTTTTTCCCAGTTTATCTGAAAACGAACGCTTTGCTCGAGTTGCAGTCAGCGGTTTCCTATCATTTATTGATCCTGCGCTTGACGAGCTTGCGGACATCAAAACGGCAGTCAGCGAGGCAGTCACAAATGCGATCGTTCACGGATACCACGACTGTATCGGGAAGATAGAGCTTCGTGTGAGGGTCTACGAGCAGGGCAGGGTATACATAAGAATAAGCGACAAAGGCTGTGGTATTGCGGACATCAAAAAAGCGATGGAGCCGATGTTCACGACACGCCCGCAGGAGGACAGGGCAGGTCTGGGATTTGCGGTGATGCAGAGCTTTATGGACAAGGTCAGGGTCACAAGCAAGGTTGACAAGGGCACGACGGTCGTGCTGGAAAAGTGCGTAGCATCACGCCGTGACAATGGCTGAGGCAAGACCGCTTGCGCAGGAAAATCTGGGACTGGTACACCTTTGTGCGAACAGGTTCAAAAACCGTGGGATAGAGTATGAGGAGCTGTACTCCGCAGGGTGCATAGGTCTGCTAAAGGCGGTGAAGGCGTTTGACCCAAAGCGTGGGGTGATGTTCTCGACATACGCTGTGCCGGTGATACTGGGCGAGATAAAGCGGCTGTTCCGTGACGGAGGCAGTATCAAGGTATCTCGCAGCATAAGGGAGCTTTCGCTGAGGCTTTCAAGGCTGAGAGAGGAATTTATGCTCAAAAACGGGCAGGAGCCGACGCTTTCGCAGCTTGCCGGGCTTTGCGGTGAGGACGAGGAAAATGTTATCCAGGCGCTGAATGTGAGCGCTGCGCCGATGAGCCTTACGGGTGAATCAGACGAGCAGTCAAGGCAGATAGACATTCCCGTGCCGCCGCCGGAGGAGGACATCACAGAGAGGCTTTCGCTGAGGCAGGCATTATCCGGGCTGGATGAGCGTGACAGGCAGCTGATCTATCTGCGCTACTACAAGAACCTTACTCAGACGCAGACCGCAAGAGTGCTGGATATGACGCAGGTACAGGTCTCAAGGCGTGAGAGGAAGATACTTGATGAGATGAAAAAGAGCTTGATGTGACTGCACCCGTAATAGTGTTTTGCCCCGAAGTGACAACGGCACTTCGGGGCATTGTGCTTTTATTCGGTTACTGAGCTAAATCAGAATTTGCCGCAGTGTTCCTGCCGGACAGCTGGGGGAAACCCTTTTGGAGAAGGGTTCTCCCCCAGACCCCCTTCCTAAACCTCTTAATGAT
>CADAHS010000059.1 GCA_902787825.1 uncultured Ruminococcus sp. | reverse complement strand
AAAGGATATTCTCGGGGGAACAACAGAGTAACCGTAACTACGGTTACTCTCAAAAATGCAAAGCATTTTTGCTTTACGCAAAAGGGTTTTCCCCAAAAAGCACTTATAATGCTTCTGTATAAGTACAGCACTCAGAAAGCTCCCGTATAACACTTTTGCCCCTGAGCAGCTCAAACTGCTCAGGGGCAGTATTTCGATCCGACAGTCTGCCTTTATCCAACATCTCATTTTGAAGATCAGCAAGCTACATCTGCGTGTTCCCTTGGTCATTGTGGTAATTGTAGCCATTGTGGTCATAAGGCTGAGTGTAGCTGAAAGCATTGACATCAAGCGGCGGAAGCCCATCGTTTATGACCCCCGGAGCAGCGTCCATCTTGTCTGAAGAGTAGATCTGCCGTGAATTCTGATATGCCCCGGACACTATCACCGAAAACACCAATATATCTATGATCGAAAGCACCAGCAGTATTACATCAACATTGAGATAGATGACAAGCCAGTTGTGATCGATGCATTGTTTGAGCATTATTCCCGCCCAGAAAATGCTCAGCACAAGCCCTGAAACGCTGTGAAAAAGCACCTTGTGCGACCTGTCCGGAAGGTAGGCGCTGCGCCTTGAATATCCCGAAACAAGCGATCTGTAAATGTGACCGACCGCACAGACCGCCAGCAAAACAACAAACCCCGTCCGCCTGCTTTGAGAGAAGCGGCTTTTGACCGCCTCAGAAAGATTTGAAAAATCTATCATCAGATAAACTATTATTACCGCTGCGAATGTGCAGCTGAAATCAGTAATAAACGCTGCAATTTTTATTCTTTTGCTGCCTGCGGGCATATGCTGTCACCTCCTGAAGCGTTATATATTATATTTTATCATAACTCAACGTATTTGTAAAGCACAAAAGACCTGATGGATCTCATCAGGTCTTTTGCTCTCCCACATATTTTTTTGCTTTGTTCAGTCTTTCAGCACGATCAGCAATAGTTGATCGTAACCCCGCTGAATGACGAATCTCCTGTTATCATCAGGAACTTTCCGTTTTTCGCAGCGTCCTTTTGTCCCTTTTCCTCAACGCCGCCCATCTTGCAGCGAAGCAGATTCTTGACCGTCCACTCCTTTGGAATGTACAGCTCCACGCCCGAGAATTCAGCTTTTATCTTTACAGTTGCCGAATGTCCCTGAATAACGGCTTTGTCAAAGTATACCTTCGTTCCGCCGAACGAGCAAACAATATCACAGCTTCTGAAATCATCGCTGTTGATGTATCTGCTTGAGCCTGCAAAGCGTGTGTTCATCTTCAGATCACCCTCTGCTGTCTCAACGTTCTCGCTCGTCCAGTTCTCACCTTCCTCGTGCTTGGTGAATGCATCATCACCGTTCCAGACGCTCTTGAACCATTTGATATTTCTCGGAACGAGCAGCGAGCAGCCTATGCTCAGGAAAAGTGCCGCACCCAGTACCGGCCACGGTGTAAACGCCTGTATCCCGAGCTGATCGCTGAAAATAATGCCCCATATAGCTATCGGGAAAAAGATGCAGCTGAAAACCAGATGCATACAGCCTACCACAAACACCGGTATCAGCAGCGCCGCAAGCAGTACGTTCCAGATGTTCACCGAATCTATCTCCGGCAGAAGTCCCGCTGCACGGCAGATTATCAGAGCGCCGATCCCAATGAAAAGCAGACCCCACAAAACGTTCTTGATACCAAATTTTTTCATAACGAGTCCCTCCTTTTGCTGTCCCTTTGCGATCCCTATCTCAGCTCATGAGCAGTCAGTATCGAATAATCGAACATATTTACAGGTATCACTATATTATCTATCCTGCAAAACCAGCTGCTGCCCAACCTGCTTATACTGCAATTCTCACTCACCAGCTTTTTCCTGCAATAGTCAATGACATTATCCTCAGGATCAATGTGAAGATTTCCTCTTATCACCTGTTCACTGATCTGCGAAACATTGATCTTATCGAGGTTGCTGAGTAATTGCTCCTTTTCGTTCATTGTCGTTCTCCTGTTGTTCTCCCCTGTCTGACGGTACAGCATAGCAGCTGTACTTTTTATATATGTTATTCCGTCAGAGCCTTCTTCTTTCGTCCAAACGCTGTTTCATAGCTTTGTAGTATATCCTTGAAACATAAACTATCTTATCCGTACCCATAAACCTCACAAGGCTTGACGCTGTTATATTTTTCTCCACCGAGTAGACCTTGTTCAGATTGAGTATCGCTGACTTTGAGACTCTCATAAAGTTTCTTGGCAGCGTTTCCTCCAGCTCGTAAAGCTTTTTCTTGATCGTGAACACATCGTCTCTTGTGTGAGCATCTATCCCCGTAGGTGACGTTTCAAAGAAGAGTATCATATCTATCGGCATAAAATACTCTGTGTTGTCCTTGAAAAACGACAGGTCGGACTTCTCAGTAAGCTCATTCAGAGCCTGTTGGATCCGTGCGGTGTTGCTGTCAAAGCTGCGGCATCTGATAACGACCTCGTCCTCTGTGACGCTGTCATCTATCTCTATCCTGACTTTCACATCTCCACCTCCACTATCGTCATTGTAATACAACCGAACCGATTTGTAAAGCGTTTTTAGCTAACAGGTAATTTTCAAGACCTAACAGGTAAAAAAAACGCCTCAAATGCTATTATCACGACCCACAAGCAGCTCGCAAAGCATCTCATACAGCTTTATCGTATCCACCGGCTTTACAACGAACCTGTCCGCACCTGCATCAAAAGCCTTTTTGATGTCCTCTTCGCTGCCGTCAGCGCTCATCGCAATGATCGGCACATTCTCTGAGTCCTCACGTCCAAGCTGTCTTATAGTCCTCGTTGCCTCAAAGCCGTCCATCTCAGGCATAACCATATCCATTATCACCGCACAGAACTCCCCCACTGCCGAGCCTGAGAACAGCTCTGTGCCCTGCTTGCCGTCCTGCGCAAGCACTCCGGTCATATCTGCCTTTTCCAGCAGAGTCAGCAGAATATGCGCATTTATCGGGTGATCCTCACACACAAGCAGCTTTTTACCGCTGAGCATCTCAAACCTGTTATCCACGCTTAATTTCACCTCACCTCTGCGTTTTCACTTTTTTAACATCATATCACGGCAAACCCCAAAAGTCAAGAAAAAAAGGGTACGGATCTAACCGTACCCTTTGATAGCTTGATATTAGTTAAGAACAGACTTTTCAGTCTCCTTATCGAAGATGTGGATCCTGTTAGGATCAAGCGCAACCTTGATAGTGTCGCCTGTACGAGCTGTTGTACGAGGTGAAACTCTTGCTGTAAGGTTGATGCCAACGCAGTCAAGATACAGATAAGTCTCAGCACCCATCATTTCAGTAACCTCAACAACTGCGTCAACAACGCCTGTTGAAGCCTGTGCGAGGAATGCAGGCTCATCGTGGATACACTCAGGTCTTACACCAAGAACAACTTCCTGGTCGATAAGCGGATAAAGTGCATCGTCGTCAACCTTGCCCTCAGGGATCTCAATAGAATATGTTACGCCGTCCTCACCTCTTGAAGCAGCTCTGCCGAACTCAACAACATATCTGTTGTCATACTTACGCAGAACAGCGTCGATAAAGTTCATCTGAGGTGAACCGATGAATCCTGCAACGAACTGGTTTACAGGGTTCTGATAGAGGTTTGTCGGAGTGTCGATCTGCTGGATGTAACCGTCCTTCATAACAACGATACGGTCACCCATCGTCATAGCCTCTGTCTGGTCGTGTGTAACATAGATAAATGTAGTACCCAGCTTCTTGTGGAGCTTAGCGATCTCAGTTCTCATCTGTGCTCTCAGCTTAGCATCGAGGTTTGAAAGAGGCTCGTCAAGAAGGAATACCTTAGGATTACGAACGATAGCTCTGCCAAGAGCAACACGCTGTCTCTGACCACCGGAAAGAGCCTTAGGCTTTCTGTCCAGCAGGTGAGCGATGTCAAGGATCCTTGCAGCTTCCTCAACCTTTCTTGCGATCTCGTCCTTAGGAACCTTTCTGAGCTTCAGACCAAATGCCATATTATCAAAAACGGTCATATGAGGATACAGAGCATAGTTCTGGAAAACCATCGCAATATCTCTGTCCTTAGGAGCAACATCGTTTACGAGTCTGTCGCCGATGTAAAGCTCACCCTCGCTGATCTCCTCAAGTCCTGCGATCATTCTCAGAGTAGTTGACTTTCCGCAGCCGGAAGGACCTACCAGAATGATGAACTCCTTATCCTGGATCTCGATATTGAAATCGGATACAGCGATAACTCCGCCGGAGTATTTCTTATAAATTTCTCTCAATGATACACTTGCCATATTAAGAGGACCTCCTATAATAAAATTACTAATTTGACACATTAGCTATGAACCTATTGTACCAAATTCCGTACCTTTCTTCAAGAGTTTTTTTAACTAAACTTTGTTATAGTATTATATTAATATTGACGAATTTTCACATATAGTTGGAAATATCTGACACAAAAACTTTCAATGTGTCAATAAATTTTCAACATCTTTGTGCATTATTTCTAAACAGCTTCCGACGGGCAAATTTGGGTCTAAAGACACATTTCCGATAGCTGTGCGTTTGAGAAAAACCACCTCGTTGCCTAAAATTTTAAACATTCTCTTGACCTGGTGAAATTTTCCCTCGTGCAGAACAAGAGTACACTGCCTGTCATTCTCCGCCGATCCCGTGAACTCTGCCGGCAGACATTTCTCGCCGCCGTCAATGACCAGCCCCTCCGCCATTGCCTGCTTGTATGACTCTTTCCACGGGTCACGCAGCATTACCAGATATGTCTTGGGAACATGGCTTCTGGGCGACAGCATTCTGTGAGAAAGCTCCCCGTCGTCGGTAATGAGCACAAACCCCTCCGTGTCCTTGTCAAGCCTTCCTGCGGGGAAAAGCCCCTTTCTGCGCATTTCTTCGGGCACAAGATCGAGCACCGTCCTGCTTTGCCCCTCCTTTGTGGAGCACACCACGCCCTGCGGCTTGTTGAGCATTATGTAAATATACTTTTTGTAGACCACCCTCGTGTCCCCGACAAATATCTCATCGTCCGTGTCAACGTGCGCATCGCTTCGTCTTGCAAGCTTTCCGTTCACCTTTATCCTGCATTTCAGGCAAAGCTTTTTGACATCAGCCCTCGAAACGCCCGGCATCTGCGAGCAGACCAGCCTGTCAAGTCTCATCTTTTCGCCCATATCAGTCCTCCATAGGCTTTATCATTTTCTTGTACGCCTTTGAAAGGAACAACGCACACAGCGACATCGAAACGACCTCAGCTATCGGGAAAGCCCACCAGATAGCGTTTAGCCCTACAAATTTTGAAAGCAGATAAGCAGCCGGCAAAAGCACTATGATCTGTCTTGAGAAGGATACTATCATAGAGTCAACGCCCCTGCTGAGCGCCTGAAGCGTAGAGATCATCATTATGCTGAAGCTTGCGATAACAAAGTGCGTGCTGATTATCCTCAGCGCAGGTACACCGATGCTCAGCATATCCTCGCTTGCGTCGAAAAACCCGAGCAGCTTGTCCGGGATAGCCAGAAACATCACCATTCCCACCGCCATGATCGAAACAGCAAACAGTGAACCATACTTAAAAGCCTGAATGATACGCTTTTTCTTTCTTGCGCCGTAGTTATATGCAACTATCGGGATATAACCGTTGTTCAGACCGAACACCGGCATGAATATGAAGCTTTGAAGCTTGAAGTAAACGCCCAGCACGGCTACCGCAGTTTCTGAATAGCCTATGAGTATCTTGTTGAGCGAATAGGTCATAACCGAGCCTATCGACTGCATTATTATCGACGGCAGACCGACCGCATAGATGTGTTTCATCGTCTTTGTGTTTGGCGGATACTTTTTAAGACTGAGCTTTATCTCCTTGTTGACCCTGATATTCAGCACAAGTCCGAGCAAAGCCGCAAGGCACTGACCAATGACCGTTGCCAGCGCCGCCCCCGAAACACCCATCTTCGGGAAAGGTCCCCAGCCAAAGATCAGGCACGGGTCAAGTATCAGGTTCACTACTGCGCCAAGCCCCTGCGTGTACATTGAATAAATCGTCTTGCCTGTTGACTGCAAAAGCTTTTCAAACGTCATCTGCATAAAAAGACCGAGGCTTGCGATAGAAACAATGTACAGATAATCCTTTCCGTACTGCCTTATATCAGCATTTTCCGTCTGAACGTTGTAAAATACGCCCGTAATGCAAGCGCCTATCACCACAAACAGCAAAAAGCTCACAAATGCAAGAAAAACGCCGTTGTTAGCAGCTCTGTTTGCTCTCTCAAAGTTCTTTTCACCAAGCGATTTTGACAAAAGCGCATTTATACCAACGCCTGTTCCCGCACCGACAGCTATCATCAGCGTCTGGATCGGGAACGCCAGAGATACCGCAGTCAGAGCGTCCTCACTTATCTTTGCAACAAAAACGCTGTCAACGATATTGTAAAGCGCCTGCACAAGCATCGAGATCATTATCGGCAGCGACATCGACATCATCAGCTTGCCGACGGGCTGCGTCCCCATTTTATTTTCCTGAATGTTTTCCACGATCGCACTTCCTTACTCATTTTTCGATATGTAACAACTTATTATATCACATTTTCACAAAGATTGCATTACAATATTGTTAATCTTCACGAACCCACCTCACCCTAATACAAATCAGAATTTGCCGCAGTGTTCCTGCCGGACAGCTGGGGGAAACCCTTTTGGAGAAGGGTTCTCCCCCAGACCCCCTTCCTAAACCTCTTAATGATT
>CADAHS010000058.1 GCA_902787825.1 uncultured Ruminococcus sp. | reverse complement strand
TGTCGGTTTAGAATTATTTTCGAGTACCCTTACTTCTTATTTCTTACCTCTTACCTCTTGCCTCTAAGAGGGCACGGCGTCCTGTTCTCCCTTATGGGTTTCCCCCTTAGACGAAACCTCTTAGCAGCGGAGCTGCTACTAAGTCTTAGTGACTTGAACGGCTAAATCCTGATTTACCATACTAACAAAATGAAAGCCCGGAGCGTCACAAAGGCAGTTGTCATTTCATACTGATATGCGACGGACACGCGCGCCGCAGCGGCGGCAAATTCTGATTTATTGATTCGGGAACAGATACCCGCAGATAAATCTTCTGTCATCTATCATTTCCCTTAGATCCCTGTATTTTCGGGGACGCTCGTCGCTTGAATAGCGGTTATATACAAGTATTTCGCCGTTTTGCTTATTGAGCGTATACATCACGGTGTGCAGCCCCGAGGAGAATTTGTTGAACGGGTGCTTTGAGTAGGTGTTGATCCAGAAGCCTACGATGCCGAAGGCACAGCGTGCAGCGTTGTCGTAAAAATGCTGCCTGTCCGTGTAGTATTCGTACCCAACGCCGTGAGCGTCAAAAAACCTGCGTATCTTTTTCGGGTCAGAGCCGAACACCGCAGAGCTGAGCAGGAAAGCCATTTTATTGATCTCAAACTCGCAGATCAGCTGAGCCAGATCCTGCGGCATATGCAAAAGCTTCATCACATTGTATACAGCTATTATCTCGCAGCCGCAATGATGCATCTCGTATTTTCCGTAACGCATTGCGCATACAGGCTCGCACTTCTGCCCCTGTAATAGTCCGTTACCGACAGACGAGCTGTACTTGCGGTTGTGTGCAAAATTCTGAGCCGTGAGTCCGTCGATATCCTCAGACAACACCTTCCATTTTCCAAACAAGTCCGGCACCCCCTTTTCATAAAGAATTATATCATTTATCTTTGAATTTGTAAAGAATAATAGTTTATAAAATGTCATAAAAGTGCTTGCAATTTTTAAGAATGTATGATATAATTCAATCAGGTTAAAACAAAAAATAAAAAGGAGAGTGACCATATGAGTATTTTTGACAACCTTAAAAACGCAGCAGCAGGGGGTATTGCAGGTGCGGTATCAAACATCGGAAAGGAGACAGGTCCCAAGACTATCACTTTTGAAAGGCTTCCCGAGAGCGTTGAGGAGATGAAAGCGCTTCCGCAGGGACAGCTCAAGTCCGTTTATGACACCGCAGCGCTCGTAGTTTGTGCGCTTTGCGCATATGCAGCTGCTCCGCAGATCGGCATTGATATGCTCAACTTCCTCAAAGGACCAAAGCCGCTTACAGCTTACGAGATACAGTTCCTGCGTGACAGAATGGAGGGCAAGCCATATAAGCCGTTCTCCTTCTTCCATGGCGCAACTCCCGAAAATGACTATACACCGACTCAGCCGTATACGATCACTGTTGAAACGAACCCTTACACCTATCAGAACGAGGGCTATGCAACAATGCATATCCATTCGGGCGGAGCAGACAGTCTCCGCCAGGTCCAGCTCAGACAGCAGGGTTCAACAGGTCAGTGGTTCTTGTGGGAGAACTTCCTGCTCTCAGATATCAGAGAACCGAAGTCCCAGAATCCCTGGGCATAGAACAAACATACAAAAGCTCGCAAGCGCAATGCCTGCGAGCTTTTTTGTTGTCACCCTTATCATTCTGCAACAAGCTCTCTTGTTTCGACCCTCTTTATCTTTCGTGACGCAATAAGCGCAAATACGAAGAATCCGAGTATCAGCAGTGCCATAGGTATCACTATGTCAAGCACGCCCGTTTCAAGCTCGAGATAGCAAAGCCCTATCACCCTCAGCAGCATTTCCATCATCTTCTGCGTGAACATCTCCGAAAGTGCAAACCCTATCAGCGCTCCAAGCAGCGCCACGAACGAGAACCTCAGCGCAAACGACAGCCTCAGTCTTGCCGAGGTAAACCCGATCGCCTTGTAAATGCCGATGTCACGGCGTTCAAGCACGAAAGCCTTTGTGCACAAAAGCACCACAGCGATAAGCATAAACACGCCCGAGAATCCGTAAATTATCGTTTTGAGCAGGTTTATCTCGTCCTCGTACATCTCTTCGCCCTCGTTTTCGATATTCCAATAGCTGCATGAGCCTTTCTTTTCACCCTTGTCATTGACCAGAGCCTTGTCTATCTCCTCAGCGATCTGTTTTGCCTTTGATTCGTCCTTGATGACAAATCCCTCGTAGGTTATCTTAGACGACGGGTTGAGCGTTTCAAATGCCTCATACGGTATCGCAAAGACCATGCCTGCATCGTTCATCGACTGATAAATGCCCGTTACCATACATTCAAGCTCGCCTCTTCTGCCCGCAACATTTACCTTGTCGCCAATCTTCCAGCCGAACTCATCACTGATGAGCTGTGTGATAAGTATCTCATTTTTCTGCCTTGGTCTTCTGCCCTTGAAAACACCGCCGATGTCCTGCGGATACTTGTATGCACGGCAGAAAAGCTTGTATCCGTTGATAGAGCAGTAGCTGCCGGTGACCGCATATCTCTTCTCTATCGTTGTGTACTTTTTGATTATCTCTTCTGCTCTCTTTTCAGCCTCATCAATGGTGAGCAGATCTTCACCTGCGTTGTTGACGTTCATATCTATCTGCGTTGCTTCCATACCCATCATCTCAAGAGAGTTGCGTGAGGTCACAAGCCCGGCGATAAGATTTATCGACACCATAAAGTACATAAGCAGTGCTGAGATTATCAGCATACTGATGTAGCGCCTTTTGGCAGAGGTGAACTGACGTATGCCCAAGCTGAGTGAAAGCAGCTTCTTGCTCAGTCCCATTTTAAGTCTGCTGTCAAAGTACACATCGCCCTTTTGTCCCGTGATAGCCTGTACAGGCGAGATCTTAGCGACCTTGTGTGTCTTGACCGCCATGACCAGCAGTGAAATGGCGATAAGTGCGCTTATCACAAGCACAGCATTTAAAATGCTGACCTTTATGCTGACGGGAGTTCCCACGACCTCAACAAACTCGTCTGCAATAAGTCCAGAAAGGAAGAATGAACCCGCAATACCGAGTATAACGCCTATCACCATAGCAAGTATATACTGTATCTGCATTATAAGCCTTATCTTGCGTGTGGTAAAGCCCTGCGATTTGAGTATTCCAAGCTTCTTGCGGTCTATCTCTATCTCGCTTGAAATGCTGTGTCCCATAATGACAAGTGCCACCACGAACAGCACTGCGATAAACGTCAGCACTATCTTTGAAAGCACATTGGGTGCCAGCGAAGAGTAGTTGACCGACTGCGCCCTTGTAAGTGTTCCGCTTGACAGATCACCCAGCTTGGTCGCCAGGTTCACATCTCTCTGGAACTGTGCATCGCTGCCCTCGTAGCTTGGCGACTTGTAGGTATTAAAGACCTTGACCTCTATACCGTTTTGCACAGCCCTGTCATTCTTGTATGCAGGGTCAGCTTTTGTTTGTGCCGAGATCTTTGTCAGCTCGTCAAAATCCTCGTCTGATATGAAAACCTGCTTCCAGCCGATCTGTGTAGAGCCGTTCTGCGGCTCCTGAACAAAGCCCTTTATCTTAAATTCATATTTGGTGTAATAAAAGCAGGTCTCAAGCGTGTCGCCTACCTTGCATCCAAGCTTTTCCTTGCACCCCAGCGGCAGATATACCTCGCCCTTTTCAAGTGCAGGTATGCTGTCCTCAAAGCCCGTCGCATCAGAGTTTATCAGCCTTATGCCGTCGTGCAGCTTCATATAATAGTAGCTGTTGCCGTCATTTGAATTGCCGACTCTGTTTGATATACCGTCATTGTACCAGTTGTCCAGCGCATCGTAGACCTCAAGCTTTTTTACTATGTCAAGGCTGCGCACCTTGTCCTCAAGCTCGGGCGTATAGTAGTTACTGTATACAAAGCAGACCTCCGTCGGATCGCCCCGGTCGCTGAACGAGCGTTCGAGCGCCCTGTCCATACTGTCAATGAAATTGAATATCGACAGCGATGATGCAACTATTATAGCCGTCAGCAGTATCACCGCAATAAATGCGCCCTTGCGCCTTTTGATGTTTGCTTTTACAAGTGTGAATATCTCCATACCCGCTCACCTCACCATTCCAGTGATGTGAGCCATGCGTTTATCTGTGCCTCACGGCTCTTGATGTCTTCCTCCCTGAAGGGAGCCAGCGTCATGTCGCCAAGTATCTTTCCGTCCGAGAGGTAAAGTATCCTGCTTGCCCTTGCAGCCGCACGGACATCATGTGTTACCATAAGTATGCTCTGTCCCTCACGGTTGAGCTTTGTCAGCAGGTCAAGAACATCTCCGCTGTTTTTTCTGTTGAGTGCGCCTGTCGGCTCGTCAGCAAAGATAAGTCTTGGCTTATTGACAACAGCTCTTGCGATAGCGCACCTTTGCTGTTCACCTCCCGATACCTGAGAAGGCAGGTGAGTTTTGATATGTGATATATTCATCTTTTCAAGCAGCTCGTCTACCCGCTTGTCAGTTTCCTTTGCTGAAACGCTCTTGTTGAGATATCCTGTAACAGCGACGTTTTCAAAAATAGTCAGATTGCTCACAAGGTGCATCTGCTGAAATACAAAGCCGAAATCTGTGTGACGCAGCTCGGCGAGCTTTTTCTCTTTGAGCGTGACAAGATCCATACCCTCATAAACAATGCTGCCGCTTGTCGCCCTGTCCATTCCGCTGAGTGCGTACAAAAGCGTCGATTTTCCCGAGCCGGACGCTCCCATTACTACTGTAAAATCACCGTCGTAAAGCTCCATATCAATGTTTGAGATTATGTGCAGCTGTCCGCCGTTGTGAGCAAAGCTCTTGCAAAGTCCCTTTGCCGATAATATAGGTTCTTTCATTTTGTCTGTCCCCCGATGTCTTGTTGTCAGTTCTTACTGTAACTAAAGGATACAGCAAAAGTTATTAAGAAATCCTTAAGATGCAGGAGATGCCGATATCTCTTTGAGCGTCACCGTGACCTCAAGTCCGTAACCTGTGTTTCTCAGCGCAAGCTCTGCGTCCATTCTGGAGCACAGATATTTTACGATATAAAGCCCCAGACCGCTTCCCGGTGCGTTTTCACAGTTGTGCCCACGATAGAACTTTTCCGTGACAAATGCCATATCCTCATCGGGAATGCCTTTTCCGTGATCGGTGAATATTATAGCGAGCGTGCCGTTTTCACGCCGGGTAGTGATGTCTATATCAGTTTTTGCATACTTGCGTGCGTTGGTGACGATGTTTTCGATTATCTGCTTTAGTCTGTCAGGGTCAGCGTTGGTTACAAAGCTCCCGGCAGGCTTATCAAAATGTATCTCGCACCCTTGCGGGTCAAGCTCGTCGATAGTCTCGCTGAGCAGCCCGCAGACCTCTGTCTGTTTTGATCTTATATCCAGCTTGTCAAGGCTTGAAAGCGAATGAATGAACAGGTCGTCCGTGAGCTTTGACACCTCGTCGCACTTGCGCATTATCACACCCAGATACCTGCTTCGCTTTTCCGGACTTGATTCAAGATAAGCGTCCAGCCCCTCAGCGTAAGCCCTTATCGACGCAACCGGAGTCTTGATGTCATGTGAAAGCGTTGCGATGACGGTCTTGTTGTTCTCTATGGCCTGCCTTTCGCTTGCACGGGCTTTGATTATCTCACGGCGCATACTGTCAAACGCCCATGTGAACTTGCCAAAATAGTTTTTTCTCTCATAGTCAAGCGGTATATCAAAGTTTCCTGCGGCAAGCTGTGCAGCGTATTTTTCAAGCTTTGAAAATGGTCTGAGCACGGAAAAATAGGTGTACGCTGCATTTACAAAGATCATTGCCGCAGCGATAATGCATATCCATGCGATGTTGTAATTCGTGCTTGTTTCAACGTCCAGCGTGCGAAGCTCGGAGTCAAGCTCATCAAGCCTCTGCAACGCAGTCTGAGTGTCGCCGCTGCTGATGAGCGTCTTTATTTCGTTGACAGCAACGAGATCGTCACCACGGCTTGATTCCAGGTTAGCCGTTGAATTAGTGATATAGAACAAAACTCCTGCAAGTCCGATAAGAATGGAAAACACAAGAGCCTGCATAAACAGCTTGCTTTTCATGTCCTGTCCTCCAGTATGTAACCCACGCCCCAGACTGTTTTTATGTAAGCAGGCTTGGCAGGGTCGGTTTCAAGCTTTTCTCTGAGCCAGCGAATGTGCACCGTGAGCGTAGACGGCTCGACCATCGAGAACGCTCCCCACACCTCGTTTATCAGCCTGTCCTTGGTTATCGCCTCGTTTTTGTGCTCGCAAAGATAAGCCAGCAGGTCAAATTCACGCAGCGAAAGATTTACCGCTTTGCCGTCACGGGTGACGGTGCGTGAGGTGATATTCACGCTGACACTGCCAAATGTCACTATCCTTTCATCTGCATTGCTGCCGTAGGTGCGGCGGATAAGCGCATTGATCCGTGACAGCAGCTCCTTCATCGAATACGGCTTTGGCAGATAGTCGTCGCCGCCGATGTCAAAGCCTGTTATCCTGTCGGTCTCACTTGTTCTTGCGCTTGCAAATATCACCGGGACATTTGATACCTCACGCAGCTGCCTGCATATCTCAAAGCCGTCGCTGTCGGGAAGATTGATATCCAGAAGTATCAGATCAAAGCTTCGCTCGGAGAGAACATCAAATGCTTCTTCGCTGCTTACGGCACAGCTGACTTCAAAGCCTTTGCTTTCAAGCATATCTGAAATTATCATCGACAGATCCTCATCGTCGTCTATTATAAGAATTTTTCTGTTAGCCATACTTTTCACCCCATAGATCAAGCTAAACATATATTATCACAAATCCCTGTCAAAATCAACAATACACAGCAAAAAACCTGCACCGCTATGGGCTGTACTTATACAGAAGTATTATAAATGATTTTTGGGGAAAACCCTTTTGCAAAAGGGTTATTCCCCAAGCCCTTTTCCTAAAACTCTTAATG
>CADAHS010000057.1 GCA_902787825.1 uncultured Ruminococcus sp. | reverse complement strand
AGAAAAGTCCGCTCACCACGCCGTAAGGCACGGCGTCCTGTTCTCCCTTATGGGTTTCCCCCTTAGACGAAACCTCTTAGCAGCGGAGCTGCTACTAAGTCTTAGTGGCTTGAACGGCAAATTCTGATTTATCCCGGTGAGGTTGTTTTCATTATTTTTAAAGCGACTTTCAGCCCATCGACAGCTGCGGACATTATTCCGCCTGCGTAGCCTGCGCCCTCACCGCACGGGTAGAGATTCTGCGTTCCGATCGCTGTCAGCTCGTCATTTCGGGTGATGCGTACAGGCGAGCTTGTACGGGTTTCCGGAGCTGAGAGCAGTGCATTTGTATTGCCAAAGCACGCCATTTTCTTTGAGAATTTTTCAAGTCCCAGCGCCATCATATCAGTAACAAACTTCGGAAAGATCTTTGTGAAGTCGCACGCAGCAAGTCCGAGGCTGTAGCTTGGCACGATATTCGTATCAAGGTCAGCCTTGCCGCTGAGAAAACCTCTGACAGTTGTGCCTGCCGCCTTGTAAGAGCCTGTGAAACGGTAAGCGTTTTGCTCGATGTTTCTTGCAAAGTTCACGCCATCGAGTACGTTTTTCCCGTAGTCGTCGGGAGTAACACCGACAACGAGTGCAGCGTTCGCATTCTTTCCGTCACGGGCAAATTCGCTCATTCCGTTTGTGACAACACCACCGTGCTCGGACGCTGCTGCAACAACGCTTCCGCCCGGACACATACAGAACGTGTAAACGCCCCTGCCGTTCTCACGGTAGCTGAGCTGGTATTCGCCCTTTGGGAGAAGTGGGTCGCCTGCGTGATCGCCGTAAAGGCTTTTTTCGATATCGCTTTGCAGATGCTCTATCCTTGCGCCTACCGAGAAAGCCTTCGGCTCCATGAATATCCCTCTTGAAGCAAGCATTTCAAAAGTATCCCTTGCAGAATGACCAAGGGCGAGCACAGCAGCACTGCACTCAACACTGCCCGAGCTGGTCAAAACTGCACTGACCTTTCCGCCGTTCAGCCGAATGTCTTTTAAAATAGTATCAAATCTGACCTCGCCGCCAAGCTCGGTTATTCGCTCACGGATAGCACTGACGATGCTTCTGAGATTATCCGTTCCGATATGCGGCTTTGCTTTAGTACGGATCTCATCAGGCGCACCAAACTGTACGAACCGTTCAAGCACATAGCTGCAAAGCGGATCGTTGATACGGGTAGTGAGTTTTCCGTCCGAGAACGTCCCTGCACCGCCTTCGCCAAACTGAACGTTGGAGTTTTCATTAAGCTCGCCGCCGTTCCAGAATCTTTTTACTGCATCGGTGCGTTTTTGTATCTCCTGTCCGCGTTCGATAACGATCGGTCTGTAACCCTGTTCGGCAAGTGCGAGCGCACAGAACATTCCCGCAGGACCGAATCCGACAACGACAGGTCTGCCGTGGGTCTTTCCTTTATATATTTCAGGGCAGAAGCTGCCGGGGGTTATGAAGCTTGCTGACTTGTTCTTTTCACACAGCTTTTTTTCAAGCGTCTGGTCGCACAGCTGAACGTATACCGAATAGACATAGTGTATATCCTTACGCTTTCTTGCGTCAAGTGAGACCTTGTGTATCGCAGCTTCCCTGACCTGCGCACTGCTGACTCCGAGCATTTTCAGACCCTTGCTGATAACGCTTTGCTCGTTTGCTGCAAGTGCGGCTTTAATATTGTTTATCATTACAGGCATAGTTTGCCCTCCTCAGAGCTTGATAGTTCATATAACCAAGAGACAGCCATACAAAAGGCAATGCTTTTTGTATGGCTGCTTTGCTTATAACGTATTGTTTGGCTGTCTGACTGCATCAGTCGGAATTTGCAAGAATTGCAGCGCTTGTTGTTTCAGTTTTTGATGACGAATCATCACTTGGATCAGAAACGACGACCTGCACCTCATTTGTGCCGTAGCACCAGATCTTGTTATGACCTGAAACGCTGATAGTTGCGCTCTTGGAATACGAACCGTCCTTTGAGATATCAGACATATCAACTGTTGCAACAAGGTCATTTTCCTGAATGCTTTCGATCTCATAGCGAGGTCCTATGATCGTTACCATAGGCAGCGACATAGTTTCGACAGAGACCTTTTTGCCGGCAGGGTTGTTCTTGGTAATGATGTTTGATACCCTGACAAGGCTTGCGGTATATTCGTTTGAGTCAAATGTGACAGTGACCTTGCTCTCACCGCTGAGGTTGACCTCGCCTGCGGACAGCGGTATGTCAAATACAAGCTCCTTGCCGAGGTTTATCTGTGAAAGCGGAATGCTGCCGACAGTTACCGTTTCGGTGTCTTTATCATCGAGCTTAGGCGTTGAAATGGTTATCTCAGTCTGCGAGTATGTAACAGGCAGACTTGAAATATCAAAGTTTTCGGGGACATTCTGGATAGCGACCTGAAGCTTGAGAGTCTTTTTCTTGTAGACTACAAAGTGTGCGGTATAGGTCTGGTTCTCATCTGTTGTTATTGCAGAATCATTGATAACATTGTTTTCACTGTCGTAGAGAACTATCTCGTCAGCCTTGATGTCGGTGTCCTCGGAAAGCTTCTGGTTCTTGCTTATCTTAGCCACAGCCTTGCTTATTTTTTCAAGACTGTTTTCGGGTCCCTTGACGGTTATCTGATCGGGTGTGACTGTTGCATCTTTAAGTATAAAGCCGTCCTGCGGACTGATGTTCGGGGCATCGACCTGGATCGGTATCTGCTTCTCGGTCATTCTGCCAAACGTCACCTGAACCGTGCTCGGCGTTACCGAAACGATCGTGCAGTTGTCAGTGGAGTGGGTGGACTTTACATCTATCTCCAGCTTATAATCTCCCTCTTTGGTTACCTTGCTGACATCGACAGTAGCGGAAAGGTCACTTGAGGTATAGTTGCCTATCTCGTAGTTCATTCCCTTGATCTCGACGTCAACGGAAAAGTCCTTGAAGTTGAGTGCGGAAAGTCCCTTTTCCTTTGCGATAGTATCTTCAAGCGAAAGGTTTACGGGAATGCTGTTTATTGTTCTGGTTATTGTCGGGTACTGGGTTATTGAAAGAATGAACCACACGAGGATCGCAGCGAACACTGCAACTATCCTCAGTGCAAAATCAGCACCGTGACGTTTTCTTTTCGGCTTTTTTCTGCTGACGTTGCTGGCAGGGAGCCGTCTTTGCATATCGGATCGGTCAATGTTTACTTTTTCCATTTAGACATCACCCTCCCCGCAAAAGTATTTTCTCTGCCGGCATCTATCTTTCTGTCAGGAAGCAGTCTGTTATAAAGCAGCTTTCTCAGGGTGTCCTCGACATATCCCCTTGTAAGCTCGCCGTTTTCGGCAACGGATATCGTGCCTGTTTCCTCCGAGACCACGATAACGATAGCGTCAGAGTTCTCGCTCATTCCTATCGCTGCACGGTGGCGTGAGCCGAGCTGTTTGTTTATAAGCTCCTCCTTGGCGGGCTTGGGAAGAAAACAGCCTGCTGCAAGGATCTTCCCGTCACGGATTATAACAGCGCCGTCATGAAGCGGTGTATTCGGAACAAAGATGTTGCCCAGCACTGCCGACGACGGAACACAGTCAAGCATCGTACCGGTAGCGATCTGTTCGCCAAGCTTTGTCTTTCTCTCAAAAATTATCAGCGCACCTGTCTTTGTGCTTGAAAGCTTCATCGAAGCATCGCACACCGCACGAATAGCACTGCGTATAAGCTCAGTTTCCTGCTCGGTGTCGCTGGGCTTGAAAAGCGCAATGTCAGTGAGCTTTGAGCGGCCGACCCTTTCAAGCATTCTTCGCAGCTCCGGCTGGAACAGAATGATTATCGCAAGGAAGCCCCACTGGAAGCATATTTTCAGCAGGAACTTAATTGTCTGAAGGTTGAACACAACAGCCAACAGGTAGCTGCCTACCAGAAGCAGAATACCTTTGGCAAGCTGTAAAGCTCTCGTTTCACGGATAAGCTTCATTATATGGAAAAACAGATATGAAAGAATGATTATATCGACTATGTCGTTAAGCCCCATAGTCTTGAAAACGCCCCATACTGAATTGAGCACGTTTTTTATGGTCTCCATATCCGTTCACCTCTCTTTACATAGATCCGTTAAAAATGCGCAGAATATATCTGAGAAACGGCGGTTACAAAATGGTAACAACGCCGGGATGGAGATATCTGCGATCACGAACCAAAATTTTTACACACTTAATATTATAGCATATATTTTTTTAAAGTACAATAGTTTTCCCTCAAATTTTTTTACAAATTGTAATATTCTTTATTGGCAATATCTTGCACGGGACCGGACGATGTCGTTGACAACACAGGGTACATATGGTATAATAACAGTAATAATTAAGAACAGGAGTGATAATAAATGAGCGAAGGCTGTACACATGATTGTTCAAGCTGCTCAAGCAACTGCGGCGAAAGACAGCAGCCGCAGGATATGCACGTTGATCCGCACAACTTGTCGCAGATAAAGAGAGTTATCGGAGTTGTCAGCGGAAAGGGAGGAGTAGGAAAGTCGCTTGTTACCGCAATGAGCGCAGTACTTTCAAACAACAAGGGCTATAAGACTGCGATACTTGACGCAGACATCACAGGACCGTCGATCCCCAAGATGTTTGGTATCCACAGCAAGGCGCAGCAGAACGAGGACGGACTTTTGCCTGTAACAACCAAGACGGGAATTGAGATAATGAGTCTTAATCTGCTCACCGAGAATGAGACTGACCCTGTTATCTGGAGAGGTCCTGTGATAGCGGGCGTGGTAACTCAGTTCTGGACAGATGTTATCTGGGGCGATGTGGACTTTATGTTTGTAGATATGCCTCCGGGAACGGGTGATGTTCCGCTTACAGTTTTCCAGTCTATAAGGATAGATGGAATAATCGTTGTCACCTCACCGCAGGATCTTGTTTCGATGATAGTCGAAAAGGCAGTGAACATGGCAAAGATGATGAATATACCTATTCTTGGCGTAGTGGAGAATTACAGCTATGTTGAGTGCCCCGACTGCGGAAAGAAGATAAACATCTTCGGTGAGAGCAGGATAGATGAGATCGCTGCTGAAAAGGGTCTGAAGGTGCTTGGCAAGATACCTATGAAGCAGAAGGTAGCTCAGAAATGTGATGACGGTCTGATAGAGGACTGCAAGGGCTGCCATATCAGTGCAGTAGGCGAGCTGCTCGACGAACTTGCAGGAAAATAACACTAAGGCAGCGCTGCACGACAGCAGGCTTACGCCTTGATACAACACCCGCAGCTATGAACCTGTTTGAAAACGGCTTATGGCAGCGGGTTTTATGTGCTGCTGAGTTTGCAGCGCAGGACTGAAATGTTTGCACAACGGCTATTGAAATGAAAAACGGACTGTGGTATAATAGCCGCAGGGTTTTCTTGCGAAAACCTTGGTGCAGCTTATCGCTGCACAGCGTGCCGGCGGCCCGCCTGCGGCTGCGGCAGAGAAAAATAACAGGGGTAAATGAAATGTACAGGATATACATAGTCGAGGACGACCCGGCGCTTGCTGAGGCGCTGAAAAATGCTATTTCAAAATGGAACTTTGAGGTGCACTGTGCAAGCGAATTCAACAATGTCACTGATGAGTTTGCAAGGATAGATCCGCACCTTGTGATAATGGATATGACACTTCCGTTTTTCAACGGCTGCCATTGGTGCAGACAGATCAGAAAGACCTCAAAAGTGCCGATAGTGTTTTTGTCATCGGCTGCGGACAACGTGAATCAGGTCATGGCAATGAATATGGGAGCAGACGACTTTATTGCAAAACCTGTTGATACAGCTGTGCTTATCGCAAAGATACAGGCGGTGATGAGGCGCTGCTATGAAATGGCACAGCCCGCACAAACTCTTTCGCACGACGGACTTGTGCTTGACCTCGGCGGTTCGCTGGCAAGCTTTGACGGGAAATCGACCGAGCTGACAAAGAACGAGATGAGGATATTGCAGACTCTTCTTGAGAACAAAGGCAGCATAGTCAGCCGTGATACGCTGATGCTGAAACTGTGGCAGGTCGATAGCTACGTTGAGGAAAACACCCTTACGGTCAATGTCACAAGGCTTAGAAAAAAGCTTGCCGAGCTTGGTGTCAGCGATATGATAAAGACCCGTGTGGGCAGCGGGTATATCATAGAAACGTGAGGTCGTTATGAAGCTGTTTGGTCTGTTCTTGAAAACACATCTTGCAGGAGCTTGCGTGTTTGCAGCTTTTGCGGGGATATTCGCAATGGTTTTCAGCCTGTATGACCTTAATGCCGAGGCAGTGGCGTATGCAGCACTGCTTTGCGCAGTTGTGGGTGCAGTTGTTCTGACCGTGCGATTTGTGTTTTTCCGAAAAAGGTATCTCAGACGTGAAAGACTTCTGGACGAGATAGGAATGCTTGCTGCGCCGCTTGATGAACCGGTAACTCCCGAAGAAAAACAGTATAACGAGCTGATAGCCATGCTCAGGGAAAAGTGCGCACAGGCACAGCTGAAATATAGAAATGACCGCACTGATATGCTGGACTATTTCACGACCTGGGTCCACCAGATAAAGATCCCGATATCTGTCATGCAGATAACGCTTGACTCAGGCGACAGCGATGAACATACCCGGCTTGCCGCAGAGCTTATGAGGATAAATCAGTATGTTGAAATGGTGCTTTGCTATTTCAGACTTGACGAAACTGCCGCAGACCTTGTCGCTCACAGTGTTGATATCGACAGCGTTATAAGAAAGTGCGTGCGCAAATATGCCCCTGTTTTTATCCGCAAAAGATTGAGATTTGAATATGAGGGTACAAATCTGAATGCCGTGACCGATGAAAAATGGCTCGGCTTTATCATCGAGCAGCTGCTTTCAAACTCGATAAAGTATACCGAACAAGGCTCTGTGAGCGTGTCGGTAAATGCAATGAGCATCGCCGTTTCGGATACGGGTATAGGTATCGCCGCACAGGACGTCCCACGGATCTTCGAGCGTGGATATACCGGGCTGAACGGGCGTGCAGATAACAAGTCAACAGGGCTGGGACTGTATCTCGTGAAGAAAGCCGGCAAAAAGATCGGTGCGCAGATCACAGTGCAAAGCGCCGTCGGCAAGGGCACGACCGTGACAGTGACCCTGCCCGAAAAGATCGGGTAAAGAAAATGAGTGTATAACGACCAAAGCAGCATTCTAAAAGAGTGCTGCTTTTTGCTTGTCAAAAACTGATCGCCATTTTTGTGCAGGTATACAATTTTTAGGAGCAACAAAAAATGGTAATACATTTAATCAAAGGAGTTGTGAGTATGATAAGGAAAAGATTGTTGAGCATTACATTGTCGCTTGCTTTGGTGTTCGGCTCGGCTGCGGCGCTGCCGGAGGGCGTGATCAGCGAGAGTACGAGCATAACGGCGAGCGCGGAAGTGAGCAAGGCTACATCGGGCAAGTGCGGTGAAAACGTCAAGTGGTCGCTGAAAAACGGTGTACTGACTATCAGCGGAACGGGAGAAATGTATAATTTTAAATATGAAACATCGCCTTTTTATGAAAGAACGGATATAAAATCTGTTGTTATTCAATCTGGCGTTACAAGCATTGGCGATTATGCGTTTCGTTATTGCGAAAACCTTACAAGTGTAACTATTCCAAACAGTGTTAAGAACATTGGATATATGGCGTTTTACGGTTGCACAGGTCTTAATAGAGTAACTATTCAAAAAGGTGTTACGAGCATTGGCGAGAGGACGTTTGAAGGCTGCACAAACCTTACAAGCATAACTATTCCGAGCAGTGTTACCAGCATTGGCGCTGACGCGTTTCGGTTTTGCGAAAATCTTACAAGCATAACTATTCCGAGCAGTGTTACAAGTATTGGCGATTTTGCATTTAACGGATGCATAAGTCTTAAAAGCATAACTATCCCGAACAGCGTAAAGAACATAGGCAGAGGTGCGTTTGAAAACTGCACAAGCCTTACAAGCGTAACTATCCCAAACAGCGTTAAGAGTATTGGCATCGATGCTTTTTCAGAAACATTATGGCTTGAAAACCAGCAAAAGAAAAATCCGCTGGTAGTTGTGAACGGAATACTTATTGATGGTAAAAAATGCAGCGGTAAGGTCACTATCCCGAGCAGTGTAAAGAGCATTGGAGATGAGGCGTTTTTTTGTTGCGAAAATCTTAAAAGCATAACTATCCCAAGCAGTGTAAAGAGCATTGGAGATGAGGCGTTTCTTGGTTGCGAAAATCTTACAAGCATAACTATCGCCAACAGTGTTACAAGCATTGGCAGTAGAGCGTTTCAAGGCTGCAAAGGCATTACAAAAATAACTATCCCAAACAGCGTTACAAGTATTGGCCGTTATGCTTTTTCAGAAACAAAATGGCTTGAAAATCAGCAAAAGAAAAATCCGCTGGTCATTGTAAATGGAATACTTATAGACGGAACAAAATGCAGCGGTAAGGTCACTATCCCG
>CADAHS010000056.1 GCA_902787825.1 uncultured Ruminococcus sp. | reverse complement strand
GGGCGCCGCCCTTGACCCGCAAGCCTTTTTTACGAGAAAAGGCTTGACCGAAAAACCTGTTATTATTATACCATACTAACAAAATGAAAGCCCGGAGCGTCACAAAGGCAGTTGTCATTTCATACTGATATGCGACGGACACGCGCGCCGCAGCGGCGGCTAATTCTGATTTTTTTTGAGAAAAATTTGAGAAAAGCTGAAAAAGGTATAGACAAATTGGAAATTATATTGTATAATTAATTTGTATATCGAATGAATCATACAAATTCGCTGTATGGAGAGTGCTATGAGAGTTATTACCGGAAAATGCAGAGGAAAGAAGCTTATCACGCTTGAAGGGCTGGACACTCGTCCGACGACGGACATGGTGAAGGAAGCCATTTTTTCGGTGATACAGTTTGACGTTGCCGGAGCATCGGTGCTTGATCTGTTTGCCGGAAGCGGGCAGATGGGAATCGAGGCTTTGAGCAGGGAAGCGAGCCATTGTGTTTTTGTGGACTCAAATCCTGATGCGATAAAAGTCATAAAGCAGAATCTGAGTGATTGCAGGCTGCTTGGCGATTCGAGGGTACTGAGTATGCAGAGCCTTGAATATCTCAAAGTATCAAAAGGCGGATTTGACATTGTTTTCATTGACCCGCCATACAGGTCCGGGCTTGTGCAAAAGGCGCTGGAGCTGATCGTTCCAAAGCTTAACAGTGGTGCGATCGTTGCCTGCGAGCACGAAAATGAGCTTGAACTTGAGGATAATTATGAGGGTCTGAGGCTGCACAAGAGATATAAATACGGAAAGACGGCGGTAACTGTTTTCAAGGTACCGTCAGAGGATGACATATGAAGCGTATAGCTGTTTGCCCCGGTAGCTTTGACCCGATAACCAGGGGGCATCTGGACATCATCAACAGGGCTTCCAAGCTTTTTGACAAGGTGATCGTGCTTGTATCGTTCAACGCTGCAAAGCAGGCTGCTTTCACGGTAAGCGAGAGGGTCGAGATGATCTACAGAGTTGTGAAGCATCTGGACAATGTTGTGGTGGACTGTCACGACGGTCTGCTTGCAGATTATCTTAAACGCACGGGTGCTACTGCGATCGTCAAAGGCTTGCGTGCGGTATCTGATTTTGAGTATGAGTTTCAGATGGCGCTTGCCAACAAGAAGCTTTACGATGGTGCAGAAACGGTGTTTCTCACGACGACCGGCGAGAATATGTTTCTTTCATCAAGCGTCGTAAAGCAGATCGCATTTTTCGGCGGAGATATTTCTGATTTTGTATCGCCGGAGATCCACGATTTCATAAAGCACAGGCTTTTTAAACCTGATGATATAAAACGATAAGCCTTTATAGGTGGAAGAAAGGATGTTATATATGACATACGAAGAAGGACTGAATAATCTTAAAAATGCATTGTTGACCGCACCTGGTGTTCCGCTTTCCAGTAAAAAAAGAGTTGACGCAGACATGATGCTGGAGATCATTGACGAGCTCAGCGAGTCGATGCCCAAAGAGATCGAAAGCGCAAGAGCTATCGAGAAGGAAAGACAGAACATTCTTGATGATGCAAGAAGACAGGCTAATCAGATCATCAAAGATGCCAATGCTCAGGCTGAGATCCTTATCAGCGAGCAGGAGATCGTTAAGCAGGCTCATGATTATGCAAATGCTGAGGCACAGAGGGCTAACGAAGAGGCTGAGAGGATAATTTCCAATGCCAAGGCTCAGGATCTTGCGATCAGAAAGGCAATGGTAGAGAAACTGAACATCTCGCTGGGTGAGGCTCATAATGTTCTGACTAAGTGTGTTGAGGACGTTACAGCTACGCACGAGGCACTTGAAAAGATCGCAGGTCCTTCGGACACACCTGCTGCAAAGGGTCCGAAGATCACTCCGGCACTCGAAAACTGATCGGAGCGATCGGATAGATCAGACGATCAGACAATAAGATATGTAAAGTCAAAGAGCTGCTGCAAATATGCAACAGCTCTTTTTGTCTGGCAGTGTTACTTGTTGTTGCCTGCCTTGTAAGAGTCGATCATCTTCTTGCTCGTGTTACCCGAACGCCGAGCATATCTTGCTCCCTTTCTGACGTAGGTGACAGGCTCGTTATCGCCGGTTAGCAGCTTTATTTGCAGCTTCATGGTGTTTTTGTTCATTGGCACCACATCTATCCTGTCGATGACCGCCTTTGCCATTTCGTCAACATCTTCCTTGGTCATTACGCCTGTGGGGTCGTACATATTGCGGAAGTAGTCGCCGATGCGGCGGATATTCTTTGCGTACTGCTCGCTGTCCTGTGACTTTTCTTTGCGGTAGCGCATCTCGCTTTCGATGTCCTGGATGACCTTGGTGTGCTTGGTGTTGCGCTCGGTGAACTCCGCCTTGGAGATAGTTTCCTCCATGTAAAGCTCCAGCAGCTTGTCACGCTTGCGGTTCTCCTTGTCAAGCTGCACCTGCAGTCTGTTCAGCTCTTTTTGCAGCTCGCCTGTGTTGTCGGCTTGCTTGTATATCTCAAGGAATGTTTCGATGTAGTCGTCAAGGTCGCCTGCAATCTCGGTGAAAAATCCCGACAGCATTTTGTAAAGCTCGCTTTCAAGTATGGCAAATGATGCGCAGGTCTTCGTGCCGAAGCGTTTTTTCTCCGAGCATATCCATTCGTAGACGGGCTTGCCCTTTGATGCGCTGTTGGAAAAGCTCGTCCGCCAGTATGGCTTATCATGAGCCTGACACCATATCTTTCCCGTGAACACGCTTTTGTCCTTGAAGGAATGTTCTCTTGACTTTATGACGCTGCTGCGGTAGGCAAATATCTGATTGCACCTGTCCCATATCTCCTCGGAGACTATTGCTGGGACTGTTTCGCCTGTTTCGTCCTTATACATCACCCATTCTTCCTGCGGCAGGAACTTCTGCTCCTTGGTGCGGTAGTCAACGGTGGTGACTTTGTTTCCGCAGTAGTAGCCTTTGTACTTGGGGTTCTGTATTATCCCCGAGATGGTGTTGTGGTGTATGCGTGTGCCGTTTCGTCCCCGATAACCTTTGTCGTAGAGTATCCGTTCTATCTTACGCACGCTGGTGTCGCCTGTGGAGTACAGCTCGAATATGAGCCTGACCATTTCGGCTTCCTCTTCATTGATGACCAGCTTGCAGTCTTTTTTGTCATAGCCGAAGATGCGGTTGTTGCCAAGGACGTTGCCGTTCTTGATAGCACGCTTGTGTCCGAAACGCACACGCTCGGACAGCTTTCTTACCTCGTCTGCGGCTATGCTTGACATTATCGTGAGGCGAAGCTCGGAGTCGGGGTCGATGGTGCAGATGTTATCGTTCTGAAAGAACACTCCCACGCCCGAGGAGAGAAGCTCTCTTGTGTAGGTCAGGCTGTCGATGGTGTTTCTTGCAAATCTGCTGACCTCTTTTGTCAGCACGAGATCGAATTTTCCAGCCTTGCCGTCATCTATCATCTGCATAAACGACTCACGATTCTCGGCACTCTCACCTCTGACTCTGTCCACATAGCCCTCGACGTAGTTCCAATGTGCATTTGACTTTATCATCTCGGTGAAGTAGCTTATCTGATTCTCGATAGAGTTTTCCTGCTCGTCCGAGAGGGTGGACACTCGTGCGTAGAATGTCACGTTGATGTCCAGGTCAAAAATAGTTTTCCGCTCGCTCGTCATCAGCTGACGAGCCTTGTAAATATCCATAAGATATCCTCCTTTATCTTAATTATAACTTGTTATTTTTCAAAATCAATACGGTGGAAACATTTACATATCCACTCTATGTAGCCCGCCTTTGCAGCGGGCTTTTTCAGGCTGTGAGCTTATCTATCAGTACAAGCATGCGGTTGTACTTTTTCACATCTATCTCACCACGCCCGAGAAGTATTCTCGTCCAGGCGGTGAGGGTCTGCTTTTTAAGCTCAAGAGCCTTGCATTTTTCGGTTATTTTCAAACGCATCACTCCTATCTTTATTCTTATCATCGTCAGGTGGATTATACCATTTTTCGCAGTCGTTTTTACCACAAGAGTACCACACTCTGCGGCGGTTATCTATCACCAACTGCAACGAATTTTGTCTGTCGTTTTTGTGCATCAAGCAGCACATCGCTTTTGAATTATAGTTTGTCATTTTTGATCTTCCTTTCGGTTTGGATTTAGTTTCAGATTTCGGTGTTAAGAATTACAACACAACTTTTTTGTTCTCACCTCGATTCTCGAAAAACAGCCCGTGACGCCATCGAATTACCTCGCACTAGCGGAGTTACAGGCACACTTTTTGAATTTTGATACCTGTACTTTTGCAATTATTTGATTTTGACTCCAATTCTCATTTCGCAGATTCTCTCGCAAACACGCCGAGCTTTGCTCGTCGAAGTGAGGCGTGCGGCGGCAAATGACGCCAGCGCTTTTTCCTGCAAAGCTATGAAAGCTCTCAAGTCGAGCAAATTTTGGCTGCACTCAAAAATGTCGGGTTATCAGTTCAGACATATTCTTTTTCTGCCAATGTGACAGGGGGTTCACGGGGTCCGCCCCGAGCCTGCTGACTCGGCAGATCGCTGACCCGCTTTAGCGAGGCAGGTGGACTGCCGGAGGCGATGCTGGCGTGCCCGGAATCAGTATGGTTTTCGGACTGCCGTTTGATACTGATACTTGGAACAGTTTTAGTCTGCACCCGTGAGCCGCAAACCTTTCAGGCATGGGATTTTCTTTTCCTGCAACTTGTTAGTTACTATACAGATAGTAAGCTTCTGCGGCGAGAGTTCTTGCTCCGTCATTCGCTCACATTTGCGCCACGCTGCCTTGTGTCGCTTCCTGTGCCTGTGGCTCGGGTAGTTTGTCCACTGAGGGAGAGGGTGGGCACAAATCGGCTTACAGTGCGGGGTCGAATTCGGGTAAGACTCTTCCTCGCTCTCTGAAAATCTTTTCCCGAAGCCTTGCTGCACTTTGGTTGAGTAGGTCGTCAAGCGATAACCTTTTCACCTCGACTTTCTTTCCGCCAATGATGATGTACTCAGGGTCAGCTCCACTGCAAAAAGGGACAGCTAACTGCCTGACAGGGTCAGCTGACTTTTCACAAGTGTTGCTGTCTGCCTTGCTTGCAGAGTCAATAGTATCAATGGTTTGCGAGCTGTCACTTTCATCAGCAGTGACAGCAGGGTCAGCATTTTGTGAGTGCTCGGGCATAAGATTTTTGCCGTCACCGGTGTCACTGTCACGGTCATACTCCAGCATAATCAGCCGCTGTCCGTTGCTTCTCTTGTGAGAGAACTTAACTCCGTAGCTTTGCAGTTCGTAGCCGTGCAAGGTCAGCTCTTTCTTTATCATGTTCGGGAAGAACTCCTGCTCATATTTTTTTGTCAGCAGTCCGCACAGCTCTGTTGCCGAACCTTTGAACGAAAGTTGCTCAAGCATCAGGTCGTGTATTGCAAAAGAGAAAAGGTCGGGCGGTTTGTCCTCGCTCTCGTCGGTGACCGTCCACCTTGCGCCTTGCCGTGTGAGCAACAGCTCGGTGTCCTCAATGTCACGACCTGTGCAGTGAAGCACAGCCTGATTTGCACTGCGTTTTGCCTTGATAAGCACCAGCAGTCCGTCAACACAGCCATTCAGACCTGTGCTGCCAGACACCATGTTGAACGGATCTTTGTCGGCAGCTTTGCGAAGATGATGTACAAGCACAATGCAGATACCGAGCTGCTGTGCGAGAGATTTCAGCGGCAAAAGCTCTGCGTAGTCGCTGCCGTAGGTGGATTCTGTTTCGCTGCGAACCATTTGCAAAGTGTCGATGATAACCAGCCGCAAGTCATCGTGCGCCGACTTGAACATGGTTATCTGCTCCTCCAATCCGCCGCCGATAGAGTCAGCCATTATCGAAAAGAACAGTTTGTCCGACGGCTCGTCGGTCAGTTCGTACAGCCTCTTTTGGATACGCTCGTAGCCATCTTCGAGACAGAAATACAGAGCTGTCCCGTTTGCAGTGTCACGCTCGAGCAGCTTTTCACCCTTGGCAACTGCAAGGCAAAGCTGCAATGCCAGCCACGATTTCCCCGCTTTCGGGGAGCCTGCAAGGATGTACAAGCCTTGTGCAAGCAAGCCGTCAACGGCGAACTCGATAGGCTTGTACAGCGTGGTCATTATCTCCTCGCAGGACTTTGTGATCAGTTTGTTCATTTGATCTCTCCTTTCTTTTTTTAATTCAGAAGGCTATCGTTGCCCTCTATATACTTACCGATGAGAAACGACAAAAAGCGACATTTTTCTGCCGTTCACAAAATCTTTACATTTTACAAGGTAAAAAAAGACCGCACAGACTGCTCTGTGCGGCGGAATATCTACGCTGCTTTCTTTCGTTTATTCGTGGTTTTTGGCTTTTCAAGATACCTGCAAAGCCGTTTGAGATTGTACGGTATCTTTCCCGTGTACTCATCGTGGCAGCCCATTGCAAGCCTTGCATACTCTGTGCGCAGTTTTTCAAGGGCTCTCTTTCTGAGCTTCCTCACATTGCCGGGAGTCGTTCCGACTTCCTGGGCGATCTCTTCGGTGTTCTTGTCTTTCAGAAAAAGCGTTATGACTTGATGCTGCTTTGGCGTGAGAGTTTTCACACTTTCGCACAGCAGCTTGTCCTCGAACAGATCTTCGATGCATTTGGTGCTCTTTCTCTCAACTCGCTTTTGGAACGGGTGAACACCGTAGTATTTGCCCTTTGAAGATGCTGCACATTCGGACAGGGACTTTTGCTTTCTGCCCTCGTAGTATCTTCGGTCTGAATTGAGATGTGCTCTTTCAGCCTCCTGCCATTCTTCTGATCTGTAGAATGACACCAGCTGCTCGTACTCTTCTTCCGTATGCTCTTTCTTGAACTGTTCAAGCGGCGTAGGTAACTCTGAAACGACACTCGAATTGTCTGTCTTGTGGTAGTATTGGATCCTCATGAATACCCCCTTCGGTTTCAGGTCAAAGGTTTATGTATCATGAGTGCCGTCAGGTCACGGCTTTATTCTATCATTCGGGGCAAAAAGTGTCAATAGCTAACTGTACAATTGGTTGGACAGTTATTAAACTGTCTGTTTCTTTGTTCTAACACTTTGTTATCAATTCAGATGTTGACTTTGCCACTAACCAGAGTTAACATACAACACCACAGCAGCGGCAGGGTTCGTATATTATATCAACACAAGAAAAACCTCTCAAAATCAGCGCATCTACACCAATTCCGAGAGGCTTTCGACCATATTTCTGACCATTATCAAAGGCTTGAATAGAGCTTTTCCAGCTGCTTGCGTTTGAGCTGCATATCCGAGTGGACATACCTGTCAAGCGTGATCTTGACACTCGAATGTCCGAGCAGCTCGCTGAGCGTTTTCACATCAACGCCGCTCTTGACGCACTGCGTTGCAAAGGTGTGCCGCAGGGAGTGAAAGTTGCGATACGGCACGCCGATTCGTTTGAGGAACGACTTGAACCGCAGCGTGTAGGTGCGTGGCTCGGTCGGTCTTGGTGAGCCGGTCAGGAAGAAATCATCATCCGAACAGCGCTGTTTTAGCATCACAATTTCACTCAGCAAAAAGCTCGGTATCGGCACATCACGCAGTGAGCTTTTGCTTTTCGGAGTGCCGTAAGCAACACCTTAACAACGATTATTTGGGTTATGTTTGGACGGTTGGTTTTACGATAATAAACGAAAGGAGGAATACAAATGATTGATATCGTTCAGGGCAACGCCGCAACTCCCGAT
>CADAHS010000055.1 GCA_902787825.1 uncultured Ruminococcus sp. | reverse complement strand
TCAGTTAACCCCATTTCCTAAAACTCTTAATGATTTTTTAACCCCGATGGATAAAACCATCGGGGTTAAAAAATAGTTATGGTCAAAAAATGCGGCTGGAAAACAGTCATTCGCAATAAAAGATATTACTCAAAATGATTTATATAACTTCTATATAGGTACTACCCTTAAAGAGGAGCTTTGCTGCGTTATAATGATTTTTAAAAACATCTTCAATATGGCTATCGGGAACAACGCCCACGCCGCCAAGAATTCTGATGTACTGAACCGCCCTTTATGTTTTATCAGAATTTCAATGTTTTGAGTCTTTGCATAGCTTCGATAGTTCTGTCCTTATCGCCGAATGCGGTAAGTCTGAACCAGCCTTCGCCGTTCTTTCCGAAGCCTGCGCCGGGAGTACCGACAACGTTTATCTTTTCAAGCAGCAGGTCAAAGAACTCCCAGCTGCCCATATTTCCGGGACATTTGAGCCAGATGTAGGGGCTGTTCTTTCCGCCGGTATACTTGATGCCCAGTTCATCGAGAGTTTCGCCGATGATCTTTGCATTGTTCTTGTAATACTCGATGTTCTCTCTTGTCTGCCTGAGGCCTTCCTCGGTGAACACGGCTGCTGCTGCGCACTGAACAGGATAGGAAACGCCGTTGAACTTACTTCCCTGTCTTCTTCCCCAAAGGTCAGCAAGCTTGACGTCGCTGCCGTCGGAAGCCTTTACAACAAGCTCGCTCGGAACTACTGTGTAGCCGCATCTCATACCTGTGAAGCCTGCTGTTTTGGAAAGTGAGCACATCTCAATAGCAACTTCCTTTGCGCCCTCAACAGCATAGATAGATCTCGGAACGTTCTCATCTGTGATGAAGGCTTCATAAGCGCTGTCGTAGATGATAACGGCATTGTTCTTTTTAGCGTATGCGATCCACTCTTTGAGCTGGTCGCAGGTATAGGCAGAGCCTGTCGGGTTATTAGGCGAGCAAAGGTAGATAATGTCGCACTTTACGCTGTCGTCGGGCATTGCGGCAAAGCCGTTTTCTTCGTTGGAGTCAGCGAAGATCACGTTTCTTCCGCACATTCTGTTGGTATCAACGTAAACGGGGTAAGCGGGATCGGTGATGAGGACGGTATTATCGTTGCCGAAGATGTCAACGATATTTCCGCAGTCTGCTTTTGCGCCGTCGTTGATACGGATATCCCCTGCGGGAACGTCAACGCCGAAGGACTTATAGTAGCCTGAGACAGCCTCACGCAGGAATTCGTAGCCTGCGCCTGAGTCCTCATAGCCCCTGAAGGTCTCCTTGACACCCATTTCGTCAGCGCCTTTTTTCATTGCGTCAACGACACACTTTGCGATAGGCAGTGTAACGTCGCCGATACCCATTCTGATGATATCTGCTTCGGGGTGAGCATCTTTATATGCGTTTATTTTCTTTGCGATATTGATGAAAAGATAGTTCTTTTCAAGCTTTAAAAAATTTTCGTTAATCTGAGGCATTTTATTTTACTCTCCTTTGGAATATTGTTATCTGATTTGAATCTTTGAGGCAGTTCCTTTGAGAGGTGTTCTCTCTGAACTCTCTTAGGACTCTCAGTCATTTTTCGTTATTGGGGTCGCAGACCCCAATGGCGAAAAATCATTAAAAGGTTTCTGAAAAGGGTTTGGGGAAAACTCTTCTCTAAAAGAGTTGTCCCCAAAAATGCAGATCAAATAATGATCTTTCCTGAGAATACGGTTACGGCGTCGCCGGTGAGGAATACGGCATCATCGGTATAGCGTATCTTCAGCGTACCGCCTCTGAGAAGGACGGTGATGTCCTTATCCTTCGGGCAATAGCCGTTGAGCACAGCTGCGGTAACTGCTGCACAGGCACCTGTTCCGCAAGCCCAGGTCTCACCCGAACCTCTTTCCCAGACTCTCATTTTCAAAGTATTCTCGTCGATGACCTTGATGAACTCGGTATTGACTCTCTCGGGGAATATCTCGTTATGCTCAAATGCCGGTCCATACTTTTCAATGTCAAAATCGTCAACGTTATTGATGAAGGTTACTGCGTGTGGGTTGCCCATTGAAACGCAGGTGATATTGAAGTCCTTATCAATGATATGCACAGGTGTATCGACGACTGCGCCGGTCTCGCCTGCTTCAAGCGTAACCGGGATATCCTTTGGTGCGAGGATAGCCTTGCCCATATTGACGGTTGCGCCGTTGACCTCGCCGTAATGTCTGGTGAGGGTTATTTTCATAATGCCCGAAAGCGTTTCTACGGTCATATCGTCTTTATCGACGATGCCGTTGTCACGCATGAACTTGGCAACGCATCTGATGCCGTTTCCGCACATTTTGCCCTCAGAGCCGTCGAGGTTGAACATTCTCATCTTTGCGTCTGCTACATCGGACGGGCAGATGAGGATAACGCCGTCGCCGCCTATTCCGAAATGTCTGTCGGAAATGTTGATAGCAAGACCCTCCGGGTTATCAACGACCTTATCAAAGCAGTTGAAGTAAACATAGTCGTTTCCGCAGCCCTGCATCTTTGTAAATTCAAGCAGCTGCTTTTCCTTACGCAGATTATTGATATCGACTATCTCGGTGGAGGACTCGGTGAACTTGCTTCGCAGCGACATTGCGATAGCGTTTGCGGTGTCGATAGAGGTCAGGCACGGGATATTCCACTCGACGGTCTTTCTTCTTATCTTGACCGAATCTCTTGTTGGCATTCTGCCCTTTGCGGAGGTCGAGATAACGTAGGAGACCTTGCCGCTTTCGATAAGGTCGATGGTATTGTTCTCGCCCTCGTGTATCTTATTGACTACCTCGGAATCTATGCCGTGCTCTTTGAGGACCCCGGCTGTACCTCTGGTAGCGTAGAGCTTGAAGCCAAGGTCTGCAAACAGCTTTGCTGTTCTTGGTATCTCTGCTTTATCGGTATCTCTGACGGTGATGAACACGCCGCCTGTTTTGCCAAGCTTATAGCCTGCGGCGGTGAGTCCCTTATAAAGCGATTCTTCAAGGCTTGAAGATACTGCGAGCACCTCTCCTGTTGATTTCATCTCGGGTCCGAGGTGGTTATCAACGTCGATCAGCTTTTCAAAGCTGAACACAGGTACTTTGACTGCGACATACGGTGAATTCTTGTAAAGACCTGTGCCGTAGCCCATATCTGCAAGCTTTTCGCCGAGCATTGCTCTTGTTGCGAGATCTACCATCGGCACACCTGTTACCTTTGAGATATAGGGTATGGTCCTTGAAGAACGTGGGTTGACCTCGATAACGTAAAGCTCGTCGTTATTGATAAGGTACTGGATATTTACCAGACCCATTGTTTTAAGTGAGACAGCAAGACGCTTTGAGCAGTCGATTATTCTTTCCATGAGCTTATCAGAAACGTTCCATGCGGGGTAAACTGCGATAGAGTCGCCCGAGTGGATACCTGTTCTTTCGATATGCTCCATGATACCGGGGATAAGGATCTCCTCGCCGTCGCAGATAGCGTCTATCTCAAGCTCGGTACCCATAAGGTACTTATCTATCAGCACGGGGTTCTCGATACCCTGGTCAAGGATAATTGCCATATACTCCTTGATATCGTCATCGTTGAAGGCGATTATCATATTCTGTCCGCCAAGGACATAGGAAGGTCTCATAAGCACGGGATAGCCTATCTTATTTGCGACCTCAAGCGCCTCTTCGGCGGTCATTACGGTAAAGCCCTCGGGACGCTTTATCTGAAGCTTTTCAAGCAGCTCGTCAAAACGTTCTCTATCCTCGGCTGCGTCGATGGAATCAGGCGGTGTACCAAGGATCTTAACTCCGTTTGCATCAAGGAACTTTGTGAGCTTGATAGCGGTCTGTCCGCCGAATGCGACAACGACGCCGACCGGCTTTTCGACTCTGATGATATTCATAACGTCCTCATTGGTAAGAGGCTCGAAATAGAGTCTGTCTGCGGTATCAAAGTCTGTGGACACGGTCTCGGGGTTATTGTTGACGATGACAACGTCATAGCCACGCTCTTTGAGCGCCCACACGCAATGGACGGAAGCGTAGTCAAACTCGATACCCTGACCGATACGGATAGGACCTGAGCCGAACACGATGATGGTCTTTTTCTCGCCGACTCTGTTAGCGATGAACTCGCCGGCTTCGTCCTCGTTATCGTAGGTCGAATAGAAATACGGTGTCATTGCGGCGAACTCGGCTGCGCAGGTATCGACCATTTTATAGACGCAATGCAGCGGTTTTTCGATCTTTTTGCCTGAGATACGCTCGATAGCGGAATCGGGATAGCCAAGCTTCTTTGCGGCAAGGTAGGTCTCGTCGCAGAAGTTCTCACGGAGCTGTTTTTCCATACTGATGAGGTTAAGGAACTTATTGAGGAACCACTCGTCGATCATAGTGATCTTATGGATCTCCTCGACGCTGACTCCACGGCGCAGAGCCTCATAGACAACGAACAGTCTTTCGTCGTCGCAGTTATGTATCCTTGCTCTGATCTCCTCATCGGGAAGGTCGAGCATTTTGGGTGAGATAAGGCAGTCGTGGCCTATCTCGGCACCTCTTACGGCTTTCATTATAGCCTGCTCAAAGCTTGTGCCGATAGACATTACCTCGCCGGTAGCCTTCATCTGTGTGCCAAGCTCACGCTTTGCATAGACGAACTTATCAAATGGCCATTTAGGCAGCTTGCAGACGATATAGTCGATAGTCGGCTCGTTGCAGGCATATGTTTTGCCGGTAACGGCATTTTTTATCTCGTCAAGGGTATAGCCGACAGCGATCTGGGCTGCGACTTTTGCGATAGGATAGCCTGTTGCTTTGGAGGCAAGGGCTGACGAACGTGAAACTCTGGGGTTTACCTCGATAACGGCATACTCATCAGACTCGGGGTCGAGTGCGAACTGGCAGTTACAGCCGCCTTCTACCTGAAGGGTATCAACGATCTTCAGGGCTGCTGTTCTGAGCACGCCGTACTCCTTAGTGGAGAGTGTAACGGCAGGTGCGATAACGATCGAGTCGCCGGTATGCACGCCGACGGGATCGACATTTTCCATTGAGCAAACGGTGATACAGTTGCCCTTTGAGTCACGGATGACCTCAAACTCTATCTCCTTCCAGCCGGAGATACACTTTTCGACAAGCACCTGTGTGATAGGCGAAAGGTACAGACCGTTTCTGGTTATCTCACGAAGCTGCTCCTCGTTATGTACGATACCGCCGCCTGTTCCGCCGAGGGTAAATGCAGGTCTGATGATAAGCGGATAGCCGATAGTATTTGCAAAATCGACTGCGTCTTCCACGGTATTAACTACCTTTGAGGGGATACACGGCTGTCCGATAGACTCCATAGTATCCTTAAACATCTGTCTGTCCTCGGCTTTGTCGATGGTATCGACTCTTGCGCCGAGAAGCTTGACGTTATACTTATCAAGGAAGCCTTCCTTTGCAAGCTGCATGGACAGGGTAAGTCCCGTCTGTCCGCCGAGGGTGGAAAGCACGCTGTCGGGACGCTCTTTTTTGATGACTCTTTTTACTGTTTCAAGAGTCAGCGGCTCGATGTATATTTTATCTGCCATTGCGTTATCGGTCATGATTGTGGCAGGGTTTGAATTTATAAGTATTACCTCAAGTCCCTGCTGTTTCAGGGCACGGCAAGCCTGCGTTCCGGCATAGTCAAACTCAGCTGCCTGACCGATGACGATAGGTCCTGAACCGATAACAAGAACTCGTTTTATATCTTTATTCAAAGGCACTCAGATCATTCCTTTCTTAATTTTGGTGCTTTGGTCATTTGCTCATGAACTTCTCGAACTTCTCGTAGAGGAAGCCTGTATCGAGCGGTCCGCCGTCAAGCTCGGGGTCAAACTGAACTGACACTATCGGCTCGCCCTCATACTCAAGTCCCTCGCAGGACTTATCGTTGACGTTGACAAAGTTTGGCTTTGCGTTGTCAGGCAGGACGATATGCTCTACCCCATAGCCATGGTTCTGGGTGGTGATAAAGGTCTTGCCGGTTTCAAGATACTCGACCGGCTGGTTCGCACCTCTATGACCGTATTTGAGCTTATAGGTCTTTGCGCCGTGGGCAACGGCAAGCAGCTCGTGACCCATGCCGACTGCAAAGATAGGGAGCTTTTTGCTCACAAGCTTTGCTATCTCGTCTGAAATTGCGGTATACTCAGACGGATCTCCGGGGCCTTGTGTGAGCACTACGCCGTCCGGGGCAAGCTCAAAGATCCTCTCAGCCTTTGTGAAGGCAGGCAGCACTGTTACCTCATAGCCTCTGCCAAGCAGCTGTGCGAGCATACTTTTTCTCAGTCCGAGGTCAAGCACAGCGACCCTGAACTTTGCATCGCCCTGCGGTTTATATGTTTTTTCTTCCTTACTTGTCACGTTTTCGATAGCTTTTTCGATATTATAGCTCTTGATATCTGTAAGCCCGAAGCTTGCGCCCTCGCTTACGATCTTTCCGTTCATTACTCCGTTTTCACGGATTATTTTTGTGAGCTGTCTGGTGTCGATACCGCACAGTCCCACGATGTTTTTTTGCTTTAAAAAAGTGTCAAGATCACCCTCACAACGATAATTGCTGGGCTCCTGACACCATTCTCTTACGATATATGCTTTTACATACGGCTTGTCTGCTTCAAAATCATCAGCAATAACGCCGTAATTTCCGATAGATGGAAATGTCTGAACAACGATCTGTCCGTAAAAACAAGGATCGGTCAATGTTTCGAGATATCCAGCCATGCCTGTGGTAAACACGATCTCTCCGACAGCTTCGCCGCTGGCACCAAAGCCGGTTCCCTCAAATATAGTACCGTTTTCCAGAATAAGATATGCCTTTTGCACTATAAGCTCCTCCTTTTCGCATTTTAACTATTGTACCACAATTCCGCCCTTTTGTAAAGTGACTTTCACCCATTTTTTCATTTCTGTCACACTCAACAAAAATGTGCAAAAATAATGTGCAACTTTACATCTGCAAACATTTATTGACTTACATAACGATATATGATATAATGTTTTTCAGCGATATTTACGGAGGTGAGCTGATGCTCGGGTTTGTTCATTCAACTGAATCGTTCGGCACGGTAGATGGTCCGGGCATACGCTTTGTTGTTTTTTTACAAGGCTGTCCGATGAGGTGCTTATACTGTCACAATCCCGACACATGGGAGATCGGCAGAGGTGAGCTTCGCAGTGCTGATGAGCTTCTGGACGAATACGAGGGTGTTAAGCAGTTTCTAAAGGGCGGTGGTCTGACTGTTTCGGGCGGTGAGCCGCTGGTGCAGCTGGACTTTGTGACGGAGCTTTTTGAAAAGGCTAAGCAGCGTGGGATACACACCTGTCTTGACACATCGGGAATACTGTTTACGCCTGAGAACACCGAGAGGTTTGACAGGCTGGTAAAGTCCACAGATCTTGTGCTGCTGGACATCAAGCACATTGATGATGAGCGTCACAGAAAGCTTACCGGGTACTCCAACGAAAGGGTACTTTCTTTTGCAAAATATCTTTCGGACAAGGGCGTTGCGATATGGATCAGGCACGTTGTTGTTCCCAACGTTACAAACAACGATCTTTTCCTGCGGCAGCTGGGAAGGTTCATTGCCAAGCTGAAAACGCTGAATGCACTTGATGTGCTCCCCTATCACACGATGGCAAAGCAAAAGTACGAGAAGCTGGGTATAAAATACAAGCTGGGAGACACGCCTGCGGCGACCAAAGAACAGGCTGAGCACGCCCGTGATGTGATCATGCAGGGGCTGAGAGAGGAACTGAAAAAGAAGATATAAATTGTATTGCCCCGAGCATTTAATTATGCTTCGGGGCATTTGTATTTTATACGGTTGCTGAGCTAAATCAGAATTTGCCGCCGCTGCGGCGCGCAATTCCCTCGCACTCAGTTTTTGGAGAGCTGTTTCTTTGTCTGGCTCGGGGCTAAACTTCTTTGGAGCTAAATTTTAAACTATTACTATCAAATATGGGTATGTGTCCGAAGGGGTATGGGGGCGATCGGAAAGCCCCCTAAAGATGCTATATTAAATAAGCTCAGGTTCAACGCTCGAACGTCAAGCCATAATGGCTTGAAGAAAAAGAGTTCTACACGGGGCAAGGGGCAGCCCTCTCTTACAGGGCATGCCCCTCTTCAAAAAAAGTCCACCGGACTATTTTTGAATTCACCCTATGCTGAGCGCACGATGTAAGGGGCTTTCGCTCTCTGCGGAGAGCGACAAGGGCGCCGCCCTTGACCCGCAAGCCTTTTTTACGAGAAA
>CADAHS010000054.1 GCA_902787825.1 uncultured Ruminococcus sp. | reverse complement strand
CAGGGTGTCCTTTATTCTTCGCTTCAGACAACGGCAGTGACGGGGTGCTGATTTCCCTGCTGCCTGCCGAGTTCTTGCTATCATTGTGCAGTTACAGGGCTTGCGGAGTTGTTTAGGATTACAGGCTCGGAATACTGTTTTTCAATGTAGCCTCTTGCGAGGCTACTAAAGAAGTTTGATAAGCTAAATTCTGATTTTATAATAGAAACACAAAAAATAAAACAAAGAGGAAAAAACATATGCCTGAAATGATAGACAACACGATAGCACCTGACAGAGTTCTGCTTGCAGCGGTAGATCTGGGAACATATGATATCGCCGAGTCGCTTGACGAGCTGGAGGAGCTTGTGCGCACCGCAGGGGGCGAGGTCGTCGCTCGTGTCACCCAGAAGCGTCCTTCCTACGACAGCGCAAGCTGTATCGGAACGGGACGGCTTGAAGAAATGGCAGAGCTTTGCCGTAAGCTCGATGTCAGCAGGATAGTCTTTGACTGCGAGCTTACCGCCACACAGATACGAAATATCGAGAAAGTCTGCGACGTGTTTACGATAGACCGCACCATGCTCATTCTTGACATCTTCGCCCAGAGAGCAACTACCCACGAGGGCCGCCTGCAAGTCGAGATCGCCCAGAACAAGTACCGCCTTCCCAGACTTGCCGGAAAAGGCACCGACCTTTCAAGACTCGGCGGCGGAATAGGAACAAGAGGTCCCGGAGAAACAAAGCTTGAAACGGATAAACGTCATATCCGCAGCCGTATAGAAAAGCTCTCCGCAGAGCTTGAAGATATCGCCAAGCATCGTGATATGCTCAGAAAACGCCGTAAAAAGGACAATGTCCTTGTTGCAGCAATAGTTGGCTATACCAACGTCGGGAAATCCACGCTTCTCAACACCCTGACCAGTGCAGGCGTGCTTGCCGAAAATAAGCTTTTTGCCACACTTGAAACGACCTCTCGTGCAATAGAGCTTCCCGACGGCAGAAGCGTTACCCTTGTTGACACCGTCGGACTTATCAGAAGACTGCCGCACCAGCTTGTAGAGGCATTCAAATCCACCCTTGAAGAAGCCGCAAATGCAGATGTGATAATCCACGTCTGCGATGCCTCCGCAGAGGACTGCGCACAGCAGGTGCAGGTCACAAACGAGCTGCTTGGCGAGCTTGGCTGCGCAGGCATTCCCGTCGTAACCGTTCTCAACAAGTGCGATAAAGTGCCGTATATAGACCAGCTTGAAATATCCGGACAGGATAACGCTGTCAAAATGTCTGCCAAAAACGGTACAGGCGTTAATGAGCTGCTGCTGGCTGTCCAGAGAGCGCTTCCGCAGTCCTGCGTAAGATGCAGACTGCTGCTGCCGTTTGATAAAGCGGGGCTGCTCAGTACCGTTCGTATCGACGGCAGAGTTTTTAAAGAGGAGTATACTCCCGATGGCATCGAGTGTGACGTACTTGTCGATGTCAAAGTCTATCATCTTGTCGAGCCGTATAAGGTCTGAAATTTTTTCAGTAAAAAATGCTTGACAAAAATCAATAGATGTGCTATTATGTAGCTATCAAAATGAAAGGAACTAAAAGAGCTATGTTTGCAGCAATACTCACAACAGCCTTTACATACTTCTTTTTCAGCTTTGGCTTTTATTGGTCAAGGTCTGTTAGTCGTGTGCAAAAAGCAGTTGGAAAGAGATATTGCAGTTAGGCTTTTATAGTTTATATTGTGATAATGACCGCAGCTTTGTGCACAAGGCTGCGGTATTTTTATTTGTATTTCAGGGAGGAATAAGAAATGGTCATCGTATTGAAGGATAACACACCATCGCAGAAAGTGAACGAACTTATAAGCAGTCTGGAGAAGAAAAACGTTACGGCAAATCTTGTGAAAGGGGTCCATTCCACGATCATCGGACTTATCGGCGATACCGTGCATATTGATACCGAAGCGATACTTGCAAACGACTGTGTTGAGAAAGTGCAGCGTGTGCAGGAGCCGTACAAAAACGCAAACCGCAAGTTCCACCCCGACGACACCGTGCTTGACATTTGCGGAAGAAAGCTCGGCGGGAACAAGCTTCAGGTCATCGCAGGTCCGTGCTCTGTGGAAAGCGAAAGGCAGCTGCTTGAAACAGCCATTGCCTGCAAAAAAGCGGGAGCGACTATGCTGCGAGGCGGTGCATTCAAACCCAGAACATCACCCTACTCGTTCCAGGGACTGCGCAAAGAGGGTATCGAGCTGCTGCTGAAAGCGAAAAAGGAAACGGGTCTGCCCATTGTCACCGAGATAATGTCGCTTGCTCATCTGTATATGTTCTCTGACGTTGATGTGATACAGGTAGGCGCAAGGAATATGCAGAACTTTGAGCTGCTCAAAGCCCTCGGACGCTGCGATAAACCGATATTGCTCAAACGAGGTCTTTCAAGCACGCTTGAAGAGCTGCTGATGAGTGCGGAGTATATCATGAGCGAGGGCAATACCAAGGTGATGCTTTGCGAAAGAGGTATCAGAACGTTCGAGCCGATGACACGAAATACGCTGGATGTGTCCGCAGTGCCGCTGCTCAAACACAAGTCGCACCTGCCCGTTGTCGTTGACCCGAGCCATGCAACAGGCATCGTCAAGCTTGTCGAGCCAATGTCGCTGGCAGCTGTCGCAGCAGGCTGTGACGCACTGGAGATCGAGGTGCACTGCGACCCCGAAAACGCCCTCAGCGACGGTTCCCAGCAGCTCACACCCGATGCGTTCTCAAAGGTTATGAACAAGATCAAAGCGCTTGCCGGTTTCGTGGGCAGACCAGTGGACGATGGCGAATAATGACGAGTAAGTTTTGTTGACAAGGCGGCGGAAAATTGGTATAATTACCTTGTGCTTTTGTGCCGTGAGTAAATAAGTGAGATGCTGCGTGTGTGCGCACAGGTGAGGATATTCCCCCTTTGCGACCCTGACAGCAGCGACAGCGAGATGATACAAAGCGTCATAGCGCACTTTGCAAAAAACTGTGATACTCAGATAAAACACACACACCCTACCGGTTTCAAAAGGGTGCGGACAGATTACTGATAATAAGCAAATAAGTGAGGACCCGAAATGAACTTTAATGTCAGCTTGAAAAGAGTCGTTGACGACTCGTACGATATTGAGATAGGCTACAAGCTCTGTGACAAGCTTGTGAGCGATCTGAAAGGCGGACTTGCAGGCAGACGCAGCAAGCTTGCGGTCATAACGGACGATACAGTTGAGAAGCTGTATTCCGGTGAGCTTATGCAAAAACTCGCCGCAGCCGGCTTCAGGGCAGAGCTTTTCGTTATCCCAAGCGGTGAAAAGTCAAAAACAAGGCAGATGAAGGAGTTTCTTGAGGACTCAATGCTTGAAAAGGGCTTCCGCCGTGACTGCGCAGTGATCGCTTTCGGCGGCGGAGTCGTGACGGACCTTGCAGGCTTTACCGCAGGTACCTTTGCAAGAGGAGTGCCGTTTGTCAATTATGCAACCACCCTGCTTGCAGCCGCAGATGCGTCGGTCGGCGGAAAAACAGCCGTAGATACGCCGCTTGCGACCAATCTGATCGGTATGTTCAACCAGCCGAAAAAGGTCTATATAGATATCGACACCTGGAAAACATTGCCTCGTGAGCAGCTTTCAAGCGGACTTGCAGAAACCATAAAGCACGGCTGCCTCGGCGACAGGGAGCTTTTTGAGTACCTTGAAAAAAATATCGAGAGGGTCTTTGACTGTGAGCGTGAGGTGTGCGAGTATATCTCAAAGCACAACTGCGAGGTCAAGTATGACGTCGTTATGAAGGACGAGCGTGAAAGCGGTCTGAGGGAGGTGCTCAATCTCGGGCATACCGTCGGCAGAGCGCTTGAAACGGTCGCAGACTACAAACTGCTGCACGGGCAGGCGGTCGCAGTCGGTCTTGCTGCACAGGCAAGACTCGGCGAAAAGCTGGGGTTCATCTCGCATCAAAACGTGCAGCGCGTTGAGGAGCTTTGCAAAAGGGCAGAGCTTCCGACAAAAATACCCGATTACGTCGATAAAAATGTGCTTCTGGATAAGCTTTACACCGACAAAAAAGTGCGGGACGGAAAGCTGAGATTTGTTTTCCAAAGAGAGATAGGGCAGATGATGTGCTTTGGCGAAAACGAGTACGGCAAGCAGATCAGCCGTGAACAGATAGCAGATATTTTAAGTGAGATGTAGGATAAAATGTCGAGAGAAACCGAAAAAAGTGCAGAAAAAATCAGGAAAGGTCTTAAAGCAAAGTATTTCTGTATGGTGCTGGTGATCGTTTTTGAGATTGCGCTTGTACTTGTGGTGTGGCTTGTGGGGCATAGTGCCCGCCGTAAGGAAAAGGAATGTACACAGCCGCTTGATGCAGTGGTGCTGGAAGAGAGTACGAGGATAGTTAATCAGCATCATATGGTTCGCACCAAGCATGGAGTAAAAACAAAGGTCACCGCAGTGATACAGGTGAAAACTGACGGCGTGTTCAAGCAGAGTATTATAACGGTACCGACCGCTAAATATGAGCGTGGGCAGGAGCTGAAGGTGTTTTATGATCCTGACGATCCCGATGATTACTACATTGAGGGAGATATAGAAACTGCATTCACCACGCAGAAGGTCATAATTGTAATTGCGGCGCTGTGGGCGATAGTGTGCGTAATTCTTGTCAGGATCGTGAAAAAAGATGTTAAAAAACTGAAAAACACAGAGAAGTAATTAAAATGTCAAAATCAAAGTATAACAAGCGTCTTAAAGAGCGTATCAAAAAAGAAAAAGACGAAATGAAAAGCAGGCTCAAAGCCAAGCGTATCTGTATGTGGATGGTGCTGGCATTCGAGGCGTTTGTGATATTCGCACAGTGGGGCGTAGACGATCTTCGCAGAGCGCAGAAAGCTGAATGTACCGCATCTGCATATGCCGTGGTTACAGACAAAGAGGTCGTTACAGGCGGCAACCGCTATATCAAGACCCTGCTGACGATAGATGTCGATGAGGGCAGTGATTTCAGCCTCGATGTTGTTCAATGCAGAGGCTCGGATCACGAGAAAGGGGACAGGATACGCATATACTATGACCCCAGCGACCACGATAATTATTATCTCGACGGAGATCTGGAATATATGTCGGGTGCAAGGATAGTCCTTATCGTGATAGCTGTGCTGATGGGAATAGTGTGCGTGTGCGTCATAAGAGCAGTTGTGAATGAAAAGAAAAAACAAAAAATATGGAGAACAGAAAACAATGGTAGTTACTATAGATCCACATAAGCTCAAGGGTGAGGTGAGCGTTCCGCCGTCAAAGAGCGTGGCACACAGGCTTGTGATAGCTGCGGCACTGGCAAAGGGAACGAGCATAGTGGAAAATCTCAGCCTTTCAAAGGATATCACCGCAACGATAAATGCAATGAGAGCGCTGGGGGCGCATATCGAGCTTAACGGAAATACTGCGGTGATAAAAGGTATAGAAAATCCGCCCGAAAAGGCAGTCATCGACTGCTGTGAGTCAGGCTCAACACTGAGATTTCTTATCCCCGTTGCCTGCGCACTGGGCGTGCAAACCACTTTTCTTGGGCAGGGCAAGCTTCCGCAAAGACCGATAACACCATACCTTTACGAGCTTCCCGGTCACGGAGTGAGATTTGACTACAACGGCACTATGCCCTTTACCGTCAGCGGAAAGCTCCGATCGGGCGATTACCGTGTCAGCGGAGATATCTCATCTCAGTTCGTAACAGGACTTTTGTTCGCACTCGCCGCCGCAAAGGGAGAAAGCAGATTGATACTCACATCACCCCTGCAATCAAAGCCCTATGTCGATATAACCGCCGATTGCCTTGAAAAATGCGGCGCAAGCATCACAGCGACCGACGAAGGCTACCTTGTCAGAGCAGATGAGCTTCATTCGTTTGAGCAGACCGTAGAGGCGGATTATTCCCAGTCTGCGTTCTTTTTCGTCGCAAACTTACTCGGCTGTGAGATCTCAGTCAATGGGCTGAATGAAAATTCTTATCAGGGTGATAAAAAAATTGTTGAAATATGCAAAGAAATAGTGTATAATAAAAATGGTGGGCTGAATGCCTTTGAACTGGATTGCTCGGATATACCAGACCTTGTGCCTGTTCTGGCAGTGCTTGCAAGCTTCTGTCAGGGCAAAAGCCGTATCCTGAACGTCGCAAGACTGCGTATCAAGGAAAGTGACAGACTTGAGGCGATAAGCTCCTGCCTGAATGCGCTGGGCGGAAAAGTCATAGCAGGTGCGGACTTTCTGGAGATACAGGGGGTAAGCTCCCTCAGCGGAGGAACGGTCGATTGCTTCAATGACCATAGGATAGCTATGGCTATGGCAGTCGCCGCAGTTAAATGCACCTCACCGCTGACACTTACAGGCGCACAATGTGTCGAAAAATCGTATCCCGACTTTTTCGATGTCTACCGTACACTCGGCGGAGATGTCAGCGTAAGTTACGATAAATAAGCCTTTTACGGCAAGTGGAGGAAGAAAAATGTCATCAACATGGAACAATAAGATCACCTTTTCAATATTCGGAGAAAGCCATGGACAGGCTATCGGCGTGTGTATGGATAACGTGCCTGCGGGCGAAAGCATAGATATTGACGAGGTCTATGAGTTCATGGCAAGAAGAGCGCCCAAAAGCAATGGGCTGACCACCTCCAGAAAAGAAAAGGATATGCCGCAGGTGATGTCCGGCTATTATAACGGCAAAACTACGGGAACACCGCTTTGTGCGATAATCGCCAATAACGACCACCATTCACAGGACTATTCAAACCTCTCAAAGCTCGCAAGACCGGGCCATGCAGACTATACCGGCGCATTGAGATACAGAGGCTTCAACGATGTCAGAGGCGGCGGACATTTCTCGGGAAGACTCACCGCACCGCTTTGCTTCGCAGGAGCAGTCGCTCAGCAGATACTGCGTAAAAGAGGTATCTATGTCGGTGCGCATATCGCCGAAATACACGGCGTGACCGATAAGAGCTTTGACCCGATAAATACCTCCAAGGACGATATCCGAGAGCTTTGGAAGAAGGATTTCCCTGTTATCATCGACGTTCAGGGCAACGAGATGAAAAAGCAGATAGAAAATGCCAAGGCAAACGGCGACAGTGTCGGAGGGATAATCGAGGCTATCGCTATCAACGTCCCGGCAGGCATAGGCTCGCCTATCTTCGACGGACTTGAAAACTCCATTGCGCAGCTCATCTTTGGTATCCCCGCAGTCAAGGGCCTTGAGTTCGGCGCAGGCTTTGAAAGTGCAAAGCTCACCGGCTCGGAAAACAACGACGAGTTCTATGTCAACGATAAGGGCTATGTCGTTACCAGAACCAATAACCACGGCGGTATCCTCGGCGGCATCTCCAGCGGAATGCCGATAACCCTGCGTGTGGCTGTCAAGCCTACACCGTCCATCTCCAAGCCGCAGGAAACGGTGGATTATTCCGCAATGAAAAACGAAACGCTTGAAATAAAGGGCAGACATGATCCCTGCATCGTGCCAAGAGCAGTCCCGGCGGTCGAGGCTGCGCTCAATATCGCCCTGCTCAACCATATGCTTGATTATCCCAATTTTTAAAGGGGAGTGATCTTTTGAAGAAAAACCCCGAAAGCTTCCTCTCACCAAAGACAAATACCGAGTTTGACGTTACAAGGGCGAAGATAATAATCGGCGACTTCCTTGAACGGTTTGAAGAACCATGTACAGCCAACGAGCTGAGAGAGATCCTTACCGTCAACGAGAACGTCATAGGCTATTTTACATATGTCGATGCCTACGACCAGATGCTTGAAAATAAAATGATAATGCTTGACGAAAACGGCAATGTCCGCCTCACCAAGGAGGGAAAACAGCTTGTCCCCGAGCTTCTGGAGCTTTCACCCGAAAAACTCAGAGACAGGGCGCTCGCCTCTGCACGGGACTATTTCCGTGAGAAAAAAACCGAGCGTGATACCGCCGTTACCCTCGTTGAAGCAGATAATGCCTTCGGCGCACGCTGCGAGTGCTTCGATAACGGTCTGACCCTTATGCGTGTGACATTGTGGTATCCACAGCGTGAGCTTGCGGATTTTATGCGTTCATTGATGAACACTGACCCGGTCGGACTTTATTGTGAGCTGTTTGACAGAATTTTGCGTACAACGCTGGATCTCGTCGAGTTCTCAGCGCAGACACAAATGGATGAAATGCTCGTCCGTGGCGTGAGCAGCTTTTTGAACGACCACTCCGAGCAGATCAACGAGTGCGCATCAAATGCCTTGGATAAAGGCTTTGAGGTCACCTGCAAATGCCACGATGAACAGCTGCTGATGGAACTTGATGTGTTTGCTCCGGATCAGCAGCAGGCAAACTTCATTTGCCGTAAGCTTTCGCAGGATAAGCTGATATTCAGCGTCGTCACAAGACTTGTGCTGCAAAATCTCGGCAAGTAAAATCAAATGTAAATATTGTGTTAAGAGGCGGGAAGGATCTTGCCTCTTTTTTTACAAATTAAATGCGAAAACACCCTTGACAAACGCAAAAAAGTGTGGTATTATGTGAAAGCTGTCCGAGAAAGAAGGGCAGCAAAAAATATCACTCAAAAGGCTTGACAAATGAGCGAGA
>CADAHS010000053.1 GCA_902787825.1 uncultured Ruminococcus sp. | reverse complement strand
TCTGCTACGGCATTTTCGGCTATTCTTTCCGCCGCTTCCCACAGCTTGTTGTTCTCGCTGACGCTCCTTTCACTCATTGCACTCACCCCGCTTTCTGTAAATCGTTAAATATTAAATGATTGGACTTTTTCGTCAAGAGGGTGCACTACCCCCTTGTAGGCATATTTACTCTCTTATATTATACAATAAAAGTCCTCATTTTTCAATCAGCATTTTTGACAAAAATGCACAAAACCAGTTGTGCATTTTAGGCGTTTCTTTTATACTTTTAACATATTACCCGCCTAAATAGAGTCCTCCACAATATATACCCTATTATATTTGTATGAAAACTATATGTTGACTGAATGAAAATATGACAAAAGGACGGTTTAAGCAAAAAAAAGCGCTCGGCTCAAGTCCGGGCGCTTAGGCTGATCCCATCGGATCAGATAGCAAAGTTCTAACGCAAAATCAGTATAGCATATTGCAAAAGCAAATGCAATAGTAGTAAATAATAGTACTTCGCTGAATGATATCGCCTCCAAAACAGGAAATGCTTCGACCTTTATGGCAGCTGCAAACACCACAGTCGATCAGCCATTTGCACCATACCTCACGGTAAATCCGAGGAAAACCATGGGGGCAAACGAATACATCACAAGTGATGGAGCCGGTATCAATTCTGCCGGGTCAGTTTACAAGGATGTCATGGGGGCAACTTCAAACCGGAGATATACAATAGGAACAACAAATGATCCATCGTCCAGCACGAACGATGCGGCAACACTTATAAATTATATCAACAACAACGGCACATACAAAGAAGGGTCATTCAAGATATCTACGGCATCAACTGAGTTTGGATCACTGCCGTCGGGTGTTCAGGATTTTGCGATGCTTGTCATCAACGATGACTCTGCTAAAGCAAATGATATCACTCCATTCATCAAGTCTTATATTCGTCTTGTGACAAATACTCCGGAGCGTTTGGATCGAGCAGATTACAGCAGCGGAAGTACAACTATAAATAAGCAGTATGAAGTTAAGATCTCGCCATGCTATTATGACGAAGATAAAGGCAGGTTTGTTATTGGTGAAAGTGGTACTCAGGGTCTGAGCTATACGACAGGTACAAATTACGGAAAGTATGAGATCGACTCAAACAAGGCTGATTCGGCATCAAGCCGTGATCATCAGTTCTCACTGATCGATGTACAGTTCAAGGATCCAACGGATCCAACTTATAATAAAATAGCATATCATCTCTATGTTCCTGTTTATACAAAGAAGATGCTGTCTGTGGATTTCAGTGCGGTATCTATGTCTGAAACTAAGTATTATCGTAATGAATATGCTCAGAGAATATACACTGAGATCGATAACGGTAAAAATGCCTCCAACCCATCACAGCTTGTAGAAAGTACGAATGAGTGGACAACTACATTTATACGCTATACCTATCCGAAAGATCAGATCTCTTCAAATACTAACTGGAATTTTGATAAGAGTATTACTTTAACGCTTGACGCTAATTTCAGAACGCTGCCAAGAGGAACAAAGATGATACTTGTAGACCCAAACGCAAACGTTGATAAGTATTATACCATGACAGTCGATTCGGATTATGCAACCAACCAGGCAGTACCTATTGCTCTGTCATCCTTTGTTGATGAGAATAATAATCCTTTTGTGCCGCAGAATTTGTCTACGATCAAGGCAAGCTCTGAAGCCTCAAGCACTGATGAAGGTCACACAAACGATTTGTACGAGGACTACTACATCAGTATATATGTTCCAAAGAATGAAGGGTATACACACAGTATAATGATAGGCTGCGGTTCAGAAATGACCTGTACGGGAAGAGATGACAAGGCAAATATCAATCCGATACTGTATTCACGTATAGTTCTTGGGGATCTGTTTAATCACACAATAGTTGAACGATCGTTTGACGTAAAGTCAGGTGATGGAACTACCTTTGGTGACGATCCTAAAATGAATGCAACAAATCACTATCTTAAAACTGAGGTCACAGCGAAGGTGCAGATAAAGGATGTAAATGCCGGTAACTTCCTTGCAGGATCAAACGTATATCATGCATTCTTCATTACCCTGACATCACATGATGCCGAGCATAAGGTTTCAGATATCATATACGGTCTCAATCCTGGCGATATCAGCAATACGACCACTTACAGCTATGTTAAGAACGGTCAAAGCTACACAAACACCGTGACCAGATCGTCCCTCAGCGCACACTACATTGAACTGAATACGGGCAGCATATTAGATGCACTTTACGATCCGCAGAACCCTCCGGAGGTTACTATCCATTCTGAAACGCTCATGTCATTTTATGACACAACGGCTTTCCCATATAATAAGGATGATGACCCGAATGCAAAAATCGGTACGCAGGTTTCAGTTAAATCAAGTCTGTCATACAAGGATGATGAGCTTATGTTCAGCGCTATGAATATTCCAGTGAATGATGGTCAATTCTACTATTCGACCATACAGAACAATGCTGAACTCAACTTTAATGCTGTTCCGGCAGATGATACGACTGATGTGATCGGTCTTAAAACAAACAACAGGAGTTTGCTTGGTGTCAACGGAAAATATGGTACGTCGCATCCTATCAGCGGATTGGCGATCTATAACGTTGACGATATCATTGATTATGATTCTGCTTCTGAGGTAAAGTATAAGATCACATTATTTAAAAAGGTGAGCAATGCAGGCTCAACAAGTTATGTTCAGGTGGATGATATCAGTAAATATTTAAACAATGTAAGCCTGACCGATGATGAGGTCGCTCTTACGGCTGATATGTCAAATGAATCAGAGTATGTATTCTCCGGACGTATCGTTCATGGTACTCAAGCAGACCTCGATAAAATGTTTGACGTTGATTTCAGCTGTGATGTTTTAACAGGTGATGCTGATCATAATGAATATGCAAACTATAAGATCAGGTTGACCGCAGAACTTGTTAACACCTCAAACAGCTGGAAAGATTCGTATCTAATCTACACAAATGCAAAATTTGATCCATCAGTTATTGATGCGACAAATTGACCGGCATAATTAAAGTGGGATCATCTTTTCAGCCGAGCAACACCACGATCCATTATGGAACTCTCCTCTGAGGTTGTGGTATCATGTAAACCAAAAGCGCAGCACAAGTCAATAAAGAAAAACAGCCGTGAGCTTCCCTTCGGATATTCTCCGATGGTGTATGTTCACGGTTGTTTTTATGTATCGTTCAACTAAGGTAGTATTTTTTAAAATGAATGTTGTAATGCCCTGCTCGATCACGCTTTTAAGAATTATAAACAAGGTGTCATTTTAACGTCTGTATCCCATGGTGCTGATATTACGCTCTTCTTGCATTTGAGTTCCACATAAGAGCATTCTTTTTCAGCTCGGTCTTTCTTATCAACAGTATATCTGCTGCTGTAAACACGACCGCTGTAATTATCATTATTGCTAAAACTGCTGCGCCGGTGCTGCCGAAAATGTCCTTTGCAAAGCTGCCGATCGAAGTGATTATTGATTTGCCGGTTGACATAATAAGCATATAGATCACCCACCAGCCTATCCATGCCCACTTGCCGAACTTCATCGAAATGCTGACAAGAAACACTGAGGCTACCGAAACAGCGTAGTACAAAAGCACATTGAAGCCGTATGAAACAAGTACCGTTTTGATGCCAAATGCCTGATCGCCTGACAGCAACAGTGGTCTGAAAGCATAGCCAAAGCCTGTTGAGTTTGAAACGAGCGAAATAGCTCCCTCAGCTGCAAGAGCGATCGCACTGCACGCCAGTACTGATGCAATAATGGTAATAATAATAGCTTTAGCAGCAGTTTTTCTTGAACGGTTCATATAAATGCTCGTATTGATGCCGACGATCGCAACACCTATGGAGCACACGAACGCACTCCAGAACATAACGATGAGCGTAACAAAGTTGTGAAGCTTTTCGCCGTCGCCGGTATCGCCTATGCATAGAGCAAGGATAATAAACACCAGACTTACTGCGGTGGAAATTATCGCAGTCCATAAAACAGTTGATGTGAAATTCTCTTTCATCAAATACTTTGTAAGATCTTTTTTCATTATCTTCTCCCCCTTATGCTATCTTTCCTGCGCTTTTGTTGTCAAGCGTCTGTGTTTTTATCAGTTTATACTGCACCAAAAGCATTATTACGAGAAGTGAACCGAGAACTGCGAAAGAGATCCACTTAGACGAAAGCACGATAAGTGTGATAAGGATACCCGCAGCGGATAAGAAGCAGAGTATGCTTGCAAATACCACGCCTGCGCCCTTGAACCTTGACAGGAAATTCAGCAGCAGCGAACCGACAAGTGCGAACAGCAGCGATCCGAACAGCATAAGCAGTATGCCGCTGATAATGCCCTGTGATACGATCATATTCTTTGAAAAGAGTGCGCTGTTGAAGGCGACATCTCTGAACTTATCTGAAAGCACGGCGTAGTTGCCTGTACAGAGTTTTGAGAAGAGCAGATTGATGCCCATTCTTGCGGGAAATACTGTTGCGGTTATAAGCCCTGCGCATATAAGCTCGGAGATAAGTGTTGCTCTGTGCAGGTGCTTTCTGGTGACGTTTACCTGAAGCGAGAGGCTGAACATCTGCGCTGTGAAGGCAAGCCCGAAGCCGAGTGCGGCTACCATTGCCATAAGTCCGACAGGCGAAACAACGCTTATTTTATCTATCTCCTCCTGAGATACGGTGCTGCTATTTTTGTACAGATCATCAAGATCTCCCCTTGCGTCCTGAAACTCAACGAACGAGAATATTGCAACTATCACTGCAAAAACTGCTACCAGTGACAATATTTCTTTTATGTTCCAGGTACAGCGGAGCAATTTCTTTGTATACATTTTATCTATCCCCCATTTGTTGTCAATCGTTTGTCATCTGGATAAACAGGCTTTGCAGGCTTGCTTTTGAGATTTCAAGTCCCTGCGGAACGTTTTCAGCCTTACCCTTGACGTATGCCGACTTGATGCCTCCGACGGTATCGCTGCCGACAACAGTCTTTCCTGCGGTGTACTTATCCACCAGCTCGGCAGGTCCTGTTACGGTATAGGAATTCTCCATTATCTTATCTGTATCCTCTGCGGTAACAAGTCTGCCCTTGTCGATGATTATTGCCTTTTCGATAAGGCCTGCACACTCGTCGATAAGGTGTGTGGAGATTATAAAGGTACTGCCGGTATTGGCATAGCGGTCGATAAGCTCCTTATAGAAAAGCTCTCTGTGGTTGGGGTCAAGACCCAGAACAGGCTCGTCAAAGAATATGTAGTCAGCGCCCGATGCAAGCGCAATGATAAGCTTTGCTATGCTTGAATAACCTGTGGAGAGGCTCATAAGCTTCTTTTTCACATCAAGCTCGAATTTTTCAGCAAGGGCAAAAGCGTAGTCATCGTCAAGCTCAGGGTAAAACTCCTTTACCAGCTTGACTGCGTCCTTGAACTTTCTGTCAACGGGGAGCAGGTTGTGCTCGCTCATTGTGAAGATCTTGCGCAGAGCCTCGTCATTTTCAATGGACATCTCACCATCAACGAATATCTCTCCCGAGGTCGGGAAGATGCGGTTTGAGATGAGGTTTACCATTGTTGATTTGCCTGCGCCGTTGCGTCCGAGCAAGCCGTAGATCTTTCCGTACTCTATGGTGAGCGTTACGTCCTCAAGCGCCTTTGTATCTTTATAGTGCTTTGTAAGATTTTTAAGTTCTATCCCTCTCATTTTGATTATCCCCTTTCGATCAGTTCGATTATATCTTTCTTTGTAAGTCCAAGCTTTGCGGCTTCATCAAGCATTGTTTTTATATACTCGCCGAAAAACTCCGACTGTCTTTGCTTTTTCAGTGTTTCTACTGCTCCTTGTGATACAAACATACCCAGTCCCCTTTTCTTATAGATGATGCCCTTGTCCACCAGCATATTCACGCCTTTGAGCGCAGTTGCCGGATTGATCTTCAGACTCACCGACATCTCCGTTGTGGACGGTATCTGTTCCCCTTCTTTTATGGCTCCCGAAATGATACTGTCGCTCAGCCAATCTGCAAGCTGGACAAAGATCGGCTTTTCGCTTTCAAAGTTTATCTGCATTATCTGTCCTCCTTTGAATTGTCTTTCTCTCTTTTGTTCTTATCTTTGTTTTTTTGTTTTGTTCAGCGCTTCGCTCTTTGTTTTTTATCTTCAAGTGCAAAATAAATGTGTCTGATCATCAGCGCTATCAGCGGTAAAAATCCTATCAGCATATGTCTTCCTCCTGTGTGTTTGTTGTTCCTTTTTGGTTAGTTTGTTTGTGGGTTAATTACCTCTGTAACTAACTATATCACTAACTACCCTTTTTGTCAAGTCTTTTTTTGAAATTTCCCCGAAAAATTTTTACCGATCCACTGAAACTCCAGCATTTACGCACTTTTCTGAAAGCAAAAAATACAGTTTTTTTATTGGAACAGCTGTTTGGGTTAGTTAGTGTATGTAATAGGTTAGTTACCCTTTGTGATGAGGGCAGCTGGTCTATGGTAAATCAGCACAAAACGGACGTATTATATTTGTGTAAAATTACCCAATAAAAATACCGCTTCATTGGCGTATATATTTCAAACGCATACCGAAAGGAGCCAGACAATATGAAAAGATTTACAGCTATGATACTTGCAGCCGTTCTTGTTCTCTCAATGGCAGGCTGCTCCAAAAGTCCGGAGCCTGACCCCGACACAGGCATCTCGGTGGTAACTCAAAAGCATGGCCCGGACAGCAGCAGTAACAGGGATAGACTCACACCTGCTATGACCGAGGCAGAGCAGCTCGCACATATGAAGTGGTCTGATCTGAAGTTTTATGCAAAGGGTCAGGATCATAATGAGAAAACAAAGACCCGCAGATACTATGAAGGTGAGATCATTTCTGACAGCTCAAAGCAGCAGATATTTGAAAAGCTCTGTTCTATTATAAATGGCGGAGAGATCACGCTGAAAGGCGAACAGAGCGTTCAGGGCGGGGCTGATCCGATACTTACGCTGAAAGATACCGACGCAAAAGAGTATACGATCGCTGAAGGTATACTTGTTGAGCACCCGGAAGAAGATGGTGGAGCGAGCATATACATTTTCAGAGGCAAAGACTCGACGCTCTATTTCGGAGCTGAGTATAAAGATCAGATCGCTTTTGAAGGGCTGATCTCGCAGGGTGTCAAGTGCGATCAGAACCTTGTCAGGACAGAAAAAGATCCAGATGCTTCTGCAGGCACTGACGAGATCAAGGCGTTTACCGAAGCACATCACAGCGATTTCAGATACTACTCAAGTGCTGATGATTACAATGAAAAGAGAGAACGCATCGAGTACAAAGGCGAGATAGTTGATGACGATATAAAAAAGCAGATATTCGATGTGCTTTGCGGTATCCTGAAAAAAGGTGAGACCAAGCTCAGGGACGGACAGAATGTCGTACAGAGCGGTCCTGAGCTGAGGATCAGTCACGAAAACGGCAAGCTGAACTATGTTTGCTATGAAGGCATGATCACCAACGGTTCCCAAGAAGCAGGCGGAGAAAGCGTACTGGTTTTTGCTGCACAGAACTCTACCGTTTATACCTGTGCAGACAGCGATGAGATAAAGAAACTTAATGACCTCGTCCATGGCGGTGTGATCTCTGATAAAAACCGTGTTAAGAAAGACTCTGATATACGCCCATATAACATTATTGACGCTCAATACACTGACTTTACCTATATCGGCGGAAAGCAGACAGTAAATGACCAGAAAAACTATGTGTGCAAGACCTATGAGGGCGAGATAACTAACGATGCGTGGAAGCAGAAGATATTCAACGAGCTGTGCAGTATACTGCGTCAGGGGAATATCGAGCTTAAAGGCGAACAGAGCGTTCAGGGCGGCGCAAGCAGTCTGCTTACGCTCAAGACCAAGGGCGGCGCAGAGGTCAGCATCAGCAAGGGAATACTTGTTGAACACCCACAGGAAGAGGGCGGCTCGGAGATCTATATTGTAAAATTCAAGCAGGGTGCTGAACAGTTCTACGGCGGCAGCGACCGTTTTGATGAATCCGTGCGCAATGGTGTGGTACAGTCGAGCAATACTCTTGTTAAGACGGTGCAGCTGCCAAGACCCGAGATAAAAAAGAGCGATGTCAAGCCGCAGTTTCCGCTGACGTATATCAAGCTGCGGACAAACTATGCGTGGGGCCAGCATATAAGCGGCATCTGCACTGATGCCAAGGGTGATGTGTACAGCTTTGATTTTTCAAAGACTCTTCCGGCGAGAAACGGCGAGCTGACGGATAATGTCATTCAAAACCTCAAGGACGGGATAGCAAACATCATAAAATCTGGTACGCAGTTTGACGCATCTATACTCAAACAGGGCGTTGCATACGCAGCAAAGATAAGCCCGAACGCAGAGTTCAGCTGCGAACACAAAATGTGCGATTACGGGCAGAACACGCTGTATGCGGTCGTTGACGGAAAGGCTGTCAAGCTGTATTCAAAAGGCGACAATGACGAGTTTACCGATGATGTGAATGCTCAAAAGGCTATTGAGTGCTTTGAAAAAACTTGCCGCAAACCGGTAAAGGCGGTCGCTGTACCCGACTGACAGAACAAAAGATGATATATACCTCCAATCAAAAGACCTGTACCATAAGGATAGTACCTATATAGAAGTTTTATAAATCATTCTGAGTAACATCTTTTATTGCGAAGGACTGTTTCCCAGCCGCATTTCTTTGACCATAACTATTTTTTAACCCCGATGGTTTTATCCATCGGGGTCAAAAAATCATTAAGAGTTTTAGGAAAAGGGCTTGGGGAATAACCCTTTTGCAAAAGGGTTTTCCCCAAAAATCATTTATAATACTTCTGTATAAGTACA
>CADAHS010000052.1 GCA_902787825.1 uncultured Ruminococcus sp. | reverse complement strand
GGAAACACAGAGGGGAGAAAAGTCCGCTCACCACGCCGTAAGGCACGGCGTCCTGTTCTCCCTTATGGGTTTCCCCCTTAGACGAGAGAGCAAGCTATGCATCAATAATAATTGATAGTTTAACGAACAATCTTACCTCTAAATCTCTTACCTCTTACATCTGATGTTCTTGCTTTTTTCGGGGGCTTTCCGATCGCCCCCATACCCCTTCGGGTGCAAAACTATTAATTTGATAGTAATAGTTTAAATTCAGATTTACAATATTAACAAAATGAAAGCCCCGAGCCGGACAAAGAAACAGTTCTCCCAAAACTGTGGGCGAGGGCATTGCGCGCCGCAGCGGCGGCAAATTCTGATTTATCGTAGGAGTATTTTGTTTGAGTTGTTTTGTCTAATTAGTATATTTGCACACCATATTTTTATAAAAAACGCTAAAATTCATAATACCTCTTGTAAAAATGTCTGCGATATGCTAAAATAAATTAAATATATGCCATATATATATATTTGACGCAGAAATCTATGTAAAAAAGGAGAAAAGCTTATGAAATACGGCTATTTTGATCTTGAAAATAAGGAGTATGTCATCACCAGACCCGATACACCGTCTGCCTGGGCAAACTACCTCGGCTCACCGGAGTACGGCGCAATCGTGTCAAACAACGGCTTTGGATATAGCTTTGTAAAAAGCGGCGCCAACGGACGTATCTCCAGATACCGCTTCAATTCCTCGATAGGACTTCCAGGAAGATTTGTCTATGTTCGTGATAACGAGTCGGGCGATTATTGGTCCTGCACATGGCAGCCTGTGGGCAAAAGCCTTGACGACTATAAGTGTGAGTGCCATCACGGAACAGCCTATACTACCGTAAAGTCTGAGTATTCAGGCATAAAGTCCGAGATAACCTACTACGTTCCGCTCAACAAGACCTACGAGGTCTGGAGAACTAAGCTTACCAATACCTCCGGCAAGCCAAGAAAGCTTTCCACTTTCGGCTTCATTGAGTTCACCAACGAGAACAACTACGAGCAGGATCAGGTCAATCTCCAGTATACATTGTTTATAACCAGAACATCTTTTGAAGGCAATATGATCGTCGAGCATATCAATGAAAACGATAATAAGGACGAAAACGGCTTCAACGGACAGGAAAGATTTTTCGGACTTGCAGCTCAGAAGGTCAGCCACTATAACGGCAGCCTTGAAAGCTTCATCGGTCCTTACAGAACATACTCCAACCCTATCGCTGTCGAAAGAGGAAACTGTGACGACGGACTCAACTTCAACAGCAACTGCTGCGGTGCGCTCCAGTCCGATATCGAGCTTGCCGACGGCGAAACAGCAGAGTTCATCTATGTGCTGGGACAGAAAAAGCCCAACGAAGCACAGCAGATAATGAAGCATTACGAAACAAAAGGCGCAGTCGATGCCGAGCTTAAAGAGCTTGTTGACTATTGGCACGGACAGCTTGACAACTTCAAGGTAAAAACTCCGTCTGACGAGTTCAATAATATGGTCAATGTCTGGAATGCCTACCAGTGCTTTATCACATTCATCTGGTCAAGAGCCGCATCGTTCATCTATTGCGGACTCAGAAACGGCTATGGCTACCGTGATACCGTGCAGGATATCCAGGGCATCATACATATAAATCCCGAGCTTGCAGCAGAGAAGATCAGGTTTATGATCTCCGCACAGGTCGATAACGGCGGCGGACTCCCGCTTGTAAAGTTCGATCATAAAGCAGGCTTTGAGAATTGCCCCGACGAGAACGACCCTAACAGCGAGTATGCCCAGCAGACAGGTCACCCGTCTTACAGAGCAGACGATGCGCTGTGGCTGTTCCCAACGGTAGTTAAGTATATCGGTGAAAGCGGAAATAAAGCGTTCCTTGACGAGGTCATCGTCTATGCAAACGGCGGCGAGGATACAGTATACGACCACCTGAAAAATGCTATCAGATTTTCAATGGAAAGACTCGGCTCACATCATATGCCGGCAGGTCTGCACGCCGACTGGAACGACTGCCTGCGTCTTGGCGCACAGGGCGAATCCACATTCGTTGCATTCCAGCTTTACTATGCTATGAACGTTATGAGAGATATGGCTAAGGATAAGGGCGACAGCGAGTATGTCGCTTATCTGGATAAAGTTCAGGCAGAGCTTTCAAAGGCGCTTGAAGATTGCTGGGACGAGGACAGATTTATCAGAGGCATCAGAGATAACGGCGTAGTTGTCGGCGCAAAGAAAGACCCCGAAGCAAATATGTGGCTCAATCCGCAGTCATGGTCTGTGATCTCGGGCTTTGCTTCAAAACAGCAGGCTGAGACCGCTATGAACAGCGTCCACGAGATACTCAATACTCCTTACGGCATCAAGCTTATGGAGCCTCCATACGAGAACCACTATTTTGACGGCGCACTCATGCATATCTTCAATGCCGATACCAAGGAGAACGGCGGTATCTTCTCACAGCCGCAGGGCTGGGCTATCCTTGCTGAATCCCTGCTCGGTCACGGCGACAGAGCGTTTGAGTACTTTATGGAATCATCTCCCGCAAGCATGAACGATAAGGCTGAGATAAGAGTAATGGAGCCCTATGTCCACGGTCAGTTCACCGAGGCAACTCGCTCGCCGTTTGCAGGCAGAGCGCACGTTCATTGGCTCACAGGTACAGGCTCAACAGTAATGGTAGGCTGCGTCGAGGGTATCTGCGGAATGAGACCGAATGCCGACGGACTTGTTATCGACCCGTCTATCCCGCACGAGTGGGACGGCTTTACCATCGAGAAGAATTTCCGCGGCAAGCATCTCAGCATTGATATCAAAAATCCTTCTCACGTTCAGTGCGGTGTTAAGGAAATGACCGTCAACGGCGAAAAGATACAGGGCAATTTCCTTGCAGCCGATAAGCTGACGGATACCACTAAGGTCGAGATCACACTCGGGTAAATAAAGACATCAAGGAGGGTGCGAAAGTGCCCTCCTTTTTATGCTTTGGCTTGTACACAAAAAGTTAACATTTTCATATGCACTAATCTGCACTTCTCAAACGTATACAGATCAAAGGCACAAGAAAGGAGGTATCGGAATATGGAAAAAGAAACGGTCGGGCAGTATTATTCGCAGTATGCCGATACCGTAATGAGAGCAGCCTGGCATTATACCGGCGGTATCCACGCTGCGCAGGACTGCGCCGAGGAAGCTTTTCTGCGGCTTTTGCAGGAGGATATGATGCCCGACAGTAAGATACTTCCGTGGCTTATCCGCACAGCGGTCAACCTCGCAAAGGACTTTCACCGAAGGCATTACAATACCAAAAAAGTCACCCTTGATGAAGCCGTTGATAAGCCTTCCGCCGACGATGACCTGCTTGCCGAGCACGCAGCGCAAAGAGCAATGCTCAGCCTGCCCGAAAAGTACCGCCTGCCGCTGTTTCTCAATATCGTGCAGGGCTATACCACCGAGCAGACCGCAAAGCTCATCGGCAAAGGCGCAAACACAACAAGCTCGCTGATACGGCGTGGAAAGAAACTGCTTGCAAAAGCGTATGAAAAGGAGTGTGTGTAGAATGAAAGAAAGGAAAAATGTGCAGCAGGCTTATGCAGACGCAATGAGAAAAATGTCAATGCCTGCAACACTTGATACCGAAAAACAGATAATAACAAACGGTACCTCAAAGATCAGAATAAAAAGCCGAGCGTTAGCCTATGCGGCTGTGGCAGCAGCACTTGCCGTGTGTGTCGGCGTTGGAGCGATGATCTTCACAGCAAAAAATGCCGACATCATCGACCCTGTAAATTCGTCAGCAGATTTGCGTCTTGAAAAGGATCAGACTATCCCCGTCGGCGAGATAACCAGTGTCGAGCAGGCAGTGCAGGAGCACCGCAAATGTATGCTTCTTAAAAACGACGAGTATATCAGGCTTATAAACAAAAAGGGTGACATAGCCGTAACCGATGCGATGGATTTCCAAAATCGCTGTCAAAGTATCACTCAGCGTAATGAAGAATGTCTTTACTATATCGCACAGAATTTTAAAAGTACAGATACCCTGTTTGTCCACGCTGTAAAGTACGACGACGGCTATATCGACCTCAGCTTTATCCTCGGTTCAAGAATAAGTGAGCAGGCTCAGCAGCTTCTCAATAGTGAGCATAGCTATTATATCTGCGACGCAAAAACAGGCGAAAAGATACTCAGATGCGTTACCGATTTCGGCATACCAAGAAACGATCTGAGTGCCGACACGAGCAGCAATATCGGTACAAAACTTGAAAAGTCCGACCTTGAAAAGCTCAAAGGCGAGCTTTCGTTCGTGATGTTTGGAAAGGACGAGAAAAACGAGCGCCTCACTATTTTGGAAAACTTCACCTTTACAGATAAGCTCTTCATTGCAAGCAGCGAACGTTCCAAGCTTGAAAAGCAGGCTGAACAAGCGTTTGCAAAACTGCTTGAAGATAAAAGCAATCTTGACCGCAATGGCGCAGTAAATATCACCGCCGATAAGGTCGTCTGTGCTCCTCATTCGATTTATATGCGTGTGACGCTTACCGCTAAGAACGATACAGGAAAACAGCTTCTTAAATTCAGCTATGAGGATAAGACCGAGGGGCACAAGATATTTCTTGCAGGAAGCGGCGATAATATGTCGCCTGTATCAAGCGGCGCCAAAAACTATTTTGATGCAGAGTGGGAATGCAATATCGTTGAGCAAAGCGAGGACGCTATTAGCTTTGACTGTTATATCCCGCTGAGAAGTGCTCCGACCACCGATCTTAGCTATACACTGACTGCAAGGATCACCGATCCGAATTTGACCGATGAACAAATATCAAACGGCGAAGGCAAGAGCCTGACCATCGCAAGCATTGATATCCCCTATAAGCTGAGTGAGCGTGTGCCTGAAACGACCTATTACTGCGGCGAGAAAAAGATACTGCTTTCAAAAACAGGCTTTGTCCTGAGCGATAGTACCGATGACGCACTTGAACTCACGCTGAAAGCTCCCGACGGCAGCGTTAAGCGCAAGATCACCGAAAATGACATTGCACGATACAGTATCGAAACTACCGAAGAGCGTGACAGCAATGACAAAACGATCGCCACTCACAGATCGTTCCTGCAGTGGCGTACAGCTGAGGATATCAGAGCGAATTTCTTCAAGCGTCCTGCCGATGTGGAAAATGTCACCTCGATAGTCTATGCGGGAGAGGAGTACACGCTCACCAAGACACCCGAGTACAAAACTGCTGAGCAAGCACAGAAAGCTTTTGAGCAGGCTTACAACGCTCAGCTGGATATACTCGCAAAGTACAGCAAGCAGATAGCACAGCTCACCGAGCCTGATGGCAGAAAGACAGTGTGCAGGCAGCTTTGCGAGCAGTATGACGGTTATGATAAAACGCTCAAAAACGCAGGCAGACAGCTTGCAAAACTTAACGGCGGCAAGTGCCTGCACGCAGGCAAGACCACAGCAGGAGAAATAGTGTTCAGTATGTGGTATGACGAGTCGTTCCCTGACGGGTTCACGGTTGCAAAGGAGTGCCTGATCTCAACAGACAAAGAAGCCAAAAATGTCATACTCACAGGCAGGACGATGTACGAGTTTATGGCTTCACCGCAGATAACGATCGAGCGTAACAATTATATGACCCTTGTCTCCGATAATTCGGGCAATGACCTGACAAAGCTGAAAACCGGTCAGACCTACTATATCACCTTCAATGACGAGAATTACAAAACAAACGGCAAGCATATCACAAAGGAGTTCACACTCACCTCCGATACTCCGGAGATGTCGATGAATGACAGATACGTGACGTTACTTCCGCAAATGAGACAGTATGCATACTCCACAGATACACTTTGATATCCAATGAAAAAAGCCCGCCGCAATGGTGGGCTTTTAGATGTAAGAGATAAGAGATAAAAGAATACATTTCCATTTTCTTCTTTTAAAACATTTGCACAATCACGGGCATAGATTTTTTACAAGTATATGCTAATTTTCCCCTTGACTTGAAGGTGATATTGTGCTACTATACTATATGGATAACTGTGCACCATATATATTGTGGTCGGCACAACTACAAAGTACAAGATTTTGAGTCGGGGGAAGTATTATGGAAAGAGTATTTATGGACGAGTGGGAAGGCTTCGTTCCCGGAAGGTGGTCACGCACAAGTATCAACCTTCGTGATTTTATCCATCTGAACTATAAATTGTACGAGGGTGACGAGAGCTTTCTTGAAGGACCGACCGAGGCTACAAAGCAGCTGTGGGCGCAGGTAATGGAGCTTAGCGAAAAGGAAAGAGCCGCAGGCGGAGTGCTTGATATGGATACTAAAATAATTTCCACCATCACCTCGCATAAAGCAGGCTACCTTAATAAGGACCTTGAGCAGATAGTCGGCTTTCAGACGGACAAACCGTTCAAGCGTTCGCTTCAGCCGTTTGGCGGTATCAGAATGGCTGTCACCGCCTGCAAGGAGTATGGCTATGAGGTAGATCCCGAGGTCGTTGACCTTTTCACCAAGTATAGAAAAACACATAATCAGGGCGTTTTTGATGTCTATACTCCCGAGATGCGCCTTGCCAGACACGCAGCTATCATCACCGGACTTCCCGATGCCTACGGCAGAGGACGGATCATCGGCGATTACAGACGTGTCGCACTCTACGGCGTTGACTACCTCATCGAAGATAAGAAGGATCAGCTTGCTACCTCGCTTGTGCGAATGACCAGCGATAATATCCAGCTGCGTGAGGAGCTTGCCGAGCAGATAAGAGCGCTGGGCGACCTCAAAAAGCTGGGCGAGATATACGGCTTTGACATCTCAAAGCCTGCGAAAAATGCCAAGGAAGCGATCCAGTGGCTTTATTTCGGCTACCTCGCAGCAGTCAAGGAGCAAAACGGCGCAGCAATGTCCCTTGGCAGAACCTCGACATTTATCGACATCTATATCCAGCGTGACCTTGACAGAGGGCTTATCACCGAAAAGCAGGCTCAGGAGTATATCGACCATTTCATAATGAAGCTGCGTCTTGTCAAGTTCGCAAGAACTCCCGAGTATAATTCGCTGTTCTCGGGCGACCCGACATGGGTCACAGAGTCTATCGGCGGCGTTTCTGTTGACGGTACCCCGATGGTCACAAAGACCTCGTTCAGATACCTGCATACCCTTGAAAATCTCGGACCTGCACCGGAGCCGAACATGACCGTTCTGTGGTCAACAAAGCTTCCGCAGAACTTCAAGCGCTTCTGTGCAAAAATGTCGATCAGAACAAGCGCTGTCCAGTACGAAAACGACGACCAGATGAGAGTCCAGCACGGTGACGACTATGCTATCGCCTGCTGCGTTTCCTCAATGGTGGTGGGCAAGGAGATGCAGTTCTTCGGTGCAAGAGCAAACCTCGCAAAGTGCCTTCTTTACGCTATCAACGGCGGCGTAGACGAACGTCTGAAAATACAGGTCGGACCAAAGTACAGACCTGTTGTGGGCGACTATCTTGACTATGACGACGTTATGGAAAAGTACGACGATATGATGGAATGGCTCGCCGCACTTTATGTAAATACCCTCAACGTTATCCACTATATGCACGATAAGTATTGCTATGAAAAGATACAAATGGCTCTGCACGACAGAGATGTAAAGAGATACTTTGCAACAGGTATCGCAGGACTTTCCGTTGTCGCAGATTCGCTTTCGGCGATCAAATATGCAAAGGTAAAGTGTATCCGTGACGAAAACGGCGTGGTCGTTGACTACGAGGTCGAGGGCGATTTCCCCAAGTATGGCAACAACGACGACAGAGTTGACCGTATCGCAGTGGATATCGTCAAGTCGTTTATGAAGAAGATAAAGAAGCACCATACCTATCGCGGCGGTATCCCGACAATGTCTATCCTGACCATCACCTCAAATGTAGTCTACGGAAAGAAAACCGGAAATACCCCCGACGGCAGAAAAATGGGCGTTCCTCTCGCACCGGGAGCAAACCCGATGCACGGCAGAGATACCCACGGCGCAGCAGCTTCGCTTGCCTCAGTCGCAAAGATCCCGTTCAAGTACGCTCAGGACGGAATTTCAAACACGTTCTCGATCATTCCTGACGCACTCGGCAAGGATAATAAGGTGTTCGTCGGAGATATCGACATTCAGAGCATCTCACAGGAGCTTAACGATGAACAGTAACAACACTAAGAAAAGTATTGACGATATAAAGCAGGCTGACGAGCTTGTCGATATGATAGATGCGCTTATGTCCAACGGCGGCGGACGTGTGAACGTCACAGCAGATGACAGTGTTCAGGGAATTAAGGTCAATACGTTCGTTTCGACCGACTGCGCAGACGGTGCAATGAGCGCCTGCTGCCAGCCCAACGAAAAGGCTGATGATGAATTTGACCATCAGCAGAAAGGATAGATAACTATGGCAGAAGTAAAAAATGACGCACAGATAGATAACCTTATCGGACTGCTCGACGGCTATGTTGAAAAGGGCGGACATCATCTCAATGTCAACGTGCTCAATAGGGAAACACTCATTGATGCCCAGCAGCACCCCGAGAAATATCCGCAGCTTACGATCAGAGTCTCGGGCTATGCCGTAAATTTCACCAAGCTCACTAAAGAACAGCAGGACGACGTTATCTCCCGTACCTTCCACGAAAAGCTCTGATCGTTGCAATACCGTGAAAGAGCCTTTTGAAAAGATATCTGCCTAAGTGCAGCGATGATAAAGAAGTTTTTCGCCATAGTATTTCTGATACAAACTCAGAAATACTATGGCATTTTTGTTGCCTTAACATTAATCAGAATTTATTGCTCTATTCAAACTTTCAAGACCTGTAAATAAACAGGTTTTTCGGTCAAGCCTTTTCTCGTAAAAAAGGCTTGCGGGTCAAGGGCGGCGCCCTTGTCGCTCTCCGCAGAGAGCGAAAGCCCCTTACA
>CADAHS010000051.1 GCA_902787825.1 uncultured Ruminococcus sp. | reverse complement strand
AAGCTCATCATCGCTGAAAATACTCGGCTGGCAACGGCCCGGAAACATAGGTCGTCGCCGACATAATACATATTCCTCTATAGCTCAGTTGGTAGAGCATGCGGCTGTTAACCGCAGGGTCGTTGGTTCGAGTCCAACTGGGGGAGCCATAAAAAACCCGTAAGCTTTCGCTTACGGGTTTTTCTTTTGTATCCACGTTTTATAGCTTTGAAATGCAGAGCACATCATCAGAAAAATGCTCATATTCCGAGCAGACAGTCAGCTCGTATCCGGGAATATCATATGAGGTAAAATGCAGCTTTCCAAGCTCGTGGCTGCTGCATTGCGCCTTTAGCTCCCCGTCAAAATCCAGCCGGATCTTTTTGGGCGCAAGGCTCATGCCTGTCCCGAGATATTTGATTATGCTTTCCTTGACCGTCCATAGCTTTGTGCAAAGCTCGTCCCTCTGCTCAGCCGTTTCACACTCATCTATCCTTTGCGCCTCTTGTGAACTGAAAACATATTCTATCAGATTTTTCTCAAAATGCCTGTGCTGCTGAATATCCACCCCGACTGCCTTGTCCGATACCGCACAAGCCGCAAACCTGCCCGAATGGGAAAGGTTGAAATTTATCCCGCTTCCTGCAAGATAGGGCTTGCCGTGAGCTTCAAATAAACATTCAGGCTCACGCTGCCGACCAAGAGCAACTGTCAGTAGTATCCCTGCACCAAGACAAAGCCGCTTGTCCCTGTCAAATCTGAAAGCGTCCGTCTTTTGCTGCCTGCGAGGTGTCATCTTGCCGTACCATTCGCTGAAAGTCCGCTGCTGCGCAAGAATGTCTGTGTCCAGCACATATACGCAGTTTTGCATACCACCCATCATTCTCAGCTTATGTTCATGCTGCCGTGATGCTGCTTTTTCATTTCATACATCATAGCATCGCTTTGCTGGATAAGCTTGTCAATGTCGTTCACAGTACCCTCTGCAAAAGAAACGCCAATGCTCAGAGCCGTGCCGCAGCCGTACTTTGAAAACTCACTTGCAGTCTGTGTTTCAAGCAGCCTGCATATCTGCTGAATCTCGTCAGAACTGTGATCCTCGTCGATCACCGCAAATTCGTCACCGCCAAGTCTTGCAATAGTAGCTCCCGGGAATTGTGCCTTTATAAGCTGTGTCGTCCTGACAAGCACATCGTCGCCCACATTGTGACCGAAAGTGTCGTTTATCGCCTTGAAATTGTCAATATCAAGATACAGAAGGTGGAAAGCCCTTGCGTGCTCACCTGTGAGATAGTTGTAAAAATACCGCCTGTTGAAAAGCCCCGTGAGCATATCTGTATTTGCAAGCTTGATTATCGGAAGCTCATCGTTGAGATATATCGTTCTGCCAAGCTGTACCGCAAGATACTCACCACGGTTGTATATGTCCTTTGTCAGCTCGCATAAAAACAGTCCATAGATAAGGTCGCTGTAAAACACGGGCAGCACCACAAAGCCCCTGCACTTAGAAGGAAGCTCAGGGCGTGAGAACATTTCGCTGACAAGTCCGTTCTGCCTCTCTTTGGGGAGAATATACATTTCGCCTTGCTTGATAACACTGCGCAGCATTATGTGATCCGGGAACATCGAGTGTGATTTCGTGTCGCACATCACCGGTTCTTCAAACATAAACAGCGCAGCATTTTTTATGCCCAGCTGATCTATCCTTCTGATAACATTGTCAAGGTGATCCTGTCCCGAGCCTGCGTAGACCGTACCGTCTATCAGGAACTGCTGGAGCTTTTCTCTGCCTGACAAAAAGCTCTCGTGCTCTCTGATATTCTGTTCTGACAAAGAAAGTATAGCCTTGTCCTTCATTCTCAGGAAAAGCCTGTTTATCATAATGTTAGCCGCAGCCGACTTCTGGTGCATATTCATCGTGTGCTGTATCTTTTCGGTGCTTTTTATCAGCTTCACCGCATCAGTGTAGTACATAGCGCCCTTTTCAAAGAACTTATCTATCAGCACGCATATCTTGTCAAATTCCTCGCTGGACATATATCTGCGCTTCATCGCAACCAGCATTCTTGACATGAATTCAAAAAACAGCCTTTTGAGATCGACCGATTCTCTGCTGACAGGTTCGCTTTTGTACCTGTAAAAGCAGTCGTCGAACATTCTGTAAATGAACTTTTTGTCAATGTTGAGCATCTCCATAGGCGTGTATACATACATCTCATGCGGCATCGACTCTCTGCCGTAAAGCCTTGTAGGCACAAGCGCCGAGGTTACATCTTCACCGTTGAGCTTGGCAAGCAAAAGCTCCAGAGCCTTCTGCCCGAGCGTGCAGTCAGCCAGACCGATAGAAGACAGCGAAGGTATCATCTCTCCTGCCATACGGGTGTTGTCAAATCCGAATACCAGAATATCCTTGCCCGCAACAAGCCCACGGTCCTCCATCGCCTCGTAAAGACCCTTTGCTACCGCATCGTTCACGCAGAATATCGCCTGAACATCGGGGTTTGCATCAAGCAGCATATCGGCCTTGTCCCTGCTGTTCACAGACATCGTTGAATCTATGTAATTTTTTTCGGTAAAGCTTATGCCGTTATCCTTCAGACAGCGTGCAAAGATGTTTTTTCTGATCTGAGCGTCCTTGTTGTCATCACGGCCGCCGAGCATACAGATCTTAGTCAGACCGCTGACGTTGACCAGCGAATCGACAGCCTCTCTTATGCCTGTTTCGTTGTCGTAATTGACCGTTGTCAGATCCTCAGCGTCAATGGCGATAAACACCTTTGGCGTGCTCTTGAATCTTTCCAGCTGTTTTTCGACGATCATCTCACCCTTGCGGCTCTGAACGCTTCCGAGGTGTACGATAAGCCCGTCTATATCGCAAAGCTCGCTGAGCTGGAATATTGAATTGTAAACTATTTTATATGCACGCTCCGAATACGGACCGTCACCGTGATCGTATTTACCCGCAAGCACGACAAGGCGTATATTCTTGTTGTCGGGAATAGCGTTGAGAACGCTTTGGATAAGCTCCTTTGAGAAGTCTGCGCTCATATCCTCAAGGACCATACCGATCACAGTCTCATATTTTTTTGCTCTATGCATTATTTGATCGTCCTCCGAACGTTTGAAAAGATCCATGCCGCTTTGTCTGCAAAGGCAGGCGTTCAGATGTTGTCAGTCTGCGGGCTTGGTTTTGAGAAGTAGTAGCCCTGTGAATAATCTATCTTGTATCTGAGCAGCAGATCTTGTATCTGCTTTGATTCAACGAACTCTGCGATGATCCGGAAACTGTGGTTGCTCAGCTTTTTCCAGTCTGCGATAAGTGCGATAAGGTTTTCCGACTGCGCCTCATCACAGCATTTAACGACGATCGAGCCGTCTATCTTCAGATAATCGCAGTGTATGCTTGCGATGTGCTGAAGATTTGAGAAACCGCTTCCGAAGTCGTCGATAGAGATAAGACCGCCCAGATCGTGTATCTTGTCAACAAAAGCGATCATCTCATCATAGTCGTCAATGTCCTCGTTTTCGAGTATCTCAAATACGAAATTCTGCGGGTACTTTGCCGTTGAAAGGAACCCGTAAATGTACTCTATCAGCTCTTTGTTCTTGATGTCACGGATACCGAGGTTTATGCTCACGCTCTTGTCCGGCACATCTCTGAACTTTTCAAACACCTTGTGTATCATAATGCTTGAAATGTTGTCGTACAACAGACCGTAAGATCTTGCAACGTCAAGGAAGCTTGCAGGGTAGTAGATCCTGCCTTCCTCGTCCTCAAGCCTCATCAGCGACTCATAGTGGCAAATGCAGTCCTTCACGTTGTCGTGTATACCCTGGAAAAACGGTATCACCTTGTCGTGAGTGATAGCATAGTTTATAACATTCACCATGTGGTATCTTTCACGAATGCTTTCCTCGTCGAGCTGTCCCATCTTTGCGTCACGCACATAGAACTGAACGTTTTTCTGTCTTATCTCAATGCTTGCGGAATAGTAAGCTGAGTTAAGGTTTTCTATTGTGCAGTCGTCTATAACGCAGAACATCGGAACAATGGCGATGTATTCGTCGGAAGTATCGAAAAGCTCACGCTGGAGCTGTTCCATATCGCTGATAAATTCCGACAGTGCCACCATGTATGAGGGTGCGCCTATCGCAATATGCCAGTCCTTGATAATGTAGATCGAGTATTCCTTCTGCTTTGCAAATCTCGTGCAGATAGAGATGTAATTCTTGTAAGTAAGGTTTATCAGCTGTTCTGAGAACACCGACCTCATGCTTGATGTGTCAAAAACGTTTATCATGCATATGCGGTCGTAGCCTCTGAGCTTGATGTCCATATTCATCGCCGCAGCGTTGGGAAGCTCAGCTGATTCAGAATACAGCAGCTTCATCTCGCAGTCTCGCACGAACGTTTTCAGACTGTCTGCGTCCACCGAGCGTTCGTTGCGTATGAACTTGTTCTCGATGTCATACAGATAATCAAGCAGCTCCTTGTTGTCCGCAGCAAGAGAGTCGGTGTGCGAGAAAGCGTAAGGGTTGTACATCTGCGTGCCCGGCTCTTCACCAATGACCGAAACCACGAACGAGCAGTTTGCGAAAGTGTTTTTGCCGTTGACGTGAGCTATCTCTCCCTCAGTGATACAGCCGCACATATTTGAGTTTTCGTATGCAGAAAGCTCCCATTTTACGCAGTTTGAGTAGATCATCGAACGAGCGATGCAGGAGTAACCGAAAATAGTTTCCGCCTTTTCAAAGTTTTCTATGTGCCTGAAAAGTGTGCGGTTGTCAGCAATGATCTTTCTGTCGTAGATAAAAGCACGCTTGAGCTTTTTGCCCACGCTCACGTTGTGGTTTGCGTTTATCATCTCACGCTTTGCACAGGTGTCAATATCCGGGTGAGCCTCATAAAGCGGCTTGTTTACGATGTTATCCTTAGGGAAAGACTCCTCGATGCTCTGATCGTCAGAGAAACGCACAAATATAGGAATATCGCTTGCCTGCGAGTAAACGTAAGGAAACAGGTTAGTAAGCTCGGGGCGGTCAACCAGCTGATCGCCGACACCGATACGATATTCGCTCGCAGCGTCCTTTCCGTCAATAGAAAGAATACACGTTCCGAAAGTATCTGTTATCTCGCAGTCCTCACCGATCGCCTGAACGCCCGTAGCGTAGGAGCTGTAGCTTTCCACCTCGCTGCCGCTGATCGCCGCAAGAATAATGCCCTTGTTCGACCAGCCGTTTTCGTTGAAAACAAAGCCCGAGTCAAGGAACTTTCTGAGGTTGATCTCCGAAGTGTTAGCCAGACCGCCTATCATCTGAACGCCGGGGAAGTAGTCGTTGCACTGTTCAACAAAGCTGTAAACGTCCAGATACTTTCCCGTGAGAAATGTCAGCATAAGCTTTGTGTCCTCGTCTATCACCGCATCCTTCACATTGCGGCACAGCTCGTCCGTGGCAATCGCAGAGCCGTCAAGAGCGAACGTCGGCAGCAGAGCAGTCCTGACGCTTCCCTTTGACATCTGAGTGACCGAGATCACGCATTGGTTAGGTATCAGCTTTCCCCAGCAAATAGCCGCCGAGGTGCTCGTACCGAAGATGTGAGCGCCCGGAACGAGCTTAGCGATAAATCTTGCAAGATCCACCGCCTCGTCCTCAAGATGTATCGCCGTATGTATCCTGATAAGTATATCTCCCGCCTGTGAGTTGAGCCTGAGCTGTTCAAAAGTCTCAGCAAGCCTTGCCTTGGAGATGTACTGGAAATTCCATGTAAACACAAAACACCGCTCCTTGTCCGCTGCCCAAAGACACAGGCAGCTTCACGAATATGTACCCTATTTATTATAGCATTTTAAACTTTCTGTGTCAATTAGCTGACGTGTAAAATACAAAGCCCCCTGTGTGTGCAAAATAACGGATACGAAAAAAAGACCTCCTGAATTTTACAGAAGGTCTTTGTATCCGTTATTTATCAGCCCCAGAACTCTCTCCAGATATACATATATCCGCTCCACGGCAGCTTGAAGCCGTAGCCTATCTTGCTGCTGGACTGCGCCTTTGCGCTGTTGCACCAGTAGAAGATGTTGTAGTCATTAGCGATGTTGTTGTAATAAGTCACACCGTAAACTGCGCCCCAGACAGCTCTCTTGACCTTGTCCGGAACTCTCTGATAAGTTGCGCCTCGTGCAGCCAGATTTGCGTCTGACATAAATCCGCCGCTGGTGTAAATTATGCTTTCTATGCTTGAGTATCTGCTGTAATACTTAGCCCATACACCGACTTTTGTGTACTTTGCGCTTACATACTGGTTAGCCACACAGTCTGCAACGTAAACGATAGGCTTATCCCAGAATGAGCCTGCGGCACCGCCGACCTCGTGGAAAACTATGCGGCACATTGCCTGCCAGCCTGCTGCGGAATAATCCATTCTCGCAGTCTTGATGTTTACAGCCTGTGAAAGACCCGATACCTTGCCGCTTGCATCAACAGCTCTTACTGCGAAAGCGTAGCTTGTCTCACGTCTGAGGCCTGTAACAGTGCAGTCTGTCGAGGTCGTTGAGGCAACGTTGGTCCAGTCAGCGAACTGACCGTTTTTAACGTATACAAGGTACTTTGTCGCACCCGAAACAGATGTCCAGTGAATAGATATCTGATTTGTCTGGTGGTTGTATGGGTGAGTGTAATCTGTGTCAAATGTGTTTTCAGCCTTCATTATCGGAGCTGAGATCGAACCCTGAGTCAGAGGAGCAGGCTTAACAACAGGCTTTGCAGTCGTTGTGACCGGCTTAGCAGTCGTAGTCCTTGCAGGTGTGGTCGTGGCTGCTCTTGTGGTGGTTGTGACCGGTCTTGTGGTCGTTGCAGCACGAGTCGTGGTCGTCTGCGCAGCAGTAGTCGTTGTGTACTGGTACGGTCCCCACTGTGCAAGTGTGTATGCAGCTGTCGTAGTCACAGGTGCAGGAGCAGTTGCCGCAGGTGCAGCAGTTGTCACAACGGGAGAAGCAGTTGTAACTGCCTCGTTTACAAAATCTCTGACATTTTCCTCGCCCGAGGGTGTCTCGGCCGATGACTTAGTGGTTGTCGTAGCCTCGCTTCTTTCGTAGATATCACCCTTCAGAGCATCAGTTTTCTTTGAAACAAAGCTCATGGTCTCGCTCTGCGAAGCCTTGTAGGTTGATACAGGATATTCAGCGGTGCTGTCGGTGGCGGAAACTACCGCCGAGGTCTCGCTCTGCGACTGCGTCTGCGGACCCGAGGTTATTTCTGATGAATCTATTGCGAAGGTGAAAGCTGCGGCAAGTGTAACAGCTGAGAACACAAAACCTACTGCAAGCTTCCAAGCTATGTTCTTTTTGATCATATTGGAACGGCAGCTGAAAATTCAGCATTTGCTGCCGCAGATACACATCCTTTCTGAGGAATTAAGATCGTCCCTATTGGTTTTTCGGTCTTTACTTTATAATCATACTGCAATAATTACAATTTGATTACAAACGGTATTGCTATTGTAATACATCACAGCTGATTTGTCAACCGATTTCTATTAACATTTCCTCGCTTTTGGGGGCAAAAACGGGTCGCAAAATGTCGTTCGCAAATTATGACAAAAGTGTAATAATTCCTAAAACGGCGTATCTGCGCTGTTTTAAGCTTGTCAATACCCTGCATCGCCCAAATTAACGATTTAATTAAAAGTTTACAAAATTCCCTGCCATAAAATGGCTCAAACGGCTGAAAAAGTCAGCTCCGCCGCACGAAAAGTGTCGGAAAAAGGCAGAAATCATCACCCTATCTGTATAGCCGGAGCCGGGAGAATAAAGCAAAAAAAGAGCCGCTGTTTGCACAACAGTGACTCTTTATAATATAGTATCCTTACATTATCGCCCTTATCCCGCTGACACGGCTTGAGGTGTAAAAGCTTGAAAGGGAGGACCCGAACAGAATGTCCGTAGCGCCGACCTGCTTGAAAAAGTTTCTGAGCCTGACATTGGTGTATCTCATATCAAGAACGTAGATCTTTTCAAAGCTTCCCACAAAGTACGGAACAAGAGCGTTTCCGTAGCTGTCCTTGATAAGCACGAGCGTCCTGCCGTTGTGAACGTCCGTCTTTATCTCTGCAAGGTTCATGTCCGAACCAAGCACCGTGCAGTAGCAGCCCGAGCCCGAAGCCCAGTCAAGGAACAGGCTTGATCTCTGTCCGTTCTGGAAGTATCCGTTGTAGTAAGTCGTCGTGTAGCTGTTTTTCGGCTTCCAGTAATAGTATGTGTCAGGGTAGAGCCTGAATTCATTGCAGCCGCTGTAAGTCAGCATTGACCCCGTGAAGCCCTTTTTCACACCTGCCTTATACTGAGAAAGCGGCTTGAACGGCACACCTGCGGTCTTTGCGAAAGCCTCAGCAGCGTAGTAAGCGGCAAGCTCTGTCCAGTGGTGGTCTGTGCGGTAGTAGATGTATTCGTTGACGTGCGGAGCAAGCGCTGCATAAGTGTCAACGTTCTTTACGTTCACAAGATACTTGTTAAGATCAGTGATCGCCTTGTGCTGATCGGTCGTAACGCCGCTCATTCCCTTTGGTGTATAAAATGCCGAAGATACCGGAGCGCCCATAGTGTAAACATTCACACCGCTTCCGACCATCTTTTTGACATCGTTCACCATCGAGCAGAAATTTCTTGCAAGATAGTCGCTGCTTCCGAACGAGATCAGCCCCCTGATCCTGCTGCCCTTGTCCCTGTCACAAACAACAACACTGCCGATCCATTTGCCCGAGGTCGGTCTTTGTACGTTGTTTTCCGAGCCGCTTGAAGGCTTTGGTGCATTAGCGTTGGTCGCAGCAGTCGTAGTGGTCGCCGCAGGCACGGTCGTTTTCATCACCGGTTTTGATGTAGTTGCTGCGGTCTTTTCGGTTGCAGCCGGTTTTGGATCTGTTGCCTGCGATGAAGCTGTAGTGGTAGTCGTTTCAGACTTGCTTGTGGTGGTCGTTGTTTCGCCTGCCTGCGAGCTGTCCGCCTGCGAACTGCTGTCTGCTTGTGAACTGCTGTCCGCCTGTGAACTGCTGTCGTCCGTGCTGCTGTCCGCCTGTGAGCTGCTGTCGTCCGGCGCTGAAGAAGACGAGTCAGAAAGCGAACTTTCCGATACCACAGATGTGTCCACAGCCTTTTTTTCGTCGGAACTGTCCGAAACGCTCCCGCAGCCCGAAACAAGCAGAGCTATCGCCGCTGCAACGCTCACAGCTGCGCTTTTTGTTTTATTCATATCCATTTCCTTTCGTTGCTGCATTACTGCACCCTGATGTTGTTGATGCTGTTTATGCCGATATCCGAGCAGATAAGCGAGATCGCACCGGTGAACAGCAGATCGGTGCAGCCGACTTTCTTGCAGAAATCGACACCGTTAATACCGTTAATGTCAAAGTACCTGTAATCGCACACATAGATCTTTGAGAAGCTGTTTGTCAAAAACGGTATCATCGCATTTCCGTAGCTGTTTTTGTACACTACCAGAACTCTGTTGTTCTTGCACGGTGTATTTATCTCCACGATCTCCGCATCGCTTCCGAGGAACGACAGATAGCAGTTGCTTCCCTCCATCGAATCGTAGAACAAGCCGCTTTCGTCCGTGCCGTAAGGTTTTTCGGGGTTCTGCGGATTGAATGAGGTATCGTAGTATTTGCAAGATACCTCTTTTATGTTCTTTGGCTTGAAATAAACGAATGTGTCGGGGTTGTTCTGAATACCCTGATCGTAATTCGAGTATGTGTAAAGCGTCCCCAGGAAGCCTTCCTTAGTCAGCTTAGTGTATTCATCAAGCGATGGATAATCCACCTGTGCAGCCTCAGCGAACACCTTTGTGCCGTAGTATGCACCCAGCGGAAGCCAGTGGTGGTCAGTCCTTGCGTAAATGTCCTCGTCCATGTGCTTTGCAAGCTCATTTACGCAGTTTACGCCCACAACTCCCTTGAGGTTTGCAACGATATTCTTTATATTTTCGTTCTGATCCGTGCCCTGCCCCTTCATGTTGCTTGGCATATAAAATGCGCTTGAAAGCGGCGCAGGCATTGCGTAAACGTTAACGCTGTCACCCAGATCCTGCTTCCACTTGTTTACCGCATCAGCAAAACGCTTGCCCAGGTCAAAGTTGACATATGAAACTACAAGTCCTCTGGTCTGTTTGCCCGAACCGTAAACGATAACGCTTCCCAGCAGCTTGCCCTCGTTAGTGTTTTCGGGTATCTCAACGACCTCGTCCTTTTTCTGGTTGGACTTTGTTGTCGTGGTCGCTTCAGTTGTCGTCTTTGCAGGATCCTCACCGCTTTTTGTCGTCTGACTTGCAGAGGTCGTCGTCGTTGCAGGCGCAGTATTAATGCTCACCTTGGTCGTCGTAACGCCCTTGTCATCGAACGACATCACCCACCGAGAATCCGAAGCAGTCCGCAAATGCCGAGTTGAAGCTTTTGAACGTTTCTCTTCCGGGGATAGTGTCGGTGAAATATGTCGTGATACCGTTGGTGAAATCGCCATTAAAAAGCGATGAGAACGAGAATTTCGGGAACTCCGCAAGCTTTCTTTTTTCCGATTCGCTCTCCTTCTCACGCTTGCCCATTATCGTCATCACAAGCAAAACTATTGCAATAAGGAAAATAGCTCCCAGACATACTATTATATTGAGTATCTGAACGCCCTCACCTGCATCGACCCTCGGCTTTTCAGGCTGCTCGGGTCTTTTTCTGACACGCCTTGCAGCGTCGTCACGTCTGCGCTCGTCCTCACGCCTGCGAATATCCTCACGGGCAGGCGGTCTGCGGCGTACAGGACGGCTTTCGTATTCGCCCTGCGGCGGTCGTCTGCGTGGGGCTGACCCGGGACGTTTCGGTCTTTCGCCTGAAAATCTGTTTTCGTCCATGGCATTTTACCTCCTGTCGTCAGAATTTGAAATACAAAAACGGGTTGTTTGTCGTGTTTACCAGCATCATGCTGCTGACAAGCAGTATCGCAAGGTTGCAAAGCACGCTGAACGTTCCGAACGCTTTTGCAGAGCCTTCGCTCTTGCAGACGGCCTTTTTGATCTTTGGTATCATCGGTGTGCTGAATGCGCAAGCCGCAAAGAAAAGCCAGATGTTCTGCGTGAAAATGCTGTTCGTCGAAAGATCTGTGAACCCTC
>CADAHS010000050.1 GCA_902787825.1 uncultured Ruminococcus sp. | reverse complement strand
GGCTCTGCCCTCGACCCGCAAGCCTTTTTTACGAGAAAAGGCTTGACCCAAAAACCTGTTTATAAACTGGTCTTGAAAGTTTGAATAGAGCAATAAATTATGATTTATCACATTACATAGCACAAAACTGCCTTGGAATGCTCCAAAGCAGTTTTATTTTTTATTGATCTTTCTCTTTTTCCAGCTCTTTCAGAACTTGTGATGCACTGGGAGCTGTGCTGGGCACTACTTTTATCTTTATCATAGCCTCGGGTTTGCCGAAGCGGAAGATGACGACTGCATATATTCCTGTTGCGCCGCCTTTTTCCTTATCGACACTAAATCCGCCCATATCGCCGTAATTGCTTTCGTCGGGGTACTGATCTTCAAGCCCTTTGAATACACACGAATGTTTTATCTCGTCCTCGGTGATGGTCTTATAATCCTTTTTCTCGTCAAGCTTTACGACATAGCAGGTAAATGTATCTCTTGTTGAGGATTTGATATAAAGCTCAAACCATTCGTTCAGCTCAAACTCGTAATACTCACTGGTATCGGAAAACCCGTGCTTCTGGACAATTTGCTCTATCTCGGGGTCATCACGCCACATTGCCTGATGTTCAAGCTGGATACCTGTTATGACTGTCGAGCCTGATGGTGTCAATGCTTCAAGTTTTCCGAGGTCTCCCCTCTTGTCCTTTTTGCTGCTATCGTCAAAAAGATCGCAGGAACACAGTGCAAGACACATTACCAATGCACATATTATGCAGATTGATCTTTTCATTTCTATCTCCCTTTCGGTATGTTAAAATCCTATCTTAACGGTATCCCCGTCAAGTGAAACGCCCTTGCTTATTTCTATAGGCAGCTTCTGATCCTCGGTGAAGCCTATCGTTTCACCGTCTTTAAGCTCGATATCCTCAACCAACAGATATTCAGAGATGGAATACATAAAGCTGAGCACCTGCTCGGGCTTTGCCTGAGAGCCGATGATCTCGATCTCCTGCTTACCGAAATATCTCATTCCCGATGTGAACGCACAGACTCCGCTCTTGTCAAGGTACATTCCAACATAGACAAATATAGGCATTGGGTACTCGCCTTTTTTGATAGACATTGCAAAGTCGATATAAAACTGCTTTTCGTAGACTGTTGGTGATTTGTAGACTGCGATAGCGTTATCAAGCTTCAGAAGGCTTGATGTTACCTTAGCAAACAGCACCTGCTGGTCGACTGCGTCAAACTTATTCATCACCGCAACGATAAGATGCGCCTTATGCTTGGAAGTGATATCAGCGCCGTCCTTCCAAAGAATATTCCTCTTTGCAGCTTCAACCGCCTCGTCGTTCGGAACCGGGTTTGGAAGCAGCGAAAGTGCGACCATCATCTCATCGGACTGAAAGACGACCGCGTTTTCCTTGACCTCGTCATCAAATGCTATATCCCAGTCCTCTTTTAGTATCTTTTTGAACCTCAGCCAGTCCATATTGGCATCTTCAAGCAGTACGAAACCTGCAAGGACATTTCCCTCGCCCGGTGCCGGAGTCTCGTTGTTTATAAGTTTTTCTTCAGACATATTATTTCCTCCGTTGGTAAATTGGTAAAACAAAACACGTTGTAATTATATCACACTTTTTTGGTTTTGGCAATAGCTGAGGCAGACTATGTGTAAAATTATTATCTAACGTCTTGACGCTGACGGGAAATAATGATATAATTATAAAGGTTGTAATTGAACCAAAGCATAAAAATTAAAGGGGGAGAATTTTTTGGAAGTCGTTTTAGACGTCAAGGGACTTTCCAAGCAGTACAAAAAGGGCGTATATGCTTCGGAAAACGTCACGTTCCAGGTCAATAAGGGTGAGATATTCGCACTTATCGGACCAAACGGTGCAGGTAAGACCACCACTATCAGAATGATCTCCACGCTGCTCAAAGCCACAGAGGGCGATGCGGTAGTGGACGGTCACAGTATTATCACAGAGCCTGAAAAGGTCAGAGAATGCATTACATATCTGCCTGACGAAGCAGGTGCATACAAGACTATGAAGGGTGTTGAATACCTGCGGTTTATGGCAGGCATTTATGCCAAGTCAAAAAGTGATATTGAGGAGTTCGTCAAGAGGGGCAGCGAGATAAGCGAGCTTGGCGACAGGCTCAATGACAAGATATCCAACTATTCAAGAGGTATGCAAAGAAGGCTTCTGCTGGCAAGGGCTATCATGTCAAAGCCCGCACTTGCGATCCTTGACGAGCCGACCTCGGGTCTTGACATTATCAATGCTCTTGAAATAAGAAGAATGATAAAGAAGCTGGCTGCGGAGGGAATGAGCTTTTTGCTCTCCTCTCACAATATGCTGGAGATAGAATACGTTTCTGACAGAGTCGGTATCATTTCAAAGGGTCACCTGCTTGAAGTAGGCTCGGCTCCCGAGCTTGTTGAAAAGTACGGTGTTAAGAACCTTGAGGAAGTATTTGAAAAGGTGGTGACTGTACGATGAAATTCTCTATACTTTTAAGAAAAGAGCTTAAAGAGATGCTCAGCGTCACGACTATCGCCACAATGTTTCTTATGGTGTTCATTCTGATATTTGCCGGCAAGGCGATGTCAAAGGCAGTGGACGACGTTAAGAAGGACGCTACGACTATCACTATATGCGATAAGGATAAGACGGACTTCACAAAGATGATGCTTGACGTTATGGAAAAGATGGATGAGATGGAGGTCAAGAGAGTCGAGGTAAACTCCGATGACTACGCAAAGGAGCTTAAAGACTCGGACTACAAAAACGTTGTTATCATTCCAAAGGGCTTTACCGAGCAGGTTGAAAAGCACGAGATAGCAAAGGTGATATTTGCACAAAGAATGTCATCTATCGCGACTTTCTCAAACATCAGCACGGGCTCGAAGGTTGCGCTGGAGATGCTGCAAAAGGGTATCAAGTCAACTATCTATGCCAAGAGCTCGCTGAACGAGGCTACGATAAAGCAGCTGGAGGATCCGATAAAGCTTGAGGAGTTCACGGTAGTTTCCGACAAGCAGGATCAGGTCGCAAGCTCGACGGTTTCAAGCATTATGCAGTCACAGGCGATGCTGATACCTATTATAATGTTCCTGCTTATTATGTATTCTTCACAGATGATAATGGGCGCTATTTCGACGGAAAAGCTTGACAAGACTCTGGAAACGCTGCTTTCCGCGCCTGTTTCAAGGCTGTCGGTCATCTCGGCAAAGATGCTTTCTGCTGCTATTGTAGCTGCACTTCAGGCTGCGGTATATATGTTCGGTATGAACAAGATGATGGAAGGCATCACGGGCGGCATGACAGACGACAAGAACACGGAGGAGATACTCAAAAATCTGGGTCTGACAATGAGCGTTGGCGACTACCTTCTTGTCGGAGCACAGATGTTTATGACGATACTTATCGTACTGTCTATCTCAATTATCCTCGGTGCGTTGGCAAAGGATGCAAAGAGCGCACAGACCTTGCAGCTGCCTATCATGCTGCTGGCTATGGTACCGTACTTTGTTACGATGTTCATTGATGTCAAGACAGCTTCACCTGTTATCAAGTATGTTACTATGGCGATACCGTTCACACATTCATTCATCGCTAACCAGAACGTTATGTTCGGTGATTACACCACATATTTCATTGGTCTGGCTTACCAGTTCGTGCTGCTGTGCGTATGTATGTTCCTTGCACTGAGGATATTCATGAGCGACAGGATATTCACGCTGACACTCGGCGGTGGAAAGAAAAAGAAAGGCGGGCTGTTCGGAAAGAAACAGACCAGCTACGAAGACGAATAATGATACCATTCTCCCCGACCCCGGGGAGAATTTTTTTGTCAGAACAAAAAAGAACTGCTGCTTTGCTGCAACAGTCCTTTTCACTTTTAATGTTCCTCGACCTTTGAGAAGGATATGCCCACGAGCTTGCCCTCGTACTTTGCAGAATAGGTGAAATCAGTATTCACAACATTCACTCTTCCGTCATTGTCGATATCCAGCTTGCATATCATTCGCTTTTCGATGTAAAGCTCTTTCTTCTCATTCGGATAGTTGTTATCATAGACCTGAAGGATAAACTTTCTGTGACACAGAGAATCCTGTATCATTCCGATAGCGTTCACGGTATGAGAACCGTCGATAGTCATTACCGTCGGGATACCGAGGCTGAGCTGCTTTTTAAGCTCCTCAAAGCCCTCCTTGCTGTTGAGCTTGAACTCGTCCTTGCTGTCATCCCACTGCAAAGCGTTGAGCCTGTACAGTGCCTTTGCAAACTCAGATGAGTCATTGCCGTAGCCGTCACGGATCCTATCTATCGAATTGGCGATATCCAGCGACAGAAGATCGACCTGCTTCCACTTCAGCGTTGAGCCTTCAAGCGGTGTGGTGTATACCTTCCAGCCCTTGTCCATAGCGTCGTTGTAGCTTTCCTCATCAATTTCGAGTTTGTCGCCGGAGCTTGAATAGTTAAGATATTTTCTTACGTCAGAATACTTTCCGCTGAACAGGTCAGAATCAACATCGTGAAGCTCTCTTCTCTGCTCATACATATCTCCGAACCTTGTGCCTTTGATGTCATAGCCTGCCGCCTCGACCTTCTGTGTGCTGTCATCAGCGGGCAGAATATCCTTCAAGGAGGTTTTCAGCTTACCTATGTACCAGTCTCTTGCCATTACTGCCATACCAAAGTCAACGCTTGAGGTGGTTGCGGTCCTGAAATTCTTGAAAGCAAAGCCGTTTTTCTTGGGATCAAATCCGGTATTATAAAGAGAATAGCCCTTAACATCATCCTTGCCGCTGTAAGAAACGATCTCATAGTTGAGTGTTGTGACGATGTTCTTATAAACGTCGTCAAGTGCGTTTGCATCTGATGCTGCGTAATACTTTCCGCCGGTACCCGATGCCATTTTCTGAAGCCACACTCTATCCACCTCACGGCCGAGTCCGACTGTGAGGATAACTATATTTCTTTCGTTTGCAAGCTTGATAAGATCCTCGACCTTTGCGCCGCCGACCTCATCAGACTCGCCGTCTGTCAGCATAACGATGATGTTTGAGTACTTGGTGCTGTTTGAATCCTTGAACTCATTTATACAATTTCTGATCGCTGTCTGCGAATGAGTGCCGTTAAAGACTTCCTTCTGGTTTTTAATAACGCTGAGCACATCGCCGATCTTTTTCTTATCAGCAGTAAAGTCCTGCATCTTTGTATAGGTGCCTGTAAACTTACACACGGCTATCTGATAATCACCGTCGAACTTCCCGACAAGGCTCTGCGCAAAGCTGAGTCTTTTGAACTCGACATCGTTTTCAGTCGAACCGGGGCACATACTCTCCGGGTACATCGAACCGGAGTTGTCTATCAGGAAGCAGACTCTTGTAGTCGGCTTTTCGTTGACGGTCTTGTCAACACCTGCTACATATGTTCCAAGTCCCTTTATATCCGCACTGACAGTGTTGTCAGAGCTGTTAGGTGTCGTGTTCATCTTTGAATAGGTCTTTTTATCGACATCAAATCGCAATACCGATATATCCGAAAGTGAAAGACCCATACGCCTGAGCTTTTCGGTGTCGATCCTGAATTTCAGCGTTCCGCCCTCGAACTTGTTATCCGAATAGATGTTATAGACCTTTGACAAAACGCTCGTATTAGCGGAAATACTAACAAGTCCAAGCTCTTCTATCGAGACCTCGGCAACGTTGGCATTGCCGTTAAGTATCAGCGTAGCCTCTCCGGCGTTCTTTTCTAATGTCATTGTTCTCTTGGAGTCCTCTGTCGTTTCGTCGCTTGCAACTCTCTTAGGGCTGAGTCCTGCAATAAGCTCATAGCCGTCAATAACTCCATCGCCGTCGGTGTCCTCCTTCAGCGGGTCAAGCTCCAGCTTCAGCTCGTCACCGTCACAGATCCCGTCACCGTCGGTATCCTCGTTCTGAACATTTGTACCCTTGTTCTTTTCCTCCTCGTTCTTTACTCCGTCAGTATCCCAGTCACCCTCAGGCGGGAACTCGGCGACCTTGAATGTGGAATTGATGTCTATCTGCACCATTGAAGCTTTTGCCGCTGCGACCTCCTGATTATGCTTTATCACAGCCCTGATGACAAACACCGCAGCAATGCCTATGATTATGACCATTATCACTGCGAGTATTTTCAGCCGCCGCCTGCGGGCACTCGCATTCAGGCTGCGGACAAACGCATCATGTGCATCGTTAACTTTGTTTTTCAATACCTGTTATCCTCCTTGCAGACGCTGCATCTGCCACTGATGTAATGAAGCGGTCTGTGACGCATCACAACACCGCAAAAGATCTGCTGATATTTCAATTATTATTTTACCACAAAAGTCAAGCTTTTTCAAGGTGAAAACTTGTACAAAATGTTAAGTGTTCTTTTAAGCAACTGATATAAACATTCGTCGGACGCAGGACTAATATGACGAAATTTGTACGCCGTTTTTGTGCATTTTGACATCGCACAGCTCAGACTTAGCGGCAGGGTCTGCGAAACCGCCCTTTTTACGCCAAAACTGCCGCATAACACATTTTTCTTATTTTCGTATTGAATAGTACAAATATTTATAACTTTTGTTGTGCAAGCTAACAAAGATAAAAAAAGCGGTTGACATATTTTTGTCGTTAGTGTATAATATTTTTGTTAAAACTTATGCAGGTTCAATGGGTTTTATCAGTTGCCTTGACCGATAAAAAATATCACCCGCTGCATACAGACGAAGGGGTATTGTTATGAACATAAAAGAAGCAAAAGACCAAATCAAGAACGCCATTACCGCTTATCTGATCAAGGACGAGTTCGGAGATTACAAGATAAGCATTGAGCACCAGCGTCCTGTATTCCTGCTGGGTGCCCCTGGTATTGGTAAGACTGCGATCATGGAGCAGATCGCTCAGGAGACAGGTCTTAACCTTATCTCCTACTCAATGGCTCACCAGACAAGAGAATCTGCAATGGGTCTGCCTAACATCGTTACAAGAAACTATATCGGTAAAGACGAACAGGTTTCGGAGTACACGATGAGTGAGATCATTGCAAACATCTACAACACAATGGAAGATACAGGTATCCGTGAGGGTATACTGTTTCTGGATGAAATCAACTGCGTATCCACATCTCTGGCTCCTATCATGCTGCAGTTCCTTCAGTACAAGATCTTCGGTCTTCACCAGATCCCTCCCGGATGGGTAATCGTTACCGCCGGTAACCCGCCTGAGTACAACCGTTCTGTTGTTGAATTCGACATGGCTACATGGGACCGTTTCAAGAGAGTTGACTGCGAAGCTGTTTTGTCTATCTGGATGGAATACGCTTACTATGCAGGTGTTCATCCATGCATCATGACATATCTGAAGCTCCACCCTGAGCACTACTATCTTGTTCACCCTGACAAGAAGGAGATCGTTACATCCCGTGCATGGGAAGACCTTTCGGAGATGATGCAGCTTTACGAAGAGATCGGTATTCCTGTTGACGACACCCTTATTGCGCAGTATCTGCAAAAGGATGATGTACACACCGGATTCTCCGCATACTACGATTATTTCAACACATATCGTGAAAAATACGATATTGACGCTATTCTTGAGGGTCAGTTCACTCAGGAAGATGTTGACAACTACAACGTTGCTGAGGACGACGAAAAGCTTGCAGTTATGCTGCTTCTCATAGACAGCGTTACATACACGATGAGAAGCTGTATCCAGATGGAAAAGATGATAAGACAGATGCACCCGATGCTCGAGGACGTTATCATCAAGATCAACAGCGGTCTTTCTTCCAGACAGATACTCACCGAGCACATCATGAACACGGACAAGAACCTTGAAAAGGCTATCCGTGCAAGAAACATCTCGCCTTCCAACAAGAAGATCCAGCACTGGATCCTTCACAACCTTTACGCTTACATCGACAAATGCACAAACGAAGGAAACGACAACAAGAAAAAGTGTACTCAGATCCTTCAGAACGCATTCAACAAGCTACTGGTCGCTGCAAAGAGCGTTACACAGCAGTCTATGGATGGTCTTGAGAACATCTTCAGATTCTTCGAGTACAGCTGCGGCGCTGACAGCGTTGAGGTCAAGAGACTTATCAAGGAGCTCAAGACAAACTGCCACACCACAGACTTTATCACAAAGTACGGCTCTGATCATTTCTATCAGCTCGCAGGCGAGCCTGTTCAGCAGCCTACATACAACAATCTGTATGAGCTTAATCTTGAAGATTGTCTTACAAACGACGAGGTTCTCGGTCAGGCATAAGATTTTCGGCTGATATTCGTTCAATTATCATAAAATTATCACATTATGAAGATATCATTTAATCATTGAAGTGATATCTTCATAATTTTTTTCTTCATATTTTTCTAAACTTCCTTTAGCAAAGGCCCACGGTCCACCGCCGTGGGTTTTTGTTTAGAAAGCCGATTTTCGGGCATTATATGATCATAATGGTCTTGACTTTTAACAAAGGTACTGTTATAATAGTGTTAACAATTAAGGAAAGGGGTAGTTCTATGAACTTTACCAACAACAACGGCAACAACGGGTTCAACAATGGCTATAACAACGGCGGAAACAACGGTTATAACAACGGCAATACTCAGTTCAACCAGAACATGTTCAATAACCAGAACATGAACAATGCCTATAATCAGCAGTACAATCCGTACCAGCAGCCGCAGTATAATCAGCCGCAGTTCAATCCGTTCAACAATCAATACAACAATTATAACGGGCAGGGCGTAAAGCAAAACTCATTTATGGATTCGTTCGCCAACCCAAGGATAAAAAGTCTGCGCAAACACGCTGGAGAGGCTACCGGCGACGATGTTTCGACTTTCAGCGGTGTTGCTGCTAAGACGGTCTATTTCGTGCTTGTTTTTGCGCTCGGTCTTGCAGCATTCTTTATTCTGCACGCTTCTTTCGGAAACAATTCGACTCTTGCACAGGGCGAACTTCTTTATCCTCAGGAGTTTCCTATCTATATCGGTGCTCTTGTGCTCGCACTCATTGCAGGTATCGTAACAGCTTTTGCTCCAAAGACAACAGCTTTCTTCGGAACGATCTACTGCGTGTGCATGGGATACCTCGTTACTGTCACTTCATACGCATATGCAAGTGAATATCAGGGAATCGTTTACGAGGCTCTCGGACTTACACTGCTTATCATCGGTGTTCTTACAGTGCTTTACACAAAGGGTATCATTCGTGTTACCGGCAGATTCAGAAAGATAGTTTACACAACGCTTATCGTTTCTATCCTCGCAGGTCTGATCTTCACCATTGTTTATCTGATCGCTCCGAATTCCGCTTTCGTTAATGCGATAATCAGGGTAAACAACGGTCCTATCGGTATCCTGTTCGCAGTTATCGGCGTATTCCTCGCTTCCGCAGTTCTTACCTGTGATTTCGATAACGCTGCTCAAACTGTTCAGCAGGGTCTGCCTAAAACCTACGAATGGGTCGCAAGCTTCGGACTCGTTACGGGTGTTATCTACCTCTACCTCAAAGTCCTCCAGCTGCTCGCTAAAATCCAGAATAATAAATGATCTATCAAAAAGCCGTCAGTCAACTGACGGCTTTTTTTGATAGAAATCAGAATTCAGCCGCCACTGCGGCGCGCGTGTCCGTCGCATATAGGTTTGAGAGGACAGCGACTTTCGTTTCGCTCCGGGCTTTCATTTTGTTAATATGGTATAATAACAGGTTTTTCGGTCAAGCCTTTTCTCGTAAAAAAGGCTTGCGGGTCAAGGGCGGCGCCCTTGTCGCTCTCCGCAGAGAGCGAAAGCCCCTTA
>CADAHS010000049.1 GCA_902787825.1 uncultured Ruminococcus sp. | reverse complement strand
ATAGAATAGGGCTTTCAAGCCCTATTCTATAAAAATCATTAAAAGGTTTCTGAAAGGGGTTTGGGGAAAACTCTTCTCCAAAAGAGTTTTCCCCAATTAATTATTGTTTACTCTATTACCCCATGACCTTGACCATTACCGCCTTTTGTGCGTGCAGGCGGTTTTCAGCCTCTTCAAAGATCTCGTTAGCGTGCGCCTCAAAGACCTTCTCGGTTATCTCTTCCTCACGGTGAGCAGGCAGGCAGTGCTGAACCATAGCGTCGGGCTTTGCGGCAGCCATTATTTCATCATTTATCTGATAGCCCTTGAAAGCGAGCTTCCTCTTTTCAGTCTCAGCTTCCTCGCCCATAGATGTCCATACGTCCGTGAACAGCACATCTGCGTCCTTTGCAGCTTCAAGCGGCACATCGGTCATCGAGAACATATCGCCGAAGTCCTTTGCAAATTCAAGCACCTCAGTATCAGGCTGATAGTCCTTCGGGCAGGCAATAGAAACGCTCATTCCGACCTTCAGACCGCCCACGATCAGCGAGTTTGCCATGTTGTTGCCGTCACCGATGTAGCACATCTTCAATCCTTCAAAACGCCCCTTGAACTCACGGATAGTCATAAGATCAGCAAGCACCTGACATGGGTGGCAGAAATCGGTCAGACCGTTGATGATCGGGATAGAGCCGTACTGCGCCAGATCCTCGACCTCCTTCTGCTCGAAAGTGCGGATCATAATGCCGTCAATGTAGCGTGACAGCACTCTCGCAGTGTCCTGAACAGGCTCACCTCTGCCGATCTGAAGATCACGGTTTGAAAGGAAAAGCGCCTGACCTCCGAGCTGGTACATACCCGTTTCAAACGAAACTCTTGTTCGTGTGGAAGATTTCTGGAATATCATACCCAGCGTCTTGCCCTTTAGGATCTTGTGCTCGATGCCGTTTTTGTTCTCGTATTTGAGCTGGTCAGCGAGGTTGAGTATTTCTATTATCTCTTCTTTTGAGAGATCAAGTAATTTCAGTAAATGTTTCATTTTGGCCGTCCTCCTTAGTTGTCAAGTATTTCTTTAAGTATCGCCATTCCTGCCTTGATGTTTTCATCGCTGATATTAAGCGGCGGCAGAAATCTCAGCTTCTTTTTTGCGGTAAGTATCAGCAATCCCTTTTCAGCGCACTTTGTAAGTATGTCCGAAGCCTTTTTGGTTTTAAGACGAACACCTATCATAAGCCCCAGACCGTCAACGCCCTCTACCTCGTCGATCTGTGAAAGAAGCTCTCTGAAAAGCTCAGCCTTGCGGTTTATCTCCTTAATGAATTCAGGGTCGCTCACTTTGTTGAGGACCACCTGTCCGCCCGCACAAGCCAGCGGGTTTCCGCCGAAAGTCGAACCGTGTGTGCTCTTTGTCAGTACGTCGCAGCACTTTTCGTCTGCAAGGCACGCACCCACAGGCACACCGCCGGCAAGTCCCTTTGCAAGCGTCGTGATGTTCGGCTTCACACCGAAGATCTTTGATGTGAGTATCGCACCTGTTCTGCCAACACCCGTCTGCACCTCGTCAGCTATGGTGAGAATATCGTCCTTTGCGCATTCTTCAAATATCGCATCAACGAACTCCTGTGTCAGCGGACATACACCGCCCTCACCCTGTACGAACTCAAACATCACCGCACAGACCTTGCCTTTGTACTGCGAAAGCTTTGCTTTGAGATCGTCAGTGTTGTTTGCCTCAACGTTCACAAAGCCTTCAAGGAACGGGAAAAAGTAGTTGTGGAAAACGTCCTGTCCCGTAGCTGAAAGTGTCGCCAGCGTCCTGCCGTGAAAGCTGTTCACAAGAGTGATTATGATATTTCTCTCAGCGTCCTTACCGTACTTGTCAAAGCTGTATTTCCTTGCAAGCTTTATTGCACATTCGTTAGCCTCCGCACCCGAGTTCCCAAAGAAAACTTTTTTGTATCCTGTGCTTGTGCAAAGCTTGTCGGCAAAATCCGCCTGTACCTTTGTGTAGTAGTAATTTGATGTGTGCTGTATGCTTCTTGCCTGAGCGCAGATCGCATCAGCCCAGTCGCTGTCGCAGTAGCCAAGACTGTTCGTTCCGATGCCCGAACCAAAGTCGATGTACTGCTTGCCGTCCTCTGCATTCGCAGTCTGACCCTTGCCACTTTCAAGCACGATGTCAAGCCGCCCGTATGTCGCCATAACGTGCTCGTTGAATTTTTCTATCGTATTCATTTTACTTTCCCTCCAAAGTATTTCAATTATAATTCTTTCAGCTGATCTATAAACTTCGGGAACACTGTCTGGTCTGTTGTGAACCCAAAACTCAGTGACTGTGATATTACATCGTCACTGTGTATCGTTCCCGATACGCTGATGTGTCCCTGACCGTCACCTTTGAAAAAGATCTTCTGACCTGCGCCTATCTCCTGAAACACGACCTCGTTTATCCTTGCAAACATAAGATCCTCAAGCTGCCTGATCAACTCTGCAAGCTTCCTGTGGTCATACTCCCGGTACTGAGAATACCCGAGAAACCGTCCTAAACTACTTTATATCAAAATCTGAGTTGTATGGGCTGCCTCTGTTTTCTTCTTCGGGACAGTACCTGAAGTTGACTGTTTCAAGGTAATTTCCGCAGTATTCCGGCTTAGCGTTAAATTATTGTCACCCCTTGAAAAATATGAGCAGTGTTATCGCCGCAATACATACGCTGTAAATAAGCACCATAATGAAACGCACGATGCCTTTTTTGCGTATGCAGTTGTCTGTCAGCATCGAGAACAGTGCGATATAAGCGATGATATAATAAAACACAACGCTTACGCTCATAAACCGTGACAGCACTCCAAGTCCCAGCGCAAGTACAAGGCATGATGCAGTGACTATCGTTGTGACCATCAGGGCGGTCTTTTTTGTTTTATCGTCCATATGCGTATTATATCAGATGAACTGAGTACCGATGCCCTCGTTGGTGAGAAGCTCGATAAGGATAGAGTGAGGTATCCTGCCGTCGATGATAGATGTCTTTCTGACACCTCGTCTGACTGCCTCCACGCAGCAGTCGATCTTAGGTATCATACCGCCGCTGATAATGCCTTTCTTTTTGAGGTATGATACCTCGCTGACATTTACCGTCGGGATAAGTGTCGATTCGTCGTCCTTGTCCTCAAGCAGCCCCACAATATCTGTCATAAGTATCAGGTTTTCCGCACGCAGGCAGGCAGCTATGCGTGAAGCCGCAGTGTCAGCGTTTATGTTGTAGCTCTGTCCGTCCTCTCCGATGCCAACGGTCGAGATTATCGGAACATAGCCGTTGTTCAGAGCGTCTATTATAGGCTTGGTGGTGATCTTCTTGATGTCACCGACGTAGCCCAGATCAACATCTCCCGTCAGCTTCTGCGCAACGATCATCTGACCGTCACAGCCGCAAAGCCCCAGAGCCTTTCCGCCGTGCATCTGAAGTGCACTTACAAGCTCCTTGTTTACCTTGCCGCAAAGTACCATTTTAACGATGTCGATAGTTTCCTCATCTGTGTAGCGCAGACCGCCTATGAACTTGCTTTCCTTGCCGACCTTTTTGAGCATAGCGTTTATTTCCGGTCCGCCGCCGTGAACGAGAACGACCTTTATTCCGACCATGTTCAGAAGTACGATGTCGTTCATCACAGCGTCTTTTAGTTCATTGTTGGTCATAGCGTTTCCGCCGTATTTTACCACAACTATCTTGTCGTGATATTTCTGGATATACGGAAGTGCATCAATAAGCACCTGTGAACGCATATTGTTTTTAAGTTCCATCTTTACTACTCCTCACTGTCTTGTTGTTTATAATCTTCGTCCACGGTGAGCAGAGCGTCCATTGTCAGCTGATCCGGAAGCTCCAGCTCGTCCATTTCGGCGTTGACTTTTTGTTTGTGAAGTCCCTCGCCGTAGTCCGTAACGATAGTTCTGTGATATCTTCTGTCGGGTGCAGATGCATTTTTGATCCTGTCAGGCTGATTTTCGTCAATAAACTCTCTGCGTCTGTCCCTGTCCATAACAAGGCTTCTGATTATCTCAAAGGCTGTTGAATAATCTCTGGTCATATAGATGCCGTTGTTCTGATAAGCGCCGCCGAATATCATCGGGTAGTCAGGTGCGCTTGTTGCAAAAATAACGTTGCCTTTTTTCTCTGCCCTTTTTTCGGGAATGACATAAATAATGTCGTCAATGTCTGTTATGTCAACGTCCTCTCTGTGCCGTGCGATTATTCTCTTGTCGGTGATAAGGTATTTTATTTTACCTATCGCCTCCAGATCCGGGCTTTGGTCGATAAGGTGCCAGTAAATCAGCACACCCGTTGTGTAAACTACCGGGAATGCCAGCGCAAGTATCAGAAGCACCGACCTTGCCGTGTTGTTTAGCCACAGAATGAAAAGCACCACAGCAGCAATGATGATAAGCGCCGTGCAGATCATAGACTTTATGTCGAAGTATTTTTTAAATATCTTTGTGTGTTTTTTCTTTTGCTTGGGAACATCTCCGGCGCACTCAAACATCACCTTTTCGTCCTTTAGCAGAAAGGCTCTGTAAAGCTTGATTATCCGTTGGTTTTCTTCGAGAGTGACTACCTTGTTCACAGGTGAGTTGAACATTTTTTCAAGCTCACCGTTGATCCCGTAATTCTTGTAATACATATTATTTCTCCCCGTTTTGTCATCTGTTTCTAATCTAAATCAGAATTTGCCGCCGCCGCTGCGGCGCGCGTGTCCGTCGCATATCAGAGTGAAATGACAACCGCCTTTGTGCCGCTCCGGGCTTTAATTTTGTTAGTATTGTAAATCATAATTTGCCTTATCAAACTTATCTAATAGCCTCGCAAGAGGCTACCTTGAAAAACAGTATTCCGAGCCTGTAAACCTAAACGACTCCGCAATCTGCGTAACTGCACAATGATAGCAAGAACTCGGCAGGCAACAGGGAAATCAGCACCCCGTCACTGCCGCTGTAACAAATGTCACATAAAGGTCAACGTGACCGCCTGCTGAAGATTTGAGGGGGTGGCGGCAAATGAGGGGTGACGGGAAGGGGGTTGCTAAGGGGGAAACACAGAGGGGAGAAAAGTCCGCTCACCCACGCCATAAAGGCGAGGCGTCCTGTTCTCACTTATGGGTTTCCCCCTTAGACGAGAGAGCAAGCTTTGTATCAATAATAATTGATAGTTTAGCGGTCAAACTTGCCGCTAAATGTCTTACCTCTTACATCTGTTGTTCTTGCTTTTTTCGGGGGCTTTCCGCAAATTTGCGCCCGTCCGAGCCCCTTCGGGTGCAAAACTATTAATTTGATAGTAATAGTTTATATTTACAGCTCCAAAGAAATTTAGCCCCGAGCCGGACAAAGAAACAGCTCTCCCAAAACTGAGGGCGTGGGGATTGCGCGCCGCAGCGGCGGCAAATTCTGATTTACATTACTTCGGCTGCTTCATTGTGAGGGAGATACGTTTGCGTTTAAGATCAACGCCGAGCACCCATACCTTGACCACATCGCCGACCTTCACGACCTCCAGAGGGTGCTTGATAAACTTGTTTGACATCTGCGAGATATGCACAAGACCGTCCTCGTGAACACCGATATCCACAAACGCACCAAAGTCGATAACGTTGCGCACCGTTCCCATAAGCTCCATACCCTCTTTGAGGTCGGAAAGCTCCATAACATCTCCGCTTCTCATCAGTGGCGGCGGAAGCTCATCACGAGGGTCACGTCCCGGCTTTTCAAGCTCCTTTACAATATCCTCCAGCGTCGGTATACCCACTCCGATGTCCGAAGCAAGCTTGCTTATGCCAACGTCTGTAACCTTCTTGTGTATAAGCTCCCTGTCGCCCATGTCCGCAACCGTGAAGCCACATTCCTTTATGAGTGCCTTGGCCGCATCGTAAGACTCCGGGTGAACGCCCGTGTTGTCAAGCGGATCCTTCGCACCCGGAACACGCAAAAATCCGGCGCACTGCTCAAATGCCTTAGCACCGAGCTTTGCGACCTTCATCAGCTGTTTTCTGTCAGTGAAAGCACCGTTTTGCTCACGGTAAGCAACAATGTTCTTTGCGACCGTCGTATTTATGCCTGCTATGTACGAAAGCAGCGAGTACGAAGCCGTGTTCAGATCAACGCCGACCGAGTTCACGCAGTCCTCTACCACACCCCTCAGAGCCTCGTCCATTCGTGCCTTTGGCATATCATGCTGATACTGTCCCACACCGATAGCTTTGGGGTCGATCTTTACAAGCTCTGCCAGCGGATCCTGCATTCTTCGTGCGATCGAAACTGCCGAACGCAGCGAAACATCATAATCAGGGAACTCCTCAGCAGCAAGCTTTGAAGCCGAGTATACCGAAGCGCCTGCCTCCGAAACGACCATGTATGACACCTTCTGCGGTATCTCCTTCAGAAGCTCCGCTACGAACTGCTCCGACTCTCTTGAAGCTGTTCCGTTTCCGATAGCAATAGTCGTGACACCGTTTCTCTCTATCATCTTTGAGATTATCCGCTTTGCCTTTTCAGTCTCCTTTCTCGGAGGCGTGAGGTAAACTATGCTCGTGTCCAGCACCTTTCCCGTCTCGTCAACAACTGCGATCTTGCAGCCGTGAGCGTATCCCGGGTCAAGCCCCAGTGTCACCGTTCCCTTGACAGGCGGCGCCATCAACAGCTGACGAAGATTTGAAGAAAATACTTTTATTGCGCCTTCCTGCGCATTCTGCGAAAGCTCTGAACGTATCTCACGCTCAATAGACGGATATATCAGCCGCTTGTAGCTGTCAACACAAGCCGCTTCAACAAGCTGACCACAGGCAGATGCGTTCTTTACATACCGTGAGGTAACTGCTCTTTCGCCTGCACCCTCGGGAACATCTACGCTGACCTTCAAAGCGCCCTCTTTCTCACCTCTGTCAATAGCAAGCACCCTGTGTCCGGCTATTTTTGAAACGCCCTCCGAGAACTCAAAATAATTCTGATATACCGCATCTGCGTCCTCTGACGAAGCAGCAGATGATATCTTGCCTATCTGTGAGAAAAGTGTCCTGAGATACTTTCTGAGCTCCGCACAATCGGAAATGTCCTCGGCAATTATGTCCATTGCCCCCTGAAGCGCCTCCTGCGTGTCCGCAACACCCTTCTCCTCACTAATGAATCTTTGCGCCTCAGCCTCCGGATCTGCCGAGGGATCCTGTTCAAGCACGAATGCCGCAAGCTCCTCCAGCCCCTTTTCCCTTGCAACGCTCGCCCTCGTCTTTCTCTTGGGCTTATACGGGCGGTAAATGTCCTCCACCTCGACAAGCGTCATCGCATCGCTGATCGCCTTTTCAAGCTCATCTGTCATCTTCTCCTGCTCTGTTATCGAAGCCCTGACCTCCTCTTTGCGCTTTTCAAGATTACGCAGATAGGTAAGCCTGTCAAAAAGCTCTCTGAGCAGCTGATCGTCCAGCGAGCCTGTGACCTCTTTACGGTATCTTGCAATAAAAGGTATCGTCTTTCCGTCATCTATAAGCTCAACGGTGTTGTCCACCTGCTGCTGTTTCAGATCGAATTCCTTTGCGAGTGTGCTGTTGATATCCATTTTGATTCTCCGTTTCCTGATGAATTTATGATACAATTATAACACATTTGTGTCCAAAAGTCAAAATGCTTATCATAAAATATGCACAAAATAACAGCCCTATCAAAGAAATATGCGTAAACGCTTGACTTTTTCAGAAAAAAGTAATATAATTTAAAAATGAATGTATTTAATCAAATGTGACTTTAAACAGGGTCACACCAATAATTGTTTTGAATACAAACGACCACCTTGCGGTGGATACTTTATTTAGGAGGATTTAAGGTGAAGAAAGTAACAAGACCGGTGTTCTTCATCGTGCTGATATGTATACTGGCGTTTGCCTATCTGACATTCTTCGGTGTGAACACATATTACGGCGACACCAAGCACACCTACATAAAGGGTGCTGATGAGATACGCTGGGGTATAGATATTCAGGGCGGTGTCAACGCCACATTCGAGCCTGCGGCATCTGACGGCAGCAGCGACCAGCCTGATACCAGCGACATTTCCAACGACGATATGGACGCTGCAAAGGCTATCATCGAGCAAAGACTCGTTGGTCTGAACATCACAGACAGCGAGGTATACGTTGACTACTCCAAGAAAAGAATAATGGTATCCTTCCCGTGGCAGGCAGGCGAAGAGGACTTTGACCCTGAAGCCGCAGTTGCAGAGCTTGGCGAGACCGCATTGCTCACCTTCCGTAAGGGAGCCGAGAAGACAGGCGAGCAGGTTCTCACAGGTAAGGACGTTAAAAAGGCTACCGCATATTCCGATACATCTAACGGTGCTTCGGGCTTTGCAGTAAGCCTTGAGCTGTATGACAGCGGAAAGAAAGCTTTCGGTGACGCAACCACAGAGCTTTCCGCCAGCAATGGACAGATCTCTATCTGGATGGACGATACCTGCATTTCCGCACCGAGCGTAAATGAACCTATCACCGACGGAAGCTGCCGTATCACCGGTAACTTCAGCTGGGACGAGGCAAGCAGCCTTGCAAATAAGATCAACGCAGGTGCGCTGCCGTTCAAGCTTTCCACCACAAGCACAAACATCATCTCCGCATCACTTGGTGAGGGTGCCCTCAACGCAATGCTTCTTGCAGGCGTTATCGCATTCTGTATCATCGCTGTGTATATGATGATCTTTTACAGACTTCCCGGATTTGTTGCTTCTATCGCACTTTTCGGACAGGTAGTCGGAACGATCGCCTGCATCTCGGGATTTTTCGGAAACCTTCCTTCATTCACACTCACTATACCGGGTATCGCAGGTATAATCCTTGCAATAGGTATGGGCGTTGACGCAAACGTTATCACTGCTGAGCGTATCAAGGAAGAGCTTAACAACGGCAAAACGCTCAACGGCGCTATCGAGCTTGGCTATAAAAGAGCTTGGAGCGCAGTGTTCGACGGAAACATCACCGTCGTGTTCGTCGCAGTTATCCTTATGGGTGCATTCGGACCGACAGACAGCGTTTTCGGAACTCTGCTCAGCCCGCTTTTCGCAGCATTCGGCGCTTCCACCGCAGGTACGATCTATTCACTTGGCTATACCCTGCTGGTAGGTATCATACTCAACTTTGTATTCGGTATTTTCTGTTCAAGACTTATGCTGGCATCTCTTTCCAAGTTCAAGTTCCTCAGAAACCGCAAGCTTTACGGAGGTGCTAAGTTAGATGGATAAGAAAGAACCAAAGATCTTAAAGGTCTACGAAAAACGAAAGATCTTCTATGCTATCTCGTGCCTGCTCATCGTGGCATTCGTTGTGCTGACATTTGTTATCAAGCTCAATGTCGCAATCGAGTTCAAGGGCGGTACTATCCTGACCTACTCATACGAGGGTGAGATCAAGACCGCTGATATTGAAGATGTCGTGGCAGATGCCGTTACGGAAAAAGCAACCGTAACTCTCGGTGAGGACACCGCTTCAAATACCACTACGATCAAGATCCAGTTCTCATCAAAGGAAGGTATCAGCGATACCAAGCAGAATGCGATCAAAACTGCACTCACGGAAAAATTCAAGGACAACGATATCAAGGTGCTCGAGTCCACCGACGTTGCCGCTTCAAACGGCTTTGACTTCTTCCTCAAATGTCTGGTTGCCTGCGCATTTGCCGCAGTCATCACGATAATCTATATCGGCTTCAGATTCAGAAAGATCGGCGGTATCTCTGCCGGCGTGTTCTCGGTAGTAGCACTTACACACGATATGTGTATGGTATACGGCTGCTTCGTGATCTGCCGCTTCGATATAAACGCAAACTTTATGGCAGTGCTGCTTACAATACTTGGTTACTCTATCAATGCAACGATCATCATCTATGACCGTATCCGTGAGAACGAGAGACTTGTCGGCAGCAAGTATGAGCTTGACCAGCTCGTTAATCTGTCGATCACCCAGACAATGGGACGTTCGATCCATACGACCGTTACCACCGTTCTTGCCATGGCGACCGTCTGTGTAGTCTGCTTCATCGCAGGCGTTTCCTCAATAATCAGCTTCGCATTCCCGCTTATTATTGGTATGATCGCAGGTGTGTATTCTTCAAACTGCATCGCACCTACACTCTGGGTCATGTGGGAAAAACACATCGCTAAAAAAGGCAAGGGCAAAGCTGCCAAGAACTCAAAGAAAGTTCAGAGAAGATGATCTCTGCAAATTATAAAAACTGAAGAACTGCCGGTCATAAGCAGTTCTGATATATAGAAATTTTAAGCCATAGTATTTCTGATGTTCATTCATAAGTACTATGGCGTTTCTATTGCCTTAACATAAATCAGAATTTGCCGCCGCTGCGGCGCGCGTGTCCGTCGCATATCAGTATGAGATGACAACCGCCTTTGTGCCGCTCCGGGCTTTCATTTTGTTAG
>CADAHS010000048.1 GCA_902787825.1 uncultured Ruminococcus sp. | reverse complement strand
GCGACAAGGGCGCCGCCCTTGACCCGCCACCTTTTTTTACGAGAAAAAGGTGGACGAAAAAACCTGTTTATTTACAGGTCTTGAAAGTTTGAATATATCCATTAATTCTAATTTACCGTACTAACAAAATGAAAGCCCGGAGCGGCACAAAGGCGGTTGTCATCTCATACTGATATGCGACGGACACGCGCGTCGCAGCGGCGGCTAAATTCTGATTTATGTTATTCGATAAATGACTTCATGCCACGCTCACGGCGGAAGTCGAGAAACTCCTCGTAGGTCCCCATTCGGTCGAGGCAGCCGTCGGGGGTGATCTCGATGACCCTGTTTGCGACGGTCTGGGCGATCTCGTGGTCGTGGGTCGCAAATATCACTACGCCCTTGAACTCGGAAAGTCCATTGTTCACGGCGGTGATAGATTCAAGGTCGAGGTGGTTGGTCGGTCTGTCAAGGATAAGCACGTTTGAGCCGAACAGCATCATTCGTGAGAACATACACCTTACCTTTTCGCCGCCGGAGAGCACCTTGACGGGCTTATATATCTCGTCGCCGGAGAACAGCATCTTACCCAGAAAGCCACGCAGATAAGTATCGGTTATCTCGGATCGGGAATACTGTCTGAGCCAGTCAACGATGGTCGTATCGTTATCGTTGAAGTAGCTTGAATTGTCGATAGGGAAGTATGAACGAGAGGTCGAAACGCCCCACTTGATGGTTCCCTCGTCGGGCTGCTCTTCCTCGGCAAGGATCTTGAACAGCATTGTGATCGCCTGCTCTGACTCGCCGATAAAAGCGACCTTATCGGTTCTTGAAAGGGTAAAGGACACGTTGTTGAGCAGCTTTACGCCGTCAACTGTTTTGGAGATGCCGTTGACCTTCAAAACGTCCTTGCCAAGCTCTCTGTCCATTGTAAAGCCGATATATGGGTACTTTCTTGACGATGCGGGAAGCTCCTCGACGGTAAGCTTATCAAGCAGTTTTCTTCTTGAAGTTGCCTGTTTGGATTTTGACTTATTGGCGGAGAAACGCTGGATAAACTCCTGCAATTCTTTGATCTTCTCCTCGGTCTTTTTGTTCTGGTTGTTTATCATTCTCTGCATAAGCTGTGATGACTCGTACCAGAACTCGTAGTTGCCGACGTACATTTTTATCTTTGTATAGTCGATATCGACTATATGGGTGCAGACGTTATTGAGAAAGTGTCTGTCGTGGGAAACGACAAGCACGGTTCCGAAATAGTCCGAAAGAAAATCTTCCAGCCAGCTGACAGCGTCGATGTCGAGGTGGTTGGTAGGCTCATCGAGCATGATGATATCGGGGTTGCCGAAAAGCGCCTGCGCAAGCAGCACTTTGACCTTTTCGTTACCGCTGAGGGCGGACATCTGCGAATAGAGGATATCCTCGGGCAGACCAAGTCCCTGTATCAGCTTGGAGGCATCGGCTTCTGCTTCCCAGCCGTTAAGCTCGGCAAACTCGCTTTCAAGCACACCTGCACGCTCGCCGTCCTGCTCGGAGAAATCCTCCTTGGCGTACAGCGCATCTTTTTCCTGCATAATGTCGTAAAGGCGCTTATTTCCCATTATAACGGTATCAAGGACGGTGTACTCGTCAAAGGCGAAGTGATCCTGACGAAGCACAGAAAGGCGTGTATCCTTGGGGATAATGACCTCGCCGGTGGTGGGTTCAAGCTCGCCGCAGAGGATACGCAGGAATGTGGATTTGCCTGCGCCGTTTGCGCCGATGATGCCGTAGCAGTTGTTCTCAGTGAATTTGAGGTCAACGTCCTTGAAAAGCTGCTGACCTGCAAAGGAAATGCTGACGTTTGAAACTGTTATCATTTTTTACTCTCCTTGTTTTAGTACATTAATAATTAATTATAACATATAGCTGGAGATAAGTCAAATGCAGTTGCTGTATTGACAAAGACAGGCGGCGGTGATACAATATACATATAAATGATGCAAGGGAGCGATATTTATGAAAAAGAGAGCTTTGGCGCTGGTTTTGTCGATGGCAATGGCGGCTTGTGTGACTGCGTGCGGTGACAGCTCAAGCACGGCAGATACCGAAAAGACCTCGGGCAGCTCGTCACAGGCGCAAAGTGAAAGCGCTGCTGACAGCAAAGAGGGCGAAAGCAAGGCTGACAGAGAAACTATCTATCAGGTATCACTTTTGCAGGGTCTGACACTTGGCGACTATAACGGAAGCGTAAGCGTCAAGGAGCTGAAACAAAAAGGTGATACGGGCATAGGGACATTCGAGGGTGTCAACGGAGAGCTTATCATGGTGGACGGAACAGTTTACAGGGCAAAATCAGATGGCTCGATAGAAACTGCACCTGATGACGAAACTATCCCGTTTGCAAATGTAACATTTTTTGACTCCGATGAAAAGCAGGATATCAGCGGTGTTTCAAGCATTGCAGATCTTAAAAAGCTGCTTGATGAAAAGGTCGAAAAGCTCGGCAGGAACCAATTCTATATGGTCAGAGTTGACGGAACGTTCAAAAAGATGCACGCACGCAGCGAGCTGAAACAGGAAAAACCGTACAAGCCGCTTGCAGAGGCGCTTAAAACCGATCAGAGAGAATTCAGCTGGGATAATATAGAGGGAACGGTTGTCGCTTTGTACTGTCCGCAGTATATGGAAGATCTCAATGCCGCAGGCTGGCATCTGCATTTTGTTTCAAAGGATAAAAAGTACGGCGGTCATGTACTTGAGCTTGATGTTGATAAAGCAGAGCTTAAAATAGACTGCACACAGGGCTTTAATATGCAGCTGCCTGACACGGAGATGTTCACGACACTTGATCTGACAAAAGATCAGTCGGAAGACATCAAAAAGGTCGAGACAAAGGATTGATTATTAATTGCGAACAGCCGGGATAAAACCCGGCTGTTTTTGTTTGCGGTCTATGTTAAAAGTTTTGCGATTTTGGTTGACATTCTTATTCGCTTGTTGTATAATATATTATGTATTTTTGTAGCTATATGAGAAAATACCCGTATCAAAAAAGATAATTGACAAAAGGTGGAAAGATAAAATGGGTTTAGTAGATAAGTTATTCGGCAACTACTCTAAAAAAGAGCTTAAAAAGATAGAGCCTATCAAGCAGGCGGTGCTTGACCTTGAGGAAAAATACCAGGCTATGGACAACAAGGAGCTGTCCGGACAGACTGATATTCTCAGAGAAAGGGTCAAAAACGGTGAGACGCTTGACGATGTACTCGTTGACGCTCTGGCTGTATGCCGTGAGGCTGCATACAGGGTGCTTGACAAAAAGGCTTACCCGGTCCAGATCATCGGTGCTATCGTTTTGCATCAGGGACGTATCGCTGAGATGAAAACAGGTGAAGGTAAAACCCTTGTTGCGTGTCTTGCGGCGTATGCAAACTCGCTGGACGGCAAGGGCGTTCACGTTGTTACGGTCAACGATTATCTGGCAAAGTTCCAGTCGGAGGAAATGGGAAAGGTATTCAAATTCCTCAACTGCACTATCGGCTGTGTTCTGCCGGGAATGAACCATGATGAGAAGAGAAAGGCTTATTTCTCGGACATCACCTATGGTACGAACAACGAGTTCGGTTTTGACTATCTGCGTGACAACATGGTCATATACAAAAAAGACAAGGTGCAAAGAGAGCACTCGTTCGCTATCGTGGACGAGGTGGACTCTATCCTTATAGACGAGGCAAGAACTCCGCTTATCATTTCGGGTCAGGGCGACAAGTCCACACAGCTTTACACGCTTGCTGACAGATTCGCAAAGACCCTGAAGCCTGTTACGGTCGTTGAGATGGACGACAAGGCTGACAACGATGCGCTCGGCGGCGATTACATAATCGACGAGAAGGCAAGGACGGCTACGCTGACCAAAAGCGGTGTAAAGAAGGCTGAGAAGGCGTTCAACGTCATCAACCTTATGGACACCGAGAATATGACGCTTTTACACCACATCAACCAGGCTATCAAGGCTAACGGCACGATGAGAAAGGACATCGACTACGTTGTCAAGGACGGAGAGGTGCTCATCGTTGACGAGTTCACCGGACGTATTATGATCGGCAGACGCTTCAACGACGGTCTGCACCAGGCTATCGAGGCAAAGGAAGGCGTTGAGGTAGCAAGAGAGTCAAAGACTATCGCAACTATCACCTTCCAGAACTACTTCCGTCTGTACGAGAAGCTGTCGGGTATGACAGGTACGGCTCTTACCGAAGAGGACGAGTTCAGGGAGATCTACAAGCTTGATGTTATCGAGGTGCCGACAAACAAGCCTATCGCAAGGATCGACCACCCCGATGTTATCTTCAAGACTGAAAAGGGCAAATACAACGCTGTTATCGAGCAGATACAGGAATGCCACGCAAAGGGTCAGCCTGTACTGGTGGGTACGGTATCTATCGAAAAGAGTGAATATCTTTCAAAGCTTCTGAAAAACAAGGGCATTAAGCATGAGGTGCTCAATGCTAAGTATCACGATAAGGAAGCGCTTATCGTTGCGCAGGCAGGTAAGTTCGGCGCAGTAACCATTGCGACCAACATGGCAGGACGTGGTACGGACATCATGCTGGGCGGTAATGCTGAATACAAGGCGCTTGCTCAGCTTCAGAAGGAGGGCTACTCAGAGGAGATAGCTGTTGCGGCTTCGGGTCCGTCGGTGACTGAGGACGAGGAGATACTTGCGGCAAGAAAGAGATACGAGGAGCTTTACAAGCAGTTCTCAGCTGAGGTAGCTGAGCTTGCTGACAAGGTGAGAGAAGCCGGAGGTCTTTACATCATAGGTACTGAAAGACACGAGGCAAGGCGTATCGACAATCAGCTGCGCGGACGTTCGGGACGTCAGGGCGACCCGGGTGAGAGCACATTCTTCCTTTCACTTGAGGACGATCTTATGAGAATTTTCGGCGGCGACAAGGTGACGGGTCTTATGGACGCTCTGAAGGTGGACGAGAACACACCTATACAGTCCAAGATGCTTTCAAACATCATCGAGTCATCGCAGAAGAAGATCGAGGGCAGAAACTTCAATATCAGAAAGAATGTCCTCAACTACGACGACGTTATGAACACTCAGCGTGAGATCATTTACGGTCAGCGTCAGAAGGTGCTTGACGGTGAGGACGTACATGATTACATTCTCAATATGATAAACCAGTATGTTGTTGATTCGGTTGACGCATATCTGCTTGATGATGACATCAAGGACGACTGGAACCTTGCAGGTCTGAAGGAGCATCTTGCGGGACTGCTCACCACAGAGGACGATTTCAACTACACGGTTCAGGAGCTTGATGATGTCAACAAGGAGGATATTATCAAGGAGCTTACTGACAGGGCAAACGCACTTTACAAGAAGCGTGAGGAAGAGCTTGGAGCAGAGATGCTGCATGAGGTGGAGAGAGTTTGTCTGCTCAAGGTGGTCGACACGAAGTGGATGGCTCACATCGACGACATGGAGGAGCTGAAAAAGGGTATCGGTCTGCGTTCTTACGGTCAGAAGAACCCTGTTGTTGAATACCGTGTTGAAGGTATGGCTATGTTCGACGAAATGGTAGCTTCGATCCGTGAGGACACTGTCAGAATGCTGTTCACGATACAGGTGAGAAAGAACGAGGAAGCTCCGAAGCGTGAGGACGTTTACAAGGAAAACAAGGTACATCACAATATGACTATCCGCAAGAAGGAGAAGATCGGCAGAAACCAGCTTTGCCCTTGCGGAAGCGGAAAGAAATACAAGAACTGCTGCGGCGCTAACAAAACCACCACCGCACAGGCTGAGAAGGAAGCTGCTGAAAACAAGGCGGCTGACGATACACAAACAGAAGAATAAGTTGACAAGCAGGGTGGTAAGTTTTTGCCGCCCTGTTTTAGCACATAGGGGGGACGATCATGGCAGCTTTAGCAGCTTATTTTACGATCAATGTGCTTATATCAGGTCTTTTGTGGGCGACAGATACGGTTGTACTGTGGATAATCGGTTTTATCGGGCTTATGATATTTCTTCCGATCGCAGTTGCAGCGTGGATAGGGTATTTTTACAAAAAAGTGAGACCGGTGCAGGGCAAGCCTAAGGGAAATGTGCTTGTGATATTTGCGGTATGTACGGGCATATGTCTTTTAGGGAACATAATTTGCGGAGTGATCTGGTTTGACACGAACAACAAGACCGATACGTTCGGATACGGCTTTATTATGCTGCTCATCATTTCGCCGATACTGCTGTTTGAATTCATCGGAATGCTTGCTGCAGCGATCGTAAAGAGCAATGATCAGCCGAACAATGCTGCAAATTTCGCTGCGTATGTCAATCCGCCGTACAACAGCAATATGTATCAGGGCTATCAAAACGGCTATCCCAATTATCAGAGCTATCCTTATCAGAATTATCCCTATCAGAACGGGAATTATCAGAATTACCCTAACTATCCTGATGGGAATTATCCCAACTATCACAATGACCCCAGCGGGTACTATCAGAACGACCCAAACAACAATTTCGGAGGCAGATAGGATATGCAGTATGATTTCACAAAAGCGGATATGGGCGATCTTGAACTGCTTGTAAAGTCAAGGGTAATGGTGCTGAAGGCGGCGAACAAGCTGCCCGAGGATGCGGATATGAGCGAGATCGAAAGGCAGTCGAGGGAGTACTATAAAAAGGCGCTTGCTGACGGCAGCCACACGGCATATCTTGTTTTTGACGGGCAAAGACTTATCGGCACGGGAGGTATGAGCTATTACAGCGTTATGCCGACCTGCGATGTGACATCGGGCAAAAAGGCGTATGTTATGAATATGTACACCGACCCCGAATACAGACGGCAGGGTATTGCGTACAGGACGCTTGAGCTGCTGGTGAAGGACGCAAAGGCAAGGGGCGTTGAGCATATAACGCTTGAGGCGACGGATATGGGCAGACCGCTGTACGAAAAGTACGGCTTTGTGCAGATGCAAAGCGAGATGCAGCTTAGAAATAAGAGATAAGAAGTAAGAGGTAAGAGATAAGAAGTAAGAGGTAGGAGATATGGTTGTAAATGTGATAAAGTCGGTCATATATTCGGCGGCAGCTATTGCGGGACTTAGCCTCTTACCTCTTACCTCTCACCTCTAACGATCAAAAGCAGCAATACTTTGCAGCTTGTATATTAAAAACAAAAATCTTAAACATAAAGGAGTTTGATCTAAATGGCAGCATTCAAGCCGGCAGATATTCTTCTGCCAAAGGATACGGATATGACAAAGTGGGCGGTCGTTGCGTGTGATCAGTACACAAGCGAGCCGCAATACTGGGCGGACGTTGAGAAGATAACTCAGGGCAGCAAAACGACCCTTGATCTTATTCTCCCCGAGGTCTATCTTGAGGGTGACGACGTTGATGCACGCATTGACAGAATTCACGGGAAGATGAATGAATATATGGCGCAGGATACTTTTACCGAGTACAGTGATGCGCTTATCTACATTGAGCGTGTGCAGGCTGACGGAAAGGTGAGAGCAGGCATTGTCGGCGCTATCGACCTGGAGGAGTATGACTACAACAAAGGTTCAAACAGCAAGGTAAGAGCGACTGAGGCAACTGTCGTTGAGCGTATCCCCCCAAGAATAAAGGTAAGGCGTGGTGCGCCGGTTGAGCTGCCGCACATTATGATACTTATTGATGATGCGAAAAAGAGCATTGTTGAGCCGCTTGCTGAGAAAAAAGACAGCTTTGAAAAGGTATATGACTTTGATATGATGAAAAACGGCGGTCACATCACGGGCTGGCTGATAGACAAGGACACGCAGGCAAGGCTGCTCGAAAAGCTGGAGGAGTTTGACTCGCAGGCTGCTTTCAATGAGCGCTACGGCTATGAGAACGAGGCTGTGCTGACGTTTGCTATGGGTGACGGAAACCACTCGCTTGCGACGGCGAAGGCTTTTTACGAGGAGCAGAAGGCGAACAATGCTGGCAAGGATATGACGAATGCAAAGTGCAGATATGCGCTTGTTGAGATAGTTAATCTTCATTCGCCGGCGTTGGAATTCGAGGCTATACACAGGATCTGCACGGGCATTGACAGGGCAAAGCTTATGGCTGAGATGACTGACGCTCTCGGACTTTCAAAAGAGCCGAGCGAGCAGAAGATAACGGTCGTTACAGACGGCAGTCACGAGGATCTTTACATTCACAAGGCAAGCTCAAAGCTGACTGTTGGCTCGTTACAGAATTTCCTTGACGGATACATGAAGCAAAACGGCGGAAAGATAGACTACATTCACGGTGTTGAGGTAATTGACAGCCTTTCAAAGAGTGGGGACGCACTGGGCGTTCTGCTTCCGGATATGGCAAAGTCAGAGCTTTTCCCGACGGTAATATGCGACGGTGCACTGCCCAGAAAGACGTTCTCGATGGGTCACGCATGGGACAAGAGATACTATGTTGAGGCAAGAAAGATAGCAGACTGATGGAATACATTTACGAGACGCACTGTCACACGAGCGAGGCAAGTGCCTGCGGCGAGCTGGGCGGTGCGGAGCTTGCGAGGTTTTACAAGCAAAAGGGTTACGACGGAATAATCGTCACAGACCACTTTTTCAATGGCAACTGTGCGGTGGACAAAAAACTTGACTGGCATACAAAGTGCGAGCTTTACTGCGGTGGATACAAGGCGGCAAAGGCTGAGGGTGACAGGATAGGTTTATCGGTCTTTTTCGGGATAGAGTACTCGTATCTGGGCACGGATCTGCTGACTTATGGTGTGGACGAGGATTGGCTGAAGGCTCACCCCGAGGTCATGGAGATAGGCGTGAAGGAATACATTAAGCTTATTCATGAAAGCGGCGGAATGATCGTTCACGCTCATCCGTTCAGAGAGGCGTGGTACATTGACACGATAAGGCTTTACCCATACGACGTTGACGCGGTGGAGGTCTTTAACGCCGGCAATCACGACCCTGAGTTCAACAGGCGTGCGGACTGGTACGCTGACAGCTACGGGCTTATCAAGGTCGCAGGCTCAGACAGGCACGAGGACCGTTCGGAGGCGGAAGGTGCGGTAGTGTTTGAGCAAAAGCTTGAAACGGTGCAGGACTACATCTCGCTGGTCAGGCAGGACGGGGTTGCACGGTTGATTTGCAGATACTGAAAAAAGCTGTATACAAGGGTAACTTGTATGCAGCTTTATTTTCACACAGCTTTCATTGTTGCTTTAAGTTGATTTAAGTTAGAACAGTTATACTTTAGACATAGCAAAAAGAAAAACACAAAAAACAAAACAGCCTGACAATCGGCTGCTTTGAATCTATACCGTGAGCTTTCACGGGTCTTACTGTAATAATTTCTTCTTTCTCCTCCCCCACAACAACGCCGCTGTATCAAGTGTTACAGCGGCGTTGTTTTTGCGCTGAATCATTAGGTAATTAATATCAAATCAGGGTATGTGTCCGAAGGGGTTGAGCGTTCGCTTGTGAACGGTGTGGGGCATGACCGGAAAGCCCCCGAAAGAGGCTATATTAAATAAGTTCAGGTTCAACACTCGAACGTCAAGCCATAATGGCTTGAAGAAAAAGAGTTCTACGCAGGGTAAGGGGCTTTCGCTCTCTGCGGAGAGCGACAAGGGCGCCGCCCTTGACCCGCCACCTTTTTTTACGAGAAAAAGGTGGACGAAAAAACCTGTTATTATACCATACTAACAAAATAAAAGCCCGGAGCGAAACGAAAGTCGCTGTCCTCTCAAACCTATATGCGACGGACACGCGCGCCGCAGCGGCGGCTGAATTCTGATTTATTGTGTGAACTGGGAGTTATAGAGTTCGGCATAGAAGCCATTTTTGCTCATAAGGGTTTTATGGTCGCCCTGCTCTATGATATGGCCTTGCTTCATAACGATGATATTATCCGCTTCCTTTATTGTAGAGAGGCGGTGGGCGATGATGAAGCTCGTTCTGCCCTGCATCAGTTTTGCAAAGGCGTTCTGGACAAGTATCTCGGTTCTTGTATCAATAGACGATGTTGCCTCGTCAAGTATCAGCATATGCGGCAGGCGCAGCATTACCCTTGCGATACAAAGCAGCTGTTTCTGACCTGCGGAAAGTGTGGCATAACTATCGGATATGACTGTATCGTAGCCAAGCGGCAGACGCTTGATAAAGCTATGGCAATAGGCGGCTTTTGCGGCGGCGATTATCTCAGCTTCGGTGGCATCGGGTTTTGAATAGGCGATATTCTCACGGATAGTGCCTGTTTTGAGCCATGTTTCCTGAAGCACCATAGCATATCCCGAACGCAGGGATTCACGGGTGATGCTTCTGACATTCTCGCCGCTGACGCAGATGCTTCCGCTATCGACGTCGTAAAAACGCATCAGCAGGTTTATCATTGTGGTTTTTCCGCAGCCGGTAGGACCGACTATGGCGGTGCGCTGACCTTTTTTAACGTGCAGATCAAAGTGCTCGATGAGCGGTCTTTGCGGATTGTATGAGAAGCTGACATCGTTGATATCAACGCTCCCGTCGAAATGCTCAAGCGTTTTAAGGTCGCTGTCGGGGCTTTCCTCGGGTTCTTCGATGAGTGAAAAGACACGGTGTGCAGAGGCGAGGGCACCCTGAAGCTCGGTGATGACGCCGGAAATTTCGTTGAATGGTTTGGTATACTGATTTGCATAGGTGAGAAAGCTTGAAAGCTGGCCGACGCTCATTGCGCCCGAAAAGACGGTGAATGCACCGACTATCCCGACACCTGTATAGACGAGTCCGTTGACAAATCGGGTGGTGGGGTTGGTGAGGCTGGAAAAGAATATTGCTTTGACGCTGACATCGGCAAGCTGTTTATTTGCTTGGTCAAATCTTTGCTGCGCCTGCTGCTGATAGCACATGGCGGTGACTGTTTTCTGGCTGCCTGTCAGTTCCTCGACAAGCCCGGTAAGCTCGCCCCTTGCGACGGACTGTTTATGGAACAGCTTATAGGTACTGCGGGAAACGAACCTTGCTGCAAACAGCGAAAGTGGGGTTATCAGAACTACCACGAGGGCTATCTTAACGTTGATAAGAAGCATGAAAATGAGTGTTCCGACGATAGTGCAGATGCCTGTGAAAAGCTGCGCAAAGCCCATGAGCAAGCCGTCTGAGATCTGCTCGACATCGGTGATGACACGGCTGATGATGTCGCCGTGGGGGTGGCTGTCGATATACGAAAGCGGCAGGCGCTGGAGCTTGCTGAAGGCACGGTTGCGGATATCACGGACGATATTGAAGGTTATTTTATTGGTACAGATGCTCATGAGCCACTGGCTGATGCCTGTTACTGCAACGAGTATGAGCAGTCCTGCGATGATGGGGACGAGCTTATCAAAGCTGACATCACCTTTGCCAACGATAACGTCAACGCCTTTACCGATGAGGATAGGCGCATACAGCGTACAGGCGACACTGATGAGGGCAAGGATCATTGACACAACGAAAAGCGCGCGGTATGATCCTGAGCAGGCAAGCAGTTTTTTCAGGGTCTTTACAGAATCGGATCTGCCGCCGGGTCGGGTATTTGTACTACTGCTCATTTTGCGCGACCTCCTTTTCAGAGAGCTGTGACAGGCAGATCTCACGGTAGACACCGCAGCTTTTATAAAGCTCGCTATGGGTGCCGGTGCCTGCTATTTTTCCGTCTTCGAGCACGATTATCCTGTCGGCGTTCTTTATAGACGAGATACGCTGGGAGACGATGAAAACGGTCATATCGGCAGTTTGTTCGGCGATAGCTTTTCTGAGGCGGGCATCTGTTGCGAGATCAAGCGCACTGGCGGAGTCGTCGAGGATAAGGATCTCGGGGTTTCCGACAAGTGCACGGGCGATAGTGAGTCTTTGCCGCTGACCGCCGGAGAGGTTTTTGCCTTCCTGGAGTATCTCATAGTCCAGCACGCCCTGTTTTTGCTTGACAAATTCGTCTGCCTGGGCAATTTCCAATGCGGTCATGATCTGCTCGTCGGTGGCGCTGCTGTCACGCCAACGCATATTATCACGGATAGTTCCTTTGAACAGCACGGCTTTTTGCGGGACGATACCTATTTTCCCACGAAGCTGGGTGAACGGATATTTCTTAACATCGACACCGTCAACGAGGACGCTGCCCTGTGAGGGGTCATAAAAGCGTGGAATTAGGTTGACGACGGAGGATTTTCCGGAGCCTGTGCCGCCGATGATCCCGATAGTTTCGCCTTTGTTTGCAGCAAAGGAGATGTTTTCAAGGACGTTTTCGCCGCCGGTCGTATAGCTGAAGGTGACATCGCAGAACTCAACTGCGGGGCTTGCTGTGACGGCGGTAACGGGCTGATTATCCTTATCGCTGACGCTTGGGCTTACGTCAAAGACCTCATTGATCCTCCCTGCACTGGCGTACATTTTGGTGATATTGGTCACAAGCAATGCGACTGCGAGCAGGGCAAGCAGGATCTGGTTCATATAGTTGAGCAGGGCGATGACCTCGCCCTGGGTGATAGTGCCGAGATCGACGGCTTTTCCGCCGTACCAGAGTATTGCGGCGATAGCGAGGTTGACGATCACATAGGTCGCAGGGTTCATCACGGCGGATATTTTTCCGGCGATGAGCTGCATTCTTCTGAGTTCCTCGGCGTTGTTTTCAAACTCGGTCTGCTCGTCCTTCTGGCGTGAAAAGGCACGGATAACTCTTGTGCCGACGAGCGCTTCGGAGGTGATGAGGCTGGTTTTGTCAAGCGTTTTCTGGACACGCTTATAGCGTGGTATGGTCAGGGACATTATCTTATAGATGACAAACGCAAGCAGTGGTGAGATGATAAGAAAGATGAGGGTAAGTCTGACGGAAATGGTGAATGCCATTATCACCGAGCCGAGCACGATGAACGGTGAACGCAGAAAGAGGCGCAGTATCATATTCACGCCCGTCTGAGCCTGGTTGATATCGGAGGTCATACGGGTGACGAGGGTATTGCTGCCGAGCTTGTCGATCTCGGAGTAGGACAGGGAATTGATATGTGAAAACAGCGCAGACCGCAGCTCGGTGCCAAAGCCAACGGAGGCTTTTGCGGCGAAATACTGTGCGGTGAGCGAGCAGGTAAGTCCCAGAACGCCGAGAAGTATGAGTAAGCCGCCGCGCCACAGGATATATGAGGAGTCCTCGTTTTTGATGCCGGTATCTATGATATCCGCCATTATCAGCGGTACGGCAAGCTCAAAGCAAGCCTCTATCAGCTTGAACAGAGGTCCGAAGATGCTTTGTATTTTATAGTGCTTTAAGTATTTTGCGAGCCTGAACAATTTTATTTCTCCTTATTATGATAGCTTTTCACATTGCAATGATGGTTACGAAGCTGAATTTTTGTATGCAAAAAAGCGGAGAAGATATCTCCGCTTAAGTCTGTCCATAATGATTAATAATAAGATAATTTTAGTCCGAAGGGGTTTGGGGGCGATCGGAAAGCCCCCAAAACAAAGCGTATGGTCGGTTGTATAATTGCAATGAACTTTGGACGTTTCACTTAACATAATGTTTTGCGACAAGCTGAAGCGGAGAAGATATCTCCGCTTTATATTATTTTTTTCGTGTGAACAGGGCTTTGAGCCTTGCCCAGAAGCCTTTCTTTTCGGGTATGGGCTGATCCGTCTGCTGCACAGGCTGGGGCGTTTGCGCTGTCAGGACGGGCTGTGTTTGCCGGACAGGCTGGATCGCCTGAGCTGCTTGCACAGGCGGCGGTGCAGCGAGTGCCGGTGCATTTTCGCAAGCCATAGCCATGAACTTTTCCTGGGCACAGCAATTTGCGGCGCTGCTTACAGCCCGGGTATAGATGCCGTCGGAGTTCATCACCCTTGCTTTGACGTTATCGTGGAGCTGGATATCAAAATACTCCAGCACACGTTTTTTTATCTGCTCGTCAAGTACCGGCGCACCGACCTCGACACGCCTGGTGGTATTGCGGGTCATATAGTCAGCACTGGAGATATAGACTTTTTTTCTCACGCCTGCGCCGAATATGTATATTCTTGAATGTTCAAGAAATCTTCCGACTATCGAACGAATGGTGATATTATCGGTAACGCCCTTCACGCCTGCGATGAGGCAGGAGATACCACGGATAACAAGCTCGACCTTTACGCCAGCCTGCGAGCACTCGATGAGCTTGTCGATGATGACCTTATCAGTCAGCGAATTGAGCTTTGCGCCGACATAGCCGTCGCCGCCTGCTTTGGCAAGGGCAATTTCGTTATCCATAAATTCAAGGACCTTGTTTTGCAGGCACTTTGGAGCGACAAGCAGGGTCTTTGCGTCCTCGACCAGTTCGCCCATTGACAATGCTCTGAACACATCTGCTGCATCAGAGGCGATATCGGTATTGGCAGTCATCAGGCAGAAATCTGTATAGAGCTTTGCGGTCTTTTCGTTATAGTTGCCTGTACCTATCTGGACGGTATATTTAGCTTCGCCGTTCACGTTTCTGGTGATAAGGCAGAGCTTTGAATGCACCTTCATTCCCGGAGGTCCGTAGATGACGTGGCAGCCCGACTCTTCGAGGGCTTTGGACCAGCCGATGTTATTTTCCTCGTCAAATCTTGCACGAAGCTCGACGAGCACCATGACTTCCTTTCCGTTATCGCTTGCTTTACACAGGGCTTTAACGACCTTTGAATTCTTAGCGACACGGTAGAGGGTCATTTTTATCGAAACGACTGTCGGGTCTGCGGCTGCTTCGTTGAGCAGTCTGAGAAACGGGTCGATAGACTCGTAGGGGTAGGACAAAAAGAGGTCATGCTCGTCGATCTGTTCGATCATAGGTCTGAGCTGGTCGATCATCGGTGATCTTTGCGGCTCGAATTTTTCAAAGAACAGGCTCTTTCTGCCGGAGGCTTTATCAAAGAGTTCCCCGACATATGAAAGGTCAAGCGGAGCTTTTTCGACAAAAACCTGCTTTGCGGCAAGCTCAAGCCTTTCGCAAAGGGCACCGGTGAGACTGTCGGAAAGTTCTTTTGAGATCTGTAATCTTACGGGGCAGAGCCTTTTGCGCTTACTGATGACTACGGACATATTCTGTCTGAAATCAAGCTCGGAATCGTAGCTCTCGTCAACGTCGATATCGGCGTTGCGGGTGACACGCATAAGGGCTTTTTCCTCTATCTTATAATTTTCAAAGATCTCGTCGGCGTAGTGAGAGATTATCTCCTCGACGAGCACATAGTTGATGCTGTCGGTCTCCTCGTCGGGGACAAAAACGACCCTGTTGAATTTATCGGTGCAGGAGATGATGCCGAGAGACTTGGTATTCTTCGCAGACAGCCTTGTGATGACATAGATGGATTTATTGACAAGAAACGGGAACGGGTGGCGCTTGTCGATTATATTTGCGTTGATGAACGGTTTTATCTCATAGGCGTAGTAGCCTTCGATAAATTCAGCCTCGGCTCTTGAGAGATTTTTCAGCGATCTGTGGTGTATGCCTTTGAGTTTAAGCTCTTTTTGCAGATGTTCAAAGGATATGTCCCTGACGGCGTTGAGCTCACGGACTCTGCTGAATATAGCGCTGAGCTGTTCGGAGGGGCGCATTTTGGTCTTATTGTCCTTTTGGTCGTCATCGACTAACGATGAGTCATAAAGCGAACCGACACGCACCATGAAAAACTCATCGAGGTTGCTGGAAAAGATGGATTCAAACATCAGTCTTTCAAGCAGCGGGACATTTTCGTCCTGCGCTTCTTCAAGCACTCTTTCGTTGAATTTGAGCCATGAAAGCTCTCTGTTGTCAAACACTTTTTTGCTCACGGTGCAAAGCCTCTTTTCCAAGAGCAGCTGCGCTCTTTGATAACTGATAATATTGTAATATAAATCCGTTCAAAAGTCAAGCGAGGACAAGCTCAATCTTCCCAGGCGAGGCTTCTTTTAACGGCTTTTTTCCAGCCGCAAAGGAGCTGTTCACGCTTTTGGGATCTCATAGCGGGTGCAAACTCCTTGAAGCTGCCGGATATCTGCAATATCTCCTCCCCGGACTTCCACACTCCGCAGCCGAGTCCTGCGAGGAATGCTGCGCCTGTTGCAGTGGACTCGACGTTTTCGGGGCGGATAACCGGTCGGTTGAGGATATCTGCCTGAAACTCCATTATAAAGTCATTTGCTGATGCTCCGCCGTCAACACGGATAGTATTGAGCGCACCGGTATCGTTTACCATTGCGTCTATCACGTCGGCGGTCTGGTAGCAGATAGCTTCGAGGCAGGCACGCACGATATGGGCACGCGACGAGCCTCGGGTCAGCCCGAAGATGCTGCCTCTTGCGCCGGGGTCCCAATAGGGGGTCCCGAGTCCGACAAATGCAGGAACGACATAGACACCGCCGCAATCCTCGACGCTGCGTGCGATCTGTTCGGTCTGTGCGGCATCGTCGATCATTTTAAGCTCGTCACGCAGCCATTTTACGACTGCGCCTGCGACAAAGACGGAGCCTTCGAGGGCGTAGGTGACTTTGCCGTCTATGCCCCATGCTATCGTTGTAAGCAGTCCGCTTTTGCTGCGCACAGGCTCTTTGCCCGTATTCATCAGCAAAAATCCGCCTGTGCCGTAGGTGTTTTTGACATCGCCCTTATGGAAGCAGCACTGTCCGAAGAGGGCAGCCTGCTGGTCGCCTGCGCAGCCGCAGATCCTGATCTGCGCACCCAGCACAGATCCGTCTGTTACGCCGATAGTTCCGCTGCTGTCAACGACCTGCGGAAGCAGTGAATGCGGTATTCCCAGAAGCCCGAGTATCTCGTCGTCCCACCGTAGGGTATGGATATTGAACATCATTGTTCGTGAGGCGTTGGTGTAGTCGGTGGCGTGGACTTTTCCGCCGGTGAGGTTCCAGATCAGCCAGGTATCAACCGTGCCGAACAGCAGCTCGCCTTTTTCTGCACGCTGCTTAACGCCGGGGACGTTATCAAGGATCCACTTGACCTTTGTGGCAGAGAAATAGGGGTCGATGACCAGCCCGGTCTTGTCGCTGAAAAACTTGGAAAGCCCCTGCTGAGTAAACTTATCGCAGATATCCACGGTACGGCGGCACTGCCAGACTATTGCGTTATAGACAGGCTTGCCTGTATTTTTGTCCCAGATTATCGTGGTCTCACGCTGGTTCGTCACGCCGATAGCGGAGATGTCAGATGGCTTGATGCCTGCCTTTTGTATCACCTGCTTTGCGACATCGAGCTGACTTTCCCAGATATCCATAGGGTCGTGCTCTACCCAGCCGCCCTTGACAAATATCTGCGGGAACTCCTTCTGACAGCAGGCGAGCTTTTCGCCTTTTTCGTTGAAGATCAGCGCTCGTGATGATGTTGTGCCCTGGTCAAGTGCAAGTATGTAACCTTTCATAGCTTTTCCTTTCTGATTTACAGAGGGTCATCGGAAAATCGGAACGTTTTGTAGGTGATCTTATCTCCGACTTTAATATTTTTCCACTGATCGTATGAATACTCAACCTCATTGGTGTTGCCTTTTTCGTCCTTTACTATCGCCCAGTATTTGCCTCTGCGGCTGCCCTGGCGTTTGTCACCGTATTTTGGCGACTGAACATTTGTGGGCAGATCTGTTTCTGCCCATTTCGGCTCGTGGTCGTCTGCGCTTGTCCGCAGGACATTGGTCTCTTTCCATTTATCTATGTTGTAATAATACTTGGTGTCATATATCGGTTCCTGCCGGTATACAGGCTCCTTGACCTTTTTTTCCTCATATACGGTCTTGTAGCGCGGCGTTTTGACCTCTTTGAACTGCCCGTTGCCCAGATCCTTGTATTTAACATCATAGCCGTCTTTGACCTTTTTGGCGACTTTTTTGGTCTTGTACTCGTAGTGGTCAAGCACCTGCCGATAAGAGCGTATCTCTCGGTTGGACGATACTACGCTGCCGCCGCTTGGCACGTTCCAGCTGCTTTCACGGTATGTATTATACACCTCGACACCGATCTCCTGCTCCCATCTGAAGCCGGTGACCTCACCCACATGGGTGACAGGCTTGAAGAACCAGTAGACGACGATCGAAAATGCAATCAGCGCAAAAAGGAGTATCATTTTTCCGTATTTTCTCTTCGGTTTGTAATTGCGCTCACGTTCTCGCCTTGGTTTGGGTTCGGGTCTTATCGGCTCGGGTTCGGTCTGATAGGTGCCGAGGGCTTCGGATCTTGCTGCGCCGCAGTTTTCGCAGACCTCAGCCTGCGCAGGGTTCTGCGTTCGGCAATACGAGCAAAACCAGTTCGCCTCGTCGTTTTCCTGCTCTTTATCGACGTATTCGATCGGCTTGGTTGGATCCATAAAGAACTTTACGTCATTTGGTATTGACGTTCCGCACTTGGGACAGTCTTTATGATCGGCACGGACTGTTTCGCCGCAATAAGGACATTTCCAATATCCCCAGACATTCAAATCGACCACTCTCCTAAATACTTTTTTTATAATTGTACTATTAAATCTCGTGTTTGTCAAACATTTGGGACGATTTTGCAGAAAAGTCCGATAAACTGTACATATCAGCCTTGCAAAAGCTGTGCATTTGTGCTATACTCAAATGGACAAGTACTTTGAAAAGGAGAGTGCAGGTTTGGCTAAAGTAAGAACAAGCTATGTTTGCTCACAGTGCGGCTATGAAACGAGCAAGTGGAACGGAAAATGCCCGAATTGCGGCGAATGGAATACGTTTGAGGAGGTCGAGGCGGCTGTCAGGGCAGGGAGTAAGGCAAGGTCTGCTTCGGCGGTTGCTGACATTTCCGACAGGATAATAAATGTCAATTCGGTTGACGCAAGCCACGACGAGGTGCGTTACAGTACGGGACTTTCGGAGCTTGACAGGGTACTCGGAGGGGGACTGGTCAAAGGCTCGATGGTTTTGCTGGGCGGCGAGCCGGGAATAGGCAAATCCACGATTCTTTTACAGATATGCAGCTATCTTGGTGAGGATCACACGATACTTTACGTTTCGGGTGAGGAATCGCTGAGGCAGATCAAACTGCGTGCGGACAGGCTTGGTGTTGACAGTGAAAACCTGTATCTGCTGGCGGAGACGGACTGTGAGAAGATATGCAATGTGATAGTCAAGCAGCAGCCGGAGATAGTGATAATAGACTCGATACAGACTATGAGCATGGCGGAGATAAGCTCGGCGCAAGGCTCGGTGACGCAGGTGCGTGAGTGCACGAATCTATTCATGCACACGGCAAAATCAGAGGAGATACCGATGTTCATTGTCGGGCACGTCAACAAGGACGGTGCTATTGCGGGACCTAAGGTCATGGAGCATATTGTTGACTGTGTGCTGTACTTTGAGGGGCAGAGAAACCTGACCTATCGTATTTTGCGTGCGGTGAAGAACCGTTTCGGTTCGACCAACGAGATAGGCGTATTTGAGATGGCGGACAGGGGACTGCTGGAGGTGGAAAACCCGTCGATGATGCTTCTTGACGGCAGACCGACTGACGTTTCGGGAACGTGCGTTGCCTGCATAATCGAGGGCACTCGTCCGATAATGGCTGAGGTGCAGGCGCTGGTGTCAAAGTCTGCGCTTTCCACGCCGAGGCGCACGGCTACGGGTATCGACTACTATCGTATGTCGATAATAATTGCGGTGCTTGAAAAGCGGCTGGGGTATTTTTTCGGCGGACTTGACGTATACATCAACATTGTCGGCGGCTTGAAGCTGGACGACACAGCGGCGGATCTTTCGGTCGCTATGGCGCTTTATTCAAGCCTTACGGACAAGGTCATAGACAGCAAGACCATCGCTTTCGGCGAGATAGGTCTCGGCGGCGAGCTGAGGACGGTTTCGCACGTTCAGCAGCGTATCGCAGAGGCTGAACGTATGGGCTTTGAAAAGGTCATTGTGCCTGCGCACTCGCTCAAAGGTGTGCAAATCAAAAAGATTGGCATAAATGTCGTTGGTGTGCACTCAATAAAGGAAGCGTTCAAGGAGATATGACGGTTGTAAATCAGAATTTGCCGCCGCTGCGGCGCGCAATTCCCTCGCCCGCAGCTTTGCAAGAGCTGTGGCTTTGTCCGGCTCGGGGCTGAATTTCTTTGGAGCTATAAATTTAAACTATTACTATCAAATATGGGTATGTGTCCGAAGGGGCTCGGGGGCGATCGGAAAGCCCCCGAAGAAAGCAAGAACATCAGATGTAAGAGGTAAGATTGTTCGTTAAACTATCAATTATTATTGATGCATAGCTTGCTCTCTCGTCTAAGTGGGAAACCCATAAGGGAGAACAGGACGCCGTGCCTTACGGCGTGGTGAGCGGACTTTTCTCCCCTCTGTGTTTCCCCCTTAGCAACCCCCTTCCCGTCA
>CADAHS010000047.1 GCA_902787825.1 uncultured Ruminococcus sp. | reverse complement strand
TGTAAGGGGCTTTCGCTCTCTGCGGAGAGCGACAAGGGCGCCGCCCTTGACCCGCAAGCCTTTTTTACGAGAAAAGGCTTGACCGAAAAACCTGTTTATAAACTGGTCTTGAAAGTTTGAATATATCTATTAATTCTAATTTACCGAACTAACAAAATGAAAGCCCGGAGCGGCACAAAGGCGGTTATCATCTCATACTGATATGCGACGGACACGCGCGCCGCAGCGGCGGCTAAATTCTGATTTATTGCATTATTGACTCAAAGAAATCAAGGATATCATCAAAGACCTCTTGCTTGTTCGTTTCGTTAAGAAGCTCATGGCGGGCTTCACGATATATTTTCATTTCAACGCTGCAATCATTGAGCGTAAGCTTATTGAACACCTTCAGCACGCCTTTGCCATAATTGCCGACGGGATCGCCGGAACCTGCAATAAGATATGTTGGCAGGTGTTTGGGATAGGTCGTGAACCACTTATCATTATTGACGTACCACAGTACCTTTGCAAGGTTTTCAAAGCCGTTGAGGGTAAAGACGAAGCCGCACTTTTTATCGTTGCAGTATTTAGCAACATTTGCGGTATCTCTTGAAAGCCAGTCAAAGTCGGAATTCCTGTTGGGGATCTGTTTATTATAGCTGCCAAAAGCAAGTTTATTGAAGAGCGTTCCCTTTGATCTTTCGCCGTGGAAAAGCTTGGCGACATCAAGCAGGGTGAGCAGGCCCTCGGTTCCTCCCTGTCCGCTGCTTGTTCCGCAGAAAACTGCGCCGTCGATCGCTTTGGAACATTTAGTGACATATGCTCTTGCAAGAAAGCTTCCCATACTGTGGCCGAATATGAAATACGGGACCTCGGGATAATTCTTCTTCATTATTTTTGTGAGCTTGTACATATCCTTTACAACGTTCTGCCAGCCGTCATGCTCGCTGAAATACCCAAGCTCATCATCGCTGCTGACGCTTCTGCCGTGTCCGAGATGGTCGTTTCCGCAGACAACAAAGCCGTTGTCGGCAAGAAAGTCCGCAAAGGCATTATAGCGCTCAAAATACTCTGCCATACCGTGGGCTATCTGCACGACTCCCCTGACGCTGCCTTTAGGGAAAACAACGTAATAGGCTATATCGTGGATCTTATCGGACGATCTGAAACTGCTTCTGAAATGGGTACTCATCAAAAACTACCTCCGTTCATTTTAAATATGTTCATTATTTCGGGTCAGTTATCAGACTTGTACTAAAAGCTCAGATAACGACCTCTTATTTCTAAAAATTATAACACAATGCTCAGTTTTTATCAAGCTTTTTGCTCACAAATTCAAAGATTTTACAAAACAATAGCAAGCACTGATATCAAATGTAAAAAATATTTTATAACTATTGCAAATTTGCTGAAATGTGGTATAATTAATATGCATTATTAAACAGATCACGGATCACTCGAACGAAAGGTGGAAAGAACATGACTGAAATGGAACTTTACAAGCTTTGGTGCGATAACGCTACCGAGGACGATGACCTCGTCAGGGAGCTTAAAGAGATAGAGGGCGACGAGGAAGCTATCAAGGACAGATTTTACAGAGATCTTGAATTCGGCACCGGCGGACTCAGGGGCGTTATCGGTGCGGGCGCATACAGGCTCAACATTTATACTATCAGACGTGCTACTCAGGGGCTTGCTGACTATGTGAACGATGCATTTAAAAACGGTTCTGTGGCTATTTCCTATGATTCAAGGATCAAGTCGGACGTTTTTGCTAAGGAGGCTGCGGCTGTGCTTGCGGCTAACGGCATAAAGGTCTACATATACGCCGAGCTTATGCCGACACCCTGTCTTTCGTGGGCAGTAAGGGCTTGCAAGGCTCAGGCAGGCATCATGATAACCGCTTCGCACAACCCTGCAAAGTACAACGGCTACAAGGTTTACGGTGAGGACGGCTGTCAGATGACTATTGACGCTGCAAATGCTGTTACTGCAAAGATAGAAGCTGTTGATATGTTCGGCGGCGCTAAGGTGATGAGCTTTGAACAAGGCGTTGAAAGCGGCATGATAAGCTATATCGGCAATGACATAATTGAGGCTTACTACAACAAGGTGCTCGAGCAGGGCATACACACCGATCTTGTTGCGCAAAGCGGTCTGAAGGTCGTTTACACTCCTCTCAACGGCACCGGCAACAAGCCTGTCAGAGAGATACTCAAGCGCATCGGTGTCAAGGAGGTCACGGTAGTTCCCGAGCAGGAAAACCCTGACGGAAACTTCCCTACCTGTCCGTTCCCTAACCCTGAGATCAAAGAGGCTCTGGCAAAGGGACTGGAGCTTTGCAAGACTGTAAAGCCTGATCTTTTGCTTGCGACCGACCCTGACTGTGACAGAGTGGGAATTGCTGTTCCCGGTGACAACGGTGATTTCGTGCTGTTCTCGGGCAATGAAGTCGGCGCAATGCTTCTCAAATATGTTTGCCAGGAAAGGACGGCTCTTGGCACGATGCCAAAGGATCCTGTGGCTGTAAAGACCATCGTTACAACGGATATATGCAAAAAGATAGCTGCTGAGTACAATGTTGAGCTGCGTGAAGTACTCACGGGCTTCAAGTTCATAGGCGAGCAGATAGGCTTCCTGGAGAAGAAGGGCGAGCAGGACAGGTATATCTTCGGATTTGAGGAGTCCTACGGCTACCTTGCAGGCTCTTATGTAAGAGATAAGGACGCTGTTATCGCTTCGATGCTGATATGTGAAATGGCTGCGTTCTATCGCACAAAGGGCATCTCGCTGCTCAAAGCAAGGGAGAATCTTTACGCACAGTATGGTAACTACCTGCATTCACAGAAGTCATTCCAGTGCGAGGGCGCAAGCGGAATGGAGAGAATGAAGGAGATAATGACCGATCTGCGTACCAACGTACCGACAGAGATCGGCGGGCTGAAGGTCCTCGTTTTCGGAGACTACATGGCTTCGGAGGAAACAGAGCTTGCAACAGGCAAAAAGACCGAAATAAAGCTGCCTAAGTCTGACGTGCTTGCGTTCAGGCTGGAGCAGGGCGCTTCGGTCATTCTAAGACCTTCGGGAACCGAGCCTAAGATCAAGGCTTACTACACGACTATCGGTGAAAAGCGTGAGGACGCTGAAAAGCTTGAAAACAAGATCGCAGAGGATTTCAAGGCGAAGATAGGATTCTGATAACAATATAAAAGGCAAGAGACAGGTGAACGATCGGTTCTCCTGTCTCTTTTTGTTTATTCACTTATCAGCGCTGAACAGGCGGAAGATCCGCACGGCAGATCATCTCAAGCCGATGCAGATTCAGGCTGCTGCACTGCCGGATCTATTAAGGTACTTTTGCACAAGGCTGCGGACAAGGCGGTATCTGTCGTAGGTGGTGCGGCAGCCCATCGCAGCACAATAGTAGGTCTTTGCGCCATACTTTACAGATGCGATAAGACAATAGCCTGCATTTGCGGTGGTACCTGTCTTTACGCCGTTTGCTGCGGAAAGGTAGTACGGGCTGTTGGGGTCGATCAGGCTATTGGTATTTGTCCACGAAAGATACCCTCCCGACGCAAGCTTTACAGACTTATAGTGGGTAGAAACTATTTTTGAGATAACCGGCTGGCTCAGGGCATATCGGGTAAGCTTTATCATATCCGAAAGGGTCGAATAGTGCATTGCATCGTCCCAGCCCTCGGGGTTCGCAAAATGGCTCGATGTCATATGAAGCTGTGCGGCAAAGGCGTTCATCATTGCTACGAACGTGCTGACCGCCCGTGAATCACTGAGCGTTTGTCCCGGGTTTGCGGCTCTTGCAACGTTCACCGCAACGGTATATGCTGCATCGTTGCCCGAAGGAAGCAGCAGTCCATACAGAAGCTGCTCGGTCGTGAGCTTTTGTCCGACTCTGAGTCCTGCGACGGTAGAATCAGGCTTGGTGAACCACACCTCGCTGCCGACGGTTATGATCTTGTTCGGGGAAAGATATTTGAGCGCAAGTGAGGCTGTGAGCAGCTTTGTTGTGCTGGCGATGGAGATCTTTGAATTGAGGTTTCTGCTGTAAAGATATGAATCATCATCGGCGCAATAAAGCACAGCTGCTTTTGCATATGCAAGCGCAGGCTCGGCGGGAGCAGGCTTTTTTGTCGCTGCTGTTGACTGTGTATGCGCTTTGGCGGTCGTGGTAGTCTGAGCTGGCAGCTTTTGTGTTGGCGAGGTGGTTTTAACGGTAGTTGCTTTTTCAGGCGCTGACGCTGTTTCAGATGTTGTTTCGTCAGAAGTCGTCGATCGCTGAGGCGTTGAAGATGTTTCGGAAGTCGTGGTCACGGTCGTTGTTTCACTTTCAGACTGCGATGAGGTCACAGGCTCAGATGAATTATGTGAAAGCGTGGTCGTTTCGGTGGAAGCAGAGCTTTCAGACCTGCTTACATCGGTTTGCGATTCGCTGCTGCCGCCGCAGGACACAAGGCAGCAAACGGACATCATCAACGCTGCTGCAAGGGATATTATCTTGTTTTTCATTGTTGGCTCCTTTATTATAATAAATAGTATGCTGATACCGGTTTGAGCAGATGACCCGCAGTCTTAAAGGCATGGGGCATTGCTGAACAAATATAGCATATCACTTTGCGCCGGAACAAAAAAGGATAAATTGAAAACAAAAAATGAACAAAGCTGTGCACGGCATATATAATAGATCAAGGAACAATGAGGAAGCAAACGTCTGACAGCCGAGATCTGAGCACGGGCAAGCGGCGGTGATCCGGTGATCTGCGCTATGCTTACAGAAGCGGGTTTGTGCAGATTTCACAAGAACACGAAGTAATATTCTACACTAAAGCAGATATATATGTGTTGCTAATGTTACAAAAATGTGTTATTATTTTAAAGAGCCAAGGCTCGAAATCAAAAAATGAATGGGGCGTTGAAAATGAATGTAGTTGGACTGTGGAAGATAAAAGCTGCGATGCAGTGGGACGAAAAGGCAATGGGGCTTGTTCAAAAGAATGTTGAGGATATCCTTGCAGACCCGAATCTCGATGGGGGCGATAAAAAGATGCTTTATGCACAATTTCTGTTCACCGAGGACGGCTGGGTAAAGACGCTTATGGATATTCCCGAAGATATGCCAAAGGAGGAGCTTGACGAGCTGGTCGCCTCGGGAGAGTTTGAACTGCTTGATAACAAACTTGTTCTTGAAAAGAAGGAATGGAAGGAAGAGGACGGCAAGGTCAAGTTCAATTCAGGCGTTAAGGGCGAGGTGCTTGGCGAGGCTGTTGACCCGTGGACAGAGATCACCGAGAATGCAGACGGCAGCATCAAGTTCATTACCTACATCCTTGAAAAAGCATAATGACCTATCGGTTTAAATATCGCATAAAAAAAGACGAGGAATTTCTTCCCCGTCTTTTTGTTTTGGATCAACCGAATGGATTCTCGGTCTTATAGAGCATTCCCTTTGGCTGGTTGAAGCCGATATCGGTCATGCCAAGGTACTTGAACACCTCATAGATCTCTCTGCCGTAGTGACCGAAAGCAACAGCTCCGTGATGCGGATAGTTCTTCTGGATCAGGACATGGCGGTAAAATCTGCCCATCTCGTCGATAGCGAAGATACCGATAGAACCGAAGGATCTTGTTGCAACGGGGAGAACTTCGCCCTGTGCAACATAGCCGCGCAGCTTGGCATCGGCTGTGGACTGGATACGGAAGAATGTGATGTTGCCGTCCTTGATGTCGCCCTCGAGAGTTCCTCTGGTGATGTTAGGCTCGCCGTCAGGCTCAAGGTTTCTCTTCATGATACGCTGGAACTTCATCTGCGGCTGGTTAATCATGCAGGCTGCTGTATTTCCGCAGTGGAAGCCCATGAATGTATCGGTCTGAACATACGGGAACTTTCCTGCTATCTCGTCGTTATAGATGTCAGACGGAACAGAATTGTTGATGTCAAGCAGCGTACACGGCTTTTCGGAAACACAGGTGCCGATATACTCGCTGAGTGCGCCGTAGATGTCTACCTCGCAGGCTACAGGGATACCGTTGGCTGCAAGTCTGGAGTTTACATAGCAGGGCACAAAGCCGAACTGTGTCTGGAATGCCGGCCAGCACTTGTTTGCAAAGATGACATACTCTCTGCTGCCCTTATGAGCCTCAGCCCAGTCAAGCAGTGTAAGCTCGTACTGAGCAAGCTTTGGCAGGATACCTTCCATTTTGTTGCCTGCGCCAAGCTCTTTTTTCATATCGTCGATAACGCCCTGGATCCTCTCGTCGCCTGCGTGGGCGTTGTAGGACTCAAACAGGTCAAGCTCGGAGTTCTCCTCGATCTCGATGTCAAGGTTGTAAAGCTGCTTGATAGGCGCATTGCAGGCAAGGAAATCCTGTGGGCGAGGTCCGAAAGAGATGATCTTCAGGTTTCTCAGTCCCAGGACTGTTCTTGCAACAGGGACAAAGCCGTTTATCATATCAGCGACCTCTTCGGGTGTGCCGACGGGATACTCGGGGATATAAGCCTTTACTCCACGCAGAGCAAGGTTATAGCTTGCGTTGAGCATTCCGCAGTAAGCGTCGCCACGGTTGTCAAGAAGCGCATTTCCGCAAGCTTCCTCGGCTGCGGCTGCGAACATTACTGCGCCGTCAAAATTCTTGGCAAGAAGCACCTCGGAGGACTCGGGTCCGAAATTTCCAAGGTAAACGACAAGCGCATTCACGCCTGCTGCTCTGACCTCGTCAAGGGCTTTGAGCATATCCTTTTCGTTCTCAACTACGGTCGGGCACTCAAACAGCTCGCCGTACTTCTCACGGTACCGCTTACAAACGTTGATACGTCTTGACTCGGAGAGGGACATCGGGAAGCAGTCTCTTGAAACAGCTACCACACCAAGCTTTATCTCAGGTATATTTTTCATATATATCACTATTTCCTTTCATTAAATGATTTGTGTTGTGTGCACGCTCACGCAGAGGGCAGACTTTTTTCATCTGTCCCCCGTGTCGGCACCGCTTCACCGCACAGTGCGTTAAGGTACGGTGTTACAGTAAAGTATAGTACAATCACAGTTTAGGATATAATACCACATTCGTGCGAATTTTTCTACCGAATTTTTTATGCTCTTATACTAATATTTTCGGCTTAGGGGAAAAACGCGACGCGTTCATAGTCTATTCTTAAAATGTTAAACATTTATCGTGCAGTTAGTAGTATAATGCTGAAAGGGAAATATCGGGAAATTGAAATTGTGGGAGGATAAATATGAAAAAGAGATTTGCGGCGCTTTTGGTGTCTTTAACAATGGCGGCGGCTTGTATGACCGCTTGCGGTGATGTATCGAGCAAGACGGACGAGAGCAGGACGGAAGGCTCATCTCAGGCACAGACGGGATCGACGACATCTGAAACGGCGAGCGACTCGCAAAGCTCGTCTGAAAGCGAGACAGAAACGGTCAGCGAGACTACGCAAACGCAGGACGAGAGCACGGCAAGCGGCGAGCAGACCTCGGCGGGCGGGGACGACAGTTCATCGCAGGCTGAGACGGCAGCGAGTGCTGACGGAAAGGACGAGACCTCAAAGGCGGAAAGCAAAGCAGGCAGCGAGTCGGAAAGCAGCAGCGAAAAGGTAACGCAGGGCACGACAGCCACTGCGGCAACGACACGTCAGGGCACAACAGCTCAGCAGACGACACAGGCAACGACACAGGCGGTACGGGCAACAACAAGACAGACGACCGCTGCAACAACAAAAGCAACCACGATAGCTACAACAAAGGCAACGACTAAAGCTACAACAAAAGCCACAACCAAGGCAACAACTAAAACAACTCAGCCTTACAAACCGGGAAAAGAATCGTATTTTATGCAGGAAATGTACAGACAGGGTTTGGTACCTAAGGGAACTTACTCTGGAACTAGAGTATTTTACCATAACGAATACGGTCTTTGTATAGAGTTCCATGGAAAGAATAAGAATGGTGGTTCCGGCAAGTCTTATACATTTAATATAAATAATTTTGATAGTGCTTGCGATTGCAGTGTTACTTTTACCGGTTTAATGCAGAAAAATGCTCAAGGAGTTTGGAATTCTAATAAAGTTTTTGATACGACAGGCAATAGTAATGGTATGTGTACTATGAAGGATGCTTATGCAATAGCTGCAGTTATGAATTCAGATTATCAATTTTATGGAATAGTTTCGCTTCCTATGATGTAAATAAATTTAAAGCAGTACGAGATATTTTATCTTGTACTGCTTTTTGGAAGAGAAAACACGGAAATTGAAATTGTGGGAGGATAAATATGAAAAAGAGATTTGCGGCGCTTTTGGTGTCTTTAACAATGGCGGCGGCTTGTATGACCGCTTGCAGCGAAAGCGGCACGGACACGGACATCAGCACGGCAAAGACCACAACGACCACAACAACTACGACAACCACAACGACTACGGCAGCATCGTCAAAGACCGCTCACAAAGACGAGGTCGATCTGACCTATTTCTTTAGTGAGGTCTATTCAAAAGGTTATGCGCCGGAGGGTACATACGAGGGGACAAGGGTATATGACGGCGGAGCAGGGCTTTGCATCGAGTTCAACGGCAAAAACAAAAACGGCGGCACGGGCACGGCTTACTCGGGCAGCATTGACACCTATGACGGTGAGCTTGACGGAATGCTGCTGCTTGAAAAGCTCTTCAAAGTGAAAGCTGAACAGCTGTACAAAAGCGGTGAGGCAATAAGCTTCACCAAAGGCACGGCAGCGACGATAAAAGAATGTTATCTGCTTGCGGCGGTAATGTCCGAATATCAGCTTTCAGGGAAATTCTATTTTCCGGCATGACACACAAAAGAGGCAAGAGAAATGCATCTCTTACCTCTTTTTTTACTGCTTATCTCTGGTGGGCGCTTCAAACCAGAAGGTCGAACCTTCGCCCTCGACTGAGGAAACGCCAAACGCAAAACCATGCTTTTTGAGGATCTCCTTACAGATCGACAGTCCCAGTCCTGTTCCGACGACCGCACGCTTCACCTTAGCGTCACGATAGTAACGGTCAAACACCAGCGGCAAAAGCTCCTTTGAGATACCGTTTCCGTTATCAATGACCTCGACACGGACACAGCCCGGCTTATTTATCTGACGCACACGAATGACCTTGTGCTCACCTGTATAGTTTATAGCGTTGTTGATGAAATTGTAGATGACCTGGTCAAGCTTATTGATATCGGCGGTGATGATACGGTCCTCATCAGGCTCGTACTTTATATCATAGCCGTTTTGCTCGATAAGCAGGGTGTAGCGTGTCATACAGTCATTGAGCTTATCAACTATTGAGAAATCGCTCATTTCAAGCTCCATATTGCCGCTTTCAAGCTTGGAAAGTTCAAGAAGGTTATTAACAAGAGCTGTGAGCCTGTCCGCCTCGTCAATGATGATCTGGACGTGCTCGTTTCGCTTCTTGGGATTATCTCCTGACAGATCCCTTATCATCTCGGCATACGCTTTTACCATTGTAAGCGGTGTTCTGAGGTCGTGGGAGATATTGGCGATAAGATCCTTTCGCAGGTCGGAAACTTTTTTGATCTCGTTCTCGGCATTATTGAGGACGGTGGAAAGCTCCTCGACCTCTTTATAGCCCTCGCCTTTGAACTCTACCGAATAGTCGCCTGCGGCAAACTGCTTGGCGGTATTGGTGATGCTGGTGATAGGTCTTGACAATCTTTTTGATATAAAAAGTGTCACAAGAAAAGCAAGCTCTATGAGTATCACGGTGATATAGATGAGCTGCTCACGAATAATGCTGACGGTGGAATCTATCGGCTCAATCGAGCTTTCGATGAACAGGTAAGCCTGCTTTTGGGCAGATGGTTCTAACACGGTCGTGCAGTAGATAAGACCCTTGAAAGAGGTCTGCTCGTCGTCGATCATTTCGGTATAGTTGCCGTCAGAGCTTTTATTGAGCTTTGCTTTCAGCTCGAAAACGTGCCTCGAATGGTTCTCCATTATATCCTTATAAAGCGTGGAATACGAGCCGAGGTTGTTTGAGCCTGTCACCCTGTTTCCCGATTCATCTGTGAGAACGATACATAGATTGTTCTCATACGCAAGCTTTCCGCACGTTTCGTTCTGCGTGCTTGTGCCATAGGCATCTCTGACCTTGTTAGCTACACTTGCGATGTCCCTGATCTTTGCAGACTCGTAATACTTGTCCAAAAAAACGTACTGAAACAGCCAGATGAGCACAAGTATCACCACGGCAAAGATCATAAAGTACAGCCAGACGTAATATCTCAGTGCAAGCCTGGGCTTGCGGCGTTTTTTCTTTTTCGCCTCGCCAAGCGGTGCAAGGGGGATATCACCGATAGAAGCCTGCTCGTCACGCACGTTATTATCACTGGATCTTTTCAAACTTATATCCCATTCCTCTCAGAGTAACGATAAGGTTTCTGTACGGTCCGAGGCTGTTTCTGAGCATTTTGATATGGGTATCGACGGTTCTGTCGTCGCCGTAGAAATCAAAGCCCCAGACTTCCTCAAGCAGCTTTTCTCTTGAAAGTGCGATGTTCATATTCCTAACAAGGTAGAAAAGCAGGTCGTACTCTTTGGGGGTCATATTTGCCTTTTCGCCGTCTATGGTGACTTCCCTTGCGGTGAAGTTTATAACAAGGCCCTGATACTTGATGATATCCTCCTGCTTGCGTGCGCCGTTGGAACGGTTGAGCACGGCTTTGATCCTCGCCATAAGCTCCTTGGGTGAAAACGGCTTTACAACGTAGTCGTCCACGCCGATCTCAAATCCGAACAGCTTGTCGTACTCCTCGCCTCGTGCAGAAAGCATTATTACCGGGGTCTTTTTTTCCTTATTTATTTCCTTGACCGCAGAATAGCCGTCAAGCCTTGGCATCATAACATCCATGATGATGATATCAAAGCTGTCGTTTTTGGCTTTATCCACAGCCTCCATACCATCAGCAGCCTGCTCGACCTCGTAGCCCTCAAACTCGGCATACTCCTTGATTATCATTCTTATCTTTGCTTCGTCGTCAACAACAAGTATTTTTGCCATGTACATTTCCTCCCGGTAATATTGTATCTACAATTTATAAAAGTTTTCTAAGTTAAATCAGAATTTGCCGTAGTACATTCGGTGAGTAATCGGGCTGGAACTCTTTGGAAAGAGTTCCCCCCGAGCCCCCCTCAGAAACTTTTTAATGATTTTTGGAATTTGGGCATTAA
>CADAHS010000046.1 GCA_902787825.1 uncultured Ruminococcus sp. | reverse complement strand
ATTAATGGCGAAGCCTACGTTTCGACACTCGAGGATTCTGTATTGAGAGTGTCATGAAACGTTTTAATCAGTAAGTAGTTTGTATCTGCTCCTTGAAAATGTTCCCGGCTTGCTATCACATGACAACGGGCGGACATTTGAAGCCATCCTTCATACATTGGATGAACTGGGGTACGATGTCACATGGGAAGTGCTTAACAGCGCAGATCATTATGTCCCCCAAGCCAGAAAGAGAGTGTTCATTGTCGGATTTCTTAGAGAAAGATGTGCCGGCAGAGTACTATCTTTCACAGAAGCAAACCCAAAAACTCTTGTCAGACGCATACCGGGGAGAGAAGGAAGCAGAGTCTATTCCACTGAAGGAATAGGAATCACGCTTACAAGCAGTGCGGGAGGTTTTGGCGGAAAGACAGGGCTGTACACCGATATGAATGAGGACCTCGCAATAAAGATCAAATCACTCACTGCAAAAGGCTATCAGCTTGCGTATCCCGGTGACAGCATAGACCTTGCTTATGCTGACATGAACAGCCGCAGAGGTCGGGTAGGTCACGATATAGCACATACGGTCGTTACTTCGCCAACACAAGGGTACTATGAGGTAAAATGTATTGATATGAATGCAGAGCCTGATATAACGGAAATTGCAAGATGCATAACTACAAGGCAAGACAGCGGGATAGGACATCACAAGGGCGAGAAATCGGGAGTGATTGAGATCGATGAGCGGTTCAAGAGTGCGGGAGAACCTGCATTTACCATTACATCGACCGACAGGGACGGTGTTATCTGGATGGGATTTATTCGCAAATTGACACCCCGTGAATGCTGGCGGCTGCAGGGTTTTACGGACGAGCAGTTCGACAAAGCACGAGCTGTGGGAATATCCAAAGCACAGCTCTACAAACAGGCGGGCAACGCAGTTACGGTGACCGTGATTGAGGAGCTCGGAGAATTCATAAAAATGATTGATGAAGAAAGAGAGGAATCTAATGAACAAGATAATGATATTTGAAAACGAAGAATTCGGTAAGGTAAGGACAATTGAGGAAGATGGAAGAATACTCTTTTGTGGTGTAGATATTACAAAAGCTTTGGGATATGGCAATTCAAATGCCGCATTATCAAGACATTGTAAGGGTATCACGGAACGTGATACCCTTACAAACGGCGGAATACAGGCACTTTCGTACATTACAGAGGGAGATGTGTATCGCCTTATTGCACATTCGAGATTACCGTCAGCCGAAAGGTTTGAAAAGTGGGTGTTTGATGATGTTCTTCCTACAATAAGAAAGAAAGGTGGATATGTTGCTAACCCTGAGTTGTTTGTAGAAACATTTTTCCCTTCTGCAAGTCCGGATATAAAGGCGACAATGAAACTTGTCATTCAGCACAGCATTGAACTTGAAAGGCAGAATGCTCTGAATGAACCGAAAATTAAGTTTGCAGATCAAGTCGCAGATACTACGAATGTTATCGACATGGGTGAGATGGCAAAGCTCGCCAACGACAGAGGTATCCGCCTAGTCAGAAACCGACTGTTTTCCTGGCTGCGTGTTATGGGTATCCTTATGATGAATAACATTCCGTATCAGGAATATATGGACAGAGGGTATTTCAAGCTCAAGGAATCCTTGTACTATACGGACGGAGTGTACAAGACAAGACAGACCACCTATGTTACGGGTAAGGGACAAGTATACCTCATAAACAAACTATTGAATGATAAAAGCTTGGAGGTGAATAGAAATGCCTAATCATGTGAAAAATGTGCTGACATTGTCAGGTGATGAAGAAAAGATCAAAGAGCTGCTGGAAGCTGTCAAGAACGATGAATACGGCATAGGGACGATAGACTTTAACAAGGTCATACCTATGCCGTCTAACATTTACAGAGGTTCTCTCGGCAGAGCCGAACAGGAGAAGTACGGTAAGGATAACTGGTACGACTGGTCGGTAGCGAACTGGGGTACTAAATGGAACGCCTACGGATACTACGAGGGCGGAGAGTATGCTCCGAAAGAGGGTGGAACCCCGACAATAACGCTGAACACTGCTTGGTGCGCTCCGCATCCTGTTATCGTAAAGCTGTCGGAGATGTTCCCTGATGTAGATATTACACACGAGTGGGCAGACGAAGATATCGGTCGCAACTGCGGCAGATTCAAGTATTCTGACGGCGAAAGGATAGAGGAATACTATCCCGAAGGCAAAGAGGCTTATGATTTCTCTTTCAGAATGTGGGACATCTCGCCCGAGGAGTGCGGACTTTCTCTCAATGACCGAGGTGATGGTTACATTACGCTGTATTCGGACGAGTACGAACTTGTCGAGGTCGAAGGGCAAAAGGCTCTGTTCTCAAACGAAAGGCTGACCAGAGCAGATATACCAAAGGGTATGTACTGCTACGATATCCGAAACGGTGATACCGGCGAGATGTGTTCTTTGGAAAAGAGAGTTGCTGTTGACCACGCAGGAACTATCGTGACCAAACAGCCGATAAATCTCGGAAAGCTCGAATGTATCGAGTTTAATGACGAAAACTCTCCAAACTTACTTGGGGAGAAGATGAACTTCAAGGACTTTATCGAGAATGATCTTGAACAGGAAGAAACTATGGGAATGGAGATGAGTGACACATGAGTATAGAAACTATTACTACAGAAGATCTGCGAAAGATGAAGGGTAAAGAAGGACTCATACTGCAGGGCTGCGGCGGGGAGCCGATAGAGTGGCTTGAGGGCGTGAACAGAATGCTGAATGAGGCAGGTATCTTCAAGGACGGCAGCAAATTTGAGAACTGCTATGTTTTCAATCAGGACAACCTCACCTGTATGCTGTTCCCGTTTGAAAACACCGAACTCGATGTCGCTAGACTCGCAATGTGGAGACTGCAAAACTATGAGCTGTTCGGTGGCACCTGGCTTTCGGACTATGTACCGAACTACTTGGGCGGTTTTATCGAAGAAGATAAAGAACCGGTAAGAGAAAAGCCCAAATGTGCCTTGATCGGCGAGGACGGAAACATCTTCAACCTTATGGGCATAGCATCGAGAACGCTCAAAAACAATAGACAAAGAGCTGAAGCTAAAGAGATGTGCGATCGTATAACCAGCTCGGGAAGCTATTATGAAGCTATCGGTATCATCGGAGAGTATGTGGACATTTGCTCCAAAGATGAACTTGACGAAGAATACGATGAGGAAATGGATATGGGAATGGAAGGAGGAATGTGCTGATGAGTGTACTGTTTGCGGGAATGATAGTCGGCATTGTTATCGGTTTGCTGCTTGGCTGCTTCGGCACATCGTGCTATTGGCAGGACAGAGAGAACCACAGGCTGCGCCGTGAGATCGTGGAGTTGAGAAGCTGTGCAAGGAACGAATAAGCCGTTGGTGGATATGTCCTTGTGTCTTGGTAATGTGCCGCTTATGCCGAAACAGCGCACATTTTGTTAGCCATATCAATAAAGTGCCGTCATTACCCAGTCGTCGTCCTCCAGCTCGTACGGCGTGCGGCAGTAGGGACACTCCTTCACATTGTGCGCATCAAAGCTCGCACCGCAGGAGTGACAGCTCACCGCCTGCATCGAAAAGCCAAGCTCGGTGGGCTTTTTCAGCCGCTTTCTCATGCGCATTCGGAACTTGTCGCATTTGAACACTATCTTGCCCTTTTTGTTGAAATGCAGACAGTCAAGAAACAGCGTTGTCTCCACCTCGCACACGTCACCTTTTATCTCACAGCTGTTGACATTGAGGTTGAAAATATCCGCCTCGATAATGTCAGCCGCCCTGTCGGGACACCCGCACTTGCAGCAGGCAAGCTCCGCTGAGTTCTTGCTGTAAACCGCAATTCTGAAAAGTGCTATCGCTTTGTCGCGGAAATACTCGCCCGAAAACTCGGGGTCAAACTTTTTTATCTTGTTTAAGCGATGAAGCGTGGAAATCGTTCCGCCGCCGCCTCTTGCCTGCTTGCCGATAAGCGAAAAAGTTTCAAACAGCTTTTTAAAGCCGAACAGAACTAAACCGATAATACCGCCGACCATGATACCCACTATTATCCTCGCAATTATCTGGTCGCGGAAGATTATGCTGGGTATCAGCACCATCGGGATAATGCAGCATGCCATGAATGCCATCAGCTGACGCTTGTTCTTTGCGCTGTTCTGCGAGTAATCCGCATGCCTTGTGATGAAAAAGTTGCTCACCTTCGGGTAAAGCTCGCTCATAAGGAACTTTGTCCTGCAGTATTCACAGCCGTCTTCCAGCTCGCCCAAAGTCGACGCCGCGCCGCAGTTCGGACAGCTCAAAGGCATTTTTTTGTCAGGCTGCACGCCGCCCTTTAAGTCCTGAATAACCGCAGTAAGACCTATCTCGTCAGTGTCCTTGTACACCTGATTGGAAAAGCTCCTCGTCATGTGCAGATTTCCGCTGACTATGCAGTTGTTGAACACCCTGTCGCTGTAAGAAATGCCCACCGCGTTGTTCTTGTCCGTGCCCGACGACCCTTTCATTGCGCACTGCATACCAAGCCCCAGCGAGTTCATCTTCTGCTTTTGCAGCTCCAGCGCAAAGCGCAAGTCCTGACTTGCAAGCTGCGGCATCTCACCGCCGCCGTACCAGCCCGAAAGCTGCTGTACGAACTGTTTGTACGCCTCGGCAGGCACAGGTGCGCCCGTAAATTCCATATCAAGTATCTTCATTAGTTCTTCACCTTTTCATTTGTGTTTTTTCGTGTTTGACAGAATTCTGTTTAATTATACCACACAGCATTTCGTTTTTCAATAGTGATATTAAAAATCATATCTCACCATTCTTTGCTGTGTCGGCAAACTGTTGTGGGTATTCTCTTGGGAGCGTTGTCCTCAAATCTTCTTTTTAGACTCTTACATATTTTCGGCTGTCGGGGGTTTACTCCCGTCAGCCGAAAATCTATAAAAGGTTTAGGAAGGGGGGTGTCGGAAACACGCTTATTCATGGCACCTGCTTCATCACAGGCAATGGTGTAAACGAGTACGGCGAGTATGATTCGTGTTCACTCACAAAGGATCAGTTCAATAAGTATACCGACAAGTTCGGTCAGTCGGTCATACTCGGTGAGGAACTTGCAGTACCAACGCAGGATGAGTCGCAGGAAGAAACAATCGAACAAACACTAACATAAAAGAGAGGATGGTTTTTATGAAATTCAAAGCAAAGATAACCAGAATGGTGGACGGAAACTCAAGCGGTAAGCGAAACAACGACTACAATCGTTACGACAACAGGTGACAGCGGGCAACATATAACTACCACAACACAGATTTCACAGTCTACTACAGCAGACAGCACAATGCTTACAACTACCACCACAACTAAAGCAAGTCAGACGACCACAGTATCCGGCAAAACACCTGCAAGTTCTTTTCAAAAACAACAGCATTTTGCCTCAGTTCATAAAAATGCTACAATTATTTATCCCTGCACGGGACATAAGTTCCTGTTTTTAACATCTTTTTCGGCTGTCCTGAAACTTTTTGCCTGAACGAAAAATAAAAGCACAGACTCGATAGCTCAGAGACTGTGCTTTACGCTTCATGATATTTTGTTTATCCTGTTGTTCACGGCTCTCATAAGCACTGCCATTGCAAAGTCCATAAGAACGATAGCTGCAAATATAGCTATCCCTACGGGATAACCCCAGTTCAGGAAACCGTACCAGTCGTTTGTATCGGGATACTCTCCTTTTCCGTTTAAAAGTATGTTCGCAAGGTAGCCTATGCCGTAGATAAGTGCGGGGAGCGCCGAGATCACGGTATAACTGAACGGTATCTTTTCATCGGTCCTCAGAATGATGAATTCGAGCACGGCGGTCAGCGGGAGAATCAGGTGAAACCATAGATTTGCATTCTCGTAAAGGTCAAGCTCCGGATACATCGGTGCAAGGAAAGCTGCGATTATAAGAAATGTCAGAGCTACTGCCGAAGCCGCCGTCAGTTTCAGGACAGGCGGGAACTTTTTCCCGAGCAGGGAAAAGACGAGCCAAAGTGCCGCTGTTATCCCGCAGAATTCATTTGAGAGAACAGTAAAGTATTTCAGATTCGTTATGCCCGACGATGCAAGTCCTGTGCCGTCGCCTTGATTACTGAGCATAATGACAGTTCCCACAGCTGCAAAAACAACTATCAGGATATTAAGTATCACGCTGAAAATGCTGCGCCTGTCTTTGCATATAGCTGTCTTGTCTTTCGGCTGAATCATCGTATTTCTCCTGTATTGTACAAGAGGTCGGAAGACCTGTTCACAACAGACAGATCTGCCGTCCGGTCTTCTGACCTCATATTGCTGTTTTCGGCTCTCAGCTCCGGTTTATACGAAACCGTTATTTCAGTGAGATGCTTCTCACCTTTTCACGCAAAGGCAGCACGAACGGCGGTGACACCGAAAGCTCGTCGATGCCCATTTTCAGAAATTCTTCTGTAAGGCTCAGGTCTGCCGCAAGCTCACCGCATATGCCTATCCACGCATTGTTCGCATGGGCGTTCTTTGCCGACATCTCTATCAGTCTGAGCACCGCTTCGTGGTGAGTATCAACGAACGGTTCGAGCTTTGCGTTCTGTCTGTCGCAGGCAAGGGTATACTGTGTAAGATCGTTTGTACCAACGCTGAAAAAGTCCACCATAGGAGCAAGCTTGTCGCTTATAACGGCGGCGGCGGGAGTCTCGATCATTATGCCCAGCTCGGTGCTTTCATTGAAGCGGATGCCTTCGGCTGACAGCTCGTTTCTGACCTGTTCGCACATATCAAGGCACTTTTGAACTTCGCTGACGCTTGTTATCATCGGGAACATTATGCCAAGCTCACCGAACGCAGATGCTCTGTAAAGAGCACGAAGCTGGGTGCGGAAAAGCTCGGGGCGAGTAAGACAGATGCGTATCGCCCTAAACCCGAGCGCAGGATTGTCCTCCTTGTCGAGCCTGAAATAGTCTATCTGCTTGTCGGCGCCGATGTCAAGGGTACGGATAACGACCTTTTTCCCCGACATGCTCTCAAGCACCTTTTTGTATGCCTGGAACTGCTGCTCCTCGGTGGGATAGTCCTCGCTTTCAAGATACAAAAACTCGCTGCGGAAAAGACCGATGCCGCCCGCATCGTTTGCGAGCACAGCACCTATGCCGCCTACGCCGCCGATGTTTGCGAAAATGTTTATCTTTGTGCCGTCGAGCGTGACGTTCTCCTTGCCCTTTAGCTCCTGCAGCAGCTGCTTTTTGCGGATATCCTCAGCCTGTTTCTGTTCAAGCTGCCTGACGGTCTGCTCATCGGGAGAAACGAAGACCTCGCCCGTATGACCGTCAACGCCCACAAGGCAGCCGTCCTCGAGCGCATCGAGGAACTCCTGTCCGACACCGATAACAGCGGGGATATTCATATTTCTTGCAAGGATAGCGGTATGCGAATTTGACGAACCGAAGGCAGTGACGAACGCAAGCACCTTGTCTTTATCCAGTGAAACTGTCTCGCTCGGAGCAAGGTCGTCTGCACAGACTATCATCTTGTCGTCCGATACCGATGTGTTATCGCCGCTGTCGGTAAGGCAGGCTATCAGCCTGTTTGAGATATCCTTGACATCAGCCGAGCGTGCCTGCATATAGGCATCGTCCATGCTTGAAAACATCTCTGCAAAGTTGTCCGATGTGACTGCAACTGCATATTCCGCATTGACCTTCTGTGTCTGGATAATGCTTTTTATCGACTCGTTGTAGTCCTCGTCATCGAGCATCATGATGTGTATCTCGAATATCTCGGCGTTGGTCTCTCCGACCTCTTTCAGAGCCTTTTCGTGTATTTGCTCAAGCTGCTGCACGGCAAGCTCCTTTGCGCTGTTCACACGTTCAAGCTCGTGCTCGGTATCCTGCACGGACACACGGCGGACCTGTGCCGCCTGTCTTTTAAATATCAGAGCTTTGCCGACAGCGACCGCTCCGTAAACTCCTTTGCCCTTGAATACAGCCATAGTCCGTCACCTGTCCTTTCAAAGAAAAATATCAGAGGTTAGCGTTCATAAATTCCTCGATGCCCTTTACAGCAGCGTCCTCATCTTCGCCCTCGACCGTGAACTTTACGGTCTCGCCGCACTTGACGCCAAGCCCCATTAGTTTCATCAGCGCAGTCGCATTGATCGGCGGCTTGCCTTCTTTCTCGATAGTGACCGTGCTGGAATAGCCCTTGATAAGCTTGACAAGGTTACCTGCGGGTCTTGCGTGTATGCCTATCGCGTCCTTGATAGTGTAAGAGAATTCTTTCATAATGCTTCGTTCCTTTCGTTTAATAGTTTATTTTCTGCATCTCATCAAGCGTAGGATAAGATGCTATCGCACCTTTTTTCTGCACGCTGAGCGCACAGAACCTGTTTGCAAAGTTCAGGCTTTCAATCAGTTCGTTTTCTGTGAGCTTTTCAAGCTCATCGGGCACGCTGCACATTTTCCGCAGCGACCACAGGAACGCTCCCGTGAAGCCGTCGCCTGCACCTGTCGTATCGACTGCGCTGACTTTAAGTGCAGGGGAGAAGGCTTTTACGTTTTTTGTAAACGCATAAGCGCCATTGCTGCCGCAGGTATAAAGCACCAGCTTTACGCCCTGCCCGAACAGCTGCTGAGCAGCTTTTTCTATGCTGTTTTCTCCTGTGACGAAACCGACCTCGTCCTCGGAGAGCTTTACGATGTCGCTGAGCGGTATGAACTCCCTGACCGCCTCATAAAGTGCCTGCCTGCTGTCCCAGAGATTGAACCTGAGATTCGGGTCAAAGCTGACGATGCCGTTTCTTTCCCGCATCAGCTCTATTGCATGCTTATGAGCCTGCTTCATCGGGAAATCGCCTATCGAAACGCTGCAGAAGTGCAGTGCGAACACGTTGTTAAAGTATGTCTCTTTGATGCTCTCAGCCTTGTAAAGCATATCCGCACTGGGCTTTCGGTAGAACGAAAAAGTTCTGTCACCGTTCTGTGCGAGCGAGACAAAGGCAAGTGCGGTGTTTGCTTCGTCCGTCAGCGAGATACAGGAAGTATCAACACCGACACGGTCAAGCTCGCCGATTATCTTGCGACCGAACGGGTCGCTGCCGAGCTGCGTGAGCATCCGTGAGCTGCCGCCGAGTATTGAGAACGCCGCACAGACATTGGCAGGCGCTCCGCCGACCTTCGGAGAAAAAGCTGTCACATCATTGAAATCGCAGCCATTCCTATCGGGGATAAAGTCTATAAGTGCTTCACCGATAGCGGCAAGTGTATTATTCATCGGATATCACCTCTATCCCGTCAAGTTTGTATTCAACCGCATCGACCCCGTCAGACCTGAGCGAAAGCTCGGTGCTGTCCGGGTACATTCTGCTTGAAAGCACCTTTTCGCCGCCGTTCAGATACACCTCAACGGAAGTTTTATCAGCAATGATGCGTATGTCCTCACATTGCCCGAGCTGTGCATATCTTACCGTTCTTCCGCAGCCTGCGCTGTCGTTTATAAATTCGAGAGAAAACTCGCTTCCCGATTTTTTCAGCCGCAGGACATCTATAAATTCGAGCGTGAACTCAGCCTGCGCTGTTCCCGTTATCTCAAAAGGCAGCTGTGCTTTCAAAGTCTCACCGCTTGTGAGCTTGGCTGACTCTTTGCGCAGAGCCTGCAATTCTCTTATCGGCTGCTGGAGCAGTCTGCCGTCGGGCGAGAGCGTCAGCTCACGAGGCAGAGTCAGGCAATGCTGCCAGCCAAGAGCAACGGTGGGGTTGGTGTAGGGGATATCCCCGATGCCTTCCCACCCGATAAGTATCCTTCTGCCGTCGGGGGCTTTGAACGTCTGCGGTGCGTAAAAATCAAAGCCGCAGTCCCATTCGGTGTAAGTCCCTTTGTCCAGATCCAGATAGCCCGAGCTGTACACGTTCTGCGAGGTGTATTTTTCGTGCTTCAAGCCCTGCGGAGATATGCTCAGGAAGCGTTTTGTGCCGACAACGAACTCGTCGGGACATTCCCACATATAGCTGCCGTCGCTGATCCGTTTTTCCTGCTCAAACTCCCAGTTCACAAGGTCTTTTGAGGTGTAATACAGCACGCAGCCCTTGTCGTCAAGAGTCCTTGCACCAAGTACCATATGATACTTCCCGTCCTCCTCCCACACCTTCGGGTCACGAACGTGGCAGGAGCAATAGTCGGGGTAGTCGCAGTTGCGCAGCAGCGTTTTCTTCCCGCTCATATTATGCCCGTCCTTTGTCGTCACGAGTATAACATTCGCACCTCTGCCCGACGTTGTATAGTCGTGGTCGCCTTCCTCTTTTACATTGCCCGTATAGAACAGATACAGCGTATCTCCATTTACAAAGCCGCTGCCCGAATAGACACCGTTTCGGTCGTCTGGCGAATCGGGGAACAGCACCGTGCCGGTGAACCTCCAGTGCAGCAGGTCTGCGCTTTTCCAGTGTCCCCAGCACTTGCCGCCATTGCCCTGTGCGCTTTCGGGCGCATACTGGAAATAAACGTGGTATTCGCCCTTGAAGAAGCACAGTCCGTTCGGGTCGTTGAGCCAGCCTTTCTGCGGTTCAAGATGCAGCATCTGTCTGAGATCGTTTTTCATAATTGCGGCTCACCGTCCTTTATGTCATTGTTTAGCCGTTTCTATCAGCTTGTCAAGATAACCTACATCGCCGTCAGCTGCCTTGTGTATATCGGTGTAATCATCGGGATTTGTGATTATTACTGGTGTGATGACAGGGAAGCCCTTGCTCTTGATAAGAGGTATATCAAAGGTTATCAGCGTCTGTCCGCGAACGACCTTGTCGCCCTCACTGACGTGCGCCTCATAGCCCTCGCCGTTCAGCTCGACGGTGTTTATGCCAACATGGATAAGCATTTCCATTCCGTTGTCAAGTGTCAGTCCTATTGCGTGGTGGGTATCGAACAGAGTGCTTACCTCACCATCGGCAGGAGCTACGACCTTGCCCTCGGTCGGATCGACTGCCGCACCGACACCGAGAACATCTGATGCGAAGGTCTCGTCCGGAACGTCAGCCATAAGCACAGCCTTGCCCTTGAGAGGAGAATAAACGCAGTTGTCGTCATAGTTTGCCTCGGGCTTTGTTTCAACAGCAGGCACTTCTTCAGCTGCCGGAGCCGGAGTTGCGGGAGCGCCCTGTGCAGTCTCCTCGGCAGGGTCCTTGAAGAGGATCCAGGAAAGTCCGAATGCAACTGCGGAAGCAACAGCGAATGTGAGCAGATACCCGACTATGCTGTCGGTCGTGATAAGGAATCCGAAAATGCCCGTTACGCCGTTAGCGGTAGCATAAACATTCATTATCGAAGCCACAGCCGCACCGCACGCACCGCCGACCATACCGGCGATGAGCGGCTTGACAAAACGCACGTTCACACCGAATATCGCAGGCTCTGTGATGCCCATAAATGCTGAGAGCGATGCCGGAAGAGCCATTGACTTTGTTTTCTTGTTTCTTGTTTTGAGAGCTACCGCAAGTGCAGCCGCACCCTGTGCTACGTTTGCAGCCGTTGCGATAGGCATCCAGATATTCTTGCCGTTATCGGCGATCATCGAAAGCTCAATAGCGTTGTACATATGATGTACGCCCGCAACTACCGTCGGAGCGTAAGCCGCACCCATAAGGAACGAGCCGATGCCGAACGGTATCGAGATGAGCCACTGTGCGCCCGAAAGCACCCACGATTCTATCTGCGAGAACACAGGTCCGATAACTGTCATCGTGAGGAAGCCCGTTATCAGTACCGAAACGAGCGGTGTAACGAACAGATCGAACATCTCGGGAACTTTCTTGTGCAGCTTCTTTTCGATCACCGAAAGCAGCAAAACTGCGATAACTACGGGGATAACGTGTCCCTGATAGCCTGTTGCACGGATATCCCACACGCCGAACCACGACCACAGTGTAGGGAGGTCCTTGCCGTCGCCGACCGACCAGGCGTTTATCAGATTCGGGTGTATCATTATCATACCGATGACTGCGCCGAGGTAAACATTTGCACCGAATATCTTTGCCGCACTCACTGCGATAAGTATCGGCAGGAACGTCAGAGCAGCGTTCGAGAAAATATCGAGCAGCTTGTATATCTGCGTATCACCCATTGACGGGAAGGCTCTTGAAAGACCGCCGAGCAGTCCGCACAGCAGACCCGTTGCAACGATAGCGGGGATTATCGGAACGAAGATATCGCCGAGCGTCTTGACTGCACGCTTGTACCACGGAGCCTTAGCCGCAGCAGCCTTCTTTACGTCGTCCTTTGAAGCTGCCTCGACACCCGCTATTTTAATAAACTCGTCGTAGACCTTGTTGACCGTGCCCGTTCCGATTATGACCTGCAGCTGTCCCTGCGCTTCAAATACGCCCTTGACGCCGTCGATGTTCTCCAGAACGGATTTTTTCACCTTTTCGTTGTCTGCGATGACAAGCCTCAGACGTGTTGCACAGTGGGCTGCACTTGCAAGATTGTCCTTGCCGCCTATCGCATCAAGTATTTGCGCCGCACACTTGTTGTAATCCATAAACCTCACCCTTTCAGAATCAAACAGCAAACTGAAACAGTATCAAGCGTGGATGTGATACCGATTTCATATCGTAGCTATATTGTATCATACTTGTGTGCGGCTGTCTATTGACATAAACAAAGAATTTTTTGCTTGATTTTGGTTAGTTTCACACAATTTCACGTCTTATCTTTGTGCAAAACGTTGATATCAGTTCTCCTTTGCAGTGGATTCTCTCTCAATAATATCGTATTCGAGCTGAAGTATCCTGTGTACCTGCGAACGTGACTCCATTTCGGAAAGCAGCATCTTCGCACCTTCGATGCCTGCCGTTTTGTAATGCAGATGCACGGTCGAAAGCGGAACATACAGCACTCTGCCGAAGCGTGAGTCTCCGATGCCACCTATCATCACATCGTCAGGGACTTTTATGCCGTTTTCACGGCAGTACAGCATTGCACCTGCTGCGATGTTGTCGGTAGCACAGAAGATACAGTCGGGCTTTGCTCGGTTGGAAAACAGCCGCTTAGCCTTTTCGTATCCCGACTCCATACTGAATTTCGCTGTTTCGCAGTATTTCGGGTCGACCGTCAGTCCTGCCTCCTCGACAGCCTTTTCAAACCCTTTTCTGCGGTCCTCTCCCGCAGCTTTGTCATCGTGGTTTGCGCCGATGAGTGCAGGACGCTTGACACCCTTTGAGAGCATCAGCTTTGTCATACTGTAAGCCGCACCGAAGTCGTTGTGGCAGACACAGTTGTATCCTTTCAGCTGCTGACCGATGATTACCACAGGCACTCTCATCTTTGCGAGCAGCGAGCGGTGAAGGTCGGTGAACACGCTTGCAAGCAGTATCACGCCGTCCACACGGTTCTGCCTGAAAAGCTCCAGCGAACTGATCTCACGGTTATAATCGTTGGCAGTGTTGACCAGAAGCAGCTCAAAGCCCTCTTTTCCGAGCACATCGCTTATGCCCTCGGTCACACGGGAAATGCTCTCGCTTGAAAGCTTGGGCAGTATCACGCCTATCAGCTTGGTTACCTTTGAGCGCACCGTTCTTGCCGAATAGCTGGGCACATAGCCTGTTCTTTCGAGCGCAGCTTTTATCTTTTCTTTTTTATCGTCTGCAAGGTATCCGTCGTTGAAATATCTGCTGACCGCAGAGACCGAGACCCCTGCTTCCTTTGCAAATTCCGAAATGTTCATCGTATGACCTCTTTCTGATGTGATATTGATACCATATAGTATACCACATAAATATCACTTTTTCAAGAGGGTATTCTAACATTTTTCTTGTATCCGAAAGACATGAGAACAAAGACATCACTTCACAGTCTACTACAGCAGACAGCACAATGCTTACAACTACCACCACAACTAAAGCAAGTCAGACGACCACAGTATCCGGCAAAACACCTGCAAGTTCTGTTCAAAGACAGCAGCCTAAACCTGCAGTTACAAAAACTACTACCACGACAACAACTACGAAAGCAGCTGTGAAACCACAGCCGCAGAGCAATGTGGTATGGTCAAGCTCTATGAAGGTGTGGAGAAAGCTGTGTGAAGGCAAGAATCTGACCGCATCCGAGCAGGAAATGATCAGATCAGAGATCGCAAGCTATGCGGCAAAGTTCCAGGGCAAGACTCAGATACATGTCAGCTTCGGAAATGACAGCTTTGACATCACATATCCCAAACCGATACAGATGACCAGGAAGAAAGATATGGTCGATTGGACTACTAATGCACACTTTGATGCATCGGTAGATATGGATTGCAGAGGCATAATTAACTATGCAAAAACGGAAAAACAGATATATGATGTTGTTTCTCAAACACGAAATGATGCGCTGCACCTCATAGATCACGGACTGCATCTGACATAAGCGTGAGAATAGTTGTGAACAAGATATTGGTACATCAGAATGAAGATAAGACGCTGGATATAGAGTTCGAGATGAATGGAAAGCTCGGAGACAACAAAGAGATTGAAATATCAGAGTGAAAATGAAAACAGGCGTGAATTTCACGTCTGTTTTTGTGCTTTCAGAAGATATGAAACTACCCTGTGTGCTGGCAACGACACAAGGTAGGCTAGCGACACGATAGTGACAACAGCGTAGATACGCGGTTTCAGGCGCTGGTTTTGGCAGACGCGCTACCATAGGTAGCGCTCCGACAATCTGCTGTGACAGTGACACCGGTCACTGGACAAAAAAAGAAAAGCTCGTAAATACGAGCTTTTCGTGGTGCAGATGGTGGGAACTTGCCAACCGACCTGCGGTCGCTCGATTCAAGTCGCACACTGCAAATGATAAAAGCAGCAATACCTTTCGATTCCTCAAGGCATTACTGCTTTTATTATGCAGATGGTGGGACTTGAACCCACACGTCCTTGCGAACACTAGCACCTGAAGCTAGCGCGTCTGCCAATTCCGCCACACCTGCAAATATAAAAATATGAAACTTGACTTACTTGAAGTCTGCCGGTGGTGATAAAAACACTGTCGTAGCGCTACCCGAAGCTAGCGCGTCTGCCGAGCTTGCGAAGCAAGGTAAGCCGCACACGACCTGCAAATATAAATATCTGATATTTTTACACGCCTCAGATCGGCGAGGTGGGTGAGACCTGTTTACAGGGATTACACACTAATCCACATTTTTTGCAGTTCGTGTTTTGAACACTGTCGTAGCGCTACCCGAACCATACGCGTCTGCCGATTCCGCCACACCTGCATTACTAGAATATTATATCACAAACAGAGAGATTTGTCAAGAGTTTTTTTGAATGTGTTTCCAAATATGCGAAACATCTTATAAAAATGTCGGCTAAACGCCATAAATTTGCGTTACAGTTAAGCTGCAAAGATAAAAGCAAGCGTGCATCAGCTCGCTGTGCAGCAGAATATTATGTCAATACACAAAGTATAGAATTTCTGGCAATATACCGTGACTATAATTTATTTACAAAATATCAACTAAGTCTTTTTTAAAATATGTTATAATTAATCATACGATATTATTATTATTGCACAGCTGATAGTTACCAATAAAGCAATGACGCATAATAATCGTAAATATAACTCGTAATCCAGAAAGGGGCATGAAATATGACTAATAAGAATATATTAAAAAGAACGGTAGCTTTACTCCTTTGTTTCTGTATGCTGAGCGGAACGCTTGTAAGCTGCGGTTCAAAGAGTTCGGATTCTGATTCTGCATCTAAGGCAGAATCTGATTCAACAGTTGAATCAACTAAGGGAGACGACATTGACATTGACGCTTATATAGCGTCACTTGACCCAGGCCTTGATCCCGAAAACGACGCCGATGCGGTTCCTATCGAAGGCGAGGACGATATGTCGCGAGCAAGTTTTGCAGGTGACGGCAACAGCAGTCTTACCCAATTCACAAGAATATCACCGTACAGGTCATCTCCAAGGAATCACAAAATAGACACCATAACCATTCATTGTATGGCTGGACAGCTTAGTGTAGAGACCTGCGGCGATGTGTTTTCGAAAAGTGGTGCTATGGCAAGTTCTAATTACGGCGTTGACAAGGACGGAAGAATAGGATTGTACGTTGAGGAAAAAGACAGGTCATGGTGCAGCGCCAACAGTGCGAACGACAATCGTGCTGTTACGATCGAGGTAGCATCTGATCGTTATGCACCTTTCGCCGTTTCTGATGCTGCGTATAAATCAACTATCAAACTCGTGGCTGATATATGCAAGAGAAACGGTATCGAAAAGCTTGTATGGAGTAACGACAAAAACGAACGCGTTAATCACCTTAACGGCGCCAATATGACGGTTCACCGTGATTTTGATAAAAACAAACCGTGTCCAGGAGACTATCTGTACAGCCGTATGGGAGATATTGCAGAAAAAGTCAATGCTATTCTTGATAAGGAAAAGAAATAACCGTTCCCCAGAATACATACGGTCTTATAATTAAATGATGAAAAAGGCTCAGTTATAAAACTGAGCCTTTTGTTATGGCAATTCATACTGGTATATAGTCTTCTCAGTCTTTACAGCCTTGAAGTCATCGCCATGTTTCTCAAAAGTTGCTGTATCTGAAAAGTAGGTGTTGCCGAAAATATCCGTAACAACAAACACATATTGATATGAACTTCCGTCAAGAAGGGCATCGGCGATACACTCGTTGTCATTTTCATTTTTATTGTCGTATTCCAGCGCAAATTCTTCACCGTACTGTATCGCTGGAGTTCCGCGGCTCAACGTTATTTCTTCTGCCAACCGTATCTTATCTCCCGACTTCAGAGTTACAAAGCTATTTACAGGAAGATGATCTTCGTTATATCCGTCACAAGTGCCAGCCAGATAATAGCTGCCTTTGTGTACATAATAGCGGATAAAAGTATTTTTTCCGTTGACGATCGCCGGTATCTCATAATCAAGTACCATCTCTCTGTCGACGTGCATTTTCCTGTAAAAGCTGTGTCCGTTGAGCCTGGGACATACTCCGGTAAATTTGCTCTTGAAACTGAGGTTATCCCAGTCGCTTATAATATCCGTATCAGAACAAAGTATATGCGGTATTCCGGCAGCATCGATATTAACGAGATAATATCCGGCTTCGGCAAGGTACTTGTGGCTGTCCTTGGTCAGAGCTATACTGAATGAGCCGTCCTCACCGATACTGCCCTTGTCAGAGAAACATATAGTTTTCTCAGGCACGTTAAGATAATATGTGCTGAGAAAATTGTTGTACTCCTCACATATCCCAAGAGAGATATATTCCCTGATCTCATCTTCGCCGGCTTTGATAGGATAAAAGAAAGAAACGCCGGAATTATCCCGGTTATCGTTTTTTACCAAGTATTCAATGAACTCCTGTTTCGCGTTCCACGCAAACAGCTCATCAAGCTTGACAAGATCGTTGAAACCAATAAAGTCAACCATATTTGAGCTGCCTTCAAAAACGTTCTCAACGCCGAATTTCTCGGATTGCTTTGCAGCGATCAGCACCTGCGAAAAATAATTCTTGTTTCCGGCTATACGATTCAGATTCTTTGCCGCATAGGCGAATCTGTCGAGCATAGAATCGACTTTTGAAAGATTCAGAACTGAAAGTGTCGAGTAGACATCGTTTTTCTTTCCGTTGCATTTCTTTATAAATGAATCGCAGATCGCCTTGCCGATATCAACAGTATTATTATTATTATTATTGATCGATTCAGCAAAGACTTTATAGTCCCAGCCGCCGGAGGGCTCTATCTCTTCTGATGCCACCATATAATCGGCGTAATCGCTCATAACTGCGGCAACTTCTATTGATGCCATAAGGCAGGCGTCAAAACCTACTATATCGAACTTTTTTTTAATATCAGCGTCCTCAAATGCTTTTTTCATTTCAGGAAGAGTCAGTGCATCAAAGGAATAGTTCTCATCAAAGCATATGCCCTTGGCAGAACCGCCACCGTGATCCCACATAACAAGAATATTTCGATCAGACGAATAGTTCTCCTGTCCCCATTTCAGGAAATCAGTAAGGGTGTCAGCTTCACCCATATTCGCATTGTCCAATGACATAGCGAGACCGAGTTTACCGTTTTTTATAACATATCGCTGAGTTTTTTCAGCATCAATACCGTGCGAGAGCCACTTGTTTGCACCGCCGGTCTGTATAATGATGTTAAGATCGTCGCTGACACTTGCAGCGAGCAGTTCATCAATATTACTCCCCGCAAGTCCCTTCTGAGATTCAAGGTTTGAGCCGCACATATAAATGAATAATGTACTTCCGCCTGGTACAAATGAAACATCAACAGTGTCTGAAGACTCTTTGTTGCTTGTACATCCGAAAAACAGTGTGCACAGTATTGAAAAAACTATCGCTAAGGATATCTTTGCCTTTTTCATATCATTTTTCCTCATTCATATTTAGAAGATGATACAATTATACCATAAACAATACGAGGATTCAATAGCATGATCATTAGTGATAAATAAAAAAAGCCGATATCTTTTGATGAATATCGGCTTTGTATTATACTTGGTATCAATAGCAACTTCATGCAGAATATTATGTATAGTGGGAACGGTTATTTTTTACACTATCATAGCGCAAGCTGAAGCTAGCGCTGTCTGCCGAGCCTTGCTTTGCAAGGGTTTGCACACGACCTGCAAATATAAATATCTGATATTTTTACACGCCTCAGATCGGCGAGGTGGGAGCAACGCTCTTTTCCACAGCTTTAACATTATACCATATGTTTCGCATATTGTCAAGCCATTATGCGAAAAAAATACTGCAAAATAATAAACGCTGCTCAGATGAACAGCGTTTATACTATTTTGATTTTTGCTCAAATGCTACGCCACAGTTGCTTTTTTGTTGTCGCTTATCATTTTCATGAAATTCGGGTTCTTTTGCAGCTGGCTGAAAACTATCACGCCAAGTATGCTGACACACACGAACTCCCCGAGTGCGACTGTGCCGACAGAGAGCCAATAGGGTGCATCAAATGCGAGTTTCAGCTCTGCTGCTACTATAAATCCGTTGGTAAAAACGGGAAACAGCGAGCATATCATCATTCTTGGTGTGCTGCCTTCTTTTCTCAGCAGATACATCGGTATTGCTGCGATGAGTGTTGCTGACGTTCCCACGAGAAGATCCCATTTCATAGGGCTGATCATATTTGCGATAAAGCAGCCTATGGTCAGGGCGAAGATATAGTCCTTATTGAAAAAGCAAAGCAGCATAAGAGCTTCTGCAATTCTGAACTGAATATCTCCGTAAGAGAGAAACGACAGTGAAAGTGTCAATGCGACATAAAGAGCCGCAACTACGCCGATGCGTGTGATACGGCGAGCGTTAAATGGTTCCATATTAAATTACTCCTTGTTTTTTTTGTAAGAGTGGTTTCCTGGGATACACTCCGGTATTGCGCTTCAGTACTGTGCGGGCTGCTGATATGGCATATCAGGCGGCAGGTACTGGTTTATCATATTTACAAGCATTTCGACATTTTTCTGATTCTGTTTGCGTGCACCGATCTCGGTGCCAAGGTTTGGCTGGCTTACTATGGTCACACCTGTTCTTCCGTCGGGGATAACGCCCATAGCGATATATACTCTTTCGCCCCAGGTGAATAACGAGATGCTTTTTTTGAGGTTGATTATATAGTTCTGATTATCGACCGATTCTATTGTAAAGCCGCACATCTGCGCTGCGTAGCCGACTGCATTGAACACATAGTTTATATCATAGCGATATGCAAGATCGACACGGCAGCTTTTATCAGAAAACAGTCCCATTTATTATGCTTTGCCGATAGAACCGAACAGCTCCATCTTTTCTTTTACAGTAGCCTTGATAGCTTCAAAGCCCGGTGCGAGAACCTTTCTTGGGTCAAAGCCCTTGCCCTGAAGATCCTTGCCCTCTTCGATGTACTTTCTTGTAGCAGCAGCGAATGAGAGCTGGCACTCTGTATTAACATTGATCTTTGCAACGCCGAGCGAGATAGCCTTTTTGATCATATCAGCAGGGATACCTGTGCCGCCGTGGAGAACCAGAGGCATATCGCCGACCTTCTCGTTTACAGCTGCGAGAGTTTCAAAGCTGAGTCCTTCCCAGTTCTCAGGATATTTGCCGTGGATATTTCCGATACCTGCTGCAAGGAAGTCAACGCCGAGATCAGCGATCATCTTGCACTCATCAGGATCTGCGCACTCGCCCTTGCCGATAACGCCGTCCTCTTCGCCGCCGATAGCGCCTACTTCAGCTTCGATCGAAAGACCAAGACCATGAGCAACGTTTACAAGCTCGGTGGTCTTTGCAACGTTCTCGTCGATAGGGAAGTGTGAACCGTCGAACATGATAGATGTGAAGCCTGCTTTGATGCACTTGTAGCAGCCCTCGTATGTGCCGTGGTCAAGGTGCAGAGCTACAGGAACAGTGATGCCCAGAGACTTGTCCATAGCTGCTACCATAGCCGAAACAGTTTCAAAACCGCCCATATACTTGCCTGCGCCTTCGGATACACCGAGGATAACAGGGGAGTTGTTCTCCTGTGCTGTGAGAAGGATAGCCTTTGTCCACTCCAGGTTATTGATGTTGAACTGTCCTACTGCATACTTGCCTGCTCTTGCCTTGTCGAGCATTTCCTTAGCTGATACTAACATTTTAAATTCCTCCAATACAATAGATGTTGATTTTTTGCCGAAATTATTATACAACTTTTCACTGCTTTTTTCAAGGGGTAGAAAAAGGTTTTAACATATATTTCACACATTACGCAAAAAGAAACAGGTGCAATAACGTTGGTCAAAGCACCTGTTGGTCGGTATTGGTTTTACCGGATCACCAAGCCTGGACTATGGTGCTTTGTCCGGTAGATTTAAGGTAAGCGACACTGTATGCGTGGTCGTCGTTTGTGAAGACATACAGATATACTGCGTAAGCGTCCTCGGATCTGTACTCATATGATTTGATGCCTGAGCTGTTTTGAGAAGCAAGGGCATAGCCTACGTTAGCAAGCACCTGAGCCTGATCTGTGCCGCCCTGCTGGGTCTGCTGTGTCTGCTGTGTCTCAGACTGTGTTTGCTGAGTTTCGGACTGTGTCGGCTGGGTCTCGGACTGTGTCGGCTGAGTTTCGCTCTGCGTTGGCTGGGTCTCGGACTGTGTCGGCTGAGTCTCGGACTGAGTTGGCTGAGTTTCGCTTTGTGTCGGCTGTGTTTCAGACTGTGTCGGAGAGGTCTCGGTCTGAGTATCTGTATTATCCGTAGTATCCGTAGTATCTGAGGTTTCCTCGGTAGACTTTGTGGTAGTTGTTTCCTGCTCGGAAGAATCGTTCTCACTGCTGCTTGAAGAATCAGAGGATATCTTTGTAGCGGTGGTTATAGATGAACTTCTTACAGCGCCCTGACTTGAGCTGCTGTCGCTCTTTGCAAAGCCTACGAGCTTATAGCCGACGAAGATCGCAAGTGCTACGACTGCGATAACTGCGAGGGTAATGCCGCCTGCGATAAGGAACACCTTTTTCTTCTTTGCACTTTCCTCGTCGTAGAAGCTGTCCTCATCGTCTTCATAATAACGCTTTTCGGGTCTGCGGTATCCGTCGTCTTCCTCGTAATATCTGTCCTGATCGTCGCCGTAATATGGTTTATCGTCGTCGTATCTGTCGTCATAGCCGTCGTCATATCTGTCGTCATATCCTTTATCGTCGGCGTATGTATCATTTCTGCTGTGACGATCATCCTGCGGTGTGTACTCAGGCTCGTCCTCATAATACCTTGGCTGTTCTCTGACGGGCTCGGGTCTTCTGGGCTGCTGAGGCTCGGAAGACACAGGCTGAGGCTGTGGTGCCTGCTTTGGCACGGTGAAGGCTCTGGTCCTCTCCTCGAACTCTGCTGCGTCTACTGCGGAGAATTCCCTTGTAAGCTCTTCATCTCTGCGCGGGGCAGCCGGGGTGTTGCCAAGCGCCTGATCTACAGCGTTGCTGGCGCTTCTTGCCTTGGCTTGTCTTTGTCTTTCCTTGCTGGCTCTTACAGCACTTTCTATATCCTGACTTCCGCCGATAAGGAGGTTATGGCAGTATTTGCACAGAATCGCTTCATCTGCGATCTCCTTATGGCAATACGGACATTCTTTGGTTATCATTATCATCGTCCCCTTTGTATATTGATATGATGATCCTGTATATGTACAATATATAGTAACACATAAACGGTCAAAAATCAAGATTTTTTTACAAATAAGTACTTATTATTGTACATATGCACAAAAAGTGTCCGATATTCCGAACGTTTTCACATAAATTGCAGACTTTGAGAAAAAACCGGGACTGTGGGAAATGACAGCGCCGGTATCGGCGTGGACATTATGCTCAAAGAGAAGGACTGCTGAAAATCATTTTTGTGACATTTCACAAAAAGCAAAAAAGATGTTGACAAATGCAGATCGCTGTTGTATAATATATAAGCTGTCTAATTCTCAGGCAGGGCGAAAGGGACTTTGGTGAATGTTTACATCACCGTGTCGATATCGTCGGTACCGAGGCGTAACTCAGTTTGGTAGAGTGCTTGGTTTGGGACCAAGATGCCGCAGGTTCAAGTCCTGTCGCCTCGACTCGTTTTTTGACGTTAATGTTAAAAAACATTAAAACCTGTGATTTACTGTTGACAATATGCATTTGATGTGTTAAAATGTGATTTGTCAGCCGGAACAGGCATAAGCTGGTGTAGCTCAGTTGGTAGAGCAGCTGATTTGTAATCAGCAGGTCGGGGGTTCAAGTCCGTCCACCAGCTCCAACGTTCATTCGGGAAGTATTCCGGGTGGACATTATGGGAGAATTCCCGAGCGGCCAAAGGGGGCAGACTGTAAATCTGTTGCTTTCAGCTTCGGTGGTTCGAATCCACCTTCTCCCATCAAGAACGCCCCATAGCTAATGCTGTGGGGCTATAATTATGCAAAAAAATATTTTTAACACTATTTAAGGAAAGAGTTAATGCAAAGTGAATGCCGGCAGGTTTTATGAGAATTACGACACCCGAATAAGCGCAGAAGTATATAGGTAAGGGCAGTTGACTGATAAGATTCACAGCTTATGGGAGGATTTAAAATGGTAAGAGAAGATTTAAGAAACATTGCGATAATCGCTCATGTTGACCACGGCAAGACGACACTGGTAGACCAGATGCTCAAGCAAAGCGGTACGTTCAGGGAGAACCAGGCTGTTGAGGAGAGAGTTATGGACTCAGGCGACATTGAGCGTGAAAGAGGCATAACGATCCTTGCAAAAAACACTTCTATAAAATACAAGGACGTAAAGATAAATGTTATCGACACTCCGGGCCATGCTGATTTTGGCGGTGAGGTCGAGCGTGTTCTTAAAATGGTGAACGGCGTTATACTTCTTGTGGACGCTGCTGAGGGTCCGATGCCGCAGACCAGATTCGTGCTTCAGAAATCGCTGGAGCTTGGTCACAGGGTCATAGTTGTCATCAACAAGATAGACAAGCCTGATGCAAGACTTGGCGAGGTCGAGGATGAGGTACTGGAGCTGCTGATGGATCTTGATGCTACTGACGAACAGCTTGACAGCCCGATCCTTTACTGCTCCGGCAGAGACGGTACGGCAAAGAAGGATCCTGATGGTGAGGGCGTGGACATGATACCTCTGTTTGAGGAGATACTCAACTATATCCCTGCTCCCGAGGCTGATCTTGACGGCACGATGCAGTACCTGGTTTCATCTATCGACTACAACGAGTATGTCGGAAGGATCGCTATCGGACGCATTGAGCGCGGCTGTATGAAGGTCGGACAGGAAGTGCTGATCGGAGATTATCACAACACCAAAAAGGAATACAAGGGCAAGATCGTTACGATGTATCAGATAGAGGGACTCAACAGAGTTCCCTGCGACAGCGCAAAGGCAGGCGATATAGTTTGCATAAGCGGTATCGAGAACATCACGATAGGTGACACTATCTGTGACAGCTCAAATTTTGAGCCTGTACCGTTTGTGAAGATCTCAGAGCCTACGGTCGAGATGACCTTCTCGGTAAACGATTCGCCGTTTGCAGGCAGAGAGGGAAAGTTCGTCACCACAAGACACATTCGTGACAGACTGTTCAAAGAGCTTCTTAAAGACGTTTCGCTGCGTGTTTCAGAGACTGATTCAACGGATTCGTTCAAGGTCGCTGGCAGAGGCGAGATGCATCTTTCGATACTTATTGAGAATATGCGCCGTGAAGGCTACGAGCTGGGCGTTTCAACTCCGAGAGTGCTTTTCAAGGAGATAGACGGCAAGCTCAACGAGCCTATTGAAAGGCTTGTTATCGACGTTCCCGAAAACTGTGTGGGACCGGTCATGGAGAAGATCGGTTCAAGAAAGGGAGAGCTTCAGGAGATGTCACCTATGGGAAGCAGAATGAAGCTTGAATTTCTTATCCCGGCAAGAGGTCTTTTCGGATACAAAAGTGAGTTTCTTACCGACACAAAGGGTGAGGGTATTATGAGCTCGGTATTTGAATGCTATCAGCCGTACAAGGGAGATATCCCCAAGAGACCGACCGGCTCGCTGGTTGCTTTTGAAACGGGCGAAGCCGTTACATACGGACTTTATAATGCTCAGGAGAGAGGCGAGCTGTTCATCACCCCGGGCACGCAGGTCTACGAGGGAATGGTAGTAGGTTCTTCACCTAAGCAGGAGGATCTTATCGTAAACGTGTGCAAGAAAAAGCACCTGACGAACACAAGAGCAAGCGGCTCGGACGATGCGCTGAGGCTCGTTCCGCCGAGAGTACTGAGCCTGGAGGATTCGCTGGAGTTCCTTGCAGAGGACGAGCTTCTTGAGGTAACTCCAAAGAACATAAGGATCAGAAAGAAAACTCTGAGCAACACTCAAAGAGCAAAGGACAGGGCTAAGCTCAATGTTTGATCGCACTTGACAAAATGGAAACAATGGTGTAAAATAAATACAATCAAAAAAAGATATGAAATGTTGCCAATGACAACACAAAAGCCGGGGTAGTGCCACCTACCTCGGCTTTTTTCGGGCTATTGTCGGTTATTTACGTCTGTCTAACCACTTGCTTATGTAGTAACCAACTTACACTTGCCACAAAAGACAACACAAAAGATATGAAATAAACCAATGACATCACCTCATCCTGTGCGGAAGATGCCGACAACACTGTTGTGATAGCATATCTTCCCACAAATTGCAACCTCTGAGACTGGCCTTGTTGACATATTGAGCAGAGTGATATATACTTGAATTAATAAGATAAATCAGAATTTGCCGTTCGAGCCACTAAGGCTTAGTAGCAGCTCCGCTGCTAAGAGGTTTCGTCTAAGGGGGAAACCCATAAGGGAGAACAGGACGCCGTGCCTTACGGCGTGG
>CADAHS010000045.1 GCA_902787825.1 uncultured Ruminococcus sp. | reverse complement strand
GGCGTCCTGTTCTCCCTTATGGGTTTCCCCCTTAGACGAGAGAGCAAGCTTTGTATCAATATTAATTGATAGTTTAGCGGTCAAACTTACCGCTAAATTTCTTACCTCTTACATCTGTTGTTCTTGCATCTAAGGGGGCTTTCCGCAAATTTGCGCCCGTCCATACCCCTTCGGGTGCAAAACTATTAATTTGATAATAATAGTTCGATTTCTGATTTATTTATGTATTTTCTCGTCGAACTTGTTCTTTGTCCCTGCGCCGGAGACATCTTCCGGATAGTGCCCTGTAAAGCAGCCCTCACAGTAGCCCATACCCATATCCTCAAGCAGGTCTTTGAGTCTGTCCACAGGCAGATATTCAAGCGAGTCCGCACCGATAGCCTCACCGATCTCCTTGATGCTTTTGAACTTATTAGCGATAAGCTTTTCCTCATCGTCGATATCAGTTCCGAAATAGCAGTTGTGCGTAAACGGCGGTGAGGAGATACGCATATGCACCTCTTTAGCGCCTGCATCACGCACAAGCTTGATGATCCTTGCGCTGGTCGTACCCCTGACGATAGAGTCGTCGATCATGACCACCCTTTTCCCTGCGACCACCTGTCTCATCGCATTGAGCTTGATCCTTACAGCGTTTTCCCTCATCGTCTGTGTCGGCTGGATAAAGCTCCTTCCGACATAGCGGTTCTTGACAAACCCGGTCGCAAACGGTATCCCGCTTTGCTGGGAATATCCAAGCGCTGCATCAAGCCCCGAATCGGGAACACCTATAACAATGTCCGCATCGACAGGCGATACCTGCGCCAGCACCTTTCCCGCATTCAGCCTTGCCTGCGCAACGCTCGTACCCTCGATCACCGAATCCGGCCTTGCAAAGTAAATATACTCAAATATACATATATGCTTTTTTTCACGGCAATGTGTCGTTATCGAGCTTATCCCCTCGTCACTTATCACAACTATCTCTCCGGGGAGAACGTCCCTTTCAAATACCGCTCCCACAGCGTCAAGCGCACAGCTCTCCGACGCAACGACTACCGCACCATCAGACGCCCTGCCTATGCAAAGCGGTCTGAACCCCTTGACATCTCTGAAAGCTATCAGCTTTGTCGCAGTCATAAGTATGCATGAGTAAGCACCCTTGATAAATGGCATCGCCCTTTCCACAGCCTCTTCGGTGGAACTGCTTTTCAGACGTTCCCTGACTATTGTATATGCTATCGACTCGGTATCTGATGTCCCGTGGAAAATAGCACCCGACTTCTCAAAAGAACTTCTCAGCTCAGCCGCATTGACAAGGTTCCCGTTGTGAACAAGAGCCATATTTCCCTTCATGTGCCGTATTACAAGCGGCTGTATGTTATTGTGGTCATTGCCTCCTGTTGTCGAGTATCTGACGTGCCCCACAGCCATGTTTTCCTGTCCGAGCTTGTCAAGTACATCTCTTGTGAATACCTCGGTAACAAGTCCGTCAGCCCTCTTGTGACGGAAAACACCGTCATCACATACAGCTATGCCGCAGCTTTCCTGCCCCCTGTGCTGCAAAGCGAGCAGCCCAAGATATGCCATATCTGCGACATTTGCAGGCTTTGGCTCAAAAATACCGAAAACTCCGCATTCCTCATGTATATTCCCAAACATCAGCTCCACCGCCTTTTGTTTTTCAGCCGCATACCCCGACATCAGCACAAAATGAAAGTTCAGCTGCCTTATCCGCCGGTTTGTTTACATATCAGCCACTGCGGTCAGTGCATCATTTTGTGCGTTAAACCTTAATTATCACTGATAATGATTATAATTCACAGCAATCGAAATGTCAATGATTTTTGCATTTTCTATCACACAATCCTTCATTTTAGACAAAACTTTTGCATCGTAAAGGTGTTTTCTCGTAAGGTTGCTCAAAACTCCCCTCAAACCCCTTTTGAATGTACTGCTTTTGTGAGGACAGCACAACTTGGCATTACAACTTGTATAAAATTTTACGATTTGTATTGACAAATGCAAAATAATGTTGTACAATGTATGCAAGAATTATAAGTTGTATGTACAAGGGGTGACGGCATGGACGATTTCAAATATCTCAACATCGTAGAATGGGCAAAGGAGTATATCAAAAAGAACCACCTGCACGAGGGCGCAAAATTCTATTCTGAAAAGGAGCTTTGCGATATCCACTCGGTCAGCCGCCAGACCGTGCGCCAGGCGTTGATGACTCTTGAAAACGAAAACATCATCTGGCGTAAGCGTGGCAGCGGAACATTCATCAGATCAGCCGCCAAAACGGTCATTCCCGCAAACTTCACCGTTGGTGTGATCTCGACATATTTCAGTGACTACATATTCCCCAGCATCGTCACCGGCATCGAAAAAGTGCTGAAGGAAAACGATATCGTTATGCAGCTTTCTATCACGCACAACCAGGTCGCTGACGAAACAAGAGCCTTGAAAACAATGCTTTCGCAGGACATCAAAGGCCTTATCATCGAGCCGTCTAAGAGCGCCCTTCCCAACCCGAATATGGCTCTTTATGAAAGAGTCAGAGAAATGAATATCCCAGTGGTGTTTTTCAACGCCAAGTATCCGTGGGCTGATTTCCCGTGCGTTGCAATGGACGATGTCGCTGCCGGAAAGATAGTTACGGAACATCTCTGGGAGATCGGTCACAGACGCATTTCCGGCATTTTTGCGCTTGACGATATACAAGGGCATAAACGTTACAGCGGTTATATGCAAGCCCTTCTCAGACACAAAGCCCCGACCGCAGAACAAAACGTCCTTTGGTATTCCACCAGCGAAAGAAAGTCCTTTTTCACACTTTCCGAGGACAGGATACTCAAGCTGCTCGGCGACTCGACCGCTGTCGTGTGCTATAACGACAACATCGCCGTCAGCCTGCTGACATTCTGCAAAAGCCACGGGATCAGCGTTCCGGATGACATCTCGATCGTCGGTATCGACAACGCAAAGCTTTCAAAGATCTGCGAGGTCCCGCTGACAACTGCTACCCACCCGCATCAGCTGCTTGGTGAAAAAACTGCGCAAAAACTTATGGAAGCTATCACCGACCCGGGCTCGTACCTCAAGGACGAGATATTTACTCCCGAGCTGATCGTAAGAAATTCAACAAAGCCGTTCAAAAATTAACGGCGCAGCATGACCGATGAAAGGAGTTGTTATGGATATGTATTCTTCACCCGGTATCCGTGCTCACGATACAGATGTACGCAGGATAGATATAGACAAAGTCGAACGTTTTCTTGAAAGCGGCCAGAGAGACCAGTGTTCAAACGCCGTAGATTCGCTGTTTGAAGAGATCAACTATACCGCACTTGAATCCTTCATGCTCAGACTTTACATAACTATGGACATATATGTTTGTTCCAGAACATTCTCAAAACGCTTTGGCATTTCCGGCGATCAGTTTAATAAAGAGTTCGGCAGCATCGACGATATGCCAAAGAACCTTGATACGGTAAACTCCGCAAAAGCGTACTTTTCCCGTATGTTCGACAGATGTATATGCTGGCGTATGGAGTCCTGCCGCAGTGAGAGCAGTGCGATAATCTGTAAGGCTAAACGATACATCTACGATAACTATCATCTCGACGACATCTGCCTGAAAAGTGTCGCATCTGCGGTAAATCTCAGCCCGACATATTTCAGTGCACTGTTCAAAAAAGATGTCGGTATGAACTTTATCGACTACCTCACAAATGTGCGTATCGACAAGGCTAAGGAGCTTTTGTGCTGCACATCTTTGCAGGTCTCTCAAATAGCCTCCCGTGTCGGATTCAGCGACTACCGCTACTTCGGACAGATCTTCAAGAAGCATACAGGCAAGACCCCGAGAGAGTTTCAGCAGACACATAATTCGTGAAAAACAATACAACTTCAACACAAATTCACCGTACAACCTGACAACATCATAAAAAATTAAACAATGTGCCGAAGAAAATAGGTATACTTGTACAGACAAGTGTAATATAATGATAGCACAATCACAGTGCGTTAAAAGTGCTTGTACTATCAGTTAGACATTAAATTTGATTTTAGGAGGATTCAAAAATGAAAACTAAGAAGTTACTTGCAGTAATGGCAGCATCCGTACTTTGTCTTTCAATGGCAAGCTGTGGAAACAGCAGCTCCAGCAAGTCTGACGGCGGAAACAGCAGCAGCGGAAGCAGCAGCGACAAGAAGATCAAAGTCGGCATCATCAACAACGACCCTAACGAGTCCGGCTATCGTACAGCTAACGATAAGGACCTGAAGGAAACATTCTCCGATAAGAACGGCTATGACGCTAAGTTCTCTTACAGCCTCAAGAACGACGAGCAGATCACACAGGCTCAGAAGTTCATTCAGGACGGCGTTGACTATCTGCTTCTTTCAGCAGCTGACACAGCAGGCTGGGACAACGTTCTCAACGACGCTAAGAAGGCTGGCGTAAAGGTTATCCTCTTTGACCGTACCATCGACGCAAGCGAGGATCTCTATGAGGCTTCCATCGTTTCTGATATGGATCAGGAAGGTAAGACAGCAGTTGAATGGCTCAAGGGTCAGAACCTCAAAGAGTATAAGATCATCCATATCCAAGGCGTTATGGGTTCAGCAGCTCAGAAGGGACGTTCAGGCGCTCTGCTTGAAGAAGCTGAGAAGTCCGGCTGGACTATCCTCACCTCACAGACAGCTGAATGGAACGCTGAAAAGGCTGAGCAGATCGTAAAGTCACAGCTCGATTCCGGCAACAAGCCTACTGTAATCTACGCTGAGAACGACGATATGGCTAAGGGCGCTGTTGCTGCTCTTGATAAGGCTAACATCTCTCACGGCGTTGGCAAGGACGTTGTAGTTATGGGCTTTGACTGCAACAAGTGGGCTCTTGAAGAGCTGCTCAAGAAGAACTGGAACTATGACGGACAGTGCAACCCGTTCCAGTCATCTTACATCGACGATGTTATCAAGAAGCTCGAAAAGGGCGAGAAGATCGAGAAGAAGACCATCGTAATGGAAGAGAAGGGCTTCGACGCTGAGAAGATCACTCAGGAAGATGTTGACAAGTACGGCATCTGATAATATCGCAAAACTAAGCATCTTAATTTAAGCAAACCTACACGGTGCGGCGTATATGGATAATGTCCGTATGCGTGCACCGTGTCTCTTTTTGACCTTTTTCACGGTTTTTCAGGAACTATCAGGGATTTTTTTGTATTATTTTGGAGGTGAATCCGCAAATGAGTGAGGGTGCAATACTGCAAATGCGTGGCATCTGCAAATTCTTCCCCGGCGTTCGAGCTCTTGACGGAGTTGATTTTACACTGTGCAAGGGCGACATACACGCACTCATGGGAGAGAACGGCGCAGGCAAATCCACTCTTATAAAGGTACTCACAGGCGTATACCCAAAAGATGCGGGCGAGATCACTCTTGAAGGAAAAGTCGTTTCGATAAGATCCCCTCAGGACGCTCAGAACGTGGGTATAAGCACAGTTTATCAGGAAATAACCCTTTGTCCGAACCTGTCAGTCGCAGAAAATATGTACATAGGCAGAGAAAAGGACAAACTTGTTAATTGGAGAAAAAGAAATACTGAGGCAGATAAACTGCTTCGGAGTCTTGATATTCCCGCAAAGGCAAGCCAGCAGCTTTCAAGCTGTTCGATCGCTGTTCAGCAGATGGTCGCTATCGCCAGAGCGGTAGATATGGATTGTAAGGTGCTCATTCTCGACGAGCCGACTTCCTCACTGGACGAACAGGAGGTAGCTAAGCTGTTCAGACTGATGCGTGACCTTAAAGCAAAGGGCGTTGGTATCATCTTCGTTACACACTTTCTCGATCAGGTTTACGAGGTGTGTGACAAGATCACCGTTCTTCGTGACGGAAAGCTCGTCGGCGAGTACGTTATTGAGGATCTGCCAAGAGTTCAGCTCGTTTCAAAAATGCTCGGTAAGGATCTTGACGATATGTCAGATATCAAATCCGAAGCTTCCGTTTACGAGGGCGAAGGAGCAGGACAGAACGTCTTTGAGTGCGAGCAGCTTTGCTCCAACGCAGGCATCAAGCCGTTTGACTTCTACATCAAAAAGGGTGAGGTCAACGGATTTACCGGACTTCTCGGTTCGGGCAGAAGTGAATGTGTTCGTGCTATTTTTGGTGCGGACCACGTTACCGGCGGCAAGGTGAGAAAGAATGGTAAGGAAATAAAGATCAGCAAGCCGATACAGGCTATGAAGCAGGGTATCGCTTATCTCCCCGAGGACCGAAAGATCGACGGTATCGTTGCCGACCTTTCGGTAAGAGAGAACATTATCCTTGCACTGCAGGTAATGAAGGGCTTCTTCAAGCCGTTCACCAAAGCACAGGCAAATAAGTTTGCAGACGAATACATCAAACTGCTTGGCATCAAGACCGCTTCGGCTGACACACCTATCAAGTCGCTGTCAGGCGGAAACCAGCAGAAATGTATCCTCGCAAGATGGCTGCTCACCAACCCCGAATATCTTATCCTCGACGAGCCTACAAGAGGTATCGACGTAGGTACTAAGATAGATATCCAGAAGCTCGTGCTCAAGCTTGCTTCGGAGGGTATGAGCGTTACATTTATCTCGTCCGAGACCGACGAGATGCTCAGGACCTGTTCAAGACTCGTCGTTATGCGTGACCGCAAGGTCGTTGGCGAGCTTTCGGGTGACGAGCTTACTCAGAATATGATCATGAACACTATTGCAGGAGGTGACGGTAACTGATGAATATTCTGAAAAAAATAGTCAGCAAGCAGATATTCATTCCCTGTGCCGCACTTTTGCTGCTTGCACTGTTCAACCTTATCAATGACCCGTCGTTTTTCAAGATCACTCTTGGACACAACAGCGACGGAGACCCGGTTCTCAACGGTTATCTTATAACAATTCTTGACTACGGCAGTGAGCTTGCAATACTTGCGATAGGTATGACGCTCGTTACCGCAGCAACAGGCGGACAGGACATCTCCGTCGGTGCAGGTATCGCGATCGCAGGAAGCGTTATCCTTCGTGTGCTTTGCGGTTCAAACTCCCGCCCGACAGAGCTTCAGACCTCTCTGATAGTTGCCTTCCTCGTTGCAGTTCTCGTATCTATGGCGTTCAGTGCCTTCAACGGCGTGCTCGTCGCCTACTTCAAGATACAACCTATGGTCGCCACGCTTATCCTGTTCACCGCAGGACGTTCGATAGCAGCGTGGATAAACAACAACGAGCTTCCTATCATCAGTGCTGACTGCGACAAGTCATTCAGCTACTGGGGCAACTACATTCCGGGTATCCCTATCCCGACACCTGTATTCATCGCAGCTATCAGCGTGCTGATAATCATGCTGGTACTCAAATTCACAAACCTCAAGCTTTACACACAGTCCGTCGGCATCAACCCCAAGTCCTCAAGGCTTAACGGACTCAATCCTGAGATGATAAAGATAATCTCATTCGTTATCCTCGGCGTATGTGTTGCTATCTCGGGTCTTATCAAGGTAAGCCGTCTTCAGACCATCAACTACTCCGTAGTTGCAAAGGACATCGAAATGGACGCTATCCTTGCAGTAGCACTCGGCGGAAACGCACTCAGCGGCGGTAAGTTCAATATGTGGGCATCTATCCTTGGTGCATACGTTATCCAGTTCCTTACCACCACACTTTACAAGCTCGATGTAAGATCTGACGCTCTTCCTGCATACAAGGCAATCGTTGTAATAATCCTCGTTGTAGCAAGTGCTCCGATCGTAAGAGAAAAGATCGGCGGATTCTTCAAGAAGTTCAGATCCTCCGAAAATAAGGGAGGTGCAGCAGCATGATAAAGAAACTCAGAAATATGAACGACACCAACTTGCTGCTCACTATCACAGTCGTAGTATTCGTGGTAATGTACCTGTGTGCCGTGATCTTCCTCGGTGAAGGCTTCAGAAGCCCGCAGACCTTCCTTAACCTTTTTAACAACAACGCTTCACTTATCATCATTGCCTGCGGACTGAGCCTTGTTATGATAACAGGCGGTATCGATATCTCAGTCGGCGGCGTTACAGCTCTGGTATGTATGAGCTGTGCTGTAAACCTTGACCTGCATGGCGGAAACGTATTCACCTCGATGCTCATCGCTCTTGGTATCGGTCTGGCATTCGGTCTGGTCCAGGGCTTCCTTATCGCATACCTTGACATTCAGCCGTTTATCGTAACTCTTGCCGGAATGTTCTTTGCAAGAGGTCTTACGACTATCGTTCACACCGACCCGTTCAACGTTCAGAATCCTGATTTCGTTGACCTGAGAAACGCAAGGATCACTATCCCCGGACTTGGCTCAACAAACAGAAAGGGTATGTACATCGACGCTACTATCGAGATCGGCGTTGTAGTTGCTATCGTTATCGTGCTCGCACTGTTCTTTATGCTTCGCTGGAGCAAGCTCGGACGTAACTTCTACGCTGTTGGCGGAAACCAGCAGAGTGCTCTGATGCTCGGTATCAACGTCAAGAGAACAAAGTTCCTGTCATACGTTTTCTGCGGACTTCTCGCAGGTATAGCAGGCTACGTTTACTTCATGCACGTTGGTTCAGGTTCACCGTCGCACGCACAAGGTGCGGAAATGAACGCTATCGCCTCGTCGATCATCGGCGGAACGATGCTCACCGGCGGTGTCGGAAACATCGTCGGAACGCTCTTCGGCGTGCTCTCACTCAGCACCATCAAGGATATCGTTTCATCTATCGGTCTTGACGATGCATGGTGGACAGGAATCACCGTCGCAGCAATGCTGTGTATCTTCCTTATCGTACAGAGTATCGTTATGGCAAAGAAACATTCAAAGGGTTCATCTTCCAAGAAAGAAGAGACCGCTGCAGCAGCACAAACATAAACGCATAAACATAAGTTCAGACCTCAGGCAGGGCAGGCATCAGCCTGCTTTGCCGGACGGTCTTACTTTAAAGGAGAAAATCAATGGATATCGTTAAGCAGATCGAATCAGCAAAGACCTCGATCGGTATCGAGTTCGGTTCCACAAGGATAAAAGCCGTTATGATCGGCGAGGACTTCTCCCCTATCGCTTCGGGTACTCACGACTGGCAAAACAGGCTTGAAAACGGCATCTGGACATATACCGCACAGGATATCACCCTCGGCTTGCAGGATGCCTACAAAAACCTTGCCGACAACGTAAGAGCAAAGTACGGCGTTGAGATAACCAATGTCGCTTCTATCGGAATATCGGCTATGATGCACGGCTATCTCCCGTTTGACAAGGACGGAAATCTTCTTGCAGAGTTCAGAACATGGAGAAACACCATGACAGGCGACGCTGCAAAGGCTCTCACACAAGCCTTCGGTTTCAATATCCCACAGCGCTGGAGCATCGCTCATCTTTATCAGGCTATCCTCAACGGCGAAAACCACATTCCCCACATAGCTTTCTTCACCACCCTCGCAGGCTACGTTCACTGGCAGCTCACAGGCGAAAAGGTGCTTGGCATAGGCGATGCATCGGGTATGTTCCCTATCGACTCCGAAAAGGGCGAGTACGATAAGCAGATGCTTGCAAAGTTCAGCGAGCTTATCGCTGACAAGGGCTTTAAGTGGGATATCGCACAGATCCTCCCTAAGATCGTTCCCGCAGGCGAATGTGCAGGAAAGCTCACCGAAAGCGGCGCAAAACTGCTTGACCCGTCAGGAAAGCTGAAGGCAGGCATCGTCGTATGTCCTCCCGAGGGCGACGCAGGCACCGGAATGGTCGCAACAAACAGCATTGCCCCGAGAACAGGCAACGTTTCAGCAGGCACCTCGATCTTTGCAATGGCTGTGCTTGAAAGAAAGCTCTCAAAAGTCCACGAGGAAATAGATATTGTAACAACTCCCTGCGGCGACCCCGTCGCAATGGTACACTGCAACAACTGCACAACTGACCTCGATGCGTGGGTAAAAATGTTTGACTCAACACTCAAAACTTTCGGCGTTGAACTGCCAAAGTCAGAGATCTACGCAAAGCTTTATGAATCCGCACTTTCAGCACCCGCTGACTGCGGCGGACTGGTAAGCTACAACTACTTCTCCGGCGAGCACGTTACCGGCTTTACACAGGGCAGACCTATGCTTATCAGAACACCCGAGTCCGAGTTCAGCATCAACACTCTTATGCGAAGCCTTATCTATTCCTGCATGGGTACATTGAAGATTGGTATGGACATTCTTCTGGGCGAGGAAAAAGTCGAGCTTGACAAGCTCCTTGCACACGGCGGACTCTTCAAAGCACCGATCGTCGGTCAGAGATTTCTTGCAAGCGCCCTGAATGTTCCCGTTGCAGTTATGGAATCCGCAGGCGAAGGCGGTGCGTGGGGCATAGCCCTGCTCGCAGCGTACACCGCAAGACAGGACAGATCTCAGACCCTTGCGCAGTTCCTTGATGAACAGGTATTCTCAAAATTTGCAAGCAGCGTTATGCAGCCTGACAAGGCTGACAGCGAAGGCTTTGCAAAGTATATGCGCACCTTCAGAGCAGCTCTGAGCGTTCAGAAGGCTGCCGTCGAAGCTATCTGACATCACTTATTAACAGGCATAAAATGACAAAACTACCCCCGCTTTTTGCAGCATCACTTTCAACTAAACCGCTACATCTCAGCGGGGGTATACTTTGTATTTATTCGTATTTTTTCGTATTCTGCATCACGAAAAAGTACAAATAAACACAAAACACTTTTATCTTAGAAAAGGAGAAAGCTATGACATTCTGGTTTATCGTTGGTTCACAATTTCTGTACGGAGAGGAAACTCTCAAAAAGGTCGAAGCAGACGCAAAGGAGATCGTCGCAGGTCTTGACCTTCCCTTCCCTGTTGAATACAAGCTCACCGCAAAAACCTCCCGTGAGATAGAGGATATCATCAAGCAGGCTAACTTTGATGACGACTGCGGCGGAATAATCACCTTCTGCCATACCTTCTCACCCTCAAAAATGTGGATAAACGGTCTTACAAAGCTTCAGAAACCGTGGCTGCATTTTCACACCCAGTACAACAGGGCTATCCCCAACGAGGAGATAGATATGGACTATATGAACCTCCACCAGTCCGCACACGGCGACAGAGAGCACGGCTTCATCGGCGCAAGACTCAGAGCTCCCAGACGTGTCGTAACAGGCTACTGGAAGGACAAAAAGACCCAGCAGCAGATCGCAGACTGGCAGCGTTCAGCAGTCGGCGCAGCATTCAGCAGACAGCTCAAAATAGTGCGTTTTGGCGACAATATGCGAGAGGTAGCTGTAACCGAGGGCGATAAGGTTGAAGCTCAGATAAAGCTCGGCTGGCAGGTCAACACCTGGGCTGTGGGCGACCTTGTGGCTGAAATGGATAGGGTGAGCGAGGCTGATATCGACAAGCTCGTTGACGAGTACCGCAGCCTTTACGATATGGACGATAAAGACATCGACTCCATCCGCTATCAGGCAAAAGAAGAGATCGCTATCCGGCGTATCCTCGATCGTGAGGGAGCAAAAGCTTTCTGCAATACGTTTGAAGATCTCCATGGAATGAAACAGCTCCCCGGTCTTGCTGCCCAGCACCTGCTCTCAAAGGGCTATGGCTTCGGCGCAGAGGGCGACTGGAAGACCGCAGGCATCACAGCTATCATCAAAGCTATGTACCCCGACGGTTCGACCGCATTCATGGAGGACTATACCTACGACTACGAAAAAGGACTGATCCTCGGTGCGCATATGCTTGAGGTCTGCCCCAGCATCGCAAAAAACAAACCCCGCATCGAAGTTCATCACCTCGGTATCGGCGGCAAGGAAGACCCCGCAAGACTTGTTTTTGAGGGAAGAAGCGGCAGAGCTATCGCCGTATCGCTCATAGATGTCGGCGGAAGAATGAGGCTTATCGCTCAGGTCGTTGACTGCGTCGAGCCTACCCAGACAATGCCCAATCTCCCCGTTGCAAGGATAATGTGGAAGCCAATGCCCGATCTTGAAACAGGTGCGCATAACTGGCTCATCGCAGGCGGCGCTCACCATACAGCGCTCTCATTTGATGTGACCATAGACAATATCCGTGACTTTGCAAGAATAATGGGTATCGAGTTTGTCCTGCTTGACGAAAACACCACACCTTACGGACTTGAAAAAGAGCTTATGCTCGGCGACATCATCTGGCGATAACTTGAAAAAATAATAAAAATGTGATACTATTATCACATCTAATATCAAAGGAGCTATGCAAAAATGGATATCAAACAGCTTAAACAGCGTGTGCTTGAAGCAAATCTGCTTCTGCCAAGATACGGACTTATAACCTTCACCTGGGGAAACGTCAGCGAGTATGACCGTGAAAGCGGACTTGTCGCAATAAAACCCAGCGGTGTTGAATACGACGAGATGAAAGTTGATGACATCGTCGTTCTCGACCTTGACGGGAACATCATCGACGGAAAGCTCAAGCCCTCCAGCGACACCCCCACACACCTTGAGCTTTACAGAAACTTTGAGGGCGTAAACGGCGTTGTGCATACCCACAGCGATTTCGCAACAGTCTTTGCTCAGGCAAGAATGGGCATTCCGCCTCTTGGCACGACCCACGGCGACTACTTCTACGGCGAGATACCCTGCACAAGAGATATGACCCCCGAGGAGATAAAGGGCGAATATGAGCTTGAAACAGGCAAGGTTATCGTTGAGTGCTGCAAGGATTATAAAGATATTCCTGCTGCCCTTGTCGCAAGCCACGCTCCGTTTGTTTGGGGCAAGGATTGCTTTGAAGCGGTGCACAACTCTGTCGTTCTTGAAAAGCTCGCAGGCATGGCGTACAGAACACTTACCCTCAGACCCGGTGCGCAGAATATGACTCAGGAGATCCTTGATAAGCATTATCTGCGTAAGCACGGCGCAAATGCCTACTACGGACAAAACTGATAATTCTCTTTTCTTTCTTCATATCGCATACAAAAACCCGGTGGATCGTCCAGTTCGCCGGGCTTTTGTTGTCTGCAAAAAAACAAAGGGAGCCTGTTAAGGGTAGTACCTATATAGAAGTTATATAAATCATTTTGAGTAATATCTTTTATTGCGAAGGACTGTTTCCCAGCCGCATTTTTTGACCATAACTAT
>CADAHS010000044.1 GCA_902787825.1 uncultured Ruminococcus sp. | reverse complement strand
GAAAGCGACCTGCACGACTGACGGAACACAGACAAGAAAGTGCTCAGTCTGCGGCAAGACCGAGACCAAGACAATCAAGGCAACAGGTCACAAGCTTACCGCTACACCAGCAAAGGCAGCGACCTGTACAATAAATGGTAACAAAGCTTACTGGTATTGCTCGACCTGCAAAAAGTATTTCTCCGACAAAAATGGCAAGACCGCGATAACCAAGACAAGCACAGTTGTAAAGAAAAAAGGTCACAAATTTACCGCTTGGAAAACCACAAGCTTTAATGTCGACAAGGGCACATCGACCCAGAAGCGCATCTGCTCTGTTTGCAAGAAAACAGAAACAAGACCGGTCAACAACGCAGTCGTTCGTTACGCAGGTGCTAACCGCTACGACACCGCAGCAATGCTTTCAAAAGCAAGCCACAAGACAACGTCGGACACGGTAATAATCGCAGACGCAATGACCTTCCAGGACGCACTCATCGCAGTGCCGCTCGCAAAGGCGTACAATGCACCTCTGCTGCTTGCAAATCCAAACATTGTTACCAAGCAGACTGAGGCAGAGCTTGCACGCTTGAAGGCTAAAAAAGTCATCATCGTCAATACAAACAATGCCCTCAAAAAAGGCACACTTGACGCTTTGAAGAAGAAGTACACTACTCAGATCATCAGCGGAAATAACTGCTTTGAGACCTCCAAGAGAGTCGCAGAAGAGCTCCAGAAGAAGACTAAAAAAGCTCCGACAGATGTTTTCTTCACAACAAACAAAGCGTTTGCAGATGCACTTTCTATATCACCGGTTGCAGCTCTCAAGGGTGCACCGATACTGTACGTTGACCCGAGCAAGAAAAATCTTGACAGCAACATTCTTGCATACCTCAACAAGGTCAAGGGCAGCATCAAAAATGTCTATATCGTAGGCGGTAAAGTTGCAGTTCCAGCAGCTATCGAAAACAGCATCAAGAAGGCGCTGCCAAAGAAAAATGTGAAGAGATTTGACGGTGCTCAGAGATACGAAACTTGTGTGATGATAAACAAGTATTTTGCAAAAGATCTGTCAAGCAAGACAGTCTGCATCGCCAAGGGACTTGATTTCCCTGACGCTCTCGCTGGCGGAGTTTTCGCAGCAAACCAGAAAGCACCTCTGCTTCTCGCAGACACAGCTCTGAGAGATGCACAGAAATCTTTCCTGAAAAACAAAAAACCAAACAAGCTCTACATCTTCGGCGGCAAGGTAGCAGTCCCGGATAAGCTTGCAAAAGAAGTCGCAAAAATGAGCGTGTAAAAACCAAAGCAGCATTCCAAAAGAGTGCTGCTTTTTGCTTGCCAAAATGTGAACGTGAAAATTGTGCAAGGTGTCGAATTTTGCAGTTGTTGGTTGACATTAATAGTTTAAAATAGTACAATTAAAATGTTAATAAAATGCTAATGCAGAAATTGGAGGTATAAAGATGAAGAAAAAGCTATTATCACTTGCTTTGGCGCTGTGTATGGTATTTGGCAGTGCAGCATCTTTGCCGCAGGGTGCGTTCACGGAAACGGCAGGGATAACTGCGAGTGCTGCGGCACCCACTATAAATACCAAAAGTGTTACGCTTTATGCGCTGGACGACTGGGCTAAGGAATATATCAGCATACCGTCCACTCTCAACACAGAATACCAGCTGAAGGTCAGCAATGCAAAAAATGTTTCGTACTATGTTTCTGAGGGAGACTCTGTCAATGTAAGCGACAGCGGCGTTGTTACCCCTCGCACGACCACATGGTACTGGTACGGCGGTTTCGGTACATCGTGGCCTCAGGAAGGTAAAGAACCAACAAGGATCTCAGTCGATGTAAACTACGGTAAATCGACAATTACAGTCAACGCCGACGGAACGACCTTCAAGGTAAGTGCCGATGTCAGGGACTATTCAGATACTTATGCCGACAAGGTCATGGACGACTACATCAAAAAGAATATCACATCGTCTATGACTGGAAAGCAGAAGCTTACCGAAATTGCGAAGTTCGTTGCAAGCTATGATTACTCTGCGTCTTGCAGTTCCTGTACGTCGATGATCGTTTGCAAGGGCGGCGACTGTTGGGCAAGCACAGATACGATAGTCAAGATGTGCAAAAAGCTCGGCATTGAGGCGTGGGAACGAAACGGAAACAGGGATGCCGGAGCCGGTTCCGGCCATATGAACGCAATGGCTTACGTTGACGGCAAGTATTATGAGGTCGAGGCAGGCTACAGCGGAAAAGCTCCTCGTCCTTATGATATCACTGAGAGAGACTCGCTGTTCAGTTTCAGATACGATTATACCTACGACGGATACGAGGTGTACCAATATGACGGCCCGAAAAATCCCGAGACACTGAACATACCAAAGCAGTACAACGGTAAACCTGTCGTTTCGGTCGGAGAAAAGTTCGTTCAGTCTGAAAAAGGAATAAAAAAGATCGTTCTTCCTTCGACGATCAAATCTATCGGAAGATCTGCATTCAATTCCTGCGAGGATCTGGAGACTCTCAATCTGCCGGCATCTGTCGTCGAGATAGATCAGCTTGCATTCACAAACCTTACAAAGCTCAAAGAGATAACCGGAAGCAACAAGACTTTCAAATGGGCAAACGGCGGTCTGATAAAGAATGGAACTACGCTGCTTGCTGTTCCGAATGCAAAAAGCTACAAGATACCGGACACTGTAACAGAGATCGCTGACTATGCTTTTTACTACAATAAAAATATAAAGACGCTGACTATCCCAAGTTCGGTAAAAACCATAGGCGAGGGTGCTATCGGTGATTGCGATTCACTTGAAAGTATTTATATCCAGGGAAATAATCTTAAAAATCTTGGCAATTTTGCGTTTGCAAATGACAATAAGCTCGGTTCGGTGTATATTCCCGACTCGGTAACCAATATCGGCGAAAACTTCAAGTACTATCTCGGCTCAAAATTCAAGATCCTTTGTCACGAAGGTTCAAAGATAGCTGAGTATGCGGAAAAAGAGAAGATACCTTTTGAGCTTATTGACAAGTCTTTGGAACATCTCTATGAAACTACTGTAACAAAGGCTGCGACCTGCACACAGGACGGCGTGAAAACGAAAAGATGCCAGATGTGCGGCAAGACGATCACTGAATCTATCCCCAAGCTTGGTCACAAGTACACCACAAAAGAAATCAAGCCTACCTGCACAACTGACGGCTGCACGCTCAAAACCTGTTCAAGATGCAGTCATCAGGTGAAAACCAATATCGTAAAAACCACAGGACATAAATGGTCTGTATGGCGAAACGAAAAGGATCCGACCTGCATCGAGGACGGTTCAAAGACAAGATCCTGTTCTGTTTGTCACAATAGCGAAACTAAGAAGATCACGAAGCTTGGTCATGCGTGGAAAGAACCCGTATGGACCTGGTCAGGCACAAGCGAAGCAACTGCTAAGTTCGTTTGTTCAAAATGCAAGACCGAAATGAGAGTCCATGCAAATATAACATCTGTTCAGAATACTGCAAAGTGCGGAACGACGGGTGGAACTGTTTACACGGCGTCTGTAACCCTGGGCGGTAAGACTTACACGGATAAAAAGACCGTCGGAACGGGTACGATACCTCACAAGTGGGGTGCGGTGACTTACACATGGTCAAAAGACAACCACACCTGCACAGCAACAAGAGTTTGTCTTAACGACAAGTCCCACAAGCAGACAGAAACGGTCAGGACAACTTTTACGGTCGTAAAGAACTACTGCTTTACTAACGGTCTTGGCAGACGCACGGCTGTATTTAAAAACAAAGCTTTTGGAACAAAGACCAAGGACATAACGCTTAAATCAAACGGCGGTCACACATTCTCCGATTGGACAACGACCTCGTTCAATGTCGACAAGGGCACATCGACCCAGAAGCATACCTGCTCTGTTTGCAAGAAGCCTGAAACAAGGACAGTCAAAAACGCAGTAGTTCGTTATGCCGGTGCAAACCGCTACGACACAGCTACGATGCTTTCAAAAGCAAGTCACAAAACGACCTCCGATACAGTCATCATCGCCGACGCAATGACTTTCCAGGACGCACTCATTGCAGTGCCGCTTGCAAAGGCTTACAATGCACCTCTGCTGCTTGCAAACCCGAACACTGTTACCAAACAGACCGAGGCAGAACTCGCTCGACTCAAAGCAAAGAAAGTTATCATTGTCAACACAAGCAACGCCCTCCAAAAGGGCACACTTGACGCTTTGAAGAAGAAGTACACTACTCAGATCATCAGAGGCAATAACTGCTTTGAGACATCAAAGAGAGTCGCTGAAGAGCTCCAGAAGAAGACTAAAAAAGCTCCGACCGACGTGTTCTTCACGACCAATAAAGCATTCGCAGATGCTCTTTCGATCTCACCTGTTGCAGCTCTCAAGGGCGCACCGATACTGTACGTTGACCCGAGCAAGAAAAATCTTGACAGCAACATTCTCGCTTACCTCAACAAAGTCAAGGGCAGCGTTAAAAATGTCTACATCGTAGGCGGTAAAGTTGCAGTTCCAGCAGCGATAGAAAACAGCATCAAGAAGGCACTGCCAAAGAAAAATGTGAAGAGATTTGACGGCGCTCAGAGATATGAAACTTGCGTGATGATAAACAAGTATTTTGCAAAAGATCTGTCAAGCAAGACAGTCTGCATCGCAAAGGGACTCGATTTCCCTGATGCACTCGCAGGAGGAGTTTTCGCAGCAAACCAGAAAGCACCTCTGCTGCTCGCAGACAGCGCACTCAGAGATGCACAAAAGAGCTTCCTGAAAGCAAAGAAACCAAACAAGCTCTACATCTTCGGCGGCAAGGTAGCAGTCCCGGACAAGCTTGCAAAAGAAGTCGCAAAAATGAGTGTATAAAACTTAAAAGCCTCCACAAAAGTGGGGGCTTTTTTCATATAAAACCGACCTTACAAAAATGTCACATAAATGTCACACGAATAGATGTCACGCAGCTGCAAAGCGTGATATGATATAAACACAGACAAAGGAAAGTCATTGGTGCGTTCAGATTACAGACCGTGCGTAAACGGCAAAACAACGCATCGTGAGGCATAGCATCAGGGAGGAAAGAGAATGTCAATTTTAAATGTATCAGGCGTGAGCAAGATCTACACATCACGTTTTGGAACGAACAAAGTCCAGGCTCTGGACAACGTCAGCTTTGAGGTGAACGAAGGGGAATATGTCGCAGTAATGGGTGAATCCGGTTCCGGAAAGACTACATTGCTCAACATCATTGCGTCGCTTGACAAGGCAACAAGCGGAGATGTGATCCTTGACGGCAAAAATCTGTCAAAGCTCAAAGAGAGCGAGATCTCTGAGTTCCGCCGTGATAATCTCGGATTTGTCTTTCAGGATTTCAATTTGCTTGATACCTTTTCGGTAAAGGATAATATCCTTCTGCCGCTGGTACTTCTGGGAATGAGCTACGACGAGATGATAAAGCGTCTTGATCCGATAACAAAAAAACTTGGAATATCAGAGCTTCTTGAGAAGTTTCCCTATGAGATCTCAGGCGGACAAAAGCAGAGGACCGCAGTTGCAAGGGCGATAATAACTCAGCCAAAGCTCGTTCTTGCAGACGAGCCGACCGGTGCTCTGGATTCACGCTCCACAAACAGTCTGCTCGACATTTTTGCTCAGCTCAATGCAAGCGGTCAGACGATCTTTATGGTCACCCATTCCACCAAAGCCGCAAGCAGAGCAGGCAGAGTCTTATTTATAAAGGACGGCTCGCTGTTCCACCAGATATACAGAGGTGATTCGACCAACGAGCAGATGTATCAGAAGATTTCCGACGCACTCACGCTGTTGATGGCAGGCGGTGAAAACAATGGGTAAAAAGTATTATGCACGTCTTGCCGCTGACAACATCAAAAAGAACGCAAGAGTATATGTCCCCTATATCCTGACCTGCGTGCTTATGGCGGCTATGATCTATATCATCGGATCGCTTGCCAACAACCCGGACATTCACAACATGAAGCGAGGGGCACGTTCGACTCCTGTCATAATGACATTCGGAACTATCGTTACCGCCGTTTTCGCATTCATTTTTCTTATCTATTCAAACAGTTTCATAATGAAACGCCGCCGCAAGGAATTCGGTCTGCTCAACATTCTGGGAATGGAAAAACGGCATATCGCAAAGCTTCTGTTTATCGAGATCGGTTATGTCGCACTCATAACGTTCGTTTTCGGACTCGGTCTTGGCATACTTCTTGATAAGCTGATGTTTTTGTCGCTCACCAGAATGATCGGAGAAAGTGCAACACTGGGCTTTCATTTTTCACTAAGCTCGTTTATAATAACCTGCGCAGTGATGCTTTTCATATTCTTTGTCACATATATTTGTATGCTTGGGCAGATCCATCTTGCAAAGCCTGTTGAGCTGCTTTCGGGCTCCAATGTCGGAGAAAAAGAGCCTAAAACAAAGCTTTTCATGACACTGCTTGGCATAGTATTGCTTTCAGTGGGATATGTCATCTCGATCGTTACCGAGGAGCCTACAAAGGTGCTGCCGCTGTTTTTGCTCGCAGTTCTGTGTGTTGTCGTGGGAACATATCTTATCTTTATGGCAGTCAGCATCGCAATACTGAAACTGCTCAAAAGAAAAAATGATTTTTACTATAAGACCAGCCATTTCACCGCAGTTTCAGGACTTATCTACCGAATGAAGCGCAACGCCGTGGGACTTGCAAGCGTGTGCATATTGTCAACAATGGTGCTTGTAATGGTTTCGGTGACATCGTCGATGATGCTTGGACTTGAAGGCGCTGTAAGACGTGAATATCCCAACGATGTAATGATAGCGGGTCAGGATATGCAGTCAGTTGACAGGCTTGAGGAGATCGCCAAGGAAAAAATGGACATCACAAATATCAAGAGAACGAGTCAGCCTGTGTTTTTGGTGTACGGTGATCCTGAAAAGCCGACACTGCTGACAAAGGACGATTATGTAATGATGACTGACTATCACAGCAGAGAAGAGTACGAGACATTGAAAGAGGATATCTCGGCAGAGACATATAACATCAACGTCTATGATAAGGACACGGTCAAACAAGGCTTTGATGAGTACTCGCCGCTGAGAGATCAGAACTATGATACCCCAAAGGGTGAGGTCATTATAGTTTCCGCAATGCCCGATTTTAGTCCTCAAAGCATTACCCTTGCAGGAAAGACCTACAAGGTCGCAAATGTTGTTTTCAACGACAGGGCAATGTATAACGGCAGCACAATGGACTATGACATAATAATGAACAGCCGTGAGGAGATAGTCGGGCTTACAAATGCATATAACAAGGTATCATACCACACCAGCTACGGCAGCGAGCGTTTTTATTTTGACTATGTTTCATCTGATAAGCGGGCACAAGACGAGCTTTTTGAGCAGACGTTCGCTGAGAGCTGGGGTGAAATAGATCATCAGTTCAGCATGAATTATCTGTTCTTCACCGATCAGTACGATCAGGCTAAGAAGATCTTCGGCTCACTGTTTTTCCTCGGACTGTTCCTTGGCACTCTGTTTCTTGTGGAAACGATACTGATAATCTACTATAAGCAGATCAGCGAAGGCTATGAGGATCAGAAGCGTTTTGAGATAATGCAGAACGTCGGAATGAGCAGACGTGAGGTCAAGCGTTCTATCCGTTCGCAGATACTTCTTGTGTTCTTCCTTCCGCTTATTGTCGCAGGTGTCCATCTGACATTTGCATTCCCTCTGGTGAAAAGACTGCTTTACCTGCTCGGTCTGTCTGATACAGGGCTTTATCTGACCTGCTCAGCGGTCGGTTTTGCAGGCTTCGCATTGATCTACACAGCGATATACGTCATCACCGCAAGGACCTACTACAAAATAGTTCATAAGTAAAACACGGGTGCTGAAGCTATGCCCTCAGCACCCGAGCTTTGTTTTGGGTAAGTCAGCAAAACAATTCGCACACAAGCTTTCCGTGCAAATATCTTACGTCTTACCTCTTATATCTTATCTCTTACCTCTTACATCTTACCTCTATTTTGGCTTGCTCCTGAAAAACAAGGCGAACAGGAATGCAAAGCATATCGCCGCAGCAATGCCTCCGGCAGCAGCTGAAAGTCCACCTGTCAGTATACCTAAAAAGCCTGTCTGATCGACCTGCGTTTTCACACCGTCCGCAAGCAGATATCCAAATCCCGTCAAAGGCACAGTAGCCCCTGCTCCGGCAGTGTCCACCAAAGGCTCGTACCAGCCAAGACCGCCTAAAATACAGCCCGCAACAACGTATGAAACAAGTATCCTCGCCGGAGTCAGCCTCGTGAAGTCGATAAGCACCTGCCCGATCGCACAAAGCAGCCCTCCTAGAAGAAATGCATAAACATATGTCATCTGTAATACTCCTTTCAAACCGTTGTATCGTTAGACAGCCACACAAGATGCGAAATTGACGGAATGCTTTCACCCTGCTGACTGACTGTCGGGGACATCAGCGCACCCGTCGCAGAAAACAGAATGTTTTTCAATTCGCCCGAGCGCAGCTTTGGGATAAAATATCCGCACAGCGTCGAGCCTGCACAGCCGCAGCCGCTTGCGCCGGAGTGAACGTCCTGATCGTCAATGTGATACATCATCAGTCCGCAGTCCTTGTGATTTTGGGAAATGTCTATCCCCTCACGCTGCATAAGCTCGCAAAGCACCCTGCTGCCGACCTTTCCGAGATCTCCCGTAACGATGCAGTCGAAATCCGAAGGCTTCATTCCCGTGTCATCAAAGAATGTCTTTATCGTCGTAAATGCCGCAGGTGCCATTGCCGCACCCATGTTGTTTGCATCGCTCACACCCATGTCAATGATCTTTCCAATGGTGCAGCCACGAACGTATGGCGGCGTGCTGTGTGCGGAAACTATCAGCGAACCGCCTGCTGTGACTGTCCATTGCGCTGTCGGCGGACGCTGTCCCCCGTATCCGAGAGGAAAGCGGTATTGTCTTTCAGCTGTGCAAAAGTGCGAACTTGTCACAGCCATAGCCTTGTCCGAAATTCCTTTGTCAACGAAAAGGGAAGCCAGCATTACTCCCTCGGATATGGTCGAGCAGGCTGCGTATATCCCCAGAAACGGCATCTCAAAGCTGCGCACACCATAGGTGGTCCCAACACATTGGTTCAGCAGATCGCCGCCAAACAGCACATCTATGTCCCCGGGCTTCAGCCCGACCTTGTCAAGACAGTGTATCACCGCCTGCTTTTGCAGCTGGCTCTCACCCTTTTCGTAAGTATCCGCAGACAGATACGGATCGTCATTTATCTTGTCGAAATATTCACCGAGAGGACCCTCGCCCTCTTTTTTGCCGCCGATCGCTGCCGATGCGATGACCGAGGGCTGCGTGTCAAGTAATTTAGTTGCCTTGTATGCCATTGTGATGCTCCTTTTTTTATTATAGTGCCTTTTCGCAGCGAAAATATTCATTGCAATTTTCAAAGCCTTGTGCTATACTGAATACGGAAAGGACGGCTTTGTAATGGATAAGATAAACTATCAGAAAAAGCTCGATGATCTGCTTGAAAAGGTGAAAAAGCAGGACACTAAGCCAACGCTGCTGCTGCATTGCTGCTGTGCACCCTGCTCGTCGTATGTGCTGGAATATCTCAACAAATATTTTCATATCGTTTTGTTTTATTATAACCCGAATATCTCACCGAAAGAAGAGTTTGATAAGCGCACCCGTGAACTTCAAAGACTTGTCAGCGAAATGCCTTTTGATGACAAGCCCGAAATAATCGTCGGCAACTATGACCCGAGCGAGTTTTTTGAGATCGCAAAGGGACTGGAGGATCTCCCCGAAGGCGGCGAAAGATGCTTTGAATGCTACCGTTTGCGGCTGAATGAAACGGCGAAGCTTGCAAAGAAAATGGGCGCTGATTATTTTACGACAACGCTTTCCATCTCGCCTTATAAAAATGCGCAAAAGCTCAACGAGATATCCTGTGAGCTTTCACAGATCTATGGCGTTAACGCACTGCCTGCCGATTTCAAGAAGAAAAACGGCTACAAGCGTTCAATAGAGCTTAGTGCACAGTATCAGCTTTACAGGCAGGATTATTGCGGCTGCATCTACTCAAAAGCTGAACGTGACAGAAAGAAAGCTTTACACGATGAGCAATAAAAAAGTACAGCACCCATATCTCTTTACGGGATACGGGTGCTGTATCTATATTCAAACAACACAATGAAATGGGAGATCAGCTTTTCAAATTGTCTGAACACTGTGCGGTCTGTATCAGCAATAGTAGCTGTCTATTGCACTAAGCTTTGCGAAATAGCTTGAAGCGTAGTGGTTGCTGATGATAGGCTTGATGTTACCTATAAGTGTAGCAAAGTTTTCAAGCATATTCGGGAAATCGCTTCTTATAGCAGGAAGGAATACTCTGATAGCTGCGGGGATAGCCTTCTTTGTCAGTTCAAGATTCTCTGCGGAGATCTTATCCTTATACTTGGATGAGTCAAGAAAATCTGCAACTGTCTTGTCAAGCTCACTGTAAGCCTTCTGATATTCGCTGCTGTTCTGTGGCATCATAACAAGTGACATTGCAGGCTGGATCAGTGGTGATGAAAGACCGAAGCCCTTGAAAGAGTCACCGAGGAAATTAATGATAGTGTACTTATCCTTACAGCCTGCATCAGCAAGAAGCTTTGAAACGAACTGCGGAAGATACTTTCTTGTCGAGTCAAATGACTCCCTTGAGATATTGTTTGTCAGGAAATCCGAGAACTTGTCAAGAAATTCCGGGGTTTTCATCGTTTTGCCTGTGTCTGAAAGGAAGCTGCCGCCGAAAAGAGATAGCTTCTTGATCGAAACATTCTGCTCAGCTGCCGGAAGAACGAATTCTGTACCGGCTCTGTCAATGTCCCAGCCCTTGGGCATAACTCTCGGAACTATGTCGTTTGCATCAACTATATCGTGAATGTTTTCATAGCCGTATGCTTTTGAGCTTGCACGGGGAACTGCGAATGCGTAGTCATAAAGATCATTCTGAGTAATTCCAAAAGTATCGAGGTTTTCATTTACAAGCTTTCCTGTCAGGTCCGCAACAGCACCTGCTCTGCTGAAACCTGTGATCCAAAGCTTTGAGCCATTCAGATCATGCTCATTTTCGTACTTGACGATACGGTCACAGACCTTCTTTGCAGCTGCGGAAAATCCTTCTGCATCGCCCTTTGAGCCGACTGTCAGATTGCTGATCCACTCGTCGCCGTATTCAAGTCCGTTAATGTATACAACGATCAGCTTGTCACCGTTTTGGGTAGTCTTGTGAGCGATCACCGTACCGATAGTATTCTTTGTGTGATGATCCATATCCTCAACGGAAATGGTGTCAGCATCAAAGCCGGTCTTTTTCAGTATATCCAGCGTACCGCCGTCAGCGTTTATGTTTCTTGAAGCTGCGGTAAGCGTAAATGACATCGTGCTGAGGTGATTGTCGAGCTTTGTAGAAGGGTTGTCAAAATATGAATCACTGAAATAGTAATTGCCGTTTACATTTTGCGAGATGCGTTCATCGTAGTAGCTGAAGCTGCCCTTGGTTATCTTGTCCTGCTGATGTGCAAAAACGCTTGTCGGCAAAATTGCTATACAGATAGCTGTGCTTGCTGCGAATGATACGAGTCTTTTTGTCAATTTCATTTTGTAGTCCTCCTTGTGACCTGTTCGTTTTTTTCTTGGTGTACCTACATATTATCACGGAACTGCGGCACTTTCAATAGACAATCCGAAAGGGATATGTAGCTTAAACTACACTGAGCTTCAAGTGTGCAGCATAAACTACACAGCGCTTGAAATTGTAAAACAAAAACCACCGACAATGCGGTGGCTTTGAAAAAACATATTATCCTATTTTGATGAATGTATCAGCATCATCAGTATCGCAAAGTAGTGGAATATGCTGCCTGCAAGCGTGAACAGATGCCAGATGCTGTGAAAGTAGCGCTTCTTTTTGTAGATGTAAAAGAATATCCCGCCCGTGTAGAGCAGTCCGCCGATAAGAATGAACCACAGCGAAAGAGCGTATACAGAATCTATCATCGGCTTTACAGCTATCAGTATCACCCAGCCCATTATCGTGTAGCAGACGATAGACGGCTTTTTGAATTTTTCAAGGTTTATCGAGTTAAGCACTATCCCAAGTATCGCAGCGCCCCAGACCAGTCCGAACAGTACCCAGCCAAGAGCACCTCTGAGAGGTACCAGCGTTATCGGCGTGTAAGTGCCTGCGATAAGAAAGAATATCGTGTTGTGATCCATGATCCGGAAAAATCGTTTTGCCCTGCGGTTGGTGATTGCGTGATAAAGCGTTGACATCGTGTAAAGAATTATCATCGAGGCTCCGAAAATAGCAGAACCGACAACGCCCCACGCATTTGAGTAAATGACCGCAATTACGATCAGTACAGCAGTCCCTGCGATCGCAAGCGCACTGCCGATGCCGTGAGTGATCGAGTTTACGATCTCTTCACCCCTGGTGTACCGCCTCGGAACGCCCTCGCCGATCCTGCCAATGCCGTTTATCATTTTTACGCACCTCCCGACAGAAATAATTGTTATAATAATTATACCACATCTCAAAAGCTTGTCAAGACAAAAAATGCTTGAAATAATAGTGATAATGTGTTACAATACTAACGTAAGAATATAGCTCACACAAAGCTTTCACGAGGATAACACATAGATGGTATAAAATTGTATAAATTAGTCCCATTACTTTTTCATTGATATTATAAATCAGAATTTGCCGCCGCTGCGGCGCGCAATTCCCTCGCCCTCAACTTTGTGAGAGCTGTGGCTTTGTTTGGCTCGGGGCTGAATTATTTTAGTTCTATAAATCAGAGATTAAACTATTATTATCAAATTAATAGTTTTGCACCCGAAGGGGTATGGGGGCGATCGGAAAGCCCCCTTAGAAGCAAGAACACCAGATGTAAGAGGTAAGAAATTTAGCGGCAAGTTTGATCGCTAAACTATCAATTATTATTGATAAATAGCTTGTTCTCTCGTCTAAGGGGGAAACCCATAAGGGAGAACAGGACGCCGTGCCTTACGGCGTGGTGAGCGGACTTTTCTCCCCTCTGTGTTTCCCCCTTAGCAA
>CADAHS010000043.1 GCA_902787825.1 uncultured Ruminococcus sp. | reverse complement strand
CCTTACGGCGCCGGTACACGGACTTTTCTTCCCTCACGGTTTCCCCCTTAGTATCCCCTTTCCCTTCACCTATCTTTTGCCGTACCCGCTCAATTCTTTCGAGCCAATGGCAAGCATCAATCAACACGCCGAGCGTGCGAGCCCGGCTACACCACTTGTGAGAATACATAGTTGTTTGCTTGATAGGTCGGGACTTATCGTTGTAAATTCAGTGAATAGTTGGGATAATTCTTCTGAAAATTATTTTTGTAGAATAGGGCTTGAAAGCCCTATTCTACAAAAATCATTAAAAGGTTTCTGAAAGGGGTTTGGGGAAAACTCTTCTCCAAAAGAGTTTTCTCCAATTAATTACCGAATTTGCGGCGGCAAATTCTGATTTAGTTTATTGCCTGTTCTTTTGTTCCAGCCACACCAGCAGAACGCCGACATCTGCGGGGTTCACGCCGCTGATACGGCTTGCCTGTCCGACAGACAGCGGCTTGATCTTATTCAGCTTTTCCACAGCTTCGAGCCGCAGGCTTCCGACTGAGTTGTAGTCCAGATCCGCAGGAAGAGCCTTGCTTTCGAGTTTTCGCATAGCTTCCACCTGCTCCAGCTGTATTTTGATATAGCCGTCATATTTTATCTGCAATTCCACCTGCTCAGTGACTTCCCTTTCAAGCTCGGGACGGTTTTTGTCAAACGGCGCAAGTATTTCGTAGCTCACACCCGGACGTTTTATCAGCTGTGCGAGCTTTATCCCGTTGCTGAGAGGGTCAGTGCCAAGGCTTTCAAGCAACTCGTTGAGCTTTTGCGACGGCGCAAGATTTACATGGCTGACCCTGTCTATCTCGTCTTTTATCAGCTCGTTCTTTTTCAGCAGATGCTCATAAGCCTCATCGCTCACAAGCCCTATCCTGTGACCCTGTGGCAGAAGGCGTATATCGGCGTTGTCCTGGCGCAGAAGCAGTCTGTATTCGCTTCGTGAGGTCAGCATTCTGTACGGGTCAGAGCATCCCTTTGTCACAAGGTCGTCTATCAGTGTGCCTATGTAGGAAGACGCTCTGTCAAGTACGAGCGGCGGCTCACCTTTCAGCTTCAGTGCAGCGTTCACGCCTGCAACAAGCCCCTGCGCAGCAGCCTCCTCATAGCCCGAGGTGCCGTTGAACTGACCTGCGCCGTAAAGCCCCGTTATCTTCTTGAATTCCAGCGTCGAGAGCAGCTGTGTCGGGTCGCAGCAGTCGTATTCGATAGCGTAAGCGTTGCGCATTATCTCAACGTGTTCAAGTCCTTTTATAGAGTGCAGGAATTGGAGCTGCACAAATTCGGGCAGCGACGAGCTCATTCCCTGCAAATAGTATTCCTCCGTGTCAAGACCCATAGGTTCAATAAAAAGCTGATGCCTTGGCTTGTCGGAGAACCTCATTATCTTGTCCTCTATCGAAGGGCAGTACCTCGGTCCGATAGCGTGTATCCTTCCGGAATAGATCGGTGAAAGATGAATGTTGTCTTTGATTATCTGATGCGTCTGTTCGTTGGTGTACGCAACATAGCACTTTACAACGTTTTTCAGACCGCCCTTTGTCGAGAATGAAAACGGTACAATGTCCTCATCGCCCGATTGCTCCTCAAGCTTGTCAAAATCTATCGACCGCTTGTGTACACGAGCAGGCGTGCCCGTCTTGAAACGGCGTATCTCTACCCCTGCATCAACAAGACTCTGCGTCAGCTTTGTTGCCGGTGTCACCGAGTCCGGTCCGCTTGGATATGAGGTCGCACCAACGTGGATCACACCGCCGAGATATGTTCCTGTGGCAATGACCGCCGCATCACAGTCATACTGCGTGCCAAGCATCGTTTTAACGCCTCTGACTGCGCCATTTTCGATGATTATATCGGTAATTTCCGCCTGTTTCAGAAAAAGGTTTTCCTGCTTTTCAACAGTGTTTTTCATTAAATTGTGATAAGCCATACGGTCTATCTGCGCCCTCAGACTGTGTACCGCAGGTCCCTTTCCCCGGTTGAGCATACGGCTTTGTATGAGCGTCTTGTCCGCAGCCTTGCCCATTTCGCCGCCGAGAGCGTCTATCTCACGCACGAGATGTCCCTTGGCAGTGCCGCCGATAGAGGGGTTGCAGGGCATATTCGCCACACAGTCAAGAGTGATGGTGAACAGGGCGGTCTTTAAGCCAAGGCGAGCGCCTGCAAGAGCAGCCTCGCAGCCTGCGTGACCTGCCCCCACAACAATAATATCGAAATGTTCGGTCGTCTGAGTGTTGGACATTGTTTTGTTCCTCCGATTTATCTGTCAAACTCTAAGGGTTTGAGGCAAGCTTGTTCGGTCTTTTCATAAGGGGCAGCCCTCTCATACAGGGCATGCCCCTCTTTTAAAACAGTCCACTGGACTGTTTTAAAATTCACCCTGTGCGGAGCGTTTGACGTACAGGGGATTTCGCCGTCTGCGGACGACGACACGGGCTCTGCCCGTGACCCGCCACCTTTTTTTACGAGAAAAAGGTGGACGAAAAAACCTGTTATTATTGACTACTTACCAACACAAAATTTAGCAAATACGTTATTCACCACCGCTTCGGTGGCTTTTTCGCCTGTCAGCTCCAGCAGTGCGTTTGCAGCGTAGTCTATCATCACAGTGACTGCATCAAGCGTCTGACCGCTTTGCAGGCTTTGCAGCGCAGTTTTCAGGTGCACCTGTGCGGTAACAGCGCATTCTTTCTGGCGTTCGTTTGCAAAAATATCACTGTCCGGGTCGTAGTCCCCTACGCCGAAAAGCCGTTCCACCGCCGCTTGTATCTCGTCAAGTCCCTCGCCGTTTTTCGCCGAGATCTCTATCACCTCGCCGTATTTTTCAAGCTCAGACTTGTCCGCAGCCGTTTCAAGATCTATCTTGTTGAGTATAACAAGCAGCTTTTTACCGAGCTTTGAGATGTATTCCAGCAGCGTTTTGTCCTGTTCGTCCAGCGCCTGCGACGAGTCAAAGACCGCCAGTATAAGCATCGCTGAGTCAAGCCGTTTTTTTGCAAGCTCAACTCCCAACTGCTCCACCGTGTCACCCGTTTCGTGAATTCCTGCGGTGTCTGAAAGCTTCAGCGTGATGCTTCCCAGCTGCACGCTTTCCTGTATGACATCACGGGTCGTACCGGCAATGTCTGTAACTATCGAGCGCTCAAATCCCAGCAGCATATTCATCAGCGCAGATTTTCCAACGTTTGGCTTGCCTGCAATGCAGGTGTCGATACCGCTTTTGAAAACAAGCCCCCTGTCATAGTCCGCAATGATCCTGTCAAGTGTGGAAAGCGCCTGAGCAAGGCTGTTTTCAAGCGCAGTCTGCTCAACCTCGGGTATGTCGTCCTCGGGGTAGTCCACCCACGCCGCAAGCTCTCCGAGCAGCCCTACCAGCTTGTCCGTGACAGCTTTTATATTTTTGAAAAGCCGACCCTGCCTTGCAAGGTTAGCCGAGTTCAGTGCGTATTCGCCCTGTGCCGAGATCGTGTCCATGACCGCCTCAGCCTGCGTCAGCGAAAGCTTCCCGTTGAGAAACGCACGCTTTGTGAATTCGCCTTTGTCTGCAAGCTTAGCTCCGTTTTCAAGACAAAGCCGCAGCACCCTTTTGGTAACGTAGATCCCGCCGTGGCAGGAGATCTCGCAGACATCTTCACCTGTGTACGACCTCGGACTGCGAAAAACCGTCAGCACACCGTCGTCTACCGTTTTGCCTGATGCATCGGTTATTCTGCCGTAAGCACAGCTGTACCCGGGCATATTTTCAATGCTTTGGCAGCTTAGCGGTGAAAAAACCGCAGCAGCAACGTTTACAGCGTTTTCGCCGCTTATGCGTATCACAGATATACCGCCTTGCGCAAGCGGCGTGGATATCGCACAGACTGTAGACATAATGCACCCTCCTGTCAGGTTTTCGAGCCGACCCGATCCACGGGCCATAGGCGGCTGTCAGCTGCCGTTTGGCGTGTTCAGAGCGCATCTTCCGGCGGACAGCTATACAGAGTATTATACCATAATTAATGTGATTTGTAAAGCAAACCGCATTTTGTTTGACAAATGTTCAAATACTGTTGAAAATTCCGGCAGGGTGTGCTATAATAACAGAGTATGATTATCTTTGAAATAAAAGGGGAATGTAAATGGAAGCTTCAACAGCAAAAAAAGGCTTTTTGAAAAATCCGTTCAGAAAGTCAAAGGAAAAATATCTGCTGCTGTTTCTGATCTCGTTTGTGATAATGATGTTGTCTTTCCTGCCGAGAATGATAATCAACGGCGGTATCTTCACATATTACGGCGATTTCAACTCTCAGCAGATAATGTTCTATCAGCACTCTCATGATGCCGTGCAGGCAGGTAACTTCGGCTGGGACTGGGGCACTGACCTCGGTTCGAGCTTTATCGGCTCGTATGCGTTCTATCTGCTCGGCTCACCGTTTTTCTGGCTGACGACGATCTTCCCGTCGTCGTTCGTGCCGTTTATGCTTCCGTGGCTGCTGGCGCTTAAAACAGCGGTAGCATCGGTCTTTGCGTATGCCTATATCAGGCGGTTCGTTGACGACCCATCGGCTTGCTTTATCGGCGGACTGCTCTACGGCTGCTCGGGCTTTCAGATCTATAATGTATTTTTCAATCACTTTCACGATGCAACAGCCTTCTTTCCGCTGCTGCTCATCGGCTTTGAAAGGCTCATCTGCGATAACAAAAAAGGCGGATTTGCCCTTGCGACCGCTATCTGTGCGCTTGTCAGCTACTTTTTCTTCATAGGGGAATGTGTCTTTCTTGTCATCTATTTCTTCCTGCGCTGCCCCGATAAGGACTTCCCTATCACCTTCAAAAAATTCGGCTGGCTTATCTTTGAAGCAGTCCTTGGTGTTGCAATGGCAGCTGTGCTGTTTTTGCCGGCGTGCATGGACATTCTGGAAAACCCCAGACTCATAGAAAGACTGTGGGGAATGGATATGGTCGTTTACGACGAGAGTGTGCGTATCCCCCGTATCTTCCAGGCGTTCTTCATGCTCAACGATATGCCTGCAAGAATAAATATCTTTGCTTCCGACCGTGCAAGATGGGCATCTATGGCGGGCTACCTGCCAATGTTCTCCGTAACGGCTGTCATCGCATTTATGAGAACACGCAAAAAGCATTGGCTCACAAGAGCGATTTTTGTGTTCATGATAATGGCTTGCGTGCCGATACTCAACTCATCATTCGTTCTGTTCAACGCCTCGTACTACGCAAGATGGTACTATATGCCGATACTGCTGATGTGTCTTATGACCGCAAAAGTCATCGCCGAGAACAGGGACGACCTCAGAAAGGGCTTCTGGCCGGTGCTGATAATGAGTGCGATATTCCTTGGCATTGGTCTGCTGCCAAAGGAAAAGGACGGCAAGCTCGTGTTCGGAGAGATGGCTAAATACCCCGAATTTTACTTCCTTCAGGCGTTTGTCACTATCGTAATGCTGTGTATGCTTGCATTTCTCATATACTTTATCGCCAACCGCAATGTCACCGAGGGCCTTGAAAAGCTCAAGCTCAATTTCAAGCGTGCAGCCTGCATAATGACAGTCATCGCAACCGGCGTGTGTATGTTCTCCTGCGTGGTCTACGGTTCAACACAGACCCCCGACGCAAAGGACTATATCAACCGTGGCGTGAACGGAAAGAATAATATAGATATGAGTCTGTTTGAGAAAAACAGCGGCTATCAGAATCCCGATAACACCTTCTACCGCATCGACACCTCACCTGATGTCGATAACTGGTGTATGTTCTGGGGACTTTCCTCGATGAGATGCTTCCACAGCGTTGTCAATACGTCGATAATGGACTTTTACACCACTCTTGGACAGACCCGTGACGTTGCTTCAAGAATGGAGACCGACCTCTATCCGCTGAGAAGCCTTCTGTCGGTCAAGTATTATTTCGACCAGCATCAGCTCAAGGACAGCGAAAGTCCGCAGAGCGCAGGAAATCTTGTCGGCTTCAAGTATGTCGGCAGACAAAACGGTTTCCGCATCTACGAAAATGAGTACTTTATCCCGATGGGATACGCCTTTGACAGCTATTGCAAAAAAGAGGATCTTGCCGGAAAGAGCGACGTGAACAAGATGCAGATGCTCACAAAAGCATTGATAGTCGATTCTGATACTGCGGTAAAGTATAAGGATTACCTGACCTATCACTATTTCCTTGCGTCAGATCTCACCGCATCGGCTTATAAGACCAACTGCGAGGACAGAAGGGCTGAGTGCTGCGATAAGTTCTCCTACGATACTAATGGTTTTGATGCCTCTATCACCCTGAGCGACAAACGCCTCGTGTTCTTCTCTGTGCCTTATGATGATGGCTGGAAAGCTCAGGTCAACGGCAGAGATGTTGATATCATCAAGGTGGATTTCGGCTTTATGGCAGTTGCGTGTGAAGAGGGCGAGAACACCATTCACTTTACCTATAAAACAAGGTATCTTAATATCGGACTTTGTCTTACAGGCTCCGGATTCGTTGTCTGGACGGGCTATGTAGTGTTCTTCAGAAGACGTGAAAAGCTTGCTCAGGCAGCTGCGAACGACGATGATGATAACGGCGGCAGCGATGACACGCAACCCGGTGATGAGCAGACCGAAGATCTGACCGGCGATACCGATGAGCCTGTACAGGATGATCTGACAGATAACGAAAACGCCGAAGATTCGGCAGAAGGAGAGGAAAACGATGTACTCAAAGGAGACTAAGATCTCATCAAAGCAGATATATGACGGTGTGGTCGTCAAGCTTTTCAGCGACGATGTACAGCTTGACAACGGCTATAAAGCCGTGCGTGAGGTGATACATCACCCGGGCGGAGTGTGCGTTGCTGCACTGGACGAGGACGAGAACGTGTTTATGGTTCAGCAGTTCAGATATCCGTTCGGCGAGGTGCTCACCGAGCTGCCCGCAGGCAAGCTTGAATATGGTGAGGACCCCGAAAGCTGCGGACGGCGTGAGCTTAAAGAGGAGGTCGGAGCAGAGGCGGAAAGCTTTGAGTATCTGGGCTGCCTCTACCCGACGGTCGCCTACGATACCGAAAAGATACATATGTATCTTGCGAGGGGTCTTAGCTTTTCAGCTCAGCATCTTGATGAAGGCGAGTTCCTTGACGTCCGGAAAATGCCGCTGAAACAGGCTTTTGATATGGCGATGAACAACGAGCTTCCCGATGCAAAGACCCAGCTCGGCGTGATAAAAGCGTATCTGAAACTGCATTCAAAGTAAAAAAGCGGAGCATAAGTGCTGTACTTATTAAAAAATAGTTATGGTCAAAAAATGCGGCTGGGAAACAGTCCTTCGCAATAAAAGATATTACTCAAAATGATTTATATAACTTCTATATAGGTACTATCCTTAAGGGCAGTACTTATACAGAGGCATTATAAACGCTTTTTGGGAAAACCCTTTTGCTAAAACTCTTAATGATTTTTAAAACCCCGATGGTTTTATCCATCGGGGTTTTAAAATAGTTATGGTCAGAAAATGCAGCTGGAAACAGTCCTTCGCAATAAAAGATTCTCCTCAGAATTATTTATAAAACTTCTGTATTAGTATTACCCTATGCTCCGCTTTTTTGATATTATTATCGTTCGTTATCTGATAGCCCAGCTTCCGAGGTCGGAATAGAACAGCTGTACCCAGTAATACCTGGTCATTGAAACGCCCTGGATAGTTTCCTGCTGTGTTACCTTATAAACTGCCGTATACTTGTATGCCGATTTGAACATATGCGCCTTGTGCGTCGAGGATGCCATCCACCTGTCAAACGCCTGTTTTGTTGTGTCAGGCGAACCTGTGCCGTAACCGTTCTGCAGGTTCTCTCCTGCTTCCCACGCCTTGGTATAGGTGACGTATGTCGGCACACCCGTTCTGCCGTCAAACACAACGTCCTTGAATACCGTGTGGTACTTATCTCCGCCGCGTTCGCTCGGTCTTTTGTGTTTTAGCTCCGGATACGCCGCATATTCCTCAGCCCTTATCCTTGCAGCCTGCGAAATAGTTGCGTTTGCCGAAAGCGGCTTGAGTCCCGATGAAGCTCTTACAGGATTGAGCAGCGCCAAAAATTCAGAGGTCTTGTCCTCTATCTTCGTGTAGTGGCTTGGTATCTTCAGCGGTGCAAGTGTTGGGTGAGATATGTTTCCGCTTGTTGTTTTTTTCGTTGTCGCTGCCGTTTTGGTCGTTGTAGCCGCCTTGGTGGTAGTCTTTGCCGTTGCAGCCGTCTGTCTGTTTGTTGCAGCTGTTGTTGCTGTCGCCGGCTTTGTGGCAGCGGTGACTTGCTGTGAGGCTGCGCTTGCTGTTGTCGTCTGCCCTGCCTCGCCGGTCGTGCTTGTTTGCTGCGGCGTGTTTGTTTCAGCTGCCGATGTGGAAATGCTTGTGACAATGTCCGCAGAACGTGCCCTTTGCATCGGTTTGCCGTCAATGACAGTCATTTCTTCTTCAAGCTCTATTTTCTTTCCGCCAAGCGTGAAGCTGTCCAGCCTCGTTCCCTTGTCGTCCCGGACAATAAGCTCCGTGCCGTCCTCCGAAACGAGAAGTGTCAGCATACGTCCCTCGTCATCGGTCACTATCGCACTGTCAAGAATTTCACCGCCGGTGTTCCTCAGCGTATACTGTCCGCTGGAGCTGAGAACTACGGCGTATTCGTTTGTGAGATCATATCTGTTGAACGAAAGGTCGGCATATTGCAGCTTCTGCGTGCCGTAGTAAACGCTTGCGTCCTTTATTGAAAGGGTCTTGCCCTTGTATTCAAAGCTTGTTATCTGCTTGCCGTCCTGCTCGAATGAGATCTGATTGTTTTTGCATCTCACCGTCACAGGCTTGCCGCCGCCGTCGGGTGTGACTGTCACGCTCTCGGCTTCAAGGTCGTTTTCGTCCTTCAGCACTATGTAACCGTCTCGCTGAACAAAAAGAGTGTGCTTGTCAAGTGTTATGCTCACAAGCGGCTGCTCACCCGGTTTTGTCTGTACGGCCTGCGTTGCCGTTGTCTGTGCGGTCGTTGCCTCGCCCTGACTGCTTGTTGTCTGTACATCATTTGAGGAGTCGGCTGACGAGTTTGTGACTTCCCCGCTGCTTTGGTCGTCAAGCGGCGTGTTTGCGGAGCTGTCGTCCGTGATCGCAATATCTTTCAGATCCGGGTCTGATCCGGCAAAGACGCAAATGCACAAAGCCAGCACCGTAAGACCCAGCATTACTCGTTTAAGTCTGTTCACGTCAACACCTCCCGCTGCCAAATGATCACTTGCGCCCTGTGTTTCAGGGATCGGGCACAATAATGACCGTATCATAGTTTAGTATAAGTATATCACTGACCAACGGTCAAGTCAAGGCGATGAGCTGAGAGATAATTTTAATTTTCTGAGGATTTGGAGGATATTTTAATTATATATTCTATGTAGTCCTCGTGGTCGATGCGCTTTGTATCTGCATCTACCCCGGCGAGCCTCATCACGTCAACGGCTTTGTTCACGGTGTTGAAAAACATCTTCACATCACGCAGCATCACAGCGCTTTTGCGGATACAGCGGCGGTGTATCTCCTGCTCCTCCAGCTTTTTGATGTACCCTTCAAGCTGCGTCACCGTCCAGCTGCCGTTTACAGCTTTGAGCAGGATACTTTTTCGTACCGGTATTTCATTGACCCGAAGCAACGCCCTTGCATGGCGTTCGCTCAGTCCGCTTTGTGTGATTATCTGCTGCTCCTCGTCACTGAGCCGCAGGAGTCTGAGCTTGTTGGCAATGGTTGACTGCGCAAGACCCAGCCTGACTGCGACCTCCTCCTGCGTCAGCCCGAACGTCCGCACCAGCTTGTCTACCGCCTGCGCCTCCTCAAAGAAATTCAGCTGCGAGCGCTGTATGTTCTCGATCAGCGACATCACTGCACTGCGCTTTCTGTCAGCGTTTATCAGTATGCATGGCACTGTTGTCATGCCTGCCATTTTTGCAGCACGAAGCCGCCTTTCCCCCGAGATAAGCTCAAATCCTCCATCGACACGCCGTACCGAAAGCGGCTGGATCACTCCGTCCTGCGAGATGCTTTTTGCAAGGCTGGTCAGCTGGTCGGGCGAAAAAACCTTTCTCGGCTGAGAGGGATTTGTCCTGATGTCCGTGACAGGAATGTCAAATATCTTGCCGACCTCTTTGACCCACATACTTCCCTTCTCGGCTTTTTCACACAGCGCTTGCGGCTGCTGAGGCATCTCGTTGAAGTCCGTCTCCTCGTCATAATCGTACTCGTTTATAAACACCCGAGTCAGTGCTTTTGGTAAAATGCTCATAGTTTCACGCTCCTTTTTTATGAGTTTAACATACCCTGTGCACCGGACTCAACAAAATATCCCGGGAAAAAATCCAATTTTCACAACAATTTGCAGGGTCATTCGTGCCTTTCACCCACTATATCTTGATTTTCGACGGCTCCCCTCCCGATTTCTGACGAAAAATGTTTCACGTGAAACAATTATTTTTCAAAAAGGGTTTGCAAAAATCAGAATTATGTTGTATAATAAAAACCGAGAATTGAAAGTGATGGGAGGAAGCGCTTCCGGGCGTGAACAAAATGGGAAGAGTTATTGCCGTGTCAAACCAGAAAGGCGGCGTTGGAAAATCCACTACCGTGGTGAATCTGGCAGCTGTTTTCGGAGCTAAAGGCTCAAAGGTGCTTATCATAGATTTTGACCCTCAGGGCAACACCACTACAAGCTATGGGATCTCAAAAATGCGGATACGCAACACAGTGTATGATGTCCTGCTCGGCGACTGCCCTGTTCAGGAAGCGGTCGTCGCTTCGGCATTCCGTGGAGTTTCTGTCGTTCCGACAACGCAGGACCTTGCGAGCGCCTCTGTGCAGCTGCTGACTATGGAAAACCGTGCGATGCGTCTGAGGGAATGTCTTGATGATGCGAGAAACTTCTATGACTACATACTTATCGACTGTCCGCCGACGCTTGATATGCTGACCATAAATGCGCTTGTTGCCGCAGATTCCGTGCTTATACCGATACAGTGCGAGTTCCTTTCGCTGGAGGGACTTGTCGAGCTGCATCAGACGATCGAGCGTGTCCGTAAGACGTGGAACAGCGCTCTTAAAGTTGAGGGTATTCTTTTCACGATGTGCGTTGCACGCTACAAGCTGACGGATCAGATAATCCGGGAGGTCAGAAAGCATTTTCCCGATGAAACTCTCAGCACTGCGATACCACGCAACATTGCCATTTCAGAAGCTCCGAGCTTCGGTGAGCCGGTGATCTATTACGAGAAAAAGTCCAAGGGAGCAAAGGCTTACGAGGAGCTTGCGAACGAGCTTATCAAAAGGAACAGAAAAAAATCAAAGTAAATGTTTCACGTGAAACATTTGGTCGAAAGGAAAGATAAAATGAGTAAGAAGGCAAGAATGAACAGAGGACTCGATGCGTTGTTCAGTGACAATTTCGCACCGGTCGAGGCGGCAGAAAAGGCAGCAGATACGGCTGAAAACGGCGTTACAAGCGTGAGCATATCACTGATCGAGCCGAACAAGGATCAGCCGAGATCGGAATTCGATCAGGAAAAGATAAATGAGCTTTCTCAGAGCATAAAAGAAAACGGGATCTTACAGCCGATACTTGTTACACCTCTTGAAAACGGCGGATACCGCATTGTTGCAGGTGAGAGAAGGTGGCGTGCTGCACGGCTTGCAGGGCTGAAGGAAATGCCTGTATACATAAGAACGCTTGATGAAAAGCAGGTGATGCAGCTCGCACTTATTGAAAATGTTCAGCGCCAGGATCTTTCGCCGATCGAAGAGGCGAAGGCGTATAAGCAGCTTATGGAGGTCCACGGAATGACGCAGCAGGAGCTGTCAGAAACGGTGGGGAAGTCACGTTCTGTCATTGCAAATTCGCTCAGACTTCTGACGCTGTGTGAACCGGTCGCAAAGCTGCTTGAGGAGGGAAAGCTCACTGTCGGTCACGCTAAAATGATCGCAGGTCTGTCCGATCCGTACGAACAGGAATGCTGCGCTGAAATGGTCGTGGACAACGATTATTCCGTTCGTCAGCTCGAATCGTATATCCAGATGACCAGCACGCCTTACAAACAGCTGCCGTTAAAAAAGAAGAAAGCCGCTTCGCTCAAAAAGGAAAACCCGTTTTTGCGTGAGTTTGAGATAAGCGTAAATGACAACTCAAACATCAAAGCAAAAGCAAGGCAGTCGGGCAGGGGAGCTACGACTGTCAGCCTCATGATCGGCAAAAATGTTGATGTCAATGCTGTGCTGAGCAAGCTTGCCGACCTGCTCAAAAACTATTGATGCATCAAAGATCCTGAGCAATGATCGTGAAAGTCTTTTGAATATAAAGATATCAGCCCTGTGGAGTTAAGGCTCCATAGGGCTGATCTGACTATAAGACTATAAGTTGTTTTATGGGATCTCCCGCTTGTTTTCCTTCACCGGTGTCCTGCGCTTTTGTGCGCTGTGGACCGCTGCGATGATGTAAATGCTTTACTGGTGATAGGTTCTGAGGAAGTCCTTCATTTCACCCATAGCGTAGGTGAGCTGTTCACAGTTGGGGAGGTAGACGATGCGGAAATGGTCGGGCTGTTCCCAATGGAATCCGCCGCCGTGAGTGAGCAGGATCTTCTTTTCTCTGAGAAAATCCAGAACGAACTGCTCGTCGTCTTTAAGCCCGAACTTGTTCTTATCAAGTCTGGGGAAGATATAAAACGCAGCCTGCGGTCTTACAGCGGACATTCCGTCGATGTCGTTTATAAGCTTGCAGATGCACTCTCTCTGTTCGTAGATCCGTCCACCGGGGAGAAGCATTTCGTCGACCTTGCCTGCGTCTTTGAGTGCGTACTCGATGACGTACTGGCTCTGGACGTTTGAACAAAGTCTCATTGACGAGAGCATATTTATTCCCTCGATATACCCTTTTGCACGGGAAAGATCACCGCTGAGGACCATCCAACCAACACGAAATCCTGCGATCTTATGGGACTTTGAGAGTCCGTTGAATGTTACGCAGAATAGATCCGGTGCAAGCGAGGCAATAGAAGTGTGCTCGATTCCGTCCATGCACAGCCTGTCATAGATCTCGTCGGAGAAGAGGATAAGCTCATGCTCTCTTGCAAGCTGTGCGATCTGTTCAAGTATCTCCTTCGGGTAGACCGCACCCGTCGGGTTGTTCGGGTTTATAATAACTATCGCCTTAGTCTTGTCGGTGATCTTGGAACGCATATCCTCAATATCTGGGTACCAGTTGGAGGATTCATCGCATATATAGTGTACAGCATTTCCGCCGGAGAGTGTTACCGAGGCTGTCCACAAAGGGTAGTCGGGTGCGGGAACGAGCACCTCGTCGCCGTTGTCCAAAAGACCCTGCATTGCCATTGTGATAAGCTCGGATACGCCGTTTCCTGTATAGATGTTGTCGATAGAAGCTGCAACAACACCCTTTGATGCGTGATAAGCCTTGATCGCCTCTCTTGCACGGACGATACCGTGGGAATCAGAATAGCCCTGAGCGTCGTGAAGGTGGTCACGCATTTCCTGAAGGATCAGATCAGGGGCGTTGAAATCAAACGGGGCAGGGTTTCCGATGTTGAGCTTGATGATCTTTTCTCCTGCTGCTATCATGCGGTTTGCCTCGTCCATAACGGGACCTCTGATATCGTAGCAGACGTTGTTCAGCTTTGTGGATTTTGCAAATGTTCTCATAACTACACTTCCTGTTTAAAATAGCTATGATACATTTTATCACTTTAAAGAATATCTGTCAACCGACTTTTTTCTTAAAAAATCGTGAAACGCCGGGACTTTTTTTAGTAAAACCCTTTATTTTTCTGTCGGAATGTAGTATAATGATAATGGTATATTATACTCTTGAAAAGAATTTGCGGAAATTGCATAAACAGAAACGGAGGAGCATTGATTATGAAAAATGTGGTAAAGGTGCAGCTTGCGGGGAGAAACTATAATCTTACATCGACCGAGGCGCCCGACTACACGATAAGGCTGGCAAGGGAGCTCAACAGGAGAATGGACATCATCTCGTCCGCAGCGGAGAGTCTGTCAACGCTTGATGTGGCTTTGCTGTGTGCGATGGACTGCCTTGATGAGCTTACAAAGGCAAACAGAAATGTTGAGAATATCAGATCGCAGATAAAGGACTATGTTGACGACGCCGGTCAGGCAAGACTTGCAGCGGACGAAGCCAACAAGGAGCTCAGGATACTGCGTGCAAAGGTCGAAGAGCTTCAGACGGAGCTGAAAAAGCGTACCACTGTTATCAGATATGATGATGATGACAAGGTCGAGAATGCAAGGGATATGCTTTCAAAGGAGATAAATGCGGCTATCAACTCGCCTCTGAGCAGACCGACCGTTCAGCAGCTCAACGGCGACCCCAACAGGAAATAATGGCGGAGATACTTTCTCCCGCAGGCTCGCCCGAGTCATTGGAGGCTGCGCTGAGGTGCGGCTGCGATGCAGTTTATGTTGGCGGAAGAAGCTTTTCGGCGAGAGCAAATGCGGCGAATTTTTCTGATGAGGAGCTGAAAGATGCGGTAAAGCTCTGTCACATCAGGGGCGTGAAGCTTTACCTTGCGATAAATACAGTGATACTGGACACGCAGCTCGATGAGTGCAAAAAAGCTGTGAGGTATGCCGCAGAGATAGGCGTGGACGGGCTGATAACGCAGGATCTTTGTCTTGTGGAGATAGTCAGAAGATGCTGTCCTCAGCTGGAGATACACGCATCGACTCAGATGACGCTGCACACTCAAAACGGCGTTATGGCGGCGAAGGAGCTGGGATTTTCAAGGGCGGTGCTTTCAAGGGAGCTGCCCGAGGAGATCATTTCGCAGCTTTCAAAGCTTGGTATAGAAACGGAAATTTTTGTGCACGGTGCGCTTTGTATGTCTGTTTCGGGACAGTGCTATATGAGTGCGCTTATCGGCTCACGAAGCGCAAACAGGGGGCTTTGCGCACAGGCTTGCAGGCTTGCGGTGAGTGCGGTAAAGGGGCAGCAGAGGTATGATCTGTCGCTGAAGGATATGTCGGTGCTTGACGTTATGGACAGGGTGATCGCAACCGGAACATCGTCACTGAAAATTGAGGGGCGAATGAAGCGTCCGGAGTACGCTGCAAAGGCGACTGACAGCTGCTTTAAGGCTTGCAGGGGACTTGATCCTGACATGGACGGGCTTGCACAGGTGTTTTCACGAAGCGGTTTTACCAAGGGTTATTTTGAGGGCAGGACCGGGGCAGAGATGTTCGGACGGCGTGATAAGCAGGACGCTGCGGTCTCGGCAAGCGTGCTGCCAAAGCTCCATGAGCTTTACCGAAGCGAGTTCAAGCGTGACACGGTGAGCTTTTCGTTTTCGGCGAAGCAGGGGCAGCCGGTAACGCTGACGATCACTGACACCAATGGCAGCAGATTTTCCGTAACGGGGGAGCCTGCGCAGAGCGCTAAAAGTGCGGGAACAACGCCCGAACAGGTGCAAAAGCAGCTTAGCAAGCTGGGTGACACGATATACAGCTTTGGCGGCTGCGATTGCGATATAGGGCAGATGCTGTACATCAGCCCTTCACAGCTCAACGCACTGCGGCGGGAGGCTTGCAGCGGACTTGACGAGGTGAGGGCGCTGAAAAACGACCGGTCGGTACCCTTTGAAGATGCGGATATTACGGACTTTGAGGGCGGCTGTGAGTGTGATGAGCCAAAGATAAGGATACAGATATCAAGCTTGAAGCAGCTTGAAAATGTGGAGATAGAAGATATAGAATTTGTGATAATGCCGCTTTCGGAGTGTGAGAGGGCTGACGTTCGCTCGTTTGGCGGAAAGCTGATGGCGGCGCTGCCGAGGTTCACGTTTGACGAGGGTGGGGTCGTTGAGAGGCTCGATGCGCTCAAACAACGGGGCTTGGGGCATATCCTTGCGACCAACACCGCACATCTGCGTATTGGCAGGCAGCTCGGGCTGAGGGTGCACACGGATTTCGGGCTGAACGTGACAAACAGCGCTGCGGCAAGGCTGCTGGGTGAAATGGGCGCAGCTGACATAACGGCGTCATTTGAGCTGAAAGCAGCGCAGATACGAGCTTTGAAAAAGCCTGTGCCTGTGGGGTTCATCGGCTATGGGCGTTTGCCTGCGATGCTGACGGTCAACTGCCCGATAAGGCAGGCTGTGGGCTGCGGCAGGTGCGCAAAACGGCTTTACGACCCGACGGGCAGGGAGCTGCCTGTGAGGTGCTCAAAGGGCGAGGGGTATGTTGAAATACTCAACAGCGACCTGCTTTTCACTGCGGACAAGATGTCTGACTTTAAGGGTGCGGCATTTGTGACACTTGTGTTTGACGAGCAAACTCCGCAGCAGGTCGAAGGCATCGTAAGGGCTTACAAAAACGGCGAAAAACCGCAGTTTGAGAACTTCACGAGGGGTCTGTATTACAGGGGGATAATCTGAATGGCGCAGTTTGGGTATGTCAGCGAGAACACGATAGAGCATCTTTCGCTGCACGACTGCGGCTGCTCGGTCATGCGCTTTGACGGTGATGACCTGATCCTTGAAATGCAGTGGATGGAGGTGCTTGCCACGCACCCCGACAACCCGTTCACGCAGGCGCACCAGTCGGGAGAGGGACGAATCGTTCTGCACGGCGCACACATCGAACGTGGTGAGCTTATAAAGGGCGACAAAAGCTCCCCGATAGATAAAACGGCGCAGGTAAAGGACTTTGAGATACTCGCTCTTGACGAGGAGAAAAGGGACGGCGGCTTTGTGCTGTCGCTGCTCGGAGTTTTCAGCGGTGCGGATAAGCCCGATTTTATTGAGATGAAAATACACTGTTCGTCATCGAGCGTTTTGTTCAGTGAGCTTGGCGAGGTATCGTGGTTTGAGGATTATCACAAACAGGAGGGGTGATCATGAGACTTGACGGATTCGGACTTTTTGTCGAGGATATGGGCAGGATGATCCGCTTTTACAGAGATGTTCTGGGCTTTGAGATAAAGGAGGACGAGGACACCTCAAATGTTTTTCTTGTCAAGGACGGCACGCTGTTCCTGCTTTACGGCCGCAGTGATTTTGAAAAGATGACCAGCCGCAGGTACGAGTATCTCAAGGGTGTGAACGGACACTCGGAGATAGCTTTGTATGTTGACACATTTGAAGAGGTCGATGAAAGGTTCAAAGAGGTCGTGAGCAAGGGTGCGCAGCCGATACTTGAACCGACGACCGAGCCGTGGGGACAGAGGACCTGTTACATCGCTGACCCCGAGGGAAATCTTATCGAGATCGGTTCGTTCAACAAGCCGTTCGGTCACTGAAACATTGCCTCTGAACAGGTGAGGTGAAAAGGAGAAGCGATATGATACCATCGTTCAAATATCACCCTGACCCGATAAGAACGGGGGCGTTTTTGCAGGGCGGGGATCATACCTGCGGCTGCTGCGGCAGACAGACGGATACATGGTATGAGCAGCCGTTTTACACGGAAAATGACGGCGTGGAATGTCTTTGCCCGGAGTGTATCGCAAGCGGCAGGGCGGCTGAAAAGTTTAACGGGGATTTCGTGGACGAGTGTTGTGTGGGAGAGGTAAGTGATCCTGCAAAGCTTGACGAGCTGATACACCGCACGCCCTGTTACTGCGGCTGGCAGCAGGAGTACTGGTACGCTCACTGCGACGATCTTTGTGCGTTTGTCGGTTATGTGGGCTGGGAAGATATTGTTGAGATGGGTATAGCACAGCAGATAGAAAAAAACTACGATGAAAAGATCTGTGGATCTGACTTTGAAGATATAAAAGAGTGTATGACCAACAACGGCAGTATGCAGGGCTATTTGTTCAGATGCCTTCACTGCGGCGAATACTTTTTGTACGCAGACTGCGATTGATTATTATTTTTGAGAGGAAAAGCCTTATGGAATTCACGGGCATCAGCAGGACATTTTCGACCGTCGGTGAGCAGCAGTATCAAACGATAGGTGCGTTCTGGGACGAGATGTCGGACAAGTATGGAATGGAAAATCTGCGTGGGCTGGGTCACAACTGGACGGACACGACTATTGAATATGCTATCGGTTTGAAAGAAGGCGTGACAGACGGTGCGAACTGCTGCGTGGAATTGCCTGATAATGATTGGGTGACTGTTCATGGAAGGACAAGTGAACTTAGCAGGATATACGATGACATCTACCGTGACGGAGCGCTGAAATATGAGATAGAAACTTTTGACGATGACGGCAGCTGCGTGATAATGTACTTGCGATAAAAAGAGGTGTACACATCGCAGCAGATATATGATGTGAGTAATGATCTGACGATCTCAAAGGAAAAGCTATGTTTAAAGTTGATTATAAAAATCTCAGACTGTCATTTAATGAATTTCACGATGTTAAGCGCAACGATATGCCGCAGTACGGAGAATTCTGTCTGCTTGAGCTGAAAAACGGTGACTGCACCGCAGGGAGCTGGCAGCCCTCAGGGAAAGAGAGCGGCACGGCAGGCTGTTTCGTCCGAGGGACCGCTGACACGATCGACTCGGCACAGGTGCAGAGGTGGCACTCTCTGGATCGCTATGACCTGACCGAGCTCCTTGAAACGGAAGAAATCAACCGGATAGATCTCGGAGAGGAAAAAGAAGGCTGCCGCAGTGTTGTTTTTGAAGGCTTCAAGTCGTTTGCCAACAGAAAAATGCCGAAAGAGGAACAGTACTGCCTTTTGATAAAAAAGGACGGGACTCTGGCGGCAGGCAGATGGAACAAGCGGTGGCACGAAGCCGGAGGAGATTTTATCTATGCACCTGCGCTGTCAAGTCACAGTTCAAGCGAGGTATGGGCGTGGACACCGCTCAGCATTGATCCGTTTTTTGCAATGGAAATAGAATGGGAGAATGAAAAAAAGCTCGAAAAGAAGCGGAACAAGAACCCTTCGGCAGATCCCGAGCTGTTCAAATACGGGATGGATATTAACGTATATTACGAAAAAGCGCTGGAAAAGCTGCGTGAGAAGTTTAACTGGGCGACACTCACGATGATGAAAAAATGCAAACCTGTCTGGGAGATCGCACCTCTTCACGGCAAATATGTTTTCGGTCAGATCAGCAAGAACTACTGTGACGATTCGGACATAGTGACCCCTTGGACACAGGGTACGACCGCAGACGAGTTTATTGATTATTTGTGCGGATATACGCACGATATGGTGCAGCATTCAGATCCGCAGGAGAAATTCAAGCTGGGCACAGACATAAATGTATATCTGGACAAGGCTTTCAACAACGTCAAAAAAGACTATCGCTGGCTTGAAAAGGAGATGCTCGCCAAGAGTTGGCAGTATGATATACAGCGTGTTGACGGTGATCTGGAATTTGTAAGGAAGTACTGTAATGAAAGCGAGTATTCGGTATACGATGTACAAAGCGCCGAACGTTTTATAGAATGCTTGGAATATGACTATCAGAGTGCGGCGCTCAGGGAGAATAAAACCGTGGCAAGCTATGCCCCTGAATTCGGGCATATCAGTCTGCACGGCTGGAATCTTGAGAGTTATGTTTTTTACAGGCTTGAATCGGGCGACTACAAAGTGAGCGTAACTGCCGGAGATCGCACGACCGGCGGCAGCAGGGATTTTTTCATAACACCGGACTGCTTTGAAGCAAAGACGTATGAGGAATTTCTTGACCGCTATCTTGAGATCGTTCCGGAACACTCGTTCGGTCTGGGGAAAAATGAACTTCTCCCGAACGAGGAACTGAAAAAATTTCTCGGATATTGACAATACAGCAAAGGGAAGTTGTGATGGGAACTTTATATGTAGTAGGCACGCCGATAGGCAACCTCGGGGATATGACTTACAGGGCAGTTGAAACGCTTGAAAAGGTCGATTTCATTTGCGCTGAGGACACCAGAGTGAGCGCAAAGCTGCTGAATTATTTTGAGATCAAAACGCCGCTTGTGAGCTATCACGAGCACAATGCTGCACAGGTCGGCGAGGGCATCTGCGACAGGATAGCCGCAGGGGAGAGTGCAGCGATAGTTACTGATGCGGGAATGCCCTGCATTTCAGACCCGGGCGAGCTGCTTGTGAAAATGTGTTACGAGCGTGGGATAAAAGTCGAGGTCGTGCCCGGTCCGAGTGCGGTCATATCGGGACTTGCGATAAGCGGTCTTGACACAAAGAATTTTCAGTTCGAGGGCTTTTTGTCGGTGACAAAAAAACAGCGGCAGGAGCATCTTGCAGCGGTGAGCAAATCAACGCACACGCTTGTGTTTTATGAAGCTCCGCACAAGCTTGTGAACACGCTGGAGGATATGCTGAAGTTTTTCGGTGACAGGAGGATATCTTTGTGCAGAGAGCTGACAAAGCTGCACGAGGAGGTCGTCAGAACGACGCTTTCGCAGGCGGTGGAAAGGTATAGCACCGTCAAGCCAAAAGGTGAGTTTGTGCTGGTGATAGAGGGCGCAAAGGATAGTGAGCTGTCACCCGCAGAAACGATAGAACAAGCTCTTGAGCAGGTGAAAGTACTTATGCAAAACGGTATGCGTGGTGCTGATGCTTGTAAACAGATCGCTAAAGCGACCGGTTTCTCAAAAGGTGAATTGTATACTAAACTGCTTGAACAAAAGCAATAGTATAAATCAGAATTAATTGCTCTATTCAAACTTTCAAGACCAGTTTATAAACAGGTTTTTTCGTCCACCTTTTTCTCGTAAAAAAAGGTGGCGGGTCAAGGGCGGCGCCCTTGTCGCTCTCCGCAGAGAGCGAA
>CADAHS010000042.1 GCA_902787825.1 uncultured Ruminococcus sp. | reverse complement strand
GTATAATAACAGGTTTTTCGGTCAAGCCTTTTCTCGTAAAAAAGGCTTGCGGGTCGAGGGCAGAGCCCTCGCCGCTGACCGCAGTCAGCGGAACACCCCAAACGTCAAACGCTCAGCACAGGGTGAATTTCAAAACAGTCCTGTGGACTGTTTTGAAAGAGGGGCATGCCCTGCAAGAGAGGGCTGCCCCTTGCCCCGTGTAGAACTCTTTTTCCTCAAGCCATTATGGCTTGACGTTAGAGCGTTGAACCTGAGCTTATATAATATAGCCTCTTTCGGGGGCTTTCCGATCGCCCCCGAACCCCTTCGGGTGCAAAACTATTAATTTGATAGTAGTAGTTTGTATTCTGATTTATCGCAGTATAATTGGAATAATAAAAGAAAAGGAATGATAATATGACAAACATAGCTATTTGCGGAGCGAGCGGAAAGATGGGACATTTCATTGCAGATGTCATCGCTTCGAGAGAAGACTGCAAGACGACCTTTGGCATTGACAAATTTGGTGAAAAGTACAGTGATTTTGAGATAGTCAGGACACCCTCGGAGATGCCCGAAAAGCCTGATGTTATCATCGACTTTTCAAACCCGGCAAGTCTTGATGATCTGCTTGACTACTGCCAGATGAATGCTGTTGCGCTTGTGATCGGCACGACCGGCTACTCCAAGGAAGAGATCGAAAAGATAAACAAGGCTGCCCAGCAGATACCTGTTTTTTTCACATTCAATATGTCCCTTGGCATCAACCTGCTGACCGATCTTGCAAAAAGAGCAGCAGCTGTCCTCGGCGGACAGTTCGACATTGAGATCGTCGAGCAGCACCACAATCAGAAGATCGACGCTCCCAGCGGCACCGCAATAATGCTTGCAAACGCTATCAACGAGGAGCTTGACAACAAGTACACCTACGTCTACGACAGACATTCTGTAAGAGCCAAAAGAGGCAAGACCGAGATCGGTATGCACGCTATAAGAGGCGGAACTATCGTCGGCACTCACGAGATAATCTTTGCCGGCCGTGACGAGGTCATCACCCTCAAGCACGAAGCTCATTCAAAACAAGTCTTTGCAGTCGGTTCGGTCAACGCCGCCTGCTTCCTTGCAAACAAAAATGCAGGAATGTATACGATGAACGATCTGATAAAAGAAATGTAACATTAAACAGCACAGCCATACATAAGCAAAACGCTTTTGTATGGCTGTTTTTTGATATTCATAGCAATACTGTCCGCAGGTTCAGACTGCCGGATCTCATCGCCTGTTATCCACGTCGTCCCCTGCCTTTGTCAAAGAACAACTACCTTGTTCTTTCCGCTGCGTTTTCCATGATACAGCGCATCGTCCGACCGCTTGCAGACATCCTCAGCTGTGTCGCCCGGTTTGAAAGTCGAAACGCCTGCCGTGATGGTCTGATATCCCGCCTCCTTGAATTCGACCTTGTTGAATGCAGCCCTCAGAGCCTCAGCGATCTGCGGCGCATTCTTTGAGTCCTCGCCGGTTATGCACACCATGAACTCCTCACCGCCCCAGCGTCCGAGCTTAGCCTGTACACCGAGCTTTTTCACCGTTTCGTTCATTGACCTTGAAAGCCCCCTCAGCACCTCGTCACCATCGTCATGACCGTAAGTGTCGTTGACCTTCTTGAAGTCATCAATATCTATCATTATCAGCGCAGTGTCAAGCCCCTGCTCCTCAATACAATCTACTATGATACTTTGTATCTTGTTGCGGTTGTAAAGACCCGTGAGTCCGTCGGTCACAGCCAGCCGTTCAAGCTTGCGGTTAGCCTCCTCAAGCTCTGCGGTGGAGATGTCAATAAAGTTTGCAAGCCTGCTTATGAGTGAGACCTGCTTTGAAATGTGAAAGCCGTGCAGATCAACATTGCTTTCCATTCCGGGAATGATATTTCCCTCACGCAGCGCACCGATAACAAGCGTAACATTATGCTGAACAAGATCCCTCTCTTTTCTGAGAAACTCACCCGAGGTGTAAAATCCCGAGGTCTGTGCGATCGACTGGAAAGGCTTTGTTTCACTGTCAGCCATTTCTCCCCAGAAAAATCTTCTCGCAGCGCAGGAATAAATGTGCAGCACCTGTGGCTGGAACTTTGCGATATCCTCGCTTCCCGACTGAACTGTACGCAGGATTATCTCAGGGTCACCGTAAGCCATTCTGACGTGTGTGCCCTCAGCAATGTTTGCCGTCATTATCAGCGAACCGTCACGGTTGCTGCCCGTTGGCGCACGCAGAACGTTGTAATCGCCGTTTTTGTATATCAGCGGGAACTCCAGCGAATTTCTGAAAAAGTTCCTGTCATTTTCGATGTTCAGATACTTGTAGTAAACGTCAAATGCAGGCTGGTTGTCAAGCTCGTAAAGCACCTTTCCGTCAGACTTTGTTACGATATGCTCTCTGCCAAGGGTCTTCCAGCCGGTGATCTGCCATGTGCTGACGTGCAGGTTTTCGCCGCCGAGAAATCTGAAAACAATAGCATCGTTCCTGCATTCCCCGTCGCTTGAAAACACATAAGAGTGCTGCTCGTCAATGTCGATAGCGAACGCTCCACCGCCGAAAAGCTCAACGCCCTCACGCATTTTGCTCAGTTCCTCGCACATCAGCGTTGTGGATACCGTGCGTATGGTTATCATCATTTCGACCGACTTTATCCATTCGTTGCTGTTGACATACTCCACAACTTCCCGGCAGACCTCAGCCAGATTATGCATATCAATGTTTCTTTGCATTACCGAGATCTGTGTATCGGGGTACTCATACACCGTACAGATGATACAGATATTGCTGCGTGAAAGCTCACCGAGCATGATGTTACCGTTTGTGGTGCAGCCGCTGTAAACTGCGTCAGGCATTTCTGTCCTTATCGTTTCGCAAATGATTTCTATTGCATTTTTATCAAGTATCTCCGAGTAGATCTCAAATGATACCGATGAACTGATATTCAGCTGCCTCCACTGCTTCACACGCCTTATATCCTGCAGCAGCATCTCTTTATTCTTATAATCAAACTGTATCTGTTTCATTTTGTCACCTCTTTCTTCCACTTTAGTTAGGTTCGTTTAATTATATCATATTTTATCTTAAAACGCAATACAAAACCAAGAAAATTCACAAAAAAAACTCCGTAAAACTACGGAGAATAAGTAAAATGTTTTGACTCGTATCAGTCCTCAAACTCGACCGTAACGGTTTCCATGCCGCCGTTTCCGTTGTTGAAGGTGATGTCAGCACGGTCGTCGTGCCACCTGATGTCATAGTTGCCCTCGTTTCTGAAACCGTCATCGGTGGAAAAACGTCTGAGATATTCAGCGCTGCCGTCATCATTAACCTGATAGATGTTCCCCCAGCCGCCGAGCAGCCACGATTCTTCCTCGATAACAACGGTATGCTGAGCGTCGGAAAACTCAAAGCATTTAGGGTCATAGTCCCCAAGCAAAGAATCTTCATATATAAACCACCCGAAAAACAGTATTACTGTACACAAAGCCGTCACTATCCAGGTGAAAGAATACAGCTTTGAGGTATCCTCGTCCGTTTTGATTCTTCTGATAATACAAATGGCGGTAATAATTATGCACCAGACAACAACGATCCAAAAGCCCAACGTCAGGGCTGCGGAAGATATATTTTTGTGAAGTGAACTGCTGATTATTTCTTTGTTCTCATAAGTATATGTGACCGTATCGGGATATTTTCTCAACAAAAAAATACCACCAACAATCAGAACTGATAATAACAGTTCTATCCACGGAAAAACAGTCATAATTCTTCTAATTCTCTTGCTCATTTTTGTCATCCCCCCCTTTTGGAATATCTTTGATCGACCATATCTATATAACGATCCACAAGCCGAAAACTGTGCAAACTTTTTTCAGATTTGTAGCCTTGCATAAAACATCGCCACTACACTTGTACATTTTGACGTTAAAATCAAAGCCACGGAGTTTCCGCCGTGGCTTCGTTTGCTATTTCTTCTTTTTTATCTTTGGTGCGGTGAGGTCAAAGCTGTGCGAAATGAACGAAAAAACCGTTTCAAGCTCAACGCTGCCGTCAAGCAGTATCGTCAGCCAGTGGTTCTTGTTCATATGGTACCCGTGGAAAAATCCCGGCTGCTGAGTCAGGAAATCTATCTCCAGGGGTTCACACTTAACGTTAAGTATATCCACCTGTTCATCTCTGTCAAGTCCAAGCACACCTGCGTTCACCGTCATGAGCAGACCGAACCATTTTTTATTGTTCAAATGCCGCAGCACCATATCCTCAGGGTACTTTGCCCATGGGCTTTCAGGCTCCACACCGTAAGTATCCTGCACCCATTTCAATACATCTTGTTTATTCATATCAGTGTTTCACAAAATACTGTTCATACCACACAAGGAATGTGTAGATCGTCCAGATCTTTCTCCAGTTGTCCGAGTTTCCGCCAACATACTCATCATAGATAGCCTTTATCTCGCTGACGTTAAAGAACTTTTCAGCGATCTCACTGTCAAACAGCCTGCGAACATCTGCGTTGTAATTCTCGTCTGCCAGCCATATCCTTATTGGCACGATAAAGCCCAGCTTCTTGCGGAAAGCTATCTCCTCGGGCAGCACCTTTGCAGCTGCTGTTCTGAAAGCTACCTTGTTCTGCTCGGCATTGACCTTGAAGCGTGACGGCAGGCGAGATGCAATATCAAACACTCTTCTGTCGGTCAGCGGCATTCTTATCTCAAGCCCTGCTGCTGTGCTCATCTTGTGCACGTTGAGGTAGATGTCGCCCTCCAGCCAGATCTGTATATCAACATCGCTCATCTTTGTCAGCGGATCAAGCCCCTCGGTCTCCTCGTAAATGTGCTTGACGAGGTCGATCGGCAAAACGTTTTCATTATAGCTTTTAAGTATACGCTTTTTCTCGTCCTCCTTCATAATGTTGGTGTTGCCCACATAGAAGGTCTTGAGGTTTTCTCCGTATCTCTCGGCGTTGCGGTACATATTGTATCCGCCGAAGAATTCGTCTGCGCCCTCGCCCGAATAGCACAGCTTTGTGTGCTTTGCAGTTTCACGGCAGGCAATGGCAAAGGCTATCGCAGAAGCGTCGCCAAGCGGCTGCTCCATATTGTACATAACGTAAGGTACTATGTCAAAGTAATCCTCAGGAGTTATCAGACAGCGTGAATTGCCCCTGCCAAGAATATCGGCAGTCTGCTTTGCAAGTCCGGACTCGTCAAATCTCTCGTCGTCATATCCGCAGGAATCAGACATCTTTGCATCGCTCATTGCAAGCACATAGCTTGAATCCACACCGCCCGAAAGGAATGACTCTGCGGTCTCGTCGTCAGTCTTGACCTCTTTCATCATCTGCTTGACAGTTGTGTGTATCTCGTCAGCCCAGTCCTCAAGCGACTTGCTCTCATCAGCTCTGAACTCGGGCTTCCAATAGCGTGTGATGCTCAGCCTGCCGCCCTCAAATTCGAGATAACAGCCCGGCATCAGCTTTTTGAGTCCCTTGAAGAACGTGTCCTCACCTGCAACGTATGTCAGGGACATATATATTTGCAGCATATCGACATTCAGCTCTTTCTTGAAGCCGTCCATTTTCAGAATATCACGAATATTCACACCGCACAGCAGCCTGCCGTCGTCGGTGAGATAATAGTAAAACGGCTTTGTCCCGAACTGGTCACGCACGCAGTAAAGCTTCTCGCCGTCCTTGATACAAAACGCAAACATTCCGTACAAATGATCGGGAAGCTGTTTTCCCCACTTTTCGTAGCCCTTGAGAAGTATCTGCTTTTCACGCTCTTCACGGGAAAGTCCGCCGTCAAGCCCGAGCTGAGCACACAAAGCCTCGTGGTTTCGGATATGTCCGATATACTGGATAAGTTCTGTCATAATAACACCTCGCAAAAAATAGTCCACCACAAGTATAGCACAACCGCACTCAAAAATCAAGCGTTGTCCGAACGCATTATGCGACAAAAAACCGCCCCGTTCATCAGGGCGGTCAGGATAAGCTATAAGTATTTCAGGGTCTCGGCACGCATAAAGCCGATCTTTGATTTTTTGCCGTCGGGGCTGTACAGATTCACCGCACACCATACCGGTCCTCGTGCTCCTGACATCGACTCGCCGACCCACACTGTTTCGCCCTTTTTCACATTCCAGATGACCGGCGAATTTTCACTGCATATCAGATAAATAGGCTGATTATTCACAGTGACAGTGGCTTTCTTTCCGTATTTGCCGTTATATTTGAAGCCTACCGTCAGCGATGCGTGTGTACTTTTGCAGTTTATTGCCGAAGCATCAATATATCTTCCTTGTTTATCTTTAAGAGCTGAAAGCTGCTTTTGATTATCAAAACTCAGCCGTACAGATTGTCCGTCTACAACAGATTGGCTGTAATTATAGTCACCCCATATTTCTATCGCACCGAGACATTCTATCTTTGTCAGCAATCCCTTGAATGTATCACCCACATAGGCATTGTCGCCGATAAGTCCGCCCGGTAAGACATTTATGCTTATATAATCATGTCCTTCATCAAAAGCTCCCTTTATACTATCAGCATCATTCAGACCATTATATACAAGAAATACATGAGGAAAATAATCACTTGTAACTCCGAAATTATCGCCCTCTTTTCCAGCTCTGTAATTGTTGCCGATAACGGCTTTGAGCTGAGCGGTGGTCATTCTGGCTAACTGCGTTGCAGGGATTATCTTTTTCTGCGTTTTTGCAGCCGCTGTCGTTGTAGGCTTGGATTTGGTTGTTGCCTTGGTGGTCGTTGTCGTTTTTGTGGTCGAAGCCGAAGTCGTCGCTTCCGTGGCAGTTGTAGTCATCGCAGTCGTAGTCGCAGTTGTAGTCTGCTCGGAAATATCTGCACCATCGTCGATATCCTGATTTGGTTCCTCGGCAGCACCCGACTGCTCATTCATTGTCTGATCGCTTACCGTGGTCACACCACCATCAGTCCCCTTTTCGCTCTGCGCTGCCTGCGAAGAGCTTTCCTTCTCGCTTTGTGAGCTGCTGCTTTCACCGCACGCTGCAAGTGACCAAGCCATTGTTATTGCCATCAGCAGGGCAATGATCCTTTTCTTTTTCAATTCTATCTTCCTTTCCGATCAAACCCGGGTTCTGTGCAAAGGGTCTCGTGATCGCAAATATATCCGGTATACCGGATAAGTTCTGTCACAATAACACCTCGCTAAAAATAGTCCAACACAAGTATAGCACAACAGCACTCAAAAATCAAGCGTTGTCCGAACGCATGATGCGACAAAAAGCCGCCCTGCTGTGAGGGCGGCAAAGCAGCAGATACATTATGTTTTCAGATACCTGCCGCTGACATATCCCCTTTTAATTTTTCCGTTTGAAGTGGTATAGCAGTATACAGGATACCAGAGAGGACCTCCTGCACTATGCAAAGATCCTCCGACATAAACGGTCTCGCCCTTTTTCAGCGTCCACATAACCGGTGAGCTTTCATCACAGGCAAAATACAGCGGGGCGGTGTTGGCAGCTATGGTCGCTTTTGTTCCGCTTGTAAAATTATACTTTTTCCCGGGATAGAACTGTGCGGCAGTAATGCTGGCGTTTATGCATTTACAAGAAACCTTATTGGGGTCAACATAGCCTGCTGAGTGAGCTTTTTCAATGGCTGACTGGTTATCAAACCTCAGTGTAACAGGACAGCCGTCCACGATCGATGAACTTTCATTGTAGTTTGTGCTGACATACATATTACAAAGGCATTCGATCTTCGTCAACAGCGACTTGTATGTATCTCCAACATATGCATTATCGCCGATAAGTCCGCCCGGTAAGACAAGTATATTTACATAGTTATGTCCGGCATCAAAAGCTTTCTTTATACCGGCAGCATTATTAATACCATTATATGCAAGGAACACATGAGGAAAATAATCACTTGTAACACCAAAATGATCGCCCTCTTTTCCAGCTCTGTAATTGTTGCCGATAATGGCTTTGAGCTGTGCGGTGGTCATTCTGGCTAACTGCGTTGCAGGGATTATCTTTTTCTGCGTTTTTGCAGCCGCTGTCGTTGTAGGCTTGGCTTTGGTCGTTGCCTTGGTGGTCGTCGTCGTTTTTGTGGTCGAATCCGAAGTCGTCGCTTCCGTGGCAGTTGTAGTCATCACAGTCGTAGTCGCAGTTGTAGTCTGCTCGGAAATATCCGCACCATCGTCGATATCATAATTTGGTTCACCGGGAATGTTCGTCACCCGGGTTATCGTCTGATCGCTTACCGTAGTCACACCACCATCAGTCCCCTTTTCGCTCTGCGCTGCCTGCGAAGAGCTTTCCCCCTCGCCCTGCGAGCTGCTGCTTTCACCGCAGCCGAAAAGTGTCAAAGTCATAGCTGCTGCCAGTAAAAGTGTTATCATTCTTTTCTTTTTCATTTTATACTACCTTTCTAATCGAGCCATTCCACACTTGTGACATACATGACCTCACACGCTCCGTCACCCGTATCTTCACGAGAAACGCTTGAATGCCACCAGTATGTCTCGCCGTTTGACTTTCTTGCATCAACATCTACAAGATACCCTTTGAGCCTGATATGATCTCCACGCCTTATCTTCTCGACCTTGTCCTTTACCGATGAACTTGACGGCAGAAGATGCGTGTTTGCGGAATGCCTGTTGACATAAGTCATACCGCCGACCGGCGCAAGCACCGATGCATCATCGACCTCCCAGAAATACCAGCGCCTTGACTGCGACCAGTTGAAATCTATCTTCTTGTTATACTCTGCGACCTTTCCCCACGCAAGCGCCGCATCAAGCGGCGAGAGCTTATCAGGAAGCGAAGAACCGCTGTAACTCTCGGTATGAACGACAAGCGCTTCGATCTCATAGGTATACTTATATGTAATATCGACATCATATCCGCCGACCTTTTTTGTCGTGCCGCCCGTGGTTTTTTCCTGCACAGGGTCAGGGATACCGGCAACAGCTCCACGCACACCGTTTTTCTGAACGAACCAGTACACGCCGAATCCCACCAGCAGCGTTACAACGCACAATACTATCAGTCGTCTTATCATTTTCTTTTTAGCCATTACCTCACCCCACAGATCTTTCTTGATAGCATTATACTACTTATCTTGATAAAAATCAACACTATATAAAAAACAAGATCCGCCCCTTGCTGTTGTTTTTCTCAGCAGGAGCGGAACAAGTATTATTATTCAGTTGAGCCGCTGTTTTCAGCGATGTATTTTGTTATTGCCGCACACCTTGCAGCAGCGTCCTTTTTGAACTCGGCAAATGACATCTCCTCAGAGTCGTCAGCCTTGTCTGAGATCGCCCTGATTATAACAAACGGCGTCTTGTTTATATAGCACACCTGTGCGATAGCAGCGCCCTCCATTTCACAGCAAAGTCCGCCAAATGTGCTTACTATCTTCTCTTTCTGCTGCCTTGACGCAATAAACTGATCTCCGCTGCATATCCTGCCCTCAAATGCCCTTACAGACGGCGAAGTCTTTTTCACTGCATCTACCGCATACCTTACGAGCTTTTCATCAGCCTTGAAAGCCGTTATACCGTAATCAAGGATCTCTCCGGGCTGTCCGCCAATGGGCGTCAGATCGTAGTCATGCTGTACAGCCTCAGTGGAAACAACAATGTCCCCGATATTTATCCTTGCATCAAGCGACCCTGCAACTCCCGTGTTTATAATGCATTCAACATCAAATTTACTGATAAGCAGCTGCGCACAGACAGCAGCGTTCACCTTACCCATATTGCACTGAACAACAACTGCATCTCTCCCGCCGATCTTCCCCTCAAAGAAATCCATGCAGGCGATCTCGCTTACCTTCACATCGCTCATGCTCTGCTTCAGAGCCGAAACCTCCTCCGGCATCGCACCGATGATACCTAATTTCCCCGAAACTGAACTGTACTTGCCCATGTTATTGTCCCTCCTCATAAGATGATCGTGTTAATGTGTCCTTGGTCTGTATACAAAATCAGCCCCTGCTGCATTCAGCAACAAGGGCTTTTGATGGCTGGGGTGGAAGGATTCGAACCTTCGGAATGACGGAGTCAGAGTCCGTTGCCTTACCACTTGGCGACACCCCAATAATATATTCTGGCTGGGATAGATGGATTCGAACCATCGAAATGACGGAGTCAAAGTCCGCTGCCTTACCTCTTGGCTATATCCCATTATTAAGGGTATCACAGCTTACTGATTCGGTCTTCCCTCAGACAGCTTAATCATTATACCACAACGCATCAGCAATTTCAAGTATCTGATGATTTGTTTACAGTTTATTTACACTTTTGCTTGTGCAGACTACAAGCCGCCGGCAAACTGACCGACGGCTATCATAAACGATACGTTTTTTGTCTTGTGTATCCTTACAGCAGTTTTCACAGCTGCTCTGTTTCGATCGTTTTAGCCCTTGAACAGATGACCTCAAGGTTCCCGTTGCGCACTCTTATCTCGTCAAGCATCTGCTTTTCCATTGTTTTGTCTTTCAGCCTGACAGCATATCTGAGCTTGTAAAGGCTTCCCATATTGATCGTCTTGACCGTGATAAGTTCGTTTTCGCTCGTATATTTTTCAAAGATATCGTCAAAGACCTGTGCATAATCAAGGCTTTCGGGAATAACGACCGTAAGCTCCTTTTCACTGCCGGTGTCGTTTTGCGGAGCAAGCGTGAAAGCGAGGTTCAGCACACACACAACCACCGTCATCAGTCCTGCAAGCAGAAGATGGTTTGTCCCCGCTGCAAGTCCGACCGCCATTGAAAGGAAAATCGAGCAGATGTCCTTTGCGTTTCCCGGAACAGATCTGAACCTTACCAGGCTGAACGCTCCCATTACCGCAACGCCGGTCCCGACATTGCCGTTGACAAGCATTATCACTATCTGAACGATAAACGGCAGCGCCGATATCGTCATCAGGAACCCACGGGATTTTTTATTTCTGAAGCTGAACGTTAATGCAATAAGTACGCCCAGAGCTATTGATACCAGTGAGCTGACCAGAAGTGTCGAATTTGTCACACTCTCAAATGATGCAGATGTAAAGTCAAGCACAGTAGTCACCCTCCTTTTTCATAATCCTGTTTTGCATTTCTCTTGTGTACGCCTCACCGTATTTAGAAAACGACGTCGGGTATATCCTCAGCGAGTCGAGCATTCTCACAAGCCACATCGGCATTGCGCCCGCTATCTTTATCTCCATTATCCTGTCGCCCTTTTCAAGCAGCTTCTTTCCCCAGACACCTGTTGAAAGATCAAGATTATTCTCACGATAGGTTATGTTTGAATCAAATGTTATCCTTATATCGTTATCCTCGATCCCGTACATTGCGATCCTGTCATAGCTGAGGAACATTGCCGGCGCAAGTCCGCTGTAACGGTCAAAGCAGTACAAAAGCTCGTTCTCGATCTGATCGTTCCTGTGCGGCATCTCACCGTAAAGTGTAAATCTCTGCGACTGCTCCAGCGTCATGTCCACACGCCTTTTGTAAACAACTCCATCATATTTCTTTTTAAGCTCAACAAATACCGTCGAGTCCCGCGAGGGCGTCCCGTAGCTCCTTACCCTGATCTTTTCCTTGTATACCGGCTTCTCGTTGGAAGTCCTCACAAGAAGATGCTGCGGCGTATCATAGTAAATGTTGCAGATGGTGCTCTTGCCGTACTTATCTACCTGTGCATAGCCGTCAAGCAGCTTTCTGAGCTTCATATATGTCTCAACGTCAAGCAGATATTTCTGCTCTGTGCGTTTGAATACTTCCTGATAATTACTCATTTACCTCAGTCCTTTCTGTGCTTTCGTTGTCTTTAGTATAACCTGCCTACCTTAAATCTACCTAAACCTAATGTGTAATTATCGTGAAAGTAAAAAAAGTGCGCAGCAAGGCGTTTTTTCAGCCATGCTGTGCACTTGTCCGCAGATCTGTCATCTGTTTTTCAGATCTGTGTCTGCTTTTTTTCTTTAAGTCTGCTTGTTCTGAACCTTGCGGTGAACGTAACAAGATCGCCGCTGACAGCGCAGCTTATCCTGCCCTTGTGCGCCTCGGTCACAGCTCTTGCGATAGACAGCCCGATGCCGTAGCCTCCGACCTTTTCGCCGTCACGGCTCCTTGAAGCATCATCTCGGTAGAACCTGTCAAACAGCTTGTCAGTATCCTTCGGCGGCTGCTGACATACGTTTGAAACGCTGAGTTCAACGTGCCTTGCGCTTGAAGTCCGATCAAGCTTAACATTTATCTGCGTATCATCATCAGCGTACTTCACCGCATTCTCCACCAGTATCGAGGTAAGCTTTCTTATCGCCCTCTCGTCGCCGTTGATGGTGATACCGTCGTGTACTTCGATCTCAAGCGTTTCTCTGTTAGTCTTAGCAAGCGGCTCAAACGAGCCTGCGATCTCCCTGACAGCAGCAGAAAGATCAAACTCAGTGAAAACGAGCTTGACATCGCCTTCCTCCATTTTTGATAGATCAAGCAGCTCCCTGACAAGCCCGTCAAGCCTCGTGACCTGATTTCTTATACTGCTTGTCCACTCGCTTGGCTCGCTCGTCATTTCAATGACCTCAGTGTTTGCAGAGATTATCGCAAGCGGAGTCTTTATCTCATGCCCTGCATCTGTAATGAATCTGCGCTGCTTCTCAAAGCTTTCTATCGCAGGTCTTACCGCACGCTTTGAGAAAACAATGACCAGCAAACAGGTTATAACGTATCCCGCAGCTGCAACGAGCACAGAGATCAGCATAAACCTGCTCTTATTGTTGTTGCCTGACCTTACATCAAGAAAAACAACAAGCTTTCCGTCACTTTTTTCAGCAACACGGTACCTGTAACAGTCGATGTTTCCCACAGTCTTGCCACTGTTTATGACCTCGTTTGCATACTCGACTGCCTTTTCGCTGTCAACTGCTGCGATCTGCCCCGTGTTTACAACGCTGACTTCTCCGCTGCTGTCAAAAGAAACAGTGAAAAATCTCGTCTGATACCTTGTTTCCTCGTTGAAATTGTTTTTTAACTTTGGCGGAATGTCCGTCTGTTCACGCCTGTCCGGCTTGAGCTTGTCGTCATGTCTGAAAAAGTCGGGGAACTTTCCGTCGTTCTCTGTGATAGTCTGCAAAATGTTGTCCTGTTCAGCATTGATCGAACGTATATTGAAAATGTTTATCCCGCCGATTATCAGCACCTCTACCACAAGCAGACACACCGCAACGATAAGTACGAACTTTCTCTGAAGCCGTTTTATCATCGTCTCTCAACTCCTCATACTCTGTGTTCGCCGCACTCTACTTTTGCTTTTCCGCCAGCGTGTACCCCACTCCCCTTGCAGCCTTTATCTCCACGTTTGAGCCAACGCTTGCAAGCTTTTTGCGAAGGTATGAAATAAACACCCATACCACATTTATCTCTGCATCGCTGTCATATCCCCAGATACGCTCCATAAAACGATCCGTAGAGATCAGCGTGTTCTTGTTCACCATAAGCATCTCAAGCATCTGGAACTCTTTGTTTCCAAGCCTCTGAACGCCGTTTGGACCTTTAAGGTCGTATGTCTCACGGCTGAGCGTGATGTTGCCGATAGACAGATCATTCGGCGAGAACTCCGTCTTGCGGCGGGTCATCGCCCTTATCCTTGCAAGCAGCTCACCCATCGCAAACGGCTTAGTCAGATAGTCGTCCGCACCGCTGTCAAGCCCGTTTATCCTGTCACTGACCTGAGATTTAGCGGTCAGCAGCAGAACAGGAACATTTATCCCCCTTTCACGGATCTTTTTCAGCACCTCGATACCGTCCATTTTAGGCATCATTATATCAAGAATAATACCGTCGTAGTTTTCGCTCATTGCATAGTTAAAAGCATCAAGCCCGTCATAAACAGCATCGACGGAATAGTTGCTGTGTTTAAGCACCGCCACGAGAGCGTTTGAAAGCTCCTTTTCGTCCTCAGCGAGTAAAAGTCTCATGATCTCACTCCTCCACGATTTTATTACATTGTAACAGAACAACCTTAATATTACTTAAAGTATAGCATAACGCATGAGATTTTGCAATAAAAAGATGCAAGGCAGTATGGAAATGCTTATATAATTTTCCCTAACACAAATCAGAATTAAAAGTTCTATTCAAACTTTCAAGACCAGTTTATAAACAGGTTTTTGGGTCAAGCCTTTTCTCGTAAAAAAGGCTTGCGGGTCGAGGGCAGAGCCCTCGCCGCTG
>CADAHS010000041.1 GCA_902787825.1 uncultured Ruminococcus sp. | reverse complement strand
AGCCATCAGCATCTTTGCTTTTGACCTGCTTTTTGCATTGTCTATCGCAAGCGCGGCAAAGTAGTTTATCACCGACGATAGCAGCAGGATAAATACCCACACCGGCTCGCCCCATGCGTAAAACACCAGCGAAAATCCGACCAGTACATAGTTCCTGTACCTTGTTTTCTTGGTGATGAAATACAGCGTCAGGCATAGCGGAAGAAAGAAATATATGAAAAACAGATCCGCAAATATCAATTCAAAAACTCCTCGTAAATTATTTATCCGTTTGATGCGAACACAGTAATTATATCACGCCGATAGCGCAAAGTCAATGATTTTCGGCTGTTCAGAGTAAATATAGGTGCACTTTCCATATAAAACCGTCCGCCGGACAAACCTGTAATGTCCAATTTGCTGGTGGGCACAAAAAAACCGATGCTTGCTGCCTGCGCAGAGCATCGGTCCTATTAAAGGCAGTGCCTTATAATGATCGTGAGTTTTTTGCCTGAACATATTCATACCGGGTTGAAATACTCATACACCATTTTTGAGATCTCAATAAAGCGGTGATCCTGCTGGAAGGATACCATCGGATTTTCACTCATTATCACGATGATGTAGTCCGCACCCTGCGAATAAACTATCGCACCATCATGCGAGTAATCAGCAGTGTCGCCCGTCTTGTTCGCAAAATGCGTGTTCGGGGGAAGTCCCGAGGGTATCTTGTTCACCCAGTGCTGCTGTTCAAGCAGCTTGAGCATCTTTTGCGAAGCTTCCTTTGAAACGCACTCGCCCCTGTAAATGCTTTCGAGCATTCTGCCGACATCGCTTGCGCAGGTCTCGTTTGGCTTGTCCGAGGTCGCAAGCCCCTCAGCGTTGTCCGCAGGGGAAAGCCCATGATATTGGGAGGTATTGGCGTATCCGTTTTCGTGGCACCATTTTGTCAGATAATCCCTGCCGATAGTCCAGATGATCTTGTTGAACGCCACGTTGTTGCTCATTACCGCCATGCTGTAAATGTAAGTGTAGTAGTCGTCCTCTTTGATGATACCGTCGTGTATCTGCTGATAGCAAGCGCCCAGCGCAAACAGCTTTATTACGCTCGCAGGATAGATCTGCCTGTCATTTATCGTGAAAAATTCGCCCGTGTTAAGGTTTTTGACATACGCCGACCATTGCCCCGGGTATTCAGCGAACTTTGTGTTGATCTTCTCTTTCAGATCGGTCATTCCGTGTTCCTGCGGCTTGACCTGAGCATTCACAGCCATGCTGTCAGCAGCGTTCAGCGAATCAGCTTCACCCTGCGATGAGGAGTTGCTTTCAACGTCCGAACCATCTCTCAGAAAAACGAATACCAGCACAACAACGCATACAAATACTGCCGTAAGCGCAGCGGCCACCCTGAAATATCGTATATGATATGTCTTGTTTGTACGCTTTTCCATCTCTTTCTCCGTAAAAAATCTGCATTCTGCCGTTTTCTCTGTCTGAACTTTAATGATACCATATCAGAGTAATTTTGTCAAGTTTCGGATATTCTGCCGGGTTCCATGCAATAAAGCATTGCTCACGAGATCGACCAACGTCCCCGCAGCTGAAAATGCAAATCAGCTTAATGTGCAGATGTATTCGATAAACAGCTCGGCGAGCTTCACAGCGCACTCCGGCAGATTGCAGCAATATTCATCATTTGAAGCAGCGCCTGCCTTGTCAGTTATGATGCGTATAGCGTTGTACGGCACATTGTTAGCGTAGCACAGCTGACCGACAGCAGCACTTTCCATCTCGCCTGCGACTGCGCCGAAGGTGCGGCTGATATAGCTGCGGTCCTCTTCTGATTTGATGAACCTGTCACCTGTTGCAATGATGCCTGTCACCAGTGTTTCACCCTTTGCAGCGAGAAACTCGGCGAAGTCTGCGTTGAACTTTTCGTCACACCCCAGCTCGATCACGTTTATTCCCGAGATCAGCCCGACAGGGTCGCCTACCGACGAGGTGTCCATATCGTGCTGAACACAGGCAGTCGCACTGATGATGCTTTTAATGTCCAGCTTTTCTGACAGCGAGCCTGCGCAGCCTATGTTGAAAATGTGAGAGCAGCCGAAATCAACGATCATCGTCTGCGTGCACGCCCCCGCAAATACCTTTCCCACACCGCAGACAGCCACCACTACTTCGGTGTTTCCCAGCTTTCCCCGTGTGTATTCAACATTTCCGATCCTGTTGCTGCGCGGGTCGGAAAGCCTCTTTATGACCGCCTCAGCCTCGCAGGTCATTGCCGTGATAATACCTGTCATTTCATTTGTCCTCCTGTTTTGTAATGCTTGCAATGCTGCCTATCTCTGCCTTTGCTTCTTCGTGCGTTGATACATTGCCGGATCGCCCGTTGCTTCAGCCTCCGGAAGCTTGCGCTGTCTGTACATTTCAAGCTCCTGCTTCAGCTCAGCTATCTCGTCCTTCATGCCCTGCATCTGGATTATCAGCACTGCTATAAGGCATATCAGCGCACCCATTGCCGCACCCGAGGAATCAATGATAACATCTCTCAGCTGACCCGTGCGCCCTGCGACAAAAAGCTGGTGTATCTCGTCCGAGCCTGCATATAAAGCGCAGGTCATCACCGCCGCCGTGTAGCGCAGCCCCTTGCGTTTTATGAACCACAATGCGCCGAAGGCACATATTCCCAGTATCGTGTATGCAACAAAGTGCGCAGTCTTTCTCACACCAACGGAAATGACCCTGTCCACGATGTTGATATCTCTTTTTGTTTTGATACCCTGAAGGCTGGGCATTAGCCTTTCCTTGACCACCTTTACGAGAATGTCGCTCTGACTTAACGATTGTTCAGCGTTCTTTGACGAGAACCAGAACACCAGCAGGCATATCAGTATCAGCGGAAGAAATCCGAGTATCAGCTTCAGTCCTTTGTTCATTTGTAAATCTCCTTTATGTATTCTTTCAGTTTGTTCTTTTCGTTCTGTGTTTTTTCTTCTATGACCGCTTCCAGAAGCTGCCGGAGTATCTCTCCGATCTGTCTGCCGCCAAAGCCCATTTCTATAAGGTCGCTGCCGTTTATCGCAAGGTCGCTCAGATGCAGACATAGCTTTTCATCGTCGATCTGCTTTGCTATTGCTTCAAGCTCGTCAAGCTGCGCAAGCTTTTGCTGCCTCAGATAGTCCGACTGTGCCAGCGTGTCCGCCCTTCTGACCTTGATGTAGTCGCAGAAGAAATCGTAATCGTATTTTGAGAGAAATCTGCGTACCGATCTGTGCGTTGCAGCTATCCTGTTGTCGTGTTCCAGCACAAGCCTGCATATCCTGCTTCGGGACTTGTTGTCAAGCTTCAGTGCGCCGCATATCTGCCGGGCCATTTCTTCACTTTTTTGCTGGTGGAGCTTGAAGTGACTGATGCCCTTTTCGTCCACCGTTTTCATCGCCGGCTTTCCGATGTCGTGCAAAAGCATCGTCAGCCTCAGCACCCAGTCAGGCTCGATGTTGTTCACGCTGCGGCAGATGTGTGTGTAAACATCATAGCAGTGGTGGGGATTGTTCTGCTCAAGATCAAAGCACGCCTCCAGCTGCGGTATTATAACAGCGAAAACGTCACGATACTGTAACAGTATCCTCGCAGGGTCCCTGCCGCAAAGCAGCTTTTTCAGCTCCGAAGCGATCCTCTCTGCGGATATCTCCCTGAGCAGCCCCCTCTGAGCGTGTATCGCATCTGATGTGTCCTTTTCTATCTCAAACCCCAGCGTCGAGGAGAATCTCAGCGCCCGCATTATCCTCAGAGCGTCCTCATCAAACCTCTCCGAGGGCTTGCCCACGCACCTTATGATCCTGTTGTTTATGTCGCCGATCCCTCCGAACATATCCACAATGCCCTCGCTTTTGTTGTAGCAAAGAGCGTTTATCGTGAAATCACGGCGTTTAAGATCCTCACCCAGATCTGTCTCAAACCTCACCCTGTCGGGCTTTCTGTGGTCAGAGTATTTTCCGTCGCTGCGGAATGTCGTTATCTCGATCGGCTTGCGGTCGATAAGCACCGTCAGCGTGCCGTGCTTTATTCCCGTTTCTATGGTCGTCAGACCGCTGAATATCTGTTTCATTTTGTCGGGCGTGCAGTCTGTGCAGATGTCATAGTCGTCCGGCACCTTTCCCAGCACCGCATCTCTTACGCAGCCGCCCACAATATAGCCCTTGAAACCCCCGGAGTGCAGTATCTCCAGAGCTTTTGCAGCGTATTGCGGTATCATTATATCAGTTTTCAAAAAGTCAACTCCTTGCTGTATCCGTCTGATTAAACCTGCTCATACAGGGCAGACTAAGCTTATGGATACTTTAAAGACAATTATATCAAAGATCAGTCCCGTCTATCTGGTTATCGCCGTCAGCGGACTTTTGTGTGCGCTTTTGCAGTCCACCGTGAATATCCCCCTGCTTGCAGCGGCAGCCTATTCTCCGATGGTCTATACCCTTTGCAGATATGAGCGCCGGCGGGACTTTCTCAAAAGCTTCCTCAGCTTTTTTGTGCCGTATTATTTTTATCAGCTTATCTTTCTGCTTGCGGTCTATCCTCAGATAGATCTGCCAAGGGGCTTTGCAGTGTCGCTGCTTTTTGTGGCAGTTATTGCGCTGACCGTCTGGGAAACGCTTCTGATGCTGCTGCCCGTGTCGCTTTTCACAGTACTTCGCCGTGACAGAGTCTACGATGTTATCGTGCTCGCAGTGCTCATCGCAGGCGGCGAATGGCTCCAGGAAAGCTTTCCCCTGCTTTCATTCCCCTGGTCGGCAGTCTGGCTGAGCGTTACCGGCTCACCCTTGATGATCCAGCCCGCAAATCTGCTCGGCTGCCGCCTTGTCACAGTGATAGTTTTGTGCATCAACGGCTTTCTTGCGTTTTCGGCAATGCGTAAAAAAATGCGTATCGTCCCGATAGCTTCGCTGACAGCATTGGTATTGTTTTGCCTTGGCTACGGCAGCATCTCCCTGCGTCACCTTGACGATGTCGCCCGGCGTTCTGCAAGCCTCAGCGTGCTCATTGCGCAGGACGAAGCCGAGGGCAGAAAAAAGACTGCCCGTACCGCCCGTGACTGCGCAGGCTCCTATAAAAGCATAATCATGGATTCTGCCATCAAACAAGCCGACCTTGTCATCTTTCCCGAAACAGCCGTCCCTATGAAGTACGACAGTTCCGCCGACGAGTTCGCAGCCGTGCAGTCGATAGCCCGCAGCTGTAACGCAACCGTGGTCAGCGGCTGTTTTTACGAGCTTGACGGCGACGAGTACAATGCGCTGTATGCAGTTGATCCCCACGGCAGCGTCAGCTCCCCCTATTTCAAACAGGTCCTCGTCCCCTTTGGTGAGAAGATCCCCCTTGCCTTCCTGTTCGGAGCCTCAACTCTGTGCGAGTGCTCCGACCAACACTATACCAAGCCCCTTGAGACCAAGCTTGGCAGCATCGGCTGCGTCATCTGTATCGAGTCCATCTATCCCTCAACAGTCAAACAGCAGGCTTGCCGGGGAGCGCAGATACTTTGCGTTTGTACCAACGACAGCTGGTTCGGCAGCAGCTATGCCCGTGGAATGCATTTTCGCCATAGCATAATGCGTGCCGCAGAGAACGGCAAGTATCTCCTGCGTTCGGGGAACTGCGGCATCTCTGCGATCATAAAACCCACAGGCGAGGTGGAAAACATTCGCAGTGATACCACCAGAGGTGTCGTCACCGGGGAAGCCTCACTGATACCCGAGCGTACTTTTTACAGCTGTACCGGCGATCTTTTCGCAGTCCTGCCCGCAGCTCTTACCGCCATAGCCGTCATAAAGCTCTATACAAGCGGTAAAAAGAACAAATAAGCTTATAGCGTGATAAGCTTGTCAAGTATCCTGTGAGCAGCCTCGTCCTTAGTCATCATCGGCAGCTCCTGCGTGTCTGTGCGTGTTATCATCGTGATAACATTTGTGTCCACACCGAAGCCTGCGCCCTGTGTGCGAAGCGAGTTTGCGCATATCATATCGCAGTTTTTGCTGTCAAGCTTTTTGCGTGAGTTTTCAAGCATATCGTCCGTTTCCATCGAAAATCCGCAGATGATCTGTCCCTCTCGTCTGCTCTGCCCCAGAGCCTTCAGTATATCCTTTGTGCGTACAAGATCTATCTTCATATCGTCATCGGACTTTTTCAGCTTTTTGTCCGCCGTACTTGCAGGCGTGTAATCAGCAACAGCAGCAGCCTTGATTATGATATCCTGCTGCGGAGCTTTTTGCATCACCGCTTCATACATCTGCTGTGCGCTGTGAACCTTCACGACCTCAACGAACATCGGCGGCTTCACTTCACAGTGAGCGCATACCAGCGTTACATCTGCACCCCTTTGCATCGCAGCCCTTGCTATTGAAATGCCCATTTTTCCGCTTGAATGATTTGTTATGAAACGAACAGGATCGATCGACTCCCTTGTTGCCCCGGCGGTGACAAGGACTTTTTTGCCTTTAAGATCCTTTTCATAGGCTATCTCTTTGAGAATATGCTCGACCAGCACGCCCTCCTCGGGGAGCCGCCCGTCACCGATGTCACCGTTTGCAAGCATTCCCGTGTCAGCGCTTATTATCCCGTAACCGTATGAAGCAAGCTTTTTTATGTTGTCCTCAACTATCGGGTTGTGCAGCATATTGTGGTTCATCGCAGGTGCGACCAGCTTTTTGCAGGGACACGCCATAACTGTGGTGGTCAGCATATCGTCTGCGATGCCGTTGGCTATCTTGCCGATAACATTAGCCGAAGCCGGTGCGATCAGTACGATGTCCGCAGCCTTGGCAAGCGCAACGTGCTCTACGCTGTACTGGAAATTGCGGTCAAACGTGTCTATAAGACACCTGTGCTGCGTCAGCGTTTCAAAGGTAATGGGATTTATAAACTTCGTGGCGTTTTGTGTCATCAGAACATGAACATCAGCGCCCAGCTTTTTGAGCATATTGGCGACGTTAGCCATTTTGTACGCCGCAATAGAGCCTGTTACCGCAAGAACGACTGTTTTTCCGTTAAGCATTGTGAAATTCCTCCAAATCATCGGGATTTTTTCATCTCGCTTTATATTATAACACAGTTTTTCCTAAAAAGATATAGCTTTTTTCAAAAAAGTGTGCTATAATATTTGTGGGGTTTGGCAAAACCCTGTGCAAAAGCATCGTAAAAGCCCGAAACAGCGTGTAAAAGCAGATATTGTAAAACAAGTCTGACTTTGCCTCAGCACGCAGGGAGCTTTACGCATTTGCACTGTATTGTATCCTGCTTGCAGGAATAATAACATTAAGGAGGTTTTCATTATGAAAACAAATGCAAAAAAACCATTCAACGTTCGTCAGCTGGTAGTGCTTGGTCTTATGACCGCACTGGTAATGATCTTTTCGTTCACCCCGATAGGCTCGATACCTGTGGGACCGCTGGTAATAACCCTCAACGTTATCCCCGTTGCGATCGCAGCAGTGACCTGCGGACCCGTAGGCGGCGGAGTGATCGGCGGAGTATTCGGACTTTTCAGCTTTTTGCAGTGCATAAACATCGGCATTCCCAGCGCAATGGGCGCAGCACTGTTTGACATCAACCCGTTTCTCGCATTCGTGCAGAGATTTCTGCCCAGAGTGCTTGTCGGCATCATCGCAGGATATTCTTTCAGGATCACAAGAAAGATGTCCAACAACTATGTCGGCGGCGCAGTAGCAGGCTTTATGACTGCCTTTTCAAACACCGTATTGTTCATGACCGCACTTGTGCTGCTTTTCGGAAGCACAGGCTATATGGAAGAGAAAATGGGCAATAAGAACGTTATATGGTTCATCATCACATTTGTGGGCGTGAATGCCGTTGTTGAGATGGTCGTTGCAACAGTTGTTACGGCTGCGGCTGCGGTCGGACTTACAAAAGCAGGCTTTATAAAGGGCAAGACCGCCTGACAGGAGACAGAAAATGATACTTGCAGTTGATATAGGAAACACCAATATAGTTATAGGCTGCTGTAATGAGGACAGGATACTTTTCAGGGAAAGAGTGTCCACCAGCCTCACTGCGACCGACCTTGAATATGCAGTGACATTTCGCACAGCAGTCGAAATGAACGGACTTGACGGCTCAGATATCGACGGGGCTATCATATCCTCGGTCGTTCCGAGCATAACCAATACCGTAAAAGCCGCTGTTGAAAAGTACACAAAGGTAAAATGCAAAGTCGTCGGACCGGGAATGAAAACGGGACTTTCCATAAAGATAGACAATCCCGCACAGCTTGGCAGCGACCTTGTGGTCGATGCCGTTGCAGGTATCAATGAGTACCCGCTGCCGCTCATAATCGTTGATATGGGTACCGCAACAACGCTTTCTGTAATAGATGGGGACAGAAATTATGTCGGCGGAATGATAATGCCGGGCATCATGATCTCGCACGACTCGCTGATAAGCCGTACCTCGCAGCTGCCGAGAATAGCACTTGAGGAGCCTAAAAAGCTCATCGGCACAAATACCGTTGACTGTATCAAGGGCGGTATCCTCTACGGCAGCGCAGGCTCGATCGACGGCATCTGCGACAGGATAAAAAAAGAGCTTGGCAAAAACTGTACCGTCGTCGCAACAGGCGGACTTGCACCCGTTGTGGTTCCGCTTTGCAAAACGCAGATAATCCTTGACGATGACCTGCTTTTGAAAGGATTAATGCTGATCTATAATAAAAACAGCTGAATTTTAGGGGGCTTGGAAAATGATAAGAGATATCCAGCGTAAGATAATCGAGCTGAAACAGGAAAATGACATCTGTATTCTTGCTCACAGCTATCAGGCAAAGGAAATAGTCGAGATCGCCGATATAACGGGCGATTCGTATAAGCTTTCGGTCGAGGCGGCTAAGGTGAGCAGTAAAAATATCATTATGTGCGGTGTGCATTTTATGGCTGAAACTGCAAAAATGCTCTCACCCGATAAGCACGTTTTCCTTGCCAACCCCCTTGCAGGCTGCCCTATGGCAGAGCAGATGGACGCTGAGATGATAAGCGCGATAAAGGCAAAAGAGCCTGACAGAAAAGTGGTCTGCTATATCAATACCACCGCCTCGCTCAAAGAGGTCTGCGACGTTTGCGTGACCTCGTCCTCTGCGGTGAAGATAGTTAAAAATATGGACGCAAAAAGGATACTTTTCATTCCCGACTGCAACCTCGGTGCGTTCGTGCAGAAGGCTTGTCCCGATAAGGATATAAAGCTTTTGCAGGGCGGCTGCCCGACCCACGCAAGGGTCACAAAGGCAGAGCTTGATGAGGCTAAAAGACTGCACCCCAATGCCTTGGTGCTCGTTCACCCCGAGTGCAGACCCGAGGTCACCGAGCAGGCTGACTACGCAGGCTCAACAAGCGGCATAATGGATTTTGCCGCTAAGTCGGACGCAAAGGAATTTATCATCGGCACCGAAATATCCATCGCCGAGCATTTGCAGTACCGTTATCCCGACAAGGAGTTCTATGTGCTGTCCAAAGACCTTATCTGCCCGAATATGAAGATAACCACCCTTATGGACGTTTACAAGACCTGTGAGGGTATCGGAAATAACGACGGCAAAGCTTTTGAAATACAGATGTCACCCGAGCAGATCGCAAAAGCAAAGGTCTGCATCGACGAGATGATCCGCCTCGGCGGCTGATCAGGGAAATCTTTTTGGCTTATTATTGAGGGGAACTCTTTTGGCTTCTTCCAAAAGAGTTCTCCCCAATTACTTACCGAACACACGACGGCTTTATGCCGTCTTTTTGTTTGCTTTTGAAAACCGTTCGGAAAACTGCGAAAGTATTATCGCCGCAAACATTATTGTGCAGCCGATCAGCTCACGCGCACTCAGACGTTCGCCGAGAATTATCGCCGCAGCGATCACACCAAATACCGACTCCATGCACAAAAGCAGCGATGCAACAGTCGCCTCGGTGTACTTCTGCCCGATTATCTGTAATGTGTATGCAACACCGCAGCTCATCACTCCTGCGTACAAAAGCGGAACAGACGCATCGAAAATGCCGCTGAGCTTCGGCGTTTCAAATATGAACATCGCTATCCCCGAAAGCGTCCCGCCCACAAGGAACTGCATCGCCGACAGCTTCAGTCCGTCAGCTTTTGCTGTGAATCTTTCTATCATCAGTATATGTACCGCAAACACTGCCGCACAGCCGAGCGCAAGCAGATCACCCTTGTTGATCTCACCGATCTCCCCGGGTTTTACACACAGAAAGTACAGCCCCGCAAATCCCAGAAGTACACAAAGCCATGTCAGAAGGGGAGTGCGCTTTCTGATGAACAGCCCCAGCATCGGTACGAAGAAAATGTAAAGTGCCGTGATAAAGGCTATCTTCCCCGAGCTTGTGTATATAAAGGCGTGCTGCTGGATATTGCTTGCGGCAAAAAACACGATCCCCAGCAAGCAGCCGTATTTAACAGCGTTTTTGTCACGAAGCCTTTTTTCTTCACGCTGCTGGTCAGTCATTTTTCTGACCCTTAGCCTGTCATTGATAATTATGCACGGAAACAGTACCGCAGCGCCAAGCGTCATTCGTATACCGTTGAATGTGAAAGCTTCAACACTTTCCATACCCTTGCTTTGCGCCGTGAATGCAGCACCCCAGATCAGTGCGGTCAGAAGCAGCATCAATGCACCCTTGAGCCGGGTCTTTCTTTTCATTTGCCTTTCCCCCGAAAAATAATTTCAAATTGGATTATAGCACAGTATGGTGTTATTTTCAACAGAATTTTTTTCATTATTTAGCGTAAATATTGTAATAAATCGTAAACAAAATAGTGGTATTATTATAATGATAATTAATAATCAAAATCAGGGAGTATATGCTGATATGAAAAAACTATCGGTTAGAATACTTGCAATAATGGCAGCAGCGGCAATGCTGCTTGCAGGCTGTTCGGAGGACACGTCGTCTGAAAGCAACAGCAGCACAGCGAGTTCGTCACAGTCGCAGTCTGAAAGCGAAAGCTCGTCAAAGCCTGACAGCTCATCGCAGACAGAAGGATCAGATGATACAGACGATACAAGCTCGGACTCGCAAAACGAGCCTGACGTGATCCCGTGGGATTATGATGTCCCCGACCCAAACGGAAATACCAGTGAACAAAGCAGCTCACAGAGCGATGACAGCAGTTCGCAGGGCAATGACGGTGACAGCAGCTCCGGCAGCGGCTCGGACAGCGAGAGCAAGGCGGAAACCACCACAGCCGTCAGCAGTACGGATAATACGCAAAATACGACCACTGCATCGACAGGTTCAAATGCACCGGGCACAACAGCTCAGGCAACAACGCAAAAGCCTTCGCCGGCACCGCAGACGAAACCGCAGTCACCTGCCCCATCAACTAAAAAACCTTCGCCGGCACCGACCCCGGCACCGACCCCTGCTGCGGTCAGCGGTACGCCTGTTTCAAGGCACGGGGCTTTGAAAGTCAGCGGGAATCATATCGTTGACAGCCACGGAAAAGTCTTTATGCTTCAGGGAATGTCCACCCACGGAATAATGTGGGAAAGCTTTTCGGATATCCTTTCGTATAATTCGCTGAAGGTGCTGCGTGACGACTGGAAATGCAACGCAGTGAGAATAGCGATGTATACCGAGGAGTGGGGCGGCTATACCACAGGCTCGGGCTACGCTTCACAGGCAAAGCAGAAGGTGATAAACGGCGTTGCACAGGCTACTAAACTTGGAATGTACGTCATCATCGACTGGCATATCCTCAACGACGGGAACCCACGCAAGCACCAGAACGAAGCTATCGCCTTTTTCAAGGAAATGGCTGCAAGATATAAGAACTATAATAACGTTATCTATGAGCTTTGCAACGAGCCAAACGGCGGTGTCAGCTGGTCGTCGGATATCAGACCGTACTGCCAGGCGGTTGTGAATGCCATCAGAAGCATAGATAAAAATAAGCTTGTGATCTGCGGTACTGGAACGTGGAGCCAGGATATAGATCAGGTGCTGGGCAGCAGACTCAGCGACGCAAATTGCCTGTATACCCTGCATTTCTACGCAAATACCCATACCGACTGGCTGAGGGACAGACTGAAAAGGTGCTATAACAGCGGACTGCCCGTGCTGGTAACAGAGTTTGGCACCTGTGATGCAAGCGGAAACGGCGGTTTCAACGAATATCAGACAAGGCAGTGGTATAACCTGCTTGCAAGCCTGAAGGTCGGCTGGTTCAACTGGTCCGCAGCAAACAAGGCGGAAACTGCCTCGGCATTCAGACCGGGAACGAACCTTGCAAATATCAGCGCCGGAGAATCACAGCTCACCGAAAGCGGAAAACTCATAAGAAGCCTGTTCAGGGCTAATGCATCTAACGCAGCGTAACGCAGAGGAGGTCAAAATGGAGATCAATAGTATTCAGGATTATCAGAACAGGATAAAAGATGTCCTTATCACACAGGACGAAATAAAGGCAGCCCTCAAAAAGGCTGGCAAGTATATCGACTCGCTCTATGACGGAAGACCGATACTGCTGGTGAGCGTGCTCAAAGGTGCCTTCGTGTTCATGGCAGACCTCTGCCGTGAAGTCACCGTGCCGTGCGAGGTCGATTTTATGTGCGTTAAGAGCTATTTTGAGGGAATGTCCTCATCAGGACTCGTTCACATCATCGCTGACATCGAAAAGGATATCAGCAAGTACCACGTTGTAATAGTTGAGGATATAATCGACACGGGAAGGACACTGCATAAGCTGGTGGAGATACTCAACAACAGAGAGCCTATCTCGCTGAATATCGTGACTTTGCTGGATAAGCCCGATTGCAGGATAGCAGACATCAAAACAGATATGTCACTGTTTGTTATTCCCGATAAATTCGTGATAGGCTACGGCCTTGACTGTGCGGAGTATTACAGAACGCTTCCGTACATTGCCGTTTACGGCGAGGAATAAAATTCAGACAGCTGCGGCTCTTTGCAAGGCATTGAGCCGTAACTTTTTGAGAAATCGTAAGGAAGGTAAGTTTAGTTGGATAGGATAGAATTTTTCAGGGATCTTGCAATAATAATAGTATCGGCAAAGGTCTTTGGTCTTGTTGCGCAAAAGCTCAGAGCGCCGCAGGTAGTGGGTGAGATAATCGCAGGTCTGCTGATAGGTCCGTGCGTTTTCGGGTTCGTCAAACAGTCTGACTATATCTCGCTGATCGCAGAGATCGGCGTGGTAATGATAATGTTCGGTGCCGGACTGGAAACAAACCTGAAAGAACTTGTCAGAACAGGTCCCAAAGCCCTGCTGGTCGCCGTGGTGGGAGTGTTTGTCCCGCTTTGCGGAGGAACCCTGCTTTACAGCTGCTTCTACGGCTTTGAAGCAGTCGGCTCGGACGGATTTTACAGAGCTGTGTTCATCGGTACGATACTCACCGCAACGTCCGTCGGAATAACTGTGCAGACACTCAAAGAACTCGGACATCTCAAAGAGCACGTCGGCACGCTCATCACAAGCGCCGCCATCATAGACGATGTCATCGGTATCATCGTGCTGACATTCGTGATCGGCTTCAAAAACCCCGATTCAAAACCGCTTGATGTGGTCAGGAACGTTTTGCTGTTCTTTTTGTGCAGCGTCTGCGTCGGAATACTTATGTATTACATCTTCAAGTTCATCGACAAGCGCCACCCGCATCAGCGCCGTGTACCGATACTCGGATTTGCGCTGTGTATGTTCTTTGCGTTCGCCGCAGACAGATTTTTCGGTATAGCCGATATCACCGGCGCTTACGTTGCCGGACTTATCCTTTGCAACCTCAACGATTCGGAGTATATCGCCCGAAAGATAGATATAGGTTCGTATATGATCTTCGGCCCTGTGTTCTTTGCAAGTATAGGCCTGAAAACGCAGTTTGACGGCTTTACAAGCTCGCTGCTGCTTTTCTCGGTTTGCTTTGTGATCGTTGGACTTATTACAAAGGTCATCGGCTGCGGACTTACCGCAAAGCTTATGGGCTACAATTTCAACGAGAGCCTGAAGGTCGGCGTGGGAATGATGACCAGAGGAGAGGTTGCGCTTATCGTCGCTCAGAAGGGGCTTTCTGTGGGTATGCTCGATGCTAAGTACTTTGCATCGGTGATACTGCTGATAATCGTTTCGTCGGTGACAACGCCGATCGTGCTCAAGCTGCTTTATAAACACTCACACGGGGATAAAAGGACCGACGACGAGCAGGAAGGTGAGCCTCAGCAGTCTCAGCAGTCTCAGCAGCCCGTCACCGCCTCACGCAATGAATAGATCAAGGTCGGATTTATATTGTATCAAATATAATTGTATCAAATATAATTGTATCAAATATAATTGTATCAAATATAATTTGATCAAATATAACCACGACTTATGTCCCCCGCCTCTTAGGCGGCGGTCATCTTAGTCTTTCGGTGGTGGGAATGAATCCCACACCGAAACCCTAAGCGGCTAACGCCCAGTCGTGCTTGATGAATGACGGGGCGATGCCCCTTATTGAACCACGACTTATGTCCCCCGCCTCTTAGGCGGCGGTCATCTTAGTCTTTCGGTGGTGGGAATGAATCCCCCACCGAAGCCCTGAGCGGCTAACGCCCAGTCGTGCTTGAATGACGGGGGGATGCCCCTTATTGAATTGTGCACAATATGATTTTATATAAAAGATGCCTTTGTGGGTCAGATATACGAAAAGCGTATCCCACAAAGCAGGCTTAACATTTGATAAGAACAGAGGTATGCATTATGGTAGTATTTTTCAGCGGAACGGGAAACAGCGAGTATTGTGCGAGGTACATAGCCAAACTCATCAGCGACGAGGTCATAGACAGCTCTGTGTATATCAGAAGCAAGCAGATCGCACAGCTTGAGTCGGAAAAGCCGTGGGTGTTCGTCACACCGACCTATGCCTGGCAGATACCAAAGGTGTTCAAAAGCTTTATCAGGCAAAGCGCGCTTACAGGGAACAAAAACGCCTATTTTGTGATGACCTGCGGCGGCTCTGTCGGCGGTGCGGCTTCGGGGATATTGCAGCTTTGCAAGGAAAAGGGACTGCACTTCAAAGGAGTTTCAGCTGTCGTTATGCCGGAAAACCTTATCACGATGTTTAAAGCTCCGCCGAAAGAGGAAGCGGACAGGATCGTTGAAAAGGCTATACCTGTTATCGAAAAGACGGCTAAGCTCATCAGCGAGGGCAAGTGCTTTGAAAAGCAAAAGTACAATTTCCTCAGCTTTGTGCAAAGCGAGATGTCAAATCCGCTGTTTTACAAGGCTGCCATAAAGCCCGAAAAGTTCCACACGACCGATAAGTGCGTTGGCTGCGGACTTTGCGAGCAAAAGTGCGTTATGGGCAACATCACCATGCAGGACTCAAAGCCGCAGTGGGGAAGTAACTGTACACAGTGCATGGCGTGTATCTCGTGCTGCCCGCAACAGGCTATCGAATATGGAAAGTCCACAAAGGATAAGGAGCGCTACCACTGTAAAGCCTTCAAAGGCTGAGGATCCGGTCGGAGCACACAGAGAAAAGAGTTAAGAGATAAGAGGTAAGAAACCTGGCGGACAGCCTGCCGTGTCTTGCTTCAAGAGGGCGTTTTCCAAAAGCGATCCTACGAGATCATATTTGTGCAAAATGCCGGTAGATCGCATACAGATTTGTTTAAATTGCAGAAAAAACCGCAGGGAGCTGTAAAAGCGTTGCAGTTGACCGGGAGTTGTGGTATGCTTTTTTTACAACTTTAGTGTTCTAAGGGGATATTGTAATGAAAAAACATCTGAGCAAGCTGATATTTGCACTGATTATTATAGCATATGTGATCTGCTGCTTTATACAGTCGCCGATCAGGGACGCTGTCGGATCCATGTGGTCGCTGCTTCCGCCGATCGTTGCGATAGGACTTGCGCTTATCACAAAGGAGGTCTATTCCTCACTTTTCATCGGTATACTTACAGGCGGCATCGTTTTTGCGATAGCTTCGGGCAGCGGTTTTTCGGGAATGTTCAACACCATTGTGAAGGACGGACTTATTTCAAACCTTGCAGATGCTGATAATATGGGGATACTTGTATTCCTTGTTGTACTGGGTATAATCGTTGTGCTTATGAACAAGGCGGGCGGAAGCCGTGCCTACGGCGAATGGGCGGTCAAGCACATCAAGAGCCGTGTCGGTGCGAACATATCGACATTTGTACTTGGAATAATGATATTCGTTGACGACTATTTCAACTGTCTGACTGTCGGTTCGGTGATGCGCCCGGTAACGGACAAGCACAAGATATCAAGAGCGAAGCTTGCTTATCTGATAGATTCGACTGCTGCGCCGGTGTGCATTATTGCGCCGATCTCATCGTGGGCTGCCGCAGTCAGCGGTACGGTCAAGGGTGTAAACGGCATTCAGCTTTTCATCAGGACGATACCGTATAATCTTTACGCTTTGCTGACGCTGCTGATGGTAGTGTTTATTTCTATCAGTGACATCGACTACGGTCCGATGAAGGTGCATGAGGACAATGCTCGAAAGGGAGATCTGTTTACTACAAGAAACAAGATCTATCCGGAAGATGCACAGCCGGAGCATTCAAGAGGAAAGGTCATCGACCTTGTACTGCCGGTCATCATTCTGATAGGTATGTGTGTGCTGGGAATGCTGTACACCGGCGATTTCTTCAGCGGGAAGGGCTTTGTAGACGCATTTGCAGAATGCAATGCTTGCTATGGGCTTGCGCTTGGCTCGATAGGTGCACTGCTTATAATAATAGTATACTTCCAGCTGCGAAGGGTGCTGACATTCAACCAGTGCATGGATTCGATAGCGGAGGGCTTCAAGCAGATGGTGCCGGCGATACTTATACTCACCTTTGCATGGACTCTCAAGACTATAACAGCTTCGCTTGAAGCAGGCGAGTTCGTTTCGGGCGTCGTCAGGAGTGCGACGACGATAGAGATCCTGCTGCCTGCGATACTTTTTGTTGTGGCTCTGGGTCTTGCATTTGCAACGGGTACATCATGGGGAACTTTCGGGATACTTATCCCTATCGTTACGGAGGTATTCAAAGAAGACCTTGTAAACGTGACCACATCTGGCGCTATCCCTGCAACGGTCATAATCTGCACATCTGCCTGCCTTGCGGGTGCGGTCTGCGGCGACCACTGTTCGCCTATATCGGACACGACGATCATGGCTTCCACCGGTGCTCAGTGCGACCACATCAACCACGTTTCCACACAGCTGCCTTACGCTATGACGGTCGCTGCGGTCAGCCTCGGGGGATATCTGCTTGCGGGACTGGTGCAAAACGTTTATGTTGTGCTCATAAGCTCGGCGATCGTTATGATCGGTGTGCTGATGATACTTAAAAAACTGCAAAAGTCGGGCGGCGGGGAAAAAACTTCGCAGCAGGCGGAGAAATAAAGGCTGCTGATAAAAAACATATGTATACAATTATGTAAAGTTAATGTTGACAAAAGCTCAAAAAAGGTATATAATAGTAAATATTAACAAAGAGTATGAAAGGAGCTGGTCGACATTAAACCGCAAAATATTAATCAGGAGTGCCTTCTCAAGCTGGTTGAGCTTTATCCTGTATACAGAAGACTGGTTTGCGGAATGTTCGATAAGAACGAATTTCGGTTCACCAAGACCCAGCAGATGATAGTTATGGCGCTGTGGCTGGATAACGATATGACGCTTGCGCAGCTTTCTGACAGGATCTGCACGTCAAACGAACAGGCTACCAGGGCTGTGGGACAGCTTGTAAAGATGGGTGTCGTTACAAGAAACAAGAACGAGAACAATCGTCGTACCATTGATATAAGTCTGACAGATGAAGGCAAAAAGGCTGTTAAAGAGGCTCAGACTATGCTGATCGGCAGAATGCCCGAGTCGCTGCAAAAGCTCAGTGAAAGTGATGCAAGGACTGTGCTTGAATGTATAGAAAAGGTTGGCAGTATTTTCAACAAGATACTGTAAAGCGGATATATCCGCAAGTCGAAAGGAGTACAGCGTGGAAGGAAAAAAGACGCACAAAAAGCGTGTTCAGGGAAGCTGTGAGACCTGCTCAAACTACGCTTATGACGAGGACTGCGAGCAGTATGTATGCATGGTAGACCTTGACGAGGACGAGTATTACAGGTTCCTGAACGAGCCAAACTATGCCTGCCCGTTCTTTCGGCTGGACGACGAATATGCGGTGGTAAGAAAACAAAATTAATTGAAAAAAGTGCTTGATCGCTATTGACAAGCACTTTTGTTTGTGGTATACTATTAAAGCTGTAATAGTTGCAGCGGAAATAAACTCTGGAGAAGTCGCCTAGCCCGGTTTATGGCGCACGACTGGAACTCGTGTATGGGTTGATAGCTCATCGAGGGTTCGAATCCCTCCTTCTCCGCCAGTGCACAGCGTGCACCATGCAATTCCGCCTTTGGGAAATTCCCGAGGGCGGTTTTTTTGTTTGACGGCGGGTCGGACATAGTAATAAACCCGCAGAAACGGGCCGTCCGCATATTTTTGCTTTGCCTGAAAGCCTTTCCTGCGGGCTTTGTAGGCTTTTCCATTTTGGGAATCCAGTGTATTTTTAGAACCATCAATTTTCATTTTTGCCCTTTATCTTCCATCGAAAATCACACGTTCAGTCACTCGTGTCACACGAACGTTATCAAACTGTAAACACAGCATTAAAATTCCGCATTTGCGGCGTTTCAATAAGGAGCATCGCTCATCTGTAAAACCCATTGATAACAGCGTATCCTTGCCCATACCACCCGCTCAAGCGGGGCATCTCTGCGATGAAAAGCCTGACTCCGCACAATGACGAGTGCTCGCACCGAATCAAAAAATATACCCACAGTTTACTTGAAATTATCACAAACATATGTTATACTGTAGAAAACATTACGAAAGGAGTTGCCTGAAAATGAACAGGTCTGCTATTTTTACAAATCTGTATAGTGAGTTGTATCTGGGTCTCGTTCTCGTCCTCGAAAACGAAGAGGCTCTTATTGTGCTGCGTACAGATGATAGTGGACAAACGTTCAGGTGACGCTTTGAGGTGTTCATCCTTATAACCACGACTTATGTCCCCCGCCTCTTAGGCGGCGGTCATCTTAGTCTTTCGGTGGTGGGAATAAATCTCCCACCGAAACCCTAAGCGGCTAACGCCCGGTCGTGCTTGAATGACGGGGCGATGCCCCTTATTGAACGCATAACACCGTCTGTACAAAGCAGGCGGTGTATTTTTATGCCCATTTTGCCCGTGTGATGGGTGCACAGCGTGCACCACGCTTGTCCGCCTTTGGAAAGCCTTTGTTCAGGCAGAGACTTCGATTGACGGCGGGCTTGACTTTGATATTTGTCCGTGTGATGGAACCGGTATACATACTTGTCTCAGACACAAGGCTGTGGGAGTTCGAATCTCCCCGCGGGTATTTGCACATTTGATATATGTCCGTGTGATGGGTGCACAGCGTGCACCACGCTTGTCCGCCTTTGGAAAGCCTAAGGTCACCTTTGGCGCAGAGCCAAAGGACAGCGAGGTGTTGGAATTTGCACTCAGGCATTACTACGAACTCAGGTTCAGTCCGGCTGTTGAGACGAAAACAAAAAAGACTGCCGACAATCCAAAACGCAGACAGCGTGATGCTCACAAGCAGACAGCACTCTCAGGCATCGGGACAAAGTCGCAGCAAGCATTGAAACTGATGCAGCAGCAGAACAAGACCGAACGCAAGCAGCTCACAAAGCAGCAGCGTGAAGCTGAAAAGCAGCGCCGGTTTGATCTCAGGCAGCAAAAACGCAGGGAGAAGCACAAGGGACATTGATGGCTTTTTCTGCACAAAAACGGGAACGACTCAAAGAGAGCCGTTCCCGTTTGCATTTGTAGTTTTATCCGACCATTACCTCGCCCGAGGTCTCACCCTTGAACTCGCCGCCGTCAAGCACATTGACTGCGACCGAGCTGATATCATCAGCAGTAACGCTGTCGGAGATCTTATCGTCCTTGATGTTGAGCGAGAGTTCACCGCCGTTTGAGCCGTCCTTGCCCCAGCGTCCCGCAGCCGCATCGACCAGCTTTCCGTTTTTGCACTCAAGCGTGTTTCCGCCCTCAAGGTTGATGACCGAGGTGGTGTTTGTGATATAGAACATCGCCCCGTCGGTGCTGTTGCGAATGGTCGTACCCGTCATAGTGAGTGTTGAGCAGTTCGCTGTTGCGTCCTTGTCGGAAGCATCGCCAGACATACTTTGATACAGCATGACTCCGTTGTTTCCGCCGCTCACGGTAAAGGCGCACTTTGTCATCGTGATAGAATTCTTGCCCTCGATAACTGCCGCCTGTGCACCGGTTGAAACGCCCACAACATTTTCAGCCTTTATCTCACCTGTGGAATAGATGCACGGACTTCCATCGCCCGAGCACTGCACCTTTGAGTTGGTAACGGTAACGTGTCCGCCGCCCCTGTCTGTCGCTATCGGAGCGCAGTGGGCGCCGCTCGTGGTGATGTCAACATGGTCTGCATTTATCGTTCCGTCGTAGGTCGCATATACGCCTCTTGACGAGTTCCCCGTGGTAGTTATCTGCACATTGTTCACATCGGCCTTTGCACCCGCCGTTGAGAAAACCGCATTCGCACCGCTGCAATCAGATGTGATGATGCAGTCGCTTATCTCAGCAGAGCTTTCCTCTCCCACAACGAGAATGACCGAGTTTATGCCGTAGAAATTGTAGTCGTCCGAAACGTCTGACGAACGCTTTGAATCGCTTTTTGAAGCATCGCCTGTCTTGACTATCTTTGCATTTGAGATTTTCAGCGAGCCGCCATTGATCACAAGAAACACATTCTGGTCTGTATCCGACGAGGTGTACGTTCCGCCTGTCAGCTCAACAGATTTTCCGTCTATGACATACGCACCGCTTACATCTATCCTCTTGCTGCCGATAGTGACAGTAGTACTGCCCGATGACAAAGAGTCACCGCTTGCAGTTTCAATTAGCTTTATATCCGAAACGCCTGCGGAAGAATTGCTGTCGGCAGTTGAAGACGAGTCGGACGCAGACGAGCTGTCTGCTGCCGAAGATGTATCATCAGCCGCAGAGCTTGAACTGTCTGCTGCGCTTTCGGACTGGCTGCTGCCTGTCTTTTTGTGCTTTGTCTTGCTGTGGACTGACGAGCTTACCGACGAATCTGCCGCCGTATCATTGCTGCTGTTTGAATCCGAGCAGGCTGTAAATGAAAGCATTGACAAAGCTAAAACGAATGCTGCTATTCTTATTTTGCTGTTCATAAGACCGCCTCCTTTGCTGTCCTGAACACAGTATAGTACACTTACCTTAACTGTAATTTAAACGGCATGGAGTTTGAACAGAATATCGGAAGGTTTTAATTCCAATTTATTTGCAAGCAAGCCAATTAGCAATATCAACGACCTTGACGCCCTCATATTGATAATCATCATGGCGTGTTCTTGCAATAACCATTTTGGGATATGCGTCACTGATAGAAAGAAGAGGGGATACCTCACGCTGAAATGTCTTCTCATCGGTTATGTTGTCCGATACTTGAATATAGATCTTTTCATCTCGCTTGATAGCTACAAAATCGACTTCTTTCTTGTAAAGAACGCCTGCATAAACCTCATATCCACGGCGAAGCAATTCGATAGCTGCAATGTTTTCGAGCACTCTTCCGTAGTCCATATTCTTTGTGCCGAGCTTTGCATATCGGAATGAGTGGTCGCACAGATAGTATTTTTCCGTGGTAGAAAGATACTTCTTTCCTTTGATATCATAACGACGAACTTTATAGAATGCGAAAGCATTGCACAGATACTGCATATATGCTCCGACAGTATTATGATTTATTTTATCCTTGAAACTGTTGAAGGTATCTGATATTTTTCGTGGAGAAGTCAGATTTGAAATGTTATCCATAAGGAAATCAACAAGTCTGTCCATAAGTGCTGTATTGCGAATCTTATATTTAGTTCTTATATCACGAACTATGAGAGTGTTGAACACTTCCTGGATATAGTCATACTTGGCTTGCTGATCTTTGTATACATACGATCCGGCCATACCGCCTTCAGTAACATAACTGTCAAATGCAGTATAAAGGTCGGTGTATCCATAGTATTTAACATACTCTGCAAATGAGAAAGGATATACCTTGATCTCAAAGGTCCTTCCGGTAAACAAGGTCGCAAGATCGGAGCTTAACAGAAAAGCATTGGAACCTGTGATGTATATATCAAATTTCTCCGATGCGTGCAGACCGTTGATGGCTTTTTCAAAGTTGTCGCACATCTGTATCTCATCTATCAGTACAAAGTTTTCAACGCCCTCTTTGTATCGTGAATTGATATTATCATACAAAGCCCTGTATTCGTTAAGTTTTTCAAATTCGGGGAGATTAAAATTGATATGAATAACATTTGCATTTGGGATATTGGCAGAGACATAAGCTCTGAAAGCTTCGAGCAGTTTTGATTTACCGCAGCGTCTGACTCCCGTGATTACTTTTATATCAGGTGTTCCCATTACATTTATGACCTTGTCCAGATAGTCTTTTCGTTCAATAAGTTTCATCAGGCTCACGCTCCTTTAATGGTATTATACCACATCTATTTACCAAAATCAATATTTTTTTAATTTTGGTAAATAGAATTTCGCTTTTCGCAAGCACAAGAAAAACGCCCTCCACCGTCTGATATATGCTCTTGTGGTGACCTTTGCCCGAAACACGCTTTATGCCGAGTTTTAACATTAGAGATGACAGAGTACTTATCATCACACCGACATCGGCATTATCCGGAAATCTTATGCAGTATACACATCTTGACAATATCTTTACAGATATTAATACTGTTTCAAAAATAGAATATTTTTTTAAAGGTGCAAAAAAGCACCCGCATCTTTAATGATACGAGTGCCTTAATTATAGTATCAGAAATCTTCATCGTACAGAAAGTCTGCCCAATAGTACTGGCTCATATACTCGTTCTGGAATGAGTTGACTGCGCCTGCGTCAAGCTCTTTGAAACGGTAGTAGTCGCAGTCAAGCACCTTTGTGTTGACCGCAAGCGCATTGTAGCTGCGCACGATCGCCTCCTCCGCACCGACAGCTTTGAGGCTTTTTATCATTGCGTGGATAAGCTGCTGAACATAGTTCTGCTGCTTGGTATCGTATGGCTCGTCCTCAAAAAGCACAGCGGCTATCTCCTTTGTGCTGCAGGAACTTCCCTGTCGGTGAACGAGGTAGGCAAATATCTCCTTTGACCTGCTGCGCTCAAAGCGGACGTGTTCGCCGCCCGGCAGGAACACATCGAAATTGCCAAAACACTGCACTCTCAGCAGCGCATCGCTTTTCGGCACGATAGGGAAACGCAGGTCTGAAAGCTCTTTGTCTACCTTTTCCTTAGTGACGGGTTTCATTATGTAGCCGCTTGCGTGCAGACCCATTGCCTCGCCCGTATATTCGGAAAAGCCGGTCACAAAGATTATATTTACTTTCGGGTTCAGCTCCTTGAGCTTTTTCGCAAGCTCAACACCATTCATTCCACGCATGTGTATGTCAAGAAATGCAATGTCGCAGCCTCCCTGCTTTGTCTGTTCGAGCAGTTCGTCCTGATCCAGATATGCCGATATGTCCGCATCGGGCTTTGACTGCCTTACCGCCTGCTCCAGCATCCTCAATGCCAGCGGCTCATCATCAAGACACAGTATCCTCATTTGCCTTGCCCTCCTTTTTGGGTATTATCACTCGAGCTGTCGTGCCCTTGCCGACCTCGCTGGTTATCACGATGTCAGCTTTGCACATCTCTTTCAAGCGTCTCTTTGTATTCTCCATTCCGACGTGCGAACGTCCGTCGTCCTTTTTCGGAGCGTTCACATCAAATCCCACGCCGTCGTCGGAAACTATCACTTCAAAAGCACTGTCCGTTTCGACAGAGGATATCTTCACCGTTCCTCCGCCTTTTTTCATTCCGACGCCGTGCTTGACAGCGTTTTCAACGAGCGGCTGTATGCTCAGCAGCGGCAGTTCAAAATCCGTTGCCTGTATGTCGTATTCGATGTTCAGCAGATAATCAAAGCGCAGTTTTTCGATATAAAGATAGTTTTTCAGATGCTCAAGCTCCGTTTCAAACGGCACAGGTCTTGTCTGCTTGAGCGAATCCATATTGCCCCTCAGATAATCCGCAAAGGCGATCGTTGCCTTTTTCGCAGTCATCGGGTCAAGCTCACACATCATTGCGATAGATGTCAGTGCATTGTACATAAAGTGCGGTCTGATCTGCGACACCATTATCTGCACCTTTGCATCGTAGAGGTCTTTCTGCACCTTCAGGTTCTCTTTATTGTAGCGGTCTATCTCCAGCGCCAGATCTGAAATAACATCGGCAAGATAGCCGATCTCGTTTCTTTCCTTGATATTGAACATTTTACCGACGATCTTGGCGGTGTTTTTATCCTCGGTGTAATCTAAGAGCGCCCTTTGTATTTTTACGACAGGTCTGGCTGCTCTGCGGTAAAGCATGAATATCAGCACAGCCATTGTCAGCATAAGACCTGCGATGATCAAGATGATCACGATCTTGAGATTTGAGGTGATACTGCTTCTGAATTTGTCCCAGCTGTATGCTATGCACAACACAGCTTTTGTCTTTCCGGAAAAGACCATTGGCTTGTAGGCGATATAGCAGTTTTTGTTTTCCGAGAAATCATCTGACAGTTCATAGATTATTTCCGACGTATTTTCCCGGATAGCTTTTTCCAGGGCTTTGTGGCTGTCCGCGTCCAGATCGTATCTGTATCCGAATCCGTGACATTCATTCCCGGCGCTGTAATCGCACAATACCATTCCCTTGAAGCCTTCGGAAACATCCATAAGAAACAGCTTCTCGTAATGTCCAGATTCAGATTCAAAGCTGATCTGTTGCTTCCAGTTGTTGAACTTGATCCTTGCTGCATAATACTGCATTTTTTCCGGCAGGCTGTTCAGCCACTCAGCACTCCAGTATTTATTCTCGCCGGTCGCTTCATCAAATTCGAGCCATTCTTCTTCGGAAAGCGGCTCCCATTCTTTATCAGCATGGTTTTCCAGATAGGTGAGCAGCCATTCGCTTACTTTTTGAGTTTCCGGATCGTGATTGTCAACAAGGTTCAGATAGTTCTCTTCAAGGTCGGATTCAATGTTTTCGTTCTGCGCTGTAAGATAGCCGTTAACAGCGTTTCGGTAGCTAAGCCATACAACAGCTACCAGATGCAGCAGAAACAGCGGCAGCACGATACCGGCTATCTGAAAAAGCAGTTTTCGGTTTTTTTTATTCTTCGCCATCTTATCGCCTCGCTTTGCTCTCAGCTCCAATTTAGTATAGTATATCATTTTTTTGTCAAAAAGAAAAGAGGTTTTTGAAAAAACCTCAAAGAAGCCGTCTGACAAGCAAAGAGAGGCTCTCCCGTCAGAAGTGAACCTCTCTTTTATGTTTGGCACAATTACTCGCTCCAGGGCAGCTTAATGTTCGGCAGCGTCAGTTCCCTGACACCAAGATGCTCATAGGCAACGCCGTTTTCTTTCAGTTGCTGCAGAAAGCCGTTCACATAGACAGGGTCGGAAAACGGCTGGATAATATCCATGATGAACCGTCCGTTCACGGCAGCTATCTCGACGATGATACCATTGTCGGGGCAGCGTGTCCACGTCCTGAAATCACGGATATACTTCTCCGCATCACCGAATCCTGCTTTGCCGACATAGCTTATCACCGCAGTCATATTCCGATTGAGCATAGCATCGGCAGCATTCATCGCATCGAGGCGCTGCTCGTCTGTTTTCATATCCGCAAGCGCTGCTGCGAATGAAACAGCAGAACCCAGCGAGGAAAGCATCGCTTCGTCGCCCGACTGTTCGTGCACTCTCCTGCGGAATTCGGTCACCTGCTGTCCGATAGGCAGACTTCGCAGCTGTCGGTCATATTCCAGTGCAGAAAATCCCACAAGGCTCTGGTGCGCAAGCGGTGCTCTCAGCGCTTTTCGCTGGTTTACACACACGATGATCCTGATCGGCGCAGCACCTTCCGGGTGCAGCTTTGCAACGGCACGGCTCAGCAGCAGCGCTGTCATCGTTCCGGGACTGCCCTTGTGTTCTGAGTTGAAACTCATGAACTCCGCCTCTGAAAGAGCTATGCTGTGTACAGTCTTTTTATGGTCATTGAGCAGCCCGGGGTACCCGGTCAGAACGAGAGCGGGCGACATCTGCGGCTGCATCGCATCAGGCTGTCGGCTCAATGATGATGTGGGGTCTTCCCATTCCTCAGCAGAGATCTGATCCCCTGCAAGACGGATCCCCTCTCTGCTCAGCTGCACGGAATATTTCTCCGAGCAGTAATAATACAGCAGCGTGCGGATCACTTCGTATGCGCCGATACCGTCTGTAAGACCGTGGAACACGTCCAGAACGATCCAGTCGTTCTCGGCGGAAAAAGCTATCATATGATAATTCGAGCTTTCCGAATTGAGCTCAGTTCCCCCGAGCGTATCGCTGATAACAACGGGGCGTGTATTGTGCTCAAAAACATACTGCCCGTCATTTTTCCTTAGCTCAACGCAGAAATACGGGTAGCGCTGCATAGTCACATCCACAGCGCTGCGCAGTACAGCACGGTCTATCGGGTCGCTCATCTGCATCATCATTCTTATCAGGTGAGGAGCGTCTTTTCGCGTGGAATACAGCGTCTGTAACGCTGCAGTCAATTTCTGTTGCATGATCCGCCTCGTTTCTGTCGTTTATATGATAGATCAGAACCTATCCCAGTGTATTCGCTGCTTTATATCTATCTGTTTCTGTTTCACAGGTGCAATGTTGCTTTTGGGCTTGCCTATGCCAATGAAGCAAGGCATAAAATAGTCATTTGGAAAACCAAGGACACTTCTTGTGTGTTCAGCCTCATCTCCGAGAGGTATGCGAAGATTGCAGCCGTACCCTTCGGCTGCCGCACAAAGAAAAATATTCTCTATGCTGCACCAGATAGATGCAAAGCCGTTGAGATGAGAAATATTATCGGGATGGAGCAGATCTGTCTTTTGTTTAAGCAGTGGAACGATGACCGCCGATGCGTCAAACAGCATTCTGTACTGCTTCGGAACAGCATTTCGGTAACACTGCTGCTGCAAACTGTCGCTTAAATTCCAATCCTTTATCAAAGCCTCCATATCCTCGTCGGATATTGATTTGGGTATGATGTCAAGCAGCTTAGCCGTGACATTTTTATCCCGCACGATAATATAATGCCAATCTCTCATATGGTCATTAGTGGGAGCTTTAAATGCTGCATCTATGATCCTTTCAAGAACTTGCGCAGGTATCGTCTCAGTCTCAAAATCTCTGACAGTTCTTCTGATGTTTATCGCTTCATACAGTTCCATAATAACCCCCTATGACTTTTCTTTATCTCACTGATCACGGCTCATTTTTCGGTGAAAGTCCCCTTGCGCGTGTTGGGTATACTTTATCACAAATATCGCTGATTGTCAATACATAAAACAAAGCCATAGAAACGGCATTTTCAGGCTTGAAAACACGGCAAATCGTCAAGCGGGATAATTATGCACCACGCAAACAGCGCAGATAAAGCCTTTGCCGGTGCTTTTTTGTTTCACGGGAAATATTTTTTCAGTTTTTTTGAAAAAGAGTTTTTTCTGTCAAGATGTTGTCAAGGTTTGTATGATATTATGTAATCACAGAAAGGGAACACCCCGAACACACCGGAAAGAACAAACGAAAAATTTTTTCAAAGCATAAGAGCTTGTAAAGAAGTTGTCAAGATCGGTGTGATATACTAAAGTCAAAGAAAAGGGAACGACCCGAAAGAACAAAAGACAATAACAAAAACCAAAAAAGAAAAGGAGCAATCAAAATGAAAAACACGATCAACACAAACAACACAAACAAAAACAACAAAACAAACAAGGAGGAAACAACAATGAAAAACACAAGAAAGACAAACGGAAGATTCAAGAGAATGATCGCTTCGATGCTCGCAGCAGTAATGGTTATGACAACAGCCGCAACGATGGCAGCTTCGGCAAACACAGACGACGTCATTAAGATGAACACCAGATCGGCTATTTCACGTTCGGCAAGCACAAGCTTTACCGAAGACACCAAGATAACCGTTGACGAAGATACCAAGATGATCGTTGACCTTACATCAAAGACACTGTTCACGTTCATCAACGAATGCACACCTTACGGCAAGTTCGTGACTCCGGCACTGGAGACACTGCTCGGTTCCTTCATCGGCACACCCGAGGACCCCACACAGAAAAAGCTCGATGAGATCAACGATAAGCTCGACAAGCTGTTCGATAAGGTGGACGAGGCTGAGAATTCTCTTAAAGGCTTCTTCTGCAACGAGCTGGGCGTGCAGTCCTTCTACGATGACCTTATCAATTTCAAGGCAGACGCTGAGAGCATTAACGACACTATCCAGAAAACATTTAAGGATAACACTCTCACCAATGCTCAGAAGCTTGCCAAGATCTCTGAAATGATAGGCTCCAAGACAGAGTGGAGAACAAACTTTGAAAAGGATCTCAGAGTCCTCAATTCCAAGCTCGCAAAGCCGTCAGTCACAGCCGAGGGCAACATCTTTGAACTGGTTTACAACCACTACTGCAAGGACGTTATGTTCAGCGGTGAGGCACTTGACAAGGCAAAGCCGGCATTCGATTTCATCATGGAGACCTACACAGCATCCTGCACGGCAATAATCGAAGGCCTTTCGGCACAGAGATATCTCAACGAAAAGCTCACGGATGAAGAAAAGGCATCTGTTCAGGGATATATGAACCACATCTGCACCAGCGTCAAGGATATCGACGAAGAGATCAAGTTCGTAAGCGAAAAGCTGACAGGCGTTATCACAAAGGAAAACGAGACCAAAGAGGTTTTACGTTACCGCAGATACGATACCGGTGAACTGATCCCTGAGGATTGTCCTGTTGCTGACCGGATAGTCGGCGGAGAAGGAAGAGTATACTGTGCATACACAGACAGAGGCACGATCAAAGTATATCCTATGTGGATCAAAGAATCGGCTGCAACTATAGACGATTCCGCGACAGTAAAGAAAATGTACGACAATATGCTGGGCAAGTCCAGACAGATCATCGTAGAGCACGGACACACCAACGCTGCTGTTAAAGCCGGCCTCACCCTGCACGATCATGAGGATGACAACTGGGCAGACGGAAGCTGCCACAAGAATATGGGCACACATTCCGCAGATAACCTTAACGCAGGACTTTGCGAGACCAATATGTTCACCGGCGAGACAGTTAGAAGGCTTGCTAAGTATGCAGCAGACAAGGGCATGACAGTCCGCGAGCTGCTCAACGCAAACGGCTTCGACACAAGCTACATCCCCGAAAACGCAAACCTTATCACAGAAAAGGCATGGGGCAAACGCGACACCACAATCTGGGGACAGGAATACGAGAGAGCCTGGTACAAGGGCATCAACATTGACAAGAAGGGTGCGACCGAGACTAAGGTACAGTTTATGGACGCAGGCTACGACCCCTGGAAAGACGGAACACTCGGCAAGAAGTGCAAGAACACTCACGAGTGGGGCTACATGAAGGAAGGTTTCGTATGCGCACTGCAGAAGGCATAAACAACACAGAACATAACACCCCCGAGTCCTCTTTTTTGAAGAGGGCTTGGGGATGTTCGCACTGAAACAGCTTATTTCACCAGTTAATATGTTTTTTTACTCTGATGTTCGGATATGGTTAGAGGATGCTGCGATTGCAACAGCCTCCGCCTTTAATTAAACTCCAGGATCATCACCCTTCATCTCCGGTTGAAGGGTGATCGATTTTTACGGCAGGGAAGTGCTTTAAGAAAAAACAATATACCAAACCGCAGATTCAACAACGAGCGCTGCAATATTTCAGACACATTGATAGTTGAACTCTGCGCAGTAAAATGGTATAATATTACCAATGATCATGTCTTGCCGAAAGTCAAGAATATGATGATAAGCGTTTGTTTGTGCAGCGAAATATGGTTTATTTGAAATGTCAGTATAATTGTTATTATCGAACAGGAGGATAAATATAATGAGTGAGATAAGATGTCCCAAGTGCGGTCAGGTGTTTACTGTAAATGAAGACGATTACGCAGCGATACTCAATCAGGTGCGTACTCATGAGTTTGAGCAGGAGCTGAACAGCCGTGTGGCTGCCGCAAAGGAAGCTGATAGCAAG
>CADAHS010000040.1 GCA_902787825.1 uncultured Ruminococcus sp. | reverse complement strand
GCTTGAAAGCCCTATTCTACAAAAATCATTAAAAGGTTTCTGAAAGGGGTTTGGGGAAAACTCTTCTCCAAAAGAGTTTTCCCCAATTAATTACCGAATGTACTACTCAGCCTTATGGCAGATTGAAACACTAACAAACAAATAGACATAAAAAAGAGGTAAGACGAAAATCTTACCTCTTATTTCTTACATCTTATCTCCGATCACCATTTCTCAACGTGACCTCTGATATACTGACCCTTAACCTCGGAATACAGCTTAACAAATCTTCTGTGTGAGATAGAACCGATCGTTCCAGAAATGTTGTCATCGACCTGCGGATCAAGTACATAAGTGTTGCCGTTAATGTAAACCTCAACCCACATATGCTCACCGTAGCCGCCTCTTGCCATCGCAGTCTGACCCCAGACAGTGTTAGCCTTGAAGCCAATGTATCTGAGCATTGCACACATAACGTGAGAATACTCCGTGCAAGTGCCGAAGCCGTTTACAAGCACCGATCTCATCGGGTTGAACCACCCGCCGTAATCGTAGCGTGTGTGCTTGATAAGATAATCGTAGCAGGTGAGGACCTTTTCGTAATTTGTCATATCGTCCGATACGATCATCTTCATGTACTTTTCAAGTACCGCCTTCTCGCTTCCCTTAGGTGTGATCGTCGGCTTGAGATCCTCAGCCTTTACGGAATTGAGCCTTGCCTTTGCAGTTCCGCCGTTGACATCATAGCCGGATTTTGTTACCTTCGTGGCAGGAACGCTGTTATTTGTCGTTTTCTTGGTCGTTGCTGACTTTTTAGCAGCAGTAGTTGTCTTTGCAGTCTGCTGTGCTGTCTTTGTTGTAGTTGTGGTCGAAGCCGCCTGTGCGACCTGATCGCCTACTGACTCCTCACCGCTGCCGGATGCTGTCGTAGCCGCAGCAGGAACATCAATAAGATCAACGCTCCACGGCTGAACTGCACCGCCGTCAAGCCTTATGTCCCATGTCTGCTTTGCGGGAGCTTGTCCGAGATCAACTTTCCATGTGCTTGCTCCACTCTGTCCGAGATTGACCTCCCACGCACTCTGAGAAGAACCTGCGTTCTGATTGGGAATGCTGCTTACAACTGTTTGCTGCGTGGCGCTGGTCTGTTCAGCAGTAGTGGTCTTTGTATCTTCTGTCGATCCGGTATTAGCATTTGTACCTACAAAGTATACGGTGCTCGCACCCACAGCGAGACAGATAGCTGCCGCTGCGATCTTGGCAGAAACACCGTTCTTCAGTTTACTCATGAATACTTAACTCCTAACTATACAATATTTCCCCACTTGCAAGTATACCACAACTACATATAGGTGTCAACGATTTTTGTAACCGCTTTGTAATTTTTCTGTAATCAATCTAAAATAACACAATAGTCAAACATATTTTTGTGCACATTGCACAACAAAAACGCCTGCCGAGGAAATATTTCCCAAGCAAGCGTTTTTTAGTTAAGTAAAGAATTATTCCTGGTTCGGAGCACCAACAGGGCAAGTACCGTTGCAAGCGCCGCAGTCGATGCAAGCATCAGCGTCGATCTTAGCCTTATCTCCGTCCATAGTAATAGCACCAACAGGGCAGCCTTCTACGCAAGCGCCGCAGCCGATGCACTCATCATTGATAGCATAAGCCATAATACAAACCTCCTTGATAATCTTTGGCACGACCTCTCATGCCTACTATTATAATAACACATTCACAAAAAAAATCAAGTACTTTTGCGTCTTTCACACAAATTTCATAATTATCAGCCAAGCTCGTTTTGTGAAAGAAGCTTGTAACCGCTGTCATAAAGAGCGACAGTAGCCTTGTCGTTGTCATCGACACGCAGCACAAGGCAAGCAGTATTGCTTTCGGTATTGATAAACGCAGCGTACATATACTCAACGCTGATATTATCCTTGTATAAAGCATTCATAGCCTGCGCAAGACTTCCAGGTCTGTCATCGATACGAAGAACAAGAACATTAGTGATAGTGACCGAGCAGCCCTCATCTTTGAGCACCTTGAGAGCCTTTTCGGCATCATCAACGATAAGTCTGAGAATACCAAAATCCTTGGTATCAGCAATAGACATTGCACGAATATTGATGTTTGCATCACCAAGCAGCCTTGTTATCGCACTGAGTCTGCCGGGTCTGTTCTCAACGAACACGGATAACTGTTTTACTGTCATAGCAATGACCTCCCTTATATAAAAAATGTATGATATGATATATAGTATTATCAGTCCACAAGTTTTCTCTTGTCGATAACTCTGACCGCCTTGCCCTCGCTTCTTGGCAGCGACTTAGGCTCAACAAGCCTTATCTTCGGCTGGATACCCAGCGTAGAATGCAAAGCCTCTGTGATCTTGGCTTCCATATCCTCGATAGTCTTGATGGTATCTGAAAGCATATGCTCAGGCAGCTCGACCTGGATCTCGAAGGTATCTGTGTTGTTTTTTCTGTCCACAACTATCTGATAGTACGGCGCAGTATCGCCCAGCGACAGCAGCACCGATTCTATCTGCGACGGGAACACATTGACACCTCTGATAATGAGCATATCGTCTGTTCTGCCCCTTGGCTTTCTCATTTTAATAAGCGTTCTTCCGCAGGCGCACTTTTCTCTTTCAAGCACGCATATATCCTTTGTCCTGTATCTGAGTATCGGGAAAGCTTCCTTGTTTATGCAGGTGAAAACAAGCTCGCCCTCGCTTCCTTCAGGCAGCACCTCACCTGTGTCCGGGTCAATGATCTCAGGGATAAAGTTGTCCTCGTTGATATGCATACCGTTCTGGCACTCGCACTCAAACGCAACTCCCGGACCGGTTATCTCGGTCAGACCGTAAATGTCCATTGCCTTGCAGCCAAGCTTATCCTCTATCTCCTTACGCATCTGCTCTGTCCACGCTTCCGCACCGAAGATGCCGGCTTTAAGCTTGATGTCGCTCTTGCTGACACCCATTTCCTTCATAGTTTCAGCAAGGTACAGCGCATAGGACGGAGTACAGCAAATGAAGGTCGAACCGAAGTCTTTGAGAATGGTTATCTGCCTTTTGGTGTTTCCCGAAGACACAGGTATAGTTGTCATGCCGACCTTTGTAGCGCCGTCGTGAAGTCCCAGACCGCCGGTGAAAAGACCGTATCCGTAGGAAATGTGCATAAAGTCAGACTTTGTGGCGCCGGCCGCCGTCAAAGCTCTTGCAACACAGTCGCTCCACATATCAAGATCTTTTCTGGTGTAACCAACAACTATCTGCTTGCCGGTCGTACCCGAAGATGCGTGAAGCCTTACAACGTCATCAAGCGGTGCGGCAAACAGCCCATAGGGGTATGTGTCACGCAGATCCTGCTTGCAGGTGAAAGGCAGCAGATGCAGGTCATCAACACTTCTGATATCCTCGGGCTTAACACCTGCCTTGTCCATCATATCCCTGTAATAAGGCACGTTTGCATACACCCTCTTGACAGTCTTTTGCAGTCTGAAGCTTTGCAGAGCACGCATTTCGTCAAGCGTTGCGCACTCCATTGATTCATTCCAATACTTTCCCATACACGTTCCTCCGTTTTATGCCTGTCTGCCCATTGCGAATGCTTTTTTGTTGAGATCAAGGAACTTTGCAGGAACACACTCCTCTACTGCCTTGTTCCAGCAAGCCTCGTCAAACGGCATTTTTGTCGATACAACTCCCATCAGCACAACGTTTGAAGCCTTTGCGTTGCCGCATTCCTCAGCGATCTTCAGAGCGTCAACAGCGATAACATCAATGCCCATATCCTTGAGCTTTTCAACTATATTCTCGGGATATGTCGCAGCACCGTTTATTACGGGCATCGGGTCTATCTGCTGAGTGGAAAGTACGATGTGACCGCCCTTTTTGAGAAAAGGCACATACCTTGCAGCTTCAAGCGTTTCAAAGCTGATGATTATATCAGCCTCACCCTTTTCAACAACAGGCGAATACACCTTGTCGCCGTACTTAACATATGTAACGACCGAGCCTCCTCTCTGGCTCATGCCGTGTACCTCAGACACCTTAACGTCAAAGCCCTGCTGAAGCAGAACATTTCCTATAAGCCTTGATGCCAGCAGTGAGCCTTGTCCGCCCACGCCAACTATCATAATTGATTTTGTTTCCATTTATCACAACTCCTTAATTAATTGTTGTATCATCGGATAGATATCAATGGTCTATGATGTCCAGCTTGTAAAGCATATAGAATCCGCCGCCGATCGTGAACAGATAGCCAAATGCGAGGTCTTTATAGAAAGAGCCCTTTTCGCCAAGCGTTTCAAGCAGCTTCATTATCTTGCTGTAACATTCCCCGAACGACATTGTGCCGTCAAGCTTATTGTAAAGCCACAGACCGTAGCTTATCCTTGTTGAAAAATACACCGCTGTGAGAAGTATGATACCGCAAATCACGAGTCCGCCGATGCTCATACCCTTACCAAACAGATAGTATCCGCCGATAACGCCAACGCACATAGCGATGCCGCATATGAACGCCATCCTTCCGAAATAGCCGAACAGACACCACAGTCCCATTGCCAGTGCTGCTCCGAGAAGGGCACCTATTATGCCCAAAGCCATTTTATCGTCTTTATCAAATTCAAAATTCACTTCATTTTTCCCCATTTATCTTTGTTTATACTCTTTATCCGATAGCACCGAGCTTGCACATTTCTGTGCAGATGCCGCAGCCAACGCACTGTGTATGGTCGATAACAGACTTTCCGTCGTGCATCGAGATCGCAGGGCAGCCTATCTTCAGACACTGCTTGCAGCCAACGCACTTGCTGCTGTCAACTTTCAGCGGCGGGTTGTGCTTAACGTATTTCAGCAGCGCACACGGTCTGCGTGAGATTATAACGCTTGGCTCGTCCTTTGCAAGCTCTTCCTTTATAACGGCTTCCGTTTCAGCCATATGATAAGGGTCAACGACTCTTACGCTCTTTATGCCGATAGCATGGCAAAGATCAACAAGATTTACCGCAGCCGCAGGGTCGCCTTTAAGGTTCTTGCCCGTGGTCGGGTTTTGCTGATGACCTGTCATACCTGTGATCGAGTTGTCAAGAATGATGACCGTCGAGTTCGTAGCATTGTAAGCCACGTTCACAAGACTTGTCATACCGCTGTGCATAAAGGTCGAATCACCGATAACTGCCACAGAGTTCTTCTCAGCCTTCTCGCCCAGAGCCTTGTTGAAACCGTGCAGAGCCGAGATAGAAGCACCCATGCAGATAGTCGAATCCATTGCGTTCAGCGGTGCAGTTGCGCCCAGCGTGTAGCAGCCTATGTCGCCCGAAACGGTAACGCCAAGCTTTTTGAGGCAGTAAAACAGTCCTCTGTGTGGACAGCCTGCACACATTACAGGCGGTCTTACAGGAACGTTCTCTGCAAATGTATCGAACTCAGGTTTTGTGCCAAGTATCTTTTCCGAAACAATAGTCTGCGAGATCTCGCCGATGTAGCCGAAAAGCTCCTTTCCGACAACGTCAACACCGATATTTTTGCAGTGGCTCTCGATGATCCCGTCAAGCTCCTCGATAACGTAGACCTTGTCGCACTTTGCAGCAAAGTCCTTGATAAGCTTTGTCGGCATCGGGTTTATCATACCCAGCTTCAGAAAGCTTGCCTTGTCGCCCAAAGCCTGCTTAGCGTACTCATAGCAGATACCGGCAGTGATGACACCGATCTTTGTATCGCCCATCTCGACCCTGTTAAGCTCACTTGTTTCAGCATACTCCGCAGCAGCCTTCAGCTTGTCCTCAACTATCGGGTGACGCTTTATAGCCTTTGCAGGCATCATAACGTACTTGTCGATATTCTTTTCATATGGGATAAGATCCTTTTCCACCCTGTCACAAAGCTCAACAGCAGACTGTGAGTGCGAAACTCTCGTGGAAAGTCTGAGGATAACAGGGCAATCAAATTTTTCCGAAAGCTCGTAAGCCTGCTTTGCAAACTCCTTGCACTCCGCTGAATCCGAAGGCTCTACCATAAGCACCTTTGATGCGATGGCGTGGTGTCTTGAATCCTGCTCGTTCTGTGAGGAATGCATTCCCGGGTCGTCAGCAACAGCAACCACCATTCCGCCCGTAACGCCCGTGTAGCCGGCAGTGTAAAGCGGGTCAGCAGCAACGTTGAGTCCGACGTGCTTCATTGCGCAAAAGCTCCTTGCGCCTGCGATAGACGCACCCAGAGCGACCTCCATAGCGACCTTCTCGTTCGGAGCCCACTCAGCATAGACCTCGTCATACTTAGCCAGTGTTTCGGTGATCTCCGTCGAAGGAGTTCCCGGATACGCTGATGCGATGCGGCAGCCTGCTTCGTACAGACCTCTTGCGACCGCTTCATTTCCAAGCATAAGTTTTTTCATAATATGTATCTTTCCTTTCATACGCCCCGGTCTTCCCTATCGACCAAAGCGGTTTAGTTTTCATTTTGTGGTGAAGATACCGTCGATATGCCGATACCATAATCAATTATAGCACATCAAAGCGCAAAATGCAACAAGAAAAATGCAGGCTTGACCATGAAAAATAAAAAAATCCGACACCAAAAAGGCATTTTCAATACTGCATATAAGATAAATTTATAAAAAATGCTTTTATTCCGGCAGATTTTATGTTATAATTAGTATATATGTATTAATGCAAAGGAGAACCGTAATGGATAAATATACATTTGAGCAGATATATTCTGCCGACAGCATCAAAAGGCATAAAGACCGCTTCATTGATCTTTGTGAAGAGTTTGAGCTAATCTTCGGCACAACTCCGTCAAGATTTTTCTCAGCTTCGGGCAGAACAGAGATCTGCGGCAACCACACCGACCATAACAACGGCTGTGTCCTTGCAGCAGGTGTGAGTCTTGACTGCATAGCTGCGGTCGAGCCGACAGATGACGGTAAGATAATTTTCAGATCCCGTGGCTATGATGCAGTGGTGATCGACACAACAGACCTCCGACCAAAGCAAAGCGAGCTTGCCTCGTCAGCAGCCCTGATAAGGGGCGTGTGCGCAGGCTTTGTTCAAAGAGGGCTGAAAGTCGGCGGTTTCAGAGCTTACAGCACCTCAGATGTGCTCAAAGGCTCGGGACTGTCATCTTCTGCGGCATTTGAAGTGCTTGTCGGCGATATCCTCGCAGGACTGTACAACGACAACAGACCGGACGATATCGAAATAGCAAAGATCAGTCAGTACGCTGAAAACGAGTACTTCGGCAAACCCTCCGGGCTTATGGACCAGATGGCTTGCTCGGTGGGCGGCTTTATCAGCATTGATCTTCAAAATACCACTCAGCCTGTCGTTACACCGCTGAAATTTGACCCTGCAGATTTCGGACATAAGCTTTGCATCGTCGATACCAAAGGCGACCACGCCGACCTTACGCCTGACTATGCCGCTATCCCTGCCGAAATGAGATCGGTCGCAAAGCTGCTTGGCAAAAACGTACTGCGTGAACTGAGCCGTGAGCAGGTCGCTGCAAACTGTGCAGATATCCGCAAAAAGTGCGGCGACAGAGCCTATCTGCGAGCATTGCACTTTTTTGACGAGAACGATCGTGTCAGGGATATGACAAATGCGATCAAAGCCGGAGATCCTGATAGTTTTCTGCGCATCGTCAACGAGTCGGGGCTGTCCTCGCTCAGTCTTTTGCAAAACATCTTCCCCTGTTCGCAGCCTCAGCATCAGGGCTTGTCCATCGCACTTTACACCGCAAGACAGCTGCTTGACGGCAAAGGTGCGTGCAGAGTCCACGGTGGCGGATTTGCAGGAACTATACAGGCTTTCGTACCCTTTGAGCTTACCGAGCGTTTTTCGCAGCAAATGCAGACCATTTTCGGACAGGGCTGCTGCTACGAGCTTGACATCAGAAACGTCGGCGGCGCTGAGATTCTTATAACGGAGGATATGAAATGAGATTATTTGCAAGAAAGCCGCTTCCCGTTGAGCTGAGCTTTTCGACCTGCGGAAAGATCCTTATCGACGGACTGAGATTCTCCTTCAGCATCGAAAGCTCGGGGAGAGAGTCGTCAAAGGGCTTGTGCGTTTCCTTTTCCGGCGAAGCCATAGACTCCGGCGAGGTCACGCTCAGTGAGCTTGAATACCTTGAAAACAAGGGCGGAAAGGTCATTTCAAGAAAGGTAGATATGCCGCTTGTGACCAAAAACGACGGCAAAAGGATATATCAGGCAAAGCTTAAAAGCATCTATATTTCCGATGCATCAAAGCGCATTGCCGACGGGCAGACCATAGAAGATGCGCTTTCAAGCATCATCAGCAGGGATATCCGCTTTAAAGTCACTCCCCACTATCACGGCGACGGCGAACCCGAGGTCATGCTCAATGTCTACCCTTACGAGAACGCCCTCACCGGTTCCTGCACACAGTGGCTCAAAGTCACCTCCGATCAGGACTGGTTCGAGCATAATCTGAAATAAAATGGGGTATTGCTATGTTTGTTTTGTTTGCAGCATTGGTCGCAGGCTTTGCGATATATCATGCGCTCAAGCGTATGAAGGGATCCAAAAAGCACAGGATAAGACTTGTCAACATCGTTCTTATCGCCGTTGCAGCAGTGTCGTTCATACTGCTTGAGGTCGATCAGAAGGCGATAGATTCAAAGCGTTCGGAATACAGAGTCCACAACGGGACGATACTTTCCGGCATAAGCTATAAAAAGCAGCAGGACGGCTACTACTTTTTCCACGAGAGCCAGTTGTTTTCAAGCGGAAGCTTTGTTATCTCACAGGACGATGCAAAGCTGCCGTGGATAAGCAAGCTTTACTCCCCCGTTGCAATATATCAGAGCAATGATGCGCCATGGGGCTATGACAACGTTAAGATCGGCTCAGAGAGCTGCCCCGTTATGCAAAAGGTCGAAAAAATAGTCCCCGACTATTTCCTGCTGTTTTTAGGATTTATAATAATAGATGTGTTCACACTGGCGGTGTTTGATCTTGTGATGCTGTTCAGAGTGATGCTTGAAAATAAAGCGAAAGGAATTGAACCTGCAAATGAGAATGAGGAGAAAGCGCAATCTTGACGCAAGACTGCAAGCCTGCGGCGAGAGAATCATATATATGGACAGGGACGTTAAGAATTTTCAGGATAAAAGCGAAAAAACACTGCTTGACTACAAATCCCTGTTTGGCAATGACAACGATGTGATACTGGAGATAGGCTGCGGCAAAGGACAGTTTGCTATCGAGTTCGCAAAGCTCCACCCCGAGCTTAACGTCCTTGCAGTGGAAAAATCCAGCAACGTCATCGTTGACGCAGCGGAAAGCGCAATACAGCAGGGCGTGCAAAACCTTATCTTCCTGCGTGGCAATGCGGAGTATCTTGACTGCTTTATCCCCGAAAAGTCGATCGGGCTGATATATCTGAATTTCAGCTGCCCCTTCCCCAAGAACACCTATGCCTCTCACAGACTGACGCACAAGGGCTTTTTAGAGATCTACAAAAAGCTGCTCAGGCAAGGCGGCGAGATACACCAAAAGACCGATAATATGCACTTTTTCGAGTTCTCTATCGAGCAGTTCACCGCCAACGGCTTCGGGCTGAAAAACGTCAGCCTCGACCTTCACAACAGCGATTTCGAGGGCAACATCATGACCGAGTACGAAACGAGATTTTCACAAATGGGACTGCCCATCTACCGCCTTGAAGCCTATATGACAGACACAAAACAAGGAGCGTGATGAATATGACAAATACACAAAAGCTCATTCAGGCGGCTCTTGACTGCCTTGAAAACTCATATGCACCCTACTCACACTACAACGTTTCGGCAGCAGTCCTGTGCGCCTCTGGGAAGATCTACACAGGTGTCAACGTCGAAAACGCATCTTATCCTGCCGGGATATGCGCAGAGAGAAACGCAATCTCCCACGCCGTTGCCTGCGGCGAAAAGGAGCTGACAGCGATAGCCATTGTCGGCGGTGCAAACTACTCAGCAAGTGACTATTGCCCTCCCTGCGGCATTTGCAGACAGGTGATGAGGGAGTTCAGCGATCCTCAAAAGCTGATAGTTATCTTTGCAAAGTCGGTCACAGACTATAAGCAGATGACACTTGAACAGCTTCTCCCCGAAAGCTTCGGACCAGAGATGCTCGGGAAATAGTACAATAAAACGGACAGTTCACATTGAGTCGTCCGTAAGTGTAAATGTACAAAAAAGCGGACAGTTCAAACCGAGCTGTCCGTTGTTTTTATTGTTTTCTGCGATTTGCATTCACCGCTGCGATGATAATGTTAAATGCCAGCAATACCAACACCGTTATTACCGTAAACCAGATCAGTATCCCAAGGTGATCCGGGCTGATCTTTACGACATTTTTCAAGCGGTAATAGGTATACCCATCAACTTTGCACTCCTCTCTTCCGCCTGTGTAATATACCCTCACTTCGCCGACTGCCTTGCACATTAGTGATAGCTCTGCATCGCTGCTGGCAACAACGACATCACCGTTTGGTCCGGGATAATCTGTTATCACATAGTATTCGTTTCCCTCGCTGTCTTTATGCGTACCCGACACCAGATAGCCTTCAAAGCTCAAAAATTTTAAACTATCTGTTTCTGCCGCACTGATGCAGATATATATAGCAGCCAGCGACAATGCAGCAGCGATCACGAGCGAAACATTTACAAAGGCTGCATGATGCTTTTTCGAGCCTTTAATGTATCGCACAGCATGATACAATGCAATTCCGCCGACAATGGCAGACAGAAATATCAGTATGATCATTTGCATCTCTCCCTTGATACAGACAGTATACCACCTGAGCAATACTATGTCAACGAATGTAGTGCTCTGATACATAAACGATCCACAGCGTCAAAACTGTGCAAAGATTATTTATTATCATATTATTTTGTAGACCTGCACAAATATCCCGTGCGGTTTTGTTTCATAACGACAAAAAGGACAGCCCGTGTTGAGCTGCCCTTTTGCAGATATTAGTTGTTGATGAACTTGTCCTCTTCGTTGTTCCAGCTGTACAGCTTTCTGATCTCCTCGCCGACCTTCTCGGAAGGATGCTCAGCGTGCAGCTTTCTCATAGCCTTGAAGTGAACCTGTGAGCCTGCGCTTGACATTTCAAGCAGGAACTCCTTTGCGAAAGAGCCGTCCTGAATGTCTGACAGGATCTTCTTCATTGTCTTCTTTGTTTCCTCTGTGATGAGCTTAGGACCTGTTACATAGTCGCCGTACTCAGCAGTGTTTGAGATAGAATATCTCATGCCTGCAAATCCTGACTGGTAGATAAGGTCAACGATCAGCTTCATCTCGTGGATACACTCAAAGTAAGCGTTTCTTGCATCGTAGCCTGCCTCAACAAGTGTCTCAAAGCCAGCCTGCATAAGAGCGCAAACACCACCGCAGAGAACAGCCTGCTCACCAAAGAGGTCTGTTTCTGTCTCGGTTCTGAATGTTGTTTCAAGAACGCCTGCTCTTGCTCCGCCGATACCCAGTGCATATGCAAGTCCGATATCGTAAGCGTTGCCTGTTGCGTCCTGCTCAACAGCGATAAGGCAAGGAACACCCTTTCCGGCCTGATACTCAGAACGTACAGTGTGACCCGGTCCCTTAGGAGCGATCATAACGACATTTACATTCTTAGGCGGAACGATGCAGCCGAAGTGAATGTTGAAGCCGTGAGCGAACATAAGTGTCTTTCCCTCTGTGAGATATGGCTCGATGCTCTTTTTGTAGAGCGCAGCCTGCTTCTCATCAGGGATAAGTATCATAATGATGTCAGCAGCCTTAGCAGCTTCCTCTGTGGTCATGACCTCCAGACCCTGCTTAACAGCCTTATCCCAGCTCTTTGAACCTTCATAAAGTCCTACGCAAACGTCAACTCCGCTCTCCTTGAGGTTGAGTGCGTGAGCGTGGCCCTGTGAGCCGTAGCCGATGATAGCGACCTTCTTGCCCTTGAGAACGTTGATGTCGCAGTCCTGCTGATAGAATATTCTTGCCTGATCCATGATTGATTCCTCCAAAATATATATTTACTATTTTACAGCCCTTGGGGCTGTGTGGTACTTAGTTTTTCTTCGGGCTGAGCGTGTCGCTGCCCTTTTCGATAGCGACCGTGCCTGTCCTAACCATCTCAATAATGCCGTATGGTGCGATGACCTCTTCAAATCTGCAAAGCTGAGCATATGTATCGCATATCTCCAGCGTCATTGTCGTAAGGGTAATGTCCATTACCTTTGCATTGATTATCTCTGCGATAGTCATGACCTCGCTTCTCTTTTCGGGAGCAACAGTGAGCTTGACTATCATCAGCTCTCTTGCAAGGAACTCGTCCTTGCCGAAGGTCTTGACCTTAATGACCTCGATAAGCTTGTTGAGCTGTTTTTCTATCTGTTCGACAGTGTGCTCGTCGCCGTCAGCAACGATAGTTATTCTTGAAATAGTGGGATCGTGGGTCGGACCTACCGCAAGGCTCTCGATATTGAAGCCTCGTCTTGAAAAGAGTCCAGAGATCCTTGAAAGTACGCCGCTGTGGTTTTCCACAAGCACGGAAATTGTATGCTTCATCACTTGACCTCCGATTTAAAGTATTATTCTAATAAAGTATAGCACCTACTTATTATGATACTGTGAACATAAAACAGATATGTTATTAACCAAATCTCCAACCTCTTGCTTTTTGCCTCTGTTTATCTGGACGGGAACATCTCGTCCACTACGACTTCAACGAGGCAAACGCCCTTGTGATCTGCTATCATCTCTATAGCCCTGTCCACGTCATTTGCGCCGTCAACACGCATAGCCTCGATGCCGTAAGCCTTTGCAAGCTTTATAAAGTCAGGCGAGCCATCAAGGAAAACAGCGGTCTGTCGGTCGTCATAGCCGTTAGTCTGAAGCTCACGCACCATTCCGAGCCTGTTATTTGTCATAATGACGATCTTGATATCAACGTTGTGCTGAACAGCGGTCGCAAGCTCCATCATAGACATCTGAAAAGCACCGTCGCCGCAGATTGCGACCGTCGGACGCTTGGGGTCAGCCATTTTTGCGCCCACTGCCGCAGGAACAGAATAGCCCATCGTGCCCATTCCGCCCGTGGTAAGGAGCCTTCCGCCCTTTTTGAACTTATAGTTGTTGCAGGTCCAGATCTGGTTCTGTCCAACGTCAGCAACGATCGTGGTATTTGCAGGCATTGCGTCAGAAAGCCTCAGAATGAACTCCTTGGGATCAATAGTACCCTTTGGAGTCTTAACAGGCTGATACTGCGTGCGGTAGCTCTGAAGCTGTTTTATCCACTCGGTGTGCTTCATCGGTTCAGCAATATCAAGCAGCTGCTGAAGAACAAGCTTTGCGTCGCCGACAAGCGGTATATCAGTACCGATATTCTTGCCGATCTCGGCAGGGTCAATGTCGATATGAAGTATCTTCGTGGTCTTTGCAAGCGTCATCGGCGTGGAAACTGCCCTGTCTCCGACTCTTGCCCCGACAAGGAAAAGCAGGTCGCACTCGTTGACCGCAGCATTTGCAGCCTTGATACCGAAGCTTCCTATCATTCCGCAGAAAAGCGGGTCGTCGTCGGGGAACGTGGAAATACCCATCATTGTGGTGATAACAGGTATCTGCATAAGCTTTGAAAGCTTGTTTATCTCCGACTGTGCGTTTGCTGCAAAAACACCTCCGCCCACGCAGATAAGCGGTTTCTCAGCTTCGCAAAGCGCTTTCATCACCTTTTTCACCTGAAATGCATTGCCCTTTCCCGTAGGCTTGTAGCTTCTTATATCGCACTTTTTAGGGTAATTGAAATCGACCGTCATTCTCTGAACGTCCATAGGTACGTCGATAAGCACAGGACCCGGTCTGCCCGTACCTGCGATGTAAAAGGCTTCCTTAAAGACTCTTGCAACATCTGCCGGGTCTTTGAGCAGGTAGCTGTGCTTTACAAAAGGTTCAGCCGCACCCGTGATATCAGCCTCCTGAAAAACGTCAGAACCGATCTGGTCGGTATTGACCTGACCGGTGATGCAGATTATCGGGATAGAGTCTGCATAAGCCGTAGCGATAGCGGTTATCAGGTTGGTAGCGCCCGGACCCGACGTAGCGATACACACCGCAGGCCTTCCCGAGATACGGGCATAGCCGTTTGCAGCGTGACCTGCATTTGCTTCGTGTCTGACAAGAACGTGGCGTATATCCTTTTCGGAATTTTTAAGCTCATCGTAGAACGGGCAGATCGCCGCACCGGGGTAGCCGAAAACGGTGCTTATGCCCTCAGCTTTGAGGCATTCTACCATAGCTTTGCTTACCGTCATTTTCATATAGCGATGACCTCCACTGACAATTTAGGGTTTTAAATCAGTATAGCACAAAAAGCCTGTCAAGTCAACAGCAAAATGGGCATTACCCTTAAAACCGGGAAATGCCCTGAAAGATCATCAATGATGAAAAGTGTTAATTAATTTGCTGACCTCTGCAAAAGCTTTGTCAGGCAGCTGCCGAAGGATCAAAAGCGGCGAAACAACGCCGTTTTCACGGTCAACTGTTTGGTAGATCGCTTATTGTCTCTTGTATCTTGCAGCTTGGTCTCTGCCGCTTGCTTGTAACAGCAGAGCAAGTGAAAAACAAGCTTTGTACAATTATATTGTATCAAATCATATTGTATAAAATTATATTGTATCAAATTATATTTTATCAAATTATATTGTATCAAATATAATTTCTCTTTAACAAGGCTCTGCCGTCAGCCGCGCTTTAGCGCTTTTGACCCGAAAAGCACACGCAGGTACTTGGTTTTTTCGATAAGAAAGCAGAGTGCACAGGTCAGCGGGTAGGATATTATCAGCGTAATTACGAGGTTTGCGATGATCCCCATTCCTGCAAGGCTGAGAATAGACTGACAAAAAATAACTATTGGGAAATGGGTGATATAAAAGATGTAGGAGATCTTTGAATTGAAGCTTGTAAAGCGGTTTGAAAAGTCGAGATGGTCGTGCGCAATAGTCACAAGTGCAGGAAGAGCAAAGGCGAAAGCGGCGTAATTACAGATGGTATTGAGCGTCTCGTGTCCGCCGACGAAGATGAAAATGACCGTATTTGCGGTACAAGACACGACAAAAAGCAGCACGAACAACAATTTGGACTTGCACAGCTTTTGCACAAAGTCACGGTCGCTGACAAAGTAGTAACCAAGCAGATAGACGAAAAGATAGGTCGGTATCCTTTTTCCAAACCAGCTGACATCGAACAGGGCGACAGCGGGCACAGCAAGCGCAAGCCCCGCAAATGCGGCTTTTTTGCTGCCGCTTTCCACCGTACCGATGAGCTTTATCACCACGCAGCCAAGCAGCGAAACGACTATCAGCACGCCAAGGAACCAGAAGTGAGCGAGGGTAAAGCCGCCGTCATAGCCTGTGAGGTCGGTAAAGCGTGAGAAGAACACGCCGTAATGCTCGAAATATCCGCCGCTGTAATCATTATGTGTAACATCGGCGACATAGCTCAGCATCGGGGCGATGAGCAGGACACCGAAAACGAAAGGTATTCCCAGGCGCAAAAAGCGTTCCTTCACGAACTCGCCGGTGCTTCGTTTTTGCAATGAAAACCGTGCGGACGCACCTGCAAGCAGGAACATCAGCGGCATAAACCACGGGCTGCTGAAGGACACTATTGCTGCAAGAGGTCTGACAGGGTCAAAGAAGATATAGTTAGCCTCGTCCCATGTGTTATAGGCGATCGCAGCGTGATAAAGTATCAGTATCGACACCGTCAGCCAACGCAGGTTGTCGATGTAATGCACTCGTTTACTCATATTGTTACCCCTGATCTTTTTTGAATAGTATAGCACACACACAGATGCAAGTCAACAAAAAAGCTCCCCGTTTAGTGCTGTACTTATACAGAAGCATTATAAGTGTTTTTTGGGGAAAACCCTTTTGCGTAAAGCAAAAATGCTTTGCATTTTTGAGAGTAACCGTAGTTACGGTTACTCTGTTGTTCCCCCGAGAATATCCTTT
>CADAHS010000039.1 GCA_902787825.1 uncultured Ruminococcus sp. | reverse complement strand
AATCATTAAAAGGTTTCTGAAAGGGGTTTGGGGAAAACTCTTCTCCAAAAGAGTTTTCTCCAATTATTTACCGAATTTGCGGCGGCAAATTCTGATTTAGCATAGTATAAATGAAAGGAAGTAAAAACAATGAGTGATAAAGTAGTTACCCTTGCGCACGGAGCAGGCGGAAAGCAGACCGCTGAGCTTATCGACAAGGTGTTCAAGGCGCATTTTTCAAACCCCGAACTCACAGCAGACGATGCAGCTGTGCTTGATATGCAAAGCGGAAAGCTTGCGTTCACCACCGACGGCTTCATTGTTTCGCCTTATGAGTTCAACGGCGGAAACATCGGCAAGCTGTCTATCTGCGGAACGGTCAACGACCTTTCGTGCATGGGAGCAAAGCCGCTTTATATGACTTGTGCATTTGTTATCGAGGAGGGCTTTGAGCTTGACGAGCTTGAAAAGATAGCTGCGGCTATGGAAAAGACCGCCAAAGAGGCAGGCGTGAAGATAGTTGCAGGCGACACCAAGGTCGCAGGCAAGGGACAGGTAGACAAGGTGTTCATCACGACCACGGGCATCGGCAGAATAATCGACAACGCACACACCTCAGGCAGGTTTGCAAAGCCGGGAGATGCAATCATCGTTACGGGTGACATTGGCAGACACGGCTGCACGATCTTGCTTGAGAGAAATGATTTTGGCATCGAGGCTGATGTTAAGAGCGACTGTGCGCCGCTTTGGAATACTGTTGAAAAGATGTTTGAAACAACGGGAGATATCCACGTTATCCGTGACGCAACAAGAGGCGGTGTGGGAACAGTGCTTTACGAGATCGCCTCACAAAGTGATGTAGGAATAAAGCTCAACGCAACAGATATACCTGTTGCAGATGAAGTCAAGGGCGTTTGCGGAATGCTCGGGCTTGAACCGCTTTACCTTGCGTGTGAGGGAACGCTTGTGGTGTTTGCTCCGAAGGACAAGGCGCAGGCTATCGTTGATACGCTGCACGGCTGCCCGTATTCAAAGAACGCAGCCATCATAGGCGAGGTCACTGCTGAAAATGCAGGCAAGGTCGTGCTTGAGACCGAGATCGGCGCTCAGACAATGCTGGCACAGCCCGGCGGTGAGCTTCTGCCAAGAATTTGCTGACAAAAATAGCTCCGAACCAATGAGTTAGGTTCGGAGCTTTTTGCTGTTTATGATGTTATCCGATCTCTGCTGCGGTTTTTGTCTGGTGCTTGCGGTGAATAAAATGCCTTTTGACCCCGAGCTTTATGCGGGTGATGTAAAGATATGCAGAAACGTTGATCGCAAGCGCACCTGTCCAGGCGGCGATCTCTGCGAAGGCGGTCGCTGCAAAGCCGGACTTGCCGATGAACAGAATGATAACGCCTATTCTCATCACCATTTCAATGATCCCCGAGAGCATTGGTATCAGCGGCCTGCCAAGACCCTGAACGCAGCTTCTGAAAATGAACAGCAGATCAACTGCGAAAAGCGCTGCGCCGCAGATCCTGAAATACTGCGCTGCAATATTGATCGGTTCATCACCGTCAAGCAGTATGCTGCCAAGCATCTTCGGAGCAAATACCATTACCGAGCCGAGGATAAAATAGGATATGCTTGCAATGATGATGCACACGCACATTCCGTCGCTTATCCGGATGTATTTTTTTGCGCCGTAGTTCTGGCTCGCAAATGCCGACATTGTATAACCTGCGGTGCAGGCAGGCTGAATGAACATATTGATGAATCTGCTGCAGGCTGAGTACGCTGAGGTGTAGGCAACGCCGAGACCGTTCACAAAATACTGTACTGTCATACAGCCGATAGCGGTTATAGAGTTCATCAGTGCCATAGGGATACCGTTTTTAAGCAGCTGGATATCAAGCTTGAACGAGAACGCAAAGTCCGCACGGCTGAGTCTTATGAACTCGATCCTGTGCAGCTTGTAAAGGCAGACTGCCGATGAGAGCAGCTGTGACATAACGGTCGCTGCTGCCGCACCCCACACGCCTGTTCTGAGCAGGAATATAAATCCGCAGTCGAGCAGTATGTTTACAACTGTGGAAATGATTATCGCATAAAGCGGAGTTCTGCTGTCGCCCAGCGCACGAAGCACGCCTGAACACATATTGTAAAGCATTGCTGTTGACAGACCGCCGAAGATGACCAGTCCGTAGGAAAGACTGTCAGCCAATATAGCCTTGTCGGTCTGAAGCATTATCAGAATGTCTTTTAAAAATACAACGCTAAGTGTTGTGAGAACTGCGGCAATGATAACGCACAGCCTTATCGAAGAGCCGAGGTATCTGCGAAGCTTGCCGTAGTCGTTTGCGCCAAAGCTTTGCGCTGTCAGTACGTTGAAGCCGTTGCCAAGTCCCATTGAGAAGCCGATTATCAGAAAGGTCAGGGAGGAGATGTTTCCGACCGCTGCAAGTGCGTTATCGCCCAGACCTTTTCCGACTATCGCTGTATCGGCTATGGCGTAAACCTGCTGAAGCATATTTGTCATCAGCATAGGGAAGAAAAAACTGAGTATCAGCTTTGACGATCTTCCGTTTGTAAGATCATAAGTTCTTGTCATCTCGTTTCGTCTCGCAGCCGTCTGCCTGCGAGACGCACCCTCCTTTCCTGAACCGGATTCATTCCACTTTCCTTACTGCCTACATTATAGCCGTTTTGAATTGAATTGATATCAAAAATGTTGTGTTTTTATCGAAAATTTTAGGCGTAATCACATTTTTGCGCTGTATGGCGGTTGTTGAGCTTTTGTGACATCAAGTGGTTGACAACGGGGTGTTATTGTGGTAAAATATATTAGTTTATGTGCAACACAAATGGAAAAGAGGGAAACTATGGTCACTATAAAAGAAATGTACGATCTTGAGCACACGCTTGCAAAGGAGTATCTTTCACAGTTTACATATCCGTGGGAAGCTCTGGGCGGGCTCAAAAGCTTTATCACCGGGCTGGGAAAAAGCCTTGACAAAGAGGAGTACGACGAGGTCAGTGAAAATGTGTGGGTAGCAAAGACTGCCACTGTTGCGCCGACCGCTTTTCTCGGAGCGCCGTGCATCATCGGACCTGACACAGAGGTAAGGCATTGTGCGTTTATCAGAGGTTCTGCGTTAGTGGGTGCCAACTGCGTTGTCGGAAATTCGGTTGAGCTTAAAAATGTGATTTTGTTTGACAACGTTCAGACACCGCATTACAACTATGTCGGCGACAGTATCCTTGGCTTCAGATCGCATATGGGTGCAGGCTCTATCACATCAAATGTAAAAAGCGACAAGACGCTTGTGGTCGTTCACAACGGTGATGAGAACATTGAAACAGGGCTGAAAAAGTTCGGCGCAATGCTTGGCGATCATGTTGAGGTCGGCTGTAACAGCGTTCTCAACCCGGGAACTGTCATCGGCTCAAATACCAATATTTATCCGCTTTCGTTCGTAAGAGGCGTTGTGCCGCCAAACAGCATTTTCAAAACCGGCTGTACAGACGGTGCAAGCATTATTTCAAAAAGATAGAACACAGGAGATGTACTTATGGGAAGATATTTCGGAACAGACGGCTTTCGTGGTGAAGCCAACGAGAACCTCACCGCAGATCATGCTTATAAGATAGGCAGATTCCTCGGCTGGTACTACAAGACAGTAGGCGAGAAAAACGGCGACAAGGAAAAGTCAAGAATAGTTATCGGAAAGGATACAAGACGTTCAAGCTATATGTTTGAAACGGCTCTGGTCAGCGGTATCGTTGCATCGGGAAGTGATGCTTACATAATGCACGTTACGACAACTCCGTCGGTGGCTTATATTGCAAAGACCGATAAGTTCAACTGCGGTGTTATGATATCTGCAAGCCACAATCCGTATTACGACAACGGGATCAAGCTCATCAACGGAAACGGTGAGAAAATGGACGAGGGGCTTATCGCTCTCATCGAGGACTATATCGACGGCAAGCTTGTCTATGACGGCGTGGAGTACACTGAGGTCCCGTTTGCAAAGAAGGACGCTATCGGCAGGACGGTTGACTATGTTTCGGGAAGAAACAGATACATCGGTTATCTTATTTCGATGGGACTTTATTCGTTCAAGGACGTTAAGGTCGGTCTTGACTGCGCAAACGGAAGCGCATGGAACATTGCAAAGAGCGTGTTTGATGCTCTTGGCGCAAAAACATATGTAATAAATGCTGAGCCAAACGGTGTGAATATCAACACAAATGCAGGCTCGACACACATTGAGGGTTTGCAGAAGTTCGTTGTTGAAAACAAGCTTGACATTGGCTTTGCCTATGACGGCGATGCAGATAGATGTCTGTGTGTTGATGAAAAGGGAAATGTCATCACCGGCGACCATATACTTTATATATACGGCTGTTATATGAAGGAGAGAGGAAAGCTGCTCACAAACACAGTCGTTACTACGGTGATGTCCAATTTCGGACTTTACAAGGCTTTTGACGAAAGAGGGATAGACTACGCTAAAACAGCAGTTGGCGACAAGTATGTCTATGAGTATATGGTAAACAACGGCTGCCGTATCGGCGGTGAACAGTCGGGTCACATCATTTTTTCAAAGTATGCATCGACAGGCGACGGGATACTGACCAGCCTTAAAATGATGGAGGTCATGATGGCTAAGGAAAAGCCGATGAGCGAGCTTGCCGCACCTCTGACTATCTATCCGCAGGTGCTTGTAAACGTAAGAGTCAAGGATAAGACAGAGGCGCAGAACGACAACGATGTTCAGAATGCTGTAAAGGACGTTGCCGAGGCACTTGGAAACAGCGGACGCATACTTGTCAGAGAGTCCGGTACAGAACCGCTTGTGAGAGTAATGGTCGAAGCTGAGAGTGAGGAGATCTGTAAAAAGTATGTTGACGGAGTTGTAGATGTGATAAGGAAAAAGGGACACTGCGTCGATCAGTAAAAGAATAAAGAGGTGTGAAAAATCGCACCTCTTTTTTTTGCACCCAAACGCTTGACAAAATGGTTAATTTAAGGTATAATATTATCTGTTGCTGGAATAGCTCAGTTGGTAGAGCAGCGCATTCGTAATGCGCAGGTCGCGTGTTCAAGTCACGTTTCCAGCTCTAAAAATCCGTCCGAGAACGTCGGGCGGATTTTTTGCAGCGCATTCGTATGAGCGTCCGTGAGGACGGTCAAGCAGCTGTCGCGTGTTCAAGTCACGTTTCCAGCTTTTAAAAATCCGTCCGAGAATGTCGGGCGGATTTTTTGCAGCGCATTCGTATGAGCGTCCGTGAGGACGGTCAAGCAGCTGTCGCGTGTTCAAGTCACGTTTCCAGCTCTTAAAAATCCGTCCGAGAACGTCGGGCGGATTTTTTGCAGCGCATTCGTATGAGCGTCCAAAGGGACGGTTAGCGTCACGTGAGGACGGTCAAGCAGCTGTCGTCGGTTCGAGTCCGACTACCAGCTTATGCGCTATCGCTTGCGATAGTGCGAAAATCACTCCGTAGATACGACATCTGCGGAGTTTTTTGCTGTCCCTGTTGTTAATGACCACCCGTGGAGTGTACGGGGACATTTTGCTTTAAATTACCAAAAGTGTCATACCCCCTGTGTCACGGTGGCATAACATATTAAGTACCCAATAGAATATATAATATATATAACAGAATAAAGAGTAATATATCTTACTTAATATCTAACTATATACTTACTAAACTCTTACTAAAGAGAGCAGGTGTTCAGTCAGAAAAAGAGAGTGTCTCGCTGCGCGCCGAGAAATCGCCTGTGTGCGACTTTGTATCTGCAGGGGGTAATTTCTCTTTTCTGCTGATAAAATGCTGCACGGGGAATTCTCGCGCAAGTGAGGGTAAAATAAACGGAGTTGTTGCACGCAGCAGCAACTCCTTATTTGTTATCCTCGTATTTTATCAGGCTGCTTGGCTTGCAGTCAAGCACATAGCATATCCTCGCAAGAATGTCAAGGTCCATCTTCTCGACCTCGTTGTTGTACCACTTGTTGATGACCTCAAAGCGAGTGTTCGTTGCCCTGGCAAGATAGTTGCGAGTCATCTTCTTTTTGTCCATTATCTCCTTGAGCCGAAGCTGGATCTTACCGTACTCGTTGACGGCCACAACAGATTTTGCTGCCATAGTATCACCTCTTATAGATATTCTATATTCAGTGTTACATCTTGACAATTCACATATTCAAGGTTACTATGTATATAGTATTATTTTGGAGGTGTGACTGTGCAGATCTATACCGTGAGCTTTTTCGGGCACAGAAGAATAGCTGATTGGCAAACAGCGGAAAACCGCCTGTTCAGGCAGATTTTTGACCTGATAAAGACAAAAGAGTATGTGGAATTTCTCGTTGGGCGCAACGGAGATTTTGACCAAATGGCTGCGTCAGCTGTTTGCAGTGTAAAGCGGGAGCTTGACTACGGCAACAGCGAACTTGTCTATGTCGCAGAGAAGCAGCCGAAAAATATCGCAGAGCTTGAAAGCTATTACGATAGAGCAGAGGTGTGCAGCGAGGCGGCAAATGCGCATTTCAAAGCAGCTATCCAAACAAGGAACAAAGCAATGGTGGAACGTTCTGATATGGTCATCTGCTGCATCGAGCATAACTCCGGCGGTGCATACACAGCTGTGGAATACGCAATAAAACTTGGCAAAAAGGTAGTTAATGTGGCACAGGATCAGGTGTAGCTTTGCGGTTACTTTTGCGTCTGAGGAGGAAATATTTTACTTATTAGACCAAAAAAAGGGCTGACAAAAGTAAAATAGTGTGCTATAATATATGGTAATAGCATTGAATCATAATAACAGGAGGTGTTAATATGGAAAACAAAACAATCAATAGCTTTATTAACAGGTATCAAATATCTAAAACACTTAGATTCAATCTTAAACCTGTTGGAGAAACGCAGACCAATTTTACTAAAAGGGGACTGCTTGAAGAGGACGAGCAACGCGCACAGGATTATAAAAAAGTTAAACTCATTATTGATGATTGTCATAAATCCTTCATTGATAAAGTTTTGTCAAATCCTAAAATAGTAGATGTCAAAGATTATGCAGACTTGTATTATAAAAGCACAAAAAACGATAAAGAAATAAAGGAAATGAAGGATACAGAGGCAAGACTCAGAAAACAGGTATCCTCAGCTTTAACTAAGAATTCTTTATTCGGAAAGCTATTTAAAAAGGAACTGTTTACAGATATTCTTCCAGAATTCATCAAATCATATGAAGATTATGAGGAAAAGATCAAACTATTAGATTCTTTCAATGGCTTTGTAACATATTTCAGCGGCTTTTTTAAAAACAGAAGGAATATGTATTCTGAAGAGGAAAAGTCTACGGCAATAGCTTACAGGTGTATAAATGAAAATCTACCAAAGTTTCTTGATAACTGTAAGGTGTTTGAGAAGATAAGTGATAAGCTCCCGAAGGAAAAACTTGAAGAACTCAATGAGAATATATCAGAAATTTGCGGGGTCGACCTACAGGATATGTTTGAAATTGATTATTTCGGGTTTGTGATGTCCCAAAAAGGGATTGATCTGTACAATCAGGCAATTGGTGGTTACAGCAACAGTGATAAGACAAAAACACAAGGCATAAATGAGATCATAAATCTTTATAATCAAACTAATAAAGAGGATCGGCTGCCTAAACTGAAACCTCTTTATAAACAGATACTAAGTGAAAAAGAAACGCTGTCATTTATTCCTGAAAGCTTCAATGATGACAATGAGGTTATAAATGCAGTTAATATGGGCTATAATATGATAGCCGATTGTATGAAAGAGCAAGAGCTTAATGAGCATATTTCAGAGCTGGATACATATGATCTTAGCGGTATATATGTAAAGAGTGAGTGTGTTAGCAGCATTTCACAGCAGCTTACAAAAGACTGGAGTGCCATAACTGAACAGTGGAACAAAGAATATGACAGCACAAAGATCAACCCAGCAAAGCCTCCAAAGGATATGGAAAAGTATAATAACGATCGCAAGAACGCATTTAAGAAAAAGAATTTTTCTTTATCTGAACTTCAGGTGCTGATCAGCAGGATCAACAATTCGTTAAGTATCGTTGATTATTATAAGGATCTACTTTCTGATTTGATCAGTTTGATACACGAAAACTATGAGGCAGCAAAACAGCTTCTGACGAATGCGTATAACTGTTCAAAGAAACTATCTCATAATGAAAACGCTATTGAAAAAATCAAAGCTTTGCTTGATAGCATCAAGAACCTTGAAGCCGTCATCAAACAGTTTATGGTGACAGATGCACAGGCAAATAAGGATGAAAGATTCTATGGAGATATCCAGCCGGTATATGATAAGCTCAGAGATTTTGACAGGCTGTATGATAAGGTACGAAACTATATTACCAAGAAGCCGTACACTAATGATAAGATCAAACTGAATTTTCACAATCCGCAGTTCTTGAATGGGTGGGACAGAAATAAGGAGAGGGATTATCATTCTGTTTTACTGAAAAATGGTGATAATTATTATCTCGCAATAATGGATAAATCGGATAGTAAAGCCTTTGAAAAGTTCCCAGCCGAGAATAGCAACGGTTGGATTAAGATAAACTATAAACTGCTTCCCGGTCCAAATAAGATGCTCCCAAAGGTCTTCTTTGCAAAAAGCAACATTGAACATTTTGCGCCTTCAGATGAGATTATTCGTATCAGAGACGAAGAAACATTTAAAAAGGGTGACAGGTTTAATAAATTAGATTGTGAAAAGCTTATCGATTTTTATAAGAAATCATTATCTAAGCATGAAGAATGGCGTGAATATGGTTTTGTTTTCAAGGATACAAAGGATTACAATGATATCGGTGAATTCTATAATGATGTAAGGAAGCAAGGGTATAAGCTAACCTATGAAAACATTAATGAAGAATACTTGATGGATAAGGTGAAGCAGGGCAGAGTCTACTTGTTCCAGATCTATAATAAAGACTTTTCAGAATACAGCAAGGGCACACCGAATATGCACACATTGTATTTCAAAATGCTGTTTGATGAGAGGAATCTAAAAGATGTAGTCTATCAGCTCAACGGCGGAGCAGAAATGTTTTATCGATTCCCAAGCCTTAAAATAGAAGAAACGACTGTACATAAAGCCGGAGAGGCTATCAGAAATAAAAACAAGCTCTCTGGTAAAGAAAGCAGTACATTCAATTATGATATTATAAAAAACAAAAGATACACAAAGCCGCAGTTCTCACTTCATGTGCCGATCACGCTTAATTTTAAGTCGCAAGGAAAGGAACAAAGCAATCTTGATGTCCGCAAAGCATTAAAAAACAGCACTGATAACTATGTGATCGGGATCGACAGAGGTGAACGTCACCTGCTGTATATATGTGTCATTGACAGCAGCGGCAAGATCGTTGAACAGTATTCTCTCAACAGCATAATCAACGAGTATAATGGCAAACAGTATGAAACAAACTATCACGATATGCTTGACAAAAAGGAAGCAGAGCGTGATAAAGCGAGAAAGAACTGGACGACTATCGAAAGCATTAAGGAGCTTAAAGAGGGATATATCAGCCAGGCAGTTCATAAGATCTGCGAACTTGTGGTAAAGTACGATGCAGTAATAGCAATGGAAGACTTGAACTTCGGATTCAAGAAAGGCCGTTTCAAGGTTGAAAAGCAGGTTTATCAGAAATTTGAGAAAATGCTTATTGATAAGCTGAACTATCTTGTTATCAACAAAAATGCTGATCCGGAACAAAACGGAGGTTTGCTCAAAGCATATCAGCTCACGGAAAAGTTTACAAGCTTTAAGAAAATGGGAAAGCAGAACGGTTATATTTTCTATGTCCCTGCGTGGCTGACAAGTAAGATCGACCCGGTAACAGGCTTTGTCGATCTGCTGCGGCCAAAGTATACAAGTGTCGATAGCACCAAGGATATGATATCCAAATTCGATTTTGTAAGATTTAATGCTGCTGAGGACCTTTTTGAGATAGGCATAGACTACGCAAAAATAGATGGAGGCAAAACATCCTATAGATCAAAGTGGACGGTATGCACAAACGGCGAACGTATACGCTCGTTCAGGAACAAAGATAAGAACAGCGAATGGGATAGTGAAACTATCAGGCTCACAGACTCTTTCAAGACTTTGTTTGACAAATACAGCATAGCGTATCCTGACGGGGAAGATATCAGAGAAAAGCTGACCGAACAGACAAGCACAGACTTTTTTAAGAGTTTTATTAAACTGCTTTCGCTCACTCTCCAAATGAGAAACAGTAAATCTAACAGTGACATTGATTATCTGATCTCGCCGGTAAGGGATAAAAACGGTAATTTTTATCGCAGCGGTGAAAAATCTGAACTTCCTGCTAACGCAGATGCAAATGGAGCTTATAATATTGCAAAAAAGGCACTTTGGTGCATAGAGCAGATCAAAGCAACAGATGACGATGAGCTTAAAAACGTTAAACTTGCTATCTCAAACAAGCAGTGGCTTGAATATGTCCAGAAACGAGGATAATGATCTTATAATTCTTGGATAACTACTTGCAAACCTCGGTCTGAATGTGGTATAATTGAAATGAGGGATTATTTGTTGAGGAAAAGTCTGTGCAACACAAACAATCCATGCTCGCTTCTCGAGATGTACATTGTTAAAACAAACTATATGAGGGATAAATAATCCCTTTTAATTTCTACTATTGTAGATATTGACTGAATGCCGCCGTTGATTACGATAAATAATCCCTTTTAATTTCTACTATTGTAGATATACGCCCATAATGACGTTAAGCCCCGATAAAAAATCCCTTTTAATTTCTACTATTGTAGATAGGGAATGTCAAGTGACATCGAGCTTCGATAAATAATCCCTTTTAATTTCTACTATTGTAGATGAAATATAAAAATCAACGGTCTGCTGAGGATAAATAATCCCTTTTAATTTCTACTATTGTAGATAGACATACGATGATTCGTATTCACAAAGGATAAATAATCCCTTTTAATTTCTACTATTGTAGATTACAAATACAATAGTTCTGCTATGGATGATAAATAATCCCTTTTAATTTCTACTATTGTAGACTGTGTAAGATTCCAGTCATCATCAGATAAAACAAAAGCCCTATTGTCAATATTTGATTAACAAAGGTGTTGCTATGAACTACAAAAAACTAAGTAAAGAGATATCATATGCTCTCCGTCACTCGCCGTGGGAGTATGAGCTGGAGCTTGACGGCGAGGGCTTTGTTCCCACAGTACAGCTGCTTGGGGCAATAAATGAAAATGGCAAGCACGGCAGAGAGATAACCGTGAACGACATCGAATACATAATCGCAAATTCGGACAAGACTCGGTTCGAGATACAGGGCGACAGGGTGCGTGCGCTGTACGGTCACACCATACCAATGCACATCTCCAAAGAGCCTATCGAGCCACCTGCGATTCTTTATCATGGCACTACGCACAAGGCGGCGCAGATCATTCTGAAAGATGGTTTGAAACCGATGAAGCGGCAGTATGTTCATCTTTCTGTCGATACCGATACAGCGATTCAGGTCGGCAAACGCAGAGACAGCGAGCCTGTTATTCTGAAGATAGATGCAGCAAAAGCGCACAGTGACGGAGTTAAGTTTTATAAAGGCAACGACAAAGTTGTGCTTGCCGACTATATTCCGCCAGAGTATATTTCAATGTGAAACCTCGCACCTGTTCACCCGAGCAGGTGCTTTTTCTTTCTGATATCAAATTGAACAAACACTTAGATATGATGATGAATGTCAATAAGTTTGCAGCGAATCCACCAGACAAAATTATCCACCTGTTATATTAGGTGGCAGTTGCGAAAGATTTCGCATGTCAGTAGAAGAGGTTGCGTTTGGCTACTCAAGCATTTAATGAAAAAATAAAGAAAATGAGCAAAAAGCCGAGACAAAATTGAAAAAGTGTGATATAATATGGATGAACTGTTGGAAACAGACGATAAACTGGCATAACAAAGACGTATCCGATTTTCTGAAAAGGAAAATTCAAATTCGCCACGCGCACCAAGCCCAATTCGCTACTACAGGAGGTTTAAACGACAATGTCACAATTTAACCAAGATCCCAATTTTGCTGGGATGATGAACGAGCAACAGCTTAATCAGTTAAGTAACGCTTTATATAGCTACTGCAAAGTAATGCGTGTGCCCAAGCTGGGAGCAGCCCCCGTTGTGGTGACTGTACTTGAGGGTTTGGTACTAACTCTTGTCATTACAGCCCTAGGGGAGAGTCTCTTGACTGGTGTGATAATAGGCGCCTCAGTAAGTGCTGTGTTTGCTTTTCTTTGCTGGCTCGTTATCAGATATCGAAAAGGAGCATCAAAAAGGTTCAACTCCTACCTTGCCGCAGACGGCGGGCGCAGCATGTACATCGACTTTGCCTATGCACAGCCATTTGCGAATGATCAGTTCAGGCTTGGCAGATATTATCTGTTTATCAAAAACGGAGCCATTCTCAGGATCGACAGCATTGTAGATATAGTAACGATAGTAGGTCATTACCGTGCGGTTCCCACATATGTTGGTTTGAGCGCTGCTGTTAACGATGAGAACGGCAAGATGTCATTTCCGCTTTGCAGGGTGCATATGCTGAATGCTCAGGCAGAGGTTGAAATGATACGTAATGCAGTGATGCAAAGGCATTGGTCTGTATGAACACTGAAACATAATACTCACTACGCACCTGCCCATCCGAGCAGGTGCTTTTTTTGCTCCCGTCAAAATGACGAATGTCTCACAGCGTTTAGAATCCGATAATGTGACAGATAATGAACACGATGTCTGTTTTGAATGTCCGGTTTTGTGTTAAAGCGCTGAAAATTGTGACGAAGGTCATTGTGACTGTTGACACATCAGCTTGAATGTGATATATTATACTTGTGACAGAAGTCATATGGAATGATATGCGGAGGAATTGATATGAACAAGCAGCAGGCAATAAAGGATATGATCGAGTACATTGACAAGCACTACCTGAAATACAAGTACACGCCGTCTTTGCGTGATATCGAGGCGGAGCTCGGCTTTTCAAGGCAGACAGCGCTGAGGTATCTGCAGGAGCTTGACAGTCAGGGCGTGCTCAAGTATGACGGCAAAACTATCATCACACAGAGGATCGCACAGCTCACAACAGATGATACAGTGCGTGTTCCTGTGGTAGGTTCTATCCCGTGCGGTATGCCCACAAGCGAGGAGCAGACGAGAGGGAAGTATCTCTCGATACCAAAGTCGTGGGTTCGCTCGGGCAAGCACTATATCCTCAAAGCCAGCGGCGATTCTATGATAGATGCAGGCATCGACGACGGCGACCTTGTGCTTGTCAAGATGACAAAGAAAGCGGAGCTGGGTCAGATAGTCGCTGCCCTTGACGAAAACAATCAGAGCACACTCAAAAGACTTGTGTTCGATGCAAAGAAGGAAAGACCTGTTCTCCACGCCGAGAACAAGCGGTACAAAGATATATGCCCACAGCAGATAGTGATACAGGGAGTGGCGGTGAAAGTTATCAAGGATCTGCTGTAAGAACAGGAGAAGAAATTGCAGACCAGTGACAACAGACGAAAGATGCCCAAGCTGAAATGTCCCCATTGCGGCGGACGGTGTGCAGACGTGGCAGATGCAAAGCTGAAAAACCAAAGCGTGCTGACAAAGACCGAAAGTGAGCCTGCGGACTTTATGATAGAGTGCCCGAGATGTCACAAACTGTTCGGGCTGTACATCAAGCTGCTGCACAGCGCGTGAAGAATAGATCGGGTAATACAAATCGGAATTTATCGGTCTGCACTACCTATAAGGACTTGCCAAAGACAAGACAGGTTTTTCGGTCCAGCCTTTTCTCGTAAAAAAGGCTGGCGGGTCAAGGGCAGCGCCCTTGCCGCCGTCCGCAGACGGCGGAATACCCGATGCTTCGCGCGCTCGGCAAGGGGTGAATTTCAAACAGTCCTGTGGACTGTTTGAAAGAGGGCACGCCCTGCAAGAGAGGGCGTGCCCCTACGGAAAATACACTCACTATTTTTCCGCAATCCGCCTGCAAAAAGGCGGATTGAATAGCTCTTGTTTTTTTGGGGGCTTTCCGGTCGCCCCCAAAAGCCCCTTCGGACACACACTACTACATAGTGCTAAACTAAATTCCTTATTTATCATATACAATATTTGAAAATATGAATAACAACTGTAGTCTAACCATCCACCCGGCGGTGAAGATCTGCTGCAAATGCACCTTAAAGGTCTGATAGAGCAGATAGATGATTTTCTCAGGCAGTATCCCGATACTGTTCTTGTTGCCGTTGATACCTTTCAGCATATCAGGGATACGCTATAGTTTAAAACAAAAGCAGCACCCGTACTTTGTGTACGAGTGCTGTTTTGAATTATCAAACACAGTATGATTTATTGCTGTCTTATCAGATCCAGCAGAATGCTCCGCCCGGTGCGTAGTTCCACTGCTCTCCGCCTTTCCACAGGTTCCAGCCGCAGTCAAGGAGCTGATACTTCTGCTCGGTTGCTCCGACCTGGTCGATGTTTATGCCCTTATAGAAAGTCTTTTCATAATAGACCTCTCTGATTATCCTGTCTGCATCGCCGTTACTTCCGTCGATAGCGTCGCTTGTAACGAGGTTTGCATTCTGAGGAACTGATGATGTGTCAACGCCAACGCTGTTGAGCAGCGAGCGGATCGTGATGCCCTTACTCTGACAGTAAGCTGCCATTGCTCTGACATCATCATACTTTATTACCTGTGTGCTCTTTTTTTCTTTGAACCAATCCTGTGTGAGTTCGGACATATTGTTCCAGTATTTGCCGTCGCAATTGGGATTGCTGGTATGATCACAGCTGAAAAGCTTGTTTGAAAGCTGATATCCTTCACCTTTTGGGTTCTTGTTTATAAGAATGTTTCTTGCACGGTTGAAAGTCTTATCATACATCGACTTAACAGTTACGGTCTGTTCGTATGGCACCTCATCCATCTTTTTCCATACCTGCATTCCGTTGATATATAATACTTTGATATAACCATATATCGTTACTTCATTAACTTTTGTCTGCGGAGGATAAAAAGTGCCTCTTTCATCGACATAGCCTACAAACACAGAGTGTGTTTTGGTAACGACTTTGCCGTTCATAAAATCGCCTATATTCTTTATCTCTTTCTCAATATCATTCTTGTTAAGGCAGATGTGAGACTTGTAGCTGCTGTCTACCTTGTCCTGATATTCCTTTGGAAGCTGGCTGATGTAGAGCTGTGCCGACAGGCACTCGGTAAGTGTTGCGCAGCCTGCGATGTATGTCTGCATAAGTGCGTCGCACAGAGGCTTTGCCTTGTCAATAGCCTCGCCGCTGAACATTGACTGTGCACTGAAGTGTCTGTATGTAAGCTCGAAGATGTTTGCATTTGCAGTAGCTGACGGGTTTTCAAAAAGCTCGTTGAGTTGACCGAGTACGTTCTCAAACTTGATATCCCACTCGCTGTATGCGCCTGCAAGAGAGCCTATCTTTGCAATCTTGTCAAGCTGTGTGAGGGAAGTGTCTGTTGAGATCTCCGAGATCTTTCTTCTCATCGTCTTGGTCTGTGCCTTGAAAGCTGTGTACACCTCGTGGAAGCTCTGGATACCCATATCTGTTTGCATTGTGGAGACCAGATCGTTCTGCAGCTTGTCGATGCGGTCAAACAGCTTGTCGATCTTGTCGTTTATCTGATCCAGCTTTTCCTGTGTAGGATCCGGCTGACCGCCTATGAACAGATCAAGAATTCCGCTGAGAGCCGGTGTAAAGAACTTGCCGTACTCGGTGCATTCCTCAAGGACCTTAAAAAGTGTTTCTGATGTAACGTCCTTGACCTTGAGCAGATCATCGTCAAGCTCAACTACTGCGAAAGAATTTCCCGAGGCTGCCATTGCGGAGCTTGTGTTCATATTTACAACTGCCTGTGTGTTGTCAGCCGATGCAGCTAACGTCGCTGCGGTTGACATCATCATTACAGCAGCCACTACTGCCGTGAAGGCTCTCTTTATCTTTCCGTTTGTTTTCTTGGTGTTTCCCTTGCTGTGTCTACATAATAGCACCATTTTGCACAGAATTCAATAGATAATATATCCCCGCTTTGTAGTAAATGCTGCACGCAAACGTTTGCAAAGTAAATTATGCTACAAGGGCAGGTGAAATTGTAGTCAAAAAACTGCATATACGACATCTGCGGAGCTTTTTTTGTGTCCCTTTTTTTGACCACCGGTGGAGTGAACAGGGGACATTTTGCTTGAAATTACCAAAAGCGTCATACCCCTTGTGTCACAGTGGAAAATCATATTGACAAAGCATTAGCTCTGTGTTATAATGCAAAAAAAATAGATGATTTTTGTAAGGTATTCACTACTCTGCATTTGGCGGTTTTTTTACATAGGGAGGTAAGCACAATGGCAAACAACAAAGCAGCAGAATTTCTGAACAAAGTCCTTTCGGACGAGGAACTGAAGGCTCAGCTTGCGGGTAAGACACCCGATCAGACAGTTGAACTCGCAGCGGAGCTCGGCTATGAGGTGTCCGAGGAGGAACTCATTGCGGCAGAAAAGGAACTCCGTAAGCAGAACAGCCCGGAGGTCGTTGAGCTTGACCTTGATGACATGGACAAGGCAGCCGGCGGAAGCCGTGACTGGGCTACACAGGGCTGTGCAGCGACCGTAGAGTCAGGCAGCTGGTGCTGGGGAACAGATTCCTGTTTCCTTGCTTCCGTGACATATACCAATGCGCCGGTGGCTGTTAAATGCCCGAACTGCTGCAGTACGATGTATCATGCAAAGACGACAACCTATTACGGTGATAGGGTAAGGTACTATAAATGCCCGAGCTGCGGTAAGGAAACGACCGATACCTCGCATATCGCAAATCACTAACAGATCATACGTCCACAATTATATCAATATTATTATACAGGAGAAATATACTATGGCAAACAACAAAGCAGCGGAATTTCTGAACAAAGTCCTTTCGGACGAGGAACTGAAGGCTCAGCTTGCGGGTAAGACACCCGCTCAGACAGTTGAACTTGCAGCGGAGCTCGGCTATGAGGTGACCGAGGAGGAGTTCATTGCGGCAGAAAAGGAACTCCGTAAGCAGAACAGCCCGGAGGTCGTTGAGCTTGATCTTGAGGATATGGACAAGGCCGCAGGCGGCAGCAGGGACTGGGCAACACAGGGCTGTGCAGCGACCGTAGAGGAGGGCAGCTGGTGCTGGGGAAATGATTTCTGTTTCCTCACCAAT
>CADAHS010000038.1 GCA_902787825.1 uncultured Ruminococcus sp. | reverse complement strand
AGCGGCGAGGGCTCTGCCCTCGACCCGCAAGCCTTTTTTACGAGAAAAGGCTTGACCCAAAAACCTGTTTATAAACTGGTCTTAATTGTTTGAATAGAATTTTAAATTCGGATTTACCGTACTAACAAAATGAAAGCCCGGAGCATCACAAAGGCGGTTGTCATTTCACTCTGATATGCGACGGACACGCGCGCCGCAGCGGCGGCTAAATTCTGATTTATAATATTAAAAGCGCACTTTTTATTCTCATAAACTATATCACACTTTTTGATGCTTTGTCAACAAAATTTTCCTTAGTGTGTATATTTACGGCTTATCTGTCCAAAATAAAGCCAAAGGACTTATGCACCGATAGCATAAGCTTTGGTCTGCAATTTTCAAACGCAGGCAGTGTGATTTTTATCGGGGAAAGGCAATGCAGGTATATGAAAAATTTCAGCTTTAAGCAAACCAAGCTCGGCAGGACGCTGGGCAAAAAGGGGCTGTACATCACGCTCGGAGCTTGTTTTCTGGCGTTGGGAGGCGCAGGTATTGCGGCTTACAACAAGACGGTGGACAGCATAAACAAGAGTCTTGTGGTGGCAGATCCGGAGCCGGAGATCTCAAAGGCTGTGGAAAACAAGGTTACGGACGTTGCGAAAGAAGATCCGCCAACCCAGCTTCAGCCGGAGAAAAAGCCTGAACAGTCTGAAGATCTCAGCGTAAAGACCCAGCCGAACGTTATGCCGGTAAACGGCGAGATCATCGGTGAATTCTCAAACGGTGAACTTGTTAAAAGCGAGACACTCGGCGTATGGAAGACGCACGACGGCATCGACATCAAGGCTGACACGGGAACTCCCGTAAAGGCGATGAACAAGGGCAAGGTCACAAAGGTAAACAACGATCCGCTGTGGGGCAACTGCGTCATCATCGACCACGGCAACGGCATTGAGGGTCACTACTACGGTATGACTGCGGCGGTGAGCGTGACTGAAGGCGACATGGTGAACTCGGGCGATGTTATCGGTGCGGTGGGTGACACGGCACAGATCGAGCTTGCAGGACCGACGCACCTTCACTTTGCTCTCAAACAAAACGGACAATGGATAGACCCGGTCGAATTTATCAGCCCTTCTACAAAATAGGTTTCCCATAGATCCCCCAATCGCAAAAAACTCCGCAGAGTCATTCTCTGCGGAGTTTTGCGTTTTTCATATCATCAGTTTGGCTTTGTCACAGCCATTGAGGACGGGTTCTCGATATTATAGATGAACACAGGAGTATTGATCGCCACGTTGTTGTAGATATACTTTGCGTTCTCCGGTGACAGGTTGATACAGCCGTGTGAGCCGCCTGCGGAGGTCTTATACTTGCTTCCGCCGAACACGCCGTACTGCCATGTTGCATCGTGGAAGCCTGCTCCGTAAAGCGAGAAGTTGATCCAGTACTGCACCTTGACATCCCAGCCTTCGCCCTTGAGTCTTGACGGGCTTTGCTTTGCCCAGACCTTAAACACGCCCTCACGGGTATATCTGTTCTTATCGTAGAGATAACCTGAAACAAAATCAAATTCCTTAACGACCTTGCCGTTTACATAATGCCACAGATGCTGTGCGGCAATATCTATCTCGACATAGGTATCTCCGTAGTCCTTATCCTTTGTCCACACTGACTCATCGCACGCATAGGTATAGTGCGAATTCGGGTTCTGGTAATAAACAGGCTTTGTGGTGATGCTCTGACCTGCGATGATAGTATCCTTGATGAGCTGGATAGTTTTCTGCTGGTCTATCCACCAGCCGTAGCAGCCGGTATCGTTAGCCTGCGTATTTCCGCCCTTTATGGTGATAACGCCTTTTTTAGTGGTTTTGAACTGTCTGTCAATACCGTAGGTATCGTACTTTTTGGCAAGTCCCTCGACGTATGTTTCCACAAGCTTGGTATCTACAACGATACCGTCCTTTGACTTGCTGTCAAAGCTCACCCACTTCATTATCTCGTCGCCTTTGAGCACTTCCTGGCTATGGATAAAGTCAAAGGTGATGGTGAGCTGGTTCATCTTGTTGAGCTTTTCACATTCGTCTTTAAGCGAATCAGATGTTATCTTTGCGCTTTCGTAGCAGTCAACATCGGAAACGTCGATGACATAGATATTGTTATCAAGGTTTGATTCGACAAAATCGTACAGATTCTGTATCTTATCGACATTTATCTTATCTCCCGGTTTTTCCTTGACGATAACATATGTGCCGTCGCTTGATTTCTGTATAGATGCGTTCTCGGGCTGTTTTCCCGATGAAGCTGAGGTCAGCTTTTTCTTCAGCAGGTTTTCAAGCAGGACCTTGTCATAGGTGAACTTATCCTTCAGCTCGAACTGGGTATTATTGAACTTTGCACCTATCCAGTTATAGTGGTTCTGAGAATTGTAGAAGGTCTCTATCTCATACTGGGTCTTATCCTCATAGCCTATATCCTTCAGCGGTATCTGTATCACAGTGCCGTCAAGTCTTGTCAGTGTGAAGCTGTCCTTCAGCGTACTTTTTTCCTTGACTATGCTGTATACCTCTTCCTTTGTCTTACCGCTGACATCAATGTTATTGATGAAGGTGTTGTCAAGGAACTTATCCTTATATTTGCCAAGCCCCACCAGATATGCGATGCCGCAGCCGACAACGATCGCTATAAGTATCGAGCAGCATACTATCAGCGGCGCTTTTGACTTTTTCTTTCTTCTTGCAGGCGCTCTGCGTGCACCGGAATGTTTTTTTGAGTCAGCAGGTCTGCCTGAACGGCTGCCTGAGGGTCTTCTCTGTGCACCTGTACTGTTTCTTGTTCTTGCCATATCTCTTTGTGCCGGGTACTCTCCCGTTGCTCCTTTGCTGTGCGGTCTTTCTCTGACGGCGTTGACGGCATCGGTAGCTTTTTTCAATGCGGTCTCTGTCTTTTTATCATCGCCGCTGCCATGTATGACCTCGTCCTCAAAGCTGGACGCTGCCATTTTCTGAGCTATCAGCCGGGCTTTTTCTTCTTTTCTGGCAGCCAGAGCCTTTTGCGCTTCATCGGCTCCCTGCTGAACATTCTCGTTCAATTTCTCGTCCATCTGTCTAACCTCTCTATATATATCAACTTAATCCAAAGTTAAGTAAATATATTATACAACATTCTTTCACTAATTGCAAGCACAATTCGACATTTTAGTATTTTTTGTTATCTGTACAAAAAACGCCCCTTATGCGATTATTGTTGTTGGTGATAATGCCACAGCTTGACATAAAAAGCAATGGTGTGATATAATATTTGCGGTGCTTCGCACATTCTGGGGTGCGGGACAGATTTTGTTTATGAACGGAGCAGGGATATGTCCGAACAATCTTTAACATCGGTGCTGTCGGCGATAGCGCTTATTTCAGCTATAATCGGAGGAGTGCTCTATGCGCTGAGCATTTTCTTAGCGGTAAAGCGGATCTTGTTACACAAAAAGAAAAGCTCGGGCGGAATTGCCTGCGTTATAATCGCAACGATCTTTGCGGTCACAGCGATACTGCTTTACACGGGCATCTCGATATGGTGGTTCATCGGCATCGTGGTCGTTGACTCGGTACTGATAACACTTATGACTGAATAAACTCAACACAAAAGGAAGTGCAGGATCATGATATACACAGTGACTTTTAACCCCTCGATAGACTACACTGTTGAGCTTGACAAGCTCACAGCAGGCAGCCTGAACAGGTGCAGTGAGGAATACATCACCTTTGGCGGAAAGGGACTGAACGTTTCGGCAATACTGAGCGAGCTTGGCATACCCACAAAGGCTCTGGGCTTTTGCGCAGGTTCAACGGGGCGGTTGATCGCTGAACAGCTGAGCGCTGCCGGGATCGAAAGCGACCTTGTAGAGCTGAGCAGTGGAAACTCACGCATAAACGTGAAGATAAAGGCTGAAGAGGAGACAGAGATAAACGCCAAGGGTCCTGATATCTCTCACGAGGAGCTTGAACAGTTCTTTGAAAAGCTTTCACAGGTCACTGACGGCGACACGCTCGTGCTTGCAGGAAGCATTCCCGAAAGTGTAAGTGATGACATCTACGAGCAGATACTCAGCCGGCTTTCGGACAAAAGTATCAGAACAGTTGTCGATGCACAGGGCAAGCTGCTTGCCAACGTGCTGAGATTTGAGCCGTTTCTCATAAAGCCCAACATTTTCGAGCTTGAAACTCTCTTCGGAGAGAGCATCAGCAGTGATGAACAGGTGACTGAGCTTGCCCGCAGTCTTCGCAGCGCAGGTGCACGCAACGTGCTCGTTTCAATGGGGCAAAACGGCTCGCTGCTGGTTGACAGCAACTATGTCGTGCACAGGCTCGGCGTATGCAGCGGAAATGTTGTCAGCTCGGTCGGAGCAGGTGATTCAATGGTCGCCGGCTTTCTTGCAGGCTGTGAAAAAACCGATGACTACGAATTTTCACTCCGTCTTGCTACTGCCTGCGGCGGTGCGACCGCATTCTCAAAGGGCATAGCTAAAAAAGAACTGATCTTTGATCTGTTCAGGCAGCTGTGAACATATCTTGCAGCTGAGCGCAGGGTCAGTTTGTCTGATTTTTCACAAAGCTTTTAATTAGATCAGCCGTATGAAGTTTTGACTCCATACGGCTGATCATCTTTATTCTGTTTATTGAAGTACAGGCAAAACGCTTTTTTCTCCTGCCTCTTAAAAGCGAAGCGCACTTACATCCGAAAGCGTTTTTTTGTCAGATCATCTGGCAGGTTTAAGGTTTTTCAGATAGCCGCCGGCATATGCATATCTTGCGCAGATATACATCCAGTTGCCGTCCTGACCGTAGTTTCCGGTTTCCATAAGGTAAGTCTGACCATTGATCTTGACCTCGCCCCAGAAGTGCTGCCATTTGCTTGTAACGACGAAGGTCTCCTTCTTGGTCTTGGGATCGACCTTGGTCGTGCCGTATCCGCGCCAGCCGAGGATCAGCTGAGCATCGTATCCGAGGTAGCACATCATAGCGACGAGAGCGCCGTTATAGATATTGCACTGTCCGAGCTTATATTTGAATGCCGCATTGACATATGAGAACGTGCCGTTTCTGAGCATCTCGTTGAACTTTTTCTGATGATTAACATTATTGAAATCATAATAAACGACATTTTTATTGATCCAGTTAAGGGTATAGGCGACCTTATCGGCGTTGGTCATATTCTTGGTGAAATGCTTTGCGGCAAACTCTCTGAGGATCTTGATATCGTTATTGGTTATGTACTGCTTGGTAACGATATTCTTAGTGCTCTGAGTGTTTACAAGAGAGAAGGTATATCTCGGCTTGAGCTTTACGGAATTGAGAAGAACGTCATAATCACCTGTGGATCTGGTCCTTTCGATATAATGCTGCTTGTCAAGCTTGAATCTGACAGTGTAGTTATGATCCACGGACATATTGATATTCTTATCGGTGTAGCTGAGCGTTTTGGGATCTTTTAAGGTCTTGATGAGCTTTGCGTCCCTATATATCTCATATGTTTTTGCTTTGGGGAGCTTGTTGAATCTGACCACGGCATTTTTACCGCTGAGAGAAAGCGTGACCTTAGGATCGCCAAGGAACACCGCCCGGGTCTCCATTTCGCTGCTTATAGCGTTATAGCCTCCGAAGAGGTAGAAATTTTCGGTCTGACGCTTGTTCAGATAGCTCTTTTGCGAAGCGGTGAGGCTGTCTGCGACCAGAAGCATCGGGGCTTCTTTTTTGGCTGCGACTGCTCCGCCTGCGAGGGCATCGGGGAAATTCTTGCCGGTAGCAATGCACAGATCGTTCTTGAAAAGCTTGGCAAACTTAGTGTTTATCTTCAGGCAGGTCTCATAGCGGTTGCTTCCGCTGATCCTCTCGACCTTTTTGGTCTTGGAGTTCTTCGGATTTGCAACGTAAGGCGAAAGCTCCTTGAAAACGGCGCTGCCTATGGCTTTTTCTCCGCCGATAACATAAGCTTTCTTTATGCTCTTATTACAGCTTTTGAGGTATTTTCTTGTGACATCGTCAAGCTTGCCGGTGGGGCTGATATAAAAGATCGGAGCCTGCATAAGGGCTGCTACGGTGCTGACGGAAAGTGCGTCTGCAAAGTTAGATATGCTGACAAAGAACACCGTTTCGGGGAACGTTTTTTCGTCCTTCTGGAGCTGCTTTGCTATCTCAACAGCGGTTGCGTACCTATCCTTGCCCGCAAATCTCTGCACGTTATATGTAGGGACCCACTGCTGCTCGCCGCCGTCCTGCTTCTTCTCGCCCTGGGTCAGGGACTTTTCAACAGCCTTGCTGATAACACCGTTTCCGCCAAGGATATACACGTTTTCAGCAAACATGAAGTTCATTGCGTATCTGGCGTTCTCATTGAGCGTCTTTTTGCCGGTGAGAAGGATCGGGGCGTTCAGCTTTTTGGAGAGCGGCACACCGACAAGCGCATCTGCCCAGCTCTCGCCGGAGGCAAGTATCACGCTTCTGGCATCGTCGATAAACTCGGTTCTGAACACACACTCCGATGCAGTTTCGTAACGGTTGTTTCCGCTGATACGCTGAATCGGCAGGCTGGCATCGCCGTAATCCCAGAAATCGCTTACCTCTGCTGTTGTGCTGACGGCTTTATCATTATTGTCCTCAGCGGCATACGCACCCAGTGAACAGCTTACAGCTATTGCACAAGCGCACAACATTGATACGATCTTTTTTAACATTTCTGTTCAACTCCCTTTTAATTTTTATCCTGATTATAAGTATACCACGATGTGTAAGCCCTGTCAATAACAAACTGCACCTATCGCAAAGCTGAAACGGTAAAAAAAAGCGTAGCACGGGCAGATACCGGATCAGCAGTGCAGACAAAAAGCCCCGGAGCGTTCGGAACGTTCCGGGGCAGATGCTGCATATTAAGATCACTACGTCATCATGATCCTGTTATTTTTGATATAGCCATGAGTTGGGGTATCGACGTTTCTATACCTTTCGCAGACGTGCATCCAGTCGCCGTCCTCGCCGTAGTTTCCGGCTTCCATGACATAGGTCTGACCGTTGATGCTGACCTCGCCCCAGAAGTGCTGCCATCTTGAGGTGATCGCACCCCTGCTGTTTGCGGTACCTCTGTGACCCATTACGAGATGAGCGTCATAGCCCAGATACAGCATCATAGAAACGAGTGCACCGTTATAGCAGTTACACTGACCTATCTTATGGTTGAAGATACAGTTGACATAAGAGAACGTACCCTTGTTGACCATTGACAGAAGAACAGCCCAGCCGCCGTCCTGAACGGTGCCGTACCAGACGTTTTTATTTATCCAGTTAAGGGTATATGCGACCTTATCGGCGTTAGTCATATCCTTGGTGAAATGTGTTTTGGCGAACTTATCAAGAGTAGCCCAGTCGCCTGTTTTCAAAAGCATGATATTATATGATGAGAAGGTGCTTTTTGCAGGCTGAGCGTTCTCGGTCACCAGAGTGCTTCTGGGGGAATGTGTCACTGAGTTGAGCACTGCATGGTACTCACCGGAGGACTGAGTGAAATCTCTGTTATAGACCTCTCCGGTCTTGGACTTATAAACAAATCTCAGCTTGTAATTATAATCAAGATTTGCTTTAAGGCCGCTGTCGGTATAGGAGGTCGCCTTGCGGTCGGTAAATCTTTTCAGGAGCTTTCCATCTCTGTAAAGCTCATATGCAAAGGCAGAAGGCACTTCCTGCCATGTGAGCGAAGCGGTAGTTCCGAAATTGAGCATGGTGAACTGCGGCTCAACAAAGGTGAACAGCGATGTTACAGTACCCTCGGTAACGGTAGCCGCACCGCCGAGCAGGCAAAGCTTCTGGGTATCACGGCTCTTGATATACTCCTTCTGCTTAGCGGTGAAGGTGTCGCTGACGAGCAGCAGCGGAGCCTTTTCGTTCTTTGCAAGCAAACTGCCTGTCAGCGCATCGGGATAGTCTTTTCCGGTCGCAACGTACAGCGCCTTGCTCTTGAACACGCTTGCAAAAGCTTGATTTATCTTGATGTTTGTCAGATATCTATTGCTTTCGCCAAGTCTTGTTGACTTTGGGATATAGGGCTTGATCTGCTCAAAGATCTTGTCGCCGATAACGCTTGTTCCGCCGATTATCTGAGCCTGGAATATCTTGCCCTTTGTTGACTTCAGATACTCAACGACCTTTTCGTTGAGCTTTCCGGACTTATCCACATATATTACCGGTGCATTATACAGACCTGCGATCGGCGCAATAGAGAGTGCGTCGGGGAAATCGCATCCGCTGACAAAGAAAACTCTGTTGGGGGCTTTTTTGAGCCTGAGCTGGTTCTCCTGTGCAGCAGCGACCGAAGTCTCATACCTGTTCTTGCCCTGGATACGCTTGACAACGATATTCTTATCAATGCCCTCGCTGACCTTTGACTCTGTACTTTCGGTCTGCGCAGGCTTTGTATCCTGAGTTTGCTTATCATCGGTCTGCTTATCGTCAGACTTCTGATCGTCGGTCTGCTTATCCTTATTGTCCGTATTTTCCTTATTTTCTTTATCTTCCCCGTCGTCGTTATCCTGCTTTTCCTCCGGCTTTTTGACCTGTACACCCGTGATCTGATATTCAACGGTATAAGGCACTGCGTTTTCGCCGCCGAGGATCAGGACCTCCTTAGCTTTGAGCCTCTGGATCTCCTTGATGGTCTCCGCAGTAAGTCCCGATGGTGCAGACAGCAGCACTGGGGCGTTGGCGGTGCTTGCAAGAGAAGCGCCTGCCAGAGCGTCGGCATAGCCTGTTCCGCTTGCGATGATGACAGTTTTTGCGCCCTTGGGGAAAGCCTGCTTTGAGCACTCAACTGCGGTAGTATACCTGTTGCTGCCGCTGGTCCTTTGTACAGGAAGTATGTAGGTCGTCTGAGCGGTTTTCGCATCAGCCGCACTTGCGCTGACAGTTCCCTGCGAGCCGAACGCACCTGACTGTGTGCCCACAGCTAAGCCAAGCGCAACGACCGCAGCCGAAACTGCCGAGATCATTTTCTTTAACATTGATATCCACTCCAAAAAATCTGTTTCTGTTATTTCTATGTTTATTTACACAATGTACAGTTATTATATCACCTTTTTCCCCTCTTGTCAACAAAAAGTCCGATATTTTACCCACATACCCAGCAAATTCCGGCAAGATGGTAAGGGCTGAAAAAACTCCCCTTTTGTCATTATCATTTTGGCATATCATAATTGATATTCCTTATTGATAAACAAAAGGGGATTAGCTTAAGATTTTAAAGCAATTAGATTAGTATTGAACCATACCCTGTATCAAGTTCTGGATAAATGTTATTTATACGTTTTAAGAATGATTTTAATCTATCATTATAGCTTTCATAACCATAGATATAATCATACATATCGCCCTGGAAGTATTCCAAACAGCCCTGATCATATGGTGTCACTCTTCCTTTTATGTGAATCCTATCTGCATTCTTTGACATTAATGTCAAATGGTTCTGACCGCCGATATAGCTGTTTTTGTATGAGTTTTTCACAGCATCTACAGCCGCTCTGTTATTCGGCATATAATTTGTGTTTTTCAGGTATTCTTTTGCAAGATTAGTATTACAAGTCATTGTCTTCATTATATCAGTTACAATATCCTTGTTATCTGAATCGATTGCACCACAAATCATAGTTCCGCCCCAGTACCAGCCTGCAGGTCCCATGCATGCTTTCCACTTGCCCTTAGTACCGGCACCAGCCATTCCCTTGAGAACATTTTCTAATCCCCAATCAGGCAAAAAGTATCCAAATACTTTTGAACCATTTTTCATATCATTAATCCAGTTTTGCGACCATTGATAAGTATAATTATTATATCCGTTAAGAGTAAAGTCCCGCGACTGATTTGCCCAAGTTTTCATTTGAGGATCAACATTCAATTATTTATTGTTTACCCACGGGGTGGAAATATTGGAAGCATAAACCCGGAAAGTATCAGTTGGAGAAGACAACATTTTATAACCTTTTGACTTCATCTTTTGAGCAGTCTTCTTAAAAGAGTTCCAATCCTTAACATAGCTCTGAACCTTTGCAGGATCGCTTGTTCCAAGGACTTTTTTTGCTATGTTTACATCATAATAGAATAGACCTACATTTGCATTCCAAGCAAGAGCATTCAATTCATAAGTGTTTGGAACGGTACCAAGATCCTTTAAATATTGATACATGTTTTTTGTATCATTATCTGTTATTCCCAAATCATGGACTGACATTGCAACATTGCCCTTTACATATTTCTGAGCATAGTCAGGCTCAATCAGGAACATATCAACTTTGTTTTCGCTATATGGTTGATTAATTAAAGCTTTATCAAGTTCCGTTTGATACAAGTTGCCATCGATGGTGTTTTGAACCCACTCTATCTTTTTCCCGTTTATTGATATTATTTCAGATAATAATTCTCCAGTATCCCAATCTCTGTAAGAACGGGTTCGAACTTTGTATTTGCCATACTTTGGATAGTATTTGTCAAAATAGAGCTTGAATTCCGAATTCCAGCAATATATTCTAACAGTGTTTATAGATTCTGATGTAGAATCGGCACCATGCCATGTTGTTGTATCTACTCTGTTTCCTGCTTCTGTGTTTATGCTCATAACGAGATCATTTGAAACTGCTACGAGGCCACCAAAAACATAAATCTTGCTAGGTCTTTTTGTCCAAAGATATTTATTTTGTGCAGCTCTCAATGATCCGTCTGCAAGCAGGAGCGGTGCTTTATGGTTTGCTGCGAACACGCCGCCTGCGAGAGCGTCAGGGAAATCGAGTCCCTTGGCAACGCATACAGTTTTAGAGTTAAGCAGACTTGCGAAATAGTTGTTAATCATCACGCAGGTTTCGTATCTCTGAGCGCCGTTAAATCTCTTTATAGGAAGCGCCTTTTTGATGCTGTTTTCGATACTTTTTTCTATCGCTCTCGGAACAGCAACCGTTCCGCCTACGATGTATACGCTTTTGATACTGCCCCTGACCTTGTTGAGGTAAGCAATAATGTTTGAATCCAGCGTTTTCTTGCTTGGGTCAACATAGAGGATAGGTGCACCCTTGAGAGCTGCGACAGGTGAGATCGAAAGTGCGTCTGCAAACGCTTTGTTGGTCGTGAAGAAAACATCTGTCGGAGCTTTTTTTGTCTTTGCCTGTAATGCCTCGGCGACTATTTTTGATGTTTCAAAGCATGTCCTGCCCTTGTAAATAGTCGGGTTGTATTTCTTCAGAGCGTTTACTGTTTTGGGTTTTAATGCATTGTTTGTGTTGACAATGATAACTTTTTTAGCGTTTAAACGCTTTAATTCTTTTTCAGTCTGTGTTGTTACGAGATTAGGGTTTGCAAGCAAAAGCGGTGCGTTGTACGCCTTTGCAAGCGGCACTGCGATGAGTGCGTCCTGGAAAGTCATTGCGTCTGCTATGACAACGGTCGGAGATGTCTTGTGGCTTGCCTTTGAGATCAGAGCAGCTGTGTCGTACCGATTGTCGCCCGCAAAACGAGTAACACTTCCTGTGGTCGTGGTGGCAGCACTTGCTTTAATGCCTGTGTTGTCAACCAGCTTGTTTTCGGGCAAAGCTGCCGCAGTGCCTACAAAAAGAGCTGCTGCCATTAACAACGATAACAATCTTTTCTTTTTCATCAAATCAACTCCTTTGGTTAAAAGTGTTATCATAATTTGTTATCTATAGTTAATTATAACACATTTTGCATAAAAGGTAAAGCGGTTTTCAAAAAACTGTATACTTGCCCAAATAAACGAGTCGAATTTTAGACAAAAAAGAAGCCCGGTTTCCCGAGCTTCGTATATTTGCTATTATCCCGTGATCTTGCTTCTGCACTCGTCGTAAAGTGCGGCAGTCTTTGAAACTATCTCATCAGGGAGCTTTGGTGCAGGCTCTACGCCCTTGAGGTCGTTTGCGATCAGCCAGTCACGGACAAACTGCTTGTCATAGGACTTTGGAGACTCGCCGACCTTATACTCTGCTGCGTTCCAGAAACGGCTTGAATCAGGTGTGAACATCTCGTCTGCAAGCACGATCTCTCCGTTCTCGTCAAGACCAAACTCAAACTTGGTATCGGCAATGATGATCCCCTTTGTCAGGGCGTAGTCATAGCACTTTTTATAGAGTGCGATAGAGATATCAAATATCTTCTGCGCAAGCTCGTCGCCGACACCCTGCGCCATTTCCTCACGGGTAATGTTGATGTCGTGTCCCTCGCTGCTCTTGGTGGAAGGCGTTACGATCGGTGTTTCAAGCTTCTCTGCAAGCTGATGCTCGCCCTTGAACTCTGCGCCGCAGAACTTCTCGCCTGCCTTATACGCATTCCACATACTGCCGAAAAGATAGCCTCTTACGATGACCTCATAAGGGAGCATTTTCAGCTTCTTGACCTTGATCGTTCTGTCCTTGTAGTAAGCGTCTGCGAACTCTGCGCCCATATCCTCCTGCTTTGTTGAAACGATATGGTTCTTTACGATGTCCTTGGTGTAGTCAAACCAGAAGTTTGCTATCTGTGTCAGATTCACACCCTTGCCCGGTATCTCGCTGTCAAGAATCACGTCAAAAGCAGAGATCCTGTCGGTCGTTACGATGATAAGCTCGTCCCTGCCGGTATCATAGACCTCACGGACCTTACCTGAAATTATCTTTTGCATATTCACATACCTCCAAAATTTCATAATTAAAAATACCGTATAGATTATATCATTCTCACGCCGAAATTTCAATGTGCGTTTTGACAAAATTCTGAGTATTTTGCGTGAACATATACAGCTAACTTGTGAAAAACAGCTCTTGACAATAACGCCTTTTTGTGTTAAACTGTAACCAACCTACCAAGTTGGTTTAAGAACGGAGGGAAACAATGATCTCGACTAAAGGACGCTACTCGCTGAGGATCCTGCTTGATCTCGCAGAGCACCGCAACGGAAGCTTTATCCCGATGAAAGACGTTGCAAAAAGGCAAGGCATCTCACTCAAATATATCGAAAGACTTCTCCCGCCGCTCAAGGAAGCCGGGCTGATCGAAAGTCTTCACGGCAAGGGCGGTGGATATAAGCTCACCCGTGAACCGGATCGCTATGACCTGTGGGAGATACTCTCTACCGCTGAGGGCGACCTCGCCCCCGTGGAGTGCCTCAAAGAGGACGGCGAACAGTGCTCACGCTCAGCACAGTGCCGCACTCTCCCCGTCTGGGAAAATTATTATAAGCTGATCAAAAATTATTTCTCCGGCATCACCCTCGCAGACCTGCTCAAAAACAACGTGGAATATGACTATATAATATGATAAGTAATTGGGGAGAACTCTTTTGGAAGAAGCCAAAAATGCTTCGCCATTTTAGCCTCCGAGGATATTCGTTGAATATCCTCGCAAGCGACCGTAAGGTCGCTTATCCCCTTTTCAGAAACCTCTTAATGATTTTTCGCCATTAGGGTCTACGACCCCAATGGCGAAAAATAACTAAAAGTCCCCAAGAGAGTTCAGAGAGGATTCTTTTCAGAAGAATTGTCCCAACTATTTACCAAATACACAGTGGTATTTCTCGGCATTTCTCGGTTGTCAGATTTATTCCGATTTCATCGACAGATAATTGAGGATATCCTCTTGACGAACGATTTTCTCTCAAACTCTCTTTTCTGAACTATCAATCAAAATCAGCCATATGGGTTTTATCCCATATGGCTGATTTTCATTAAAAGGTTTAGGAAGGGGGTCTGGGGGAGAACCCTTCTCCAAAAGGGTTTCCCCGGTTAGCCGCCGATAAGGTCGGGATCAGTTTGACAGCACGAGGAATGCGGCATAGCAGCCGAGGATACACAGTCCGCCGAGGCGGTAGAAGAGCTTGAGAGCTGCGTTTTCGCTGTCTTTTTTGCGCTGTTTCATTATGAGTATTGCGCCCACGACAGCGGTTGCAGCGAGTCCGAAAATGTTAAGATACGAGCTTGACTTGTCGTTTGAGATATACACCGAGCCGTCTCTGTAAAGGATATCTGCCACGGAGATTATGCAGAAATTGAACACGCCGCTGCCCATGACATTTCCCACGCAGGCGTTGAAGTTGCCCTTTCTGATAAGCGCAATAGACGAGGTAAGCTCGGGCAGCGAGGTAGCTACACCGAGGAACAGCGCACCGCCGACCGTCTTGCCGAGGTTGAACTCTTCGGAGAGGTGGTCTGCTGCGATGGTGATGAAGATAGATGCTGTTACCAGCAGCACTGCCATAATGATAAATCTGATGATTATTTGTTTGAGGGTAAGGTCGCTGTTGTCTTCGCCCTCGCTCTCTGCGCTGTCACCTGCCATAAACTTGATAGAACAAGCGTAAAGCACCAGCAGGATTATCGAGTAAACGCTTATGCCGACAACCGTGTAGTCCTTTTTGAACACTACCGGCAGAAGCATTATCGCAAACATAATGAACGTAATTACCGTAGTTTTGAAGTGGCTGCTGCCTATGGTAGACTTGCACATACTCTTTGCGGCGACAAGTGCTGCACCGCCGAAAATGCACATATTGAACAGGTTGCTTCCGAGTATGTTACCCATTACAAGGTCGGGCTGCTTAACGAAAAGCACCGCCGAGATAGAGGTGAAAAGCTCGGGCAGACTGGTAACTGCGGCAAGGATCACTCCGCCTATGAACGCTCCCGACAGGTCTGTTTTTTTGTCGATGAGATCAACATAGTTAGCCAGTTTGATCGAAAAAAACACCACGCATACCGCCAAAGCGGCATAGATTCCTACCCACATCATTTTGTATTGTCTTTCCTTTCTTACGCAAAACTGCGAACAAGGATATTATATTCCAAACGATGCGAAAAGTCAATAGATATCTGCGCAGATCCCTCAGACGCACCGTCCGCCGGGCAGACACTTTTACGATTGATCTTTATGCATTATGGCTCTCCAGATCTATTTTTTTTACGACCCATTTATCATTTTCATATTCAAAATATATCCTGTCAGGAGCACCGCTATGTGAAAATGTACTATCTATCTCCGTTTCGCCCGGGTTATACTTTGCGTGATATTTAAAGCAAAAGAAAAAGATCGCCTTATTACCGTGCTGTAAAACATCAGTTTCTTTGAGGTCAAAATCCTCATCAATTATGGAATCCAATACAGTTTTTGTGTGCTCAATGCTGAACATAGACCTTCTTGGGTTTATTTCTTCAAATCTTGTTTCTGAAATGATACCTTCAAAGTCTTTTTGCATAACACCGTTGTTCTTATATGAACTGTTTACGAGTGCTGTACCTAATGTATCCAAATATAATCGGTCTTTTTGAGAAGTAAAATTCAGCAGTCGCAAGTCCCATATATCCAGATACTCTGTATCGGGTTCTGCAAAGAGCGGATAATCCCACTTGACATTATGCCAATAGGTCATATGCGTACACAGAAAATAGGTCACATAGCCTGCAAGCAGGACAAATACCAAAGCTATTATCTTTATTCTCTTTGCCATTTTCAAGCCCCCTTAGTCAGTCGTTTGCCGTCAATGCTCCGCCGTGACGCTCACAATGCGATCTCCCGTTTGTGAGGAAGTTCAGACACGCTTACGACTTTATACCTATCTCTTCCCATTCACTGTATGAGGCTTTCTTTTTCCATTCCTCCAATATCCTGTCTGCATCTATCTTGTAGTCTCTTATCTGCCAGTCATAGTGGGTCTGTGAATCGTCATAGCCGTACTCCGCCAGTTTCTCCGTGTCCCAGTCATTGACAAGGTCGATTATCTTTTTCGCTTCCCTGCGGTATTTTTTGCTGTTCAGGAGCAATCTTAAAAACGAATTGAAGCTGCCGTTTTCGGACATGATATTATCCTTTAAGACCTCTGCAACTTCGGAGTTGTCGTTGATGTTGTTTTCGGTAAGCTCTTCAAATCCGCTGCCATTGTCAAAGATGACCATTCCAATTACATTATATACCGTCAGGTCGTCGGTGTGTGCCAAGCCTTTGAAAGAGTCCTTATAAATGCCAAGCTCGATCCAGATGTGCATATCTGAATTTGTTGAATAAAGGTCGCTCGCTACTTCGCTGAAAGTATAGCTTCTCCTCACCTTGAACTTGTCGCCGTACTCGGTCTTTATCGTTTCGTGGTCATCGCTCATCGACCACAGAAACATCAGCATAAACAACCCGCAGATAACCAGCGGCACTGCCGCAATGACAGCAGCTGCAAGCACTATCTTTCTCAGCACACTTTTTGACTCGCTGCTCATTTTCAAGTCCCCTTTCTGATCTTACATATTATAGCACAAAATAACAGTTCGTGCAATGACCTGCCCTCATATATGTAAACGACCATGGGGCGGAAAAGTGTGCAGGCTTTCTTAATTTTTGGAGATGTGCACAAAAGCAGCCGCATCTATCTGTGTAACTCCAACAAAAAAAGACCAGTCGTCAGACCGGTCTTTTATGCAGTGTATTATTCTTCTGAAAAGCTCCTTAACAGTTAAGCAAATGGCAAGTAGCCCGGCGGCGAGGCCGTCCGTTAAATCGTCATTTCTTTTTGATACAAGGTTTGCTCTTCTGATGGCGTGGGTGAGCGGACTTTTCTCCCCTCTGTGTTTCCCCCTTAGCAACCCTCTTCCCGTCACCCCTCATTTGCCGCCACCCACTCAAATCTTCATCTGTAGGTCAGGGTGTCCTTTATTCTTCGCTTCATACAACGGCAGTGACGGGGCGCTGATTTCCCTGCTGCCTGCCGAGTTCTTGCTATCATTGTGCAGTTACAGGGCTTGCGGAGTCGTTTAGGATTGCAGGCTCGGAATACTGTTTTTCAAGATATCCTCTTGGTTTACTATTAAGGGTAGTTCTTCTGAAAAGAATATTCTCTGAACTCTCTTAGAACTCTTAGTTATTTTCGGCACTTGGGCTTCTTGCCCTAAGTGCCGAAAATCATTAAAAGGTTTCTGAACGGGGGATAAGCGACCTGCGGTCGCTGGCGAGGATACCCGTTGGGTATCCTCGGGGGAACAGAGTAACCGTTACCACGGTTACTCCCGAAAAAACGGAGAAGCAAGTGCGCTTCTCCGTTTTTTGCTTCTCCTAAAAGAGTTCCCCTCAATAACATTACTTGAAATATCTGTCCAGCAGGCCCTTGAAGGCGCAGCCGTGTCTTGCCTCGTCCTTAGCCATCTCGTGAACGGTATCGTGGATAGCATCGTAGCCAAGCTCCTTAGCCTTCTTAGCGATCTTCATCTTGCCCTCGCAGGCGCCGTTTTCAGCCATATAGCGAAGTTCAAGGTTCTTCTTTGTGGAATCGGTAACAACCTCACCGAGCAGCTCAGCGAACTTTGCAGCGTGCTCAGCCTCTTCAAAGGCAGCCTTCTCATAGTACATACCTACCTCGGGGTAGCCCTCTCTGTAAGCAACTCTCGCCATAGCAAGATACATACCTACCTCGCTGCACTCGCCGTTGAAGTTATCACGCAGTCCCTGAACGATCTCCTCGTCAAGACCCTGTGCAGAGCCGAGCTTGTGCTGGTCAGCCCAAGTGATCTGCTCGTCCTCGACCTTGTTGAACTTTGAAGCAGGAACGCCGCACTGCGGGCATTTCTCGGGTGGCTGCTCGCCTTCATAGATGTAACCGCATACTGAACATACGAATTTTGACATAATTATTACCTCCATAGCTGTAAAACTGTGAAAAAACAAGATTTTTAGCACAAGTCTATTATACTTGATTTTTACCTTTTTGTCAATGAACTTTTAAGCAACAATTATCACAAAATACTATACTAAATTTGTACACTTTACACAACGAGCAGAATAATAGCCTTGAAAAGCAAAGCGATTTGTGGTATAATAAATCAGAATTCAGCCGCCGCTGCGGCGCGCGTGTCCGTCGCATATCAGTATGAGATGACAACCGCCTCTGTGCAGCTCCGGGCTTTCATTTTGTTAGTATGGTATAATAACAGGTTTTTCGGTCAAGCCTTTTCTCGTAAAAAAGGCTTGCGGGTCGAGGGCAGAGCCCTTGTCGCTCTCCGCAGAGAGCGAAAGCCCCTTACATTGTGCGCTCCGCATAGGGTGAATTCAAAAATAGTCCGGTGGACTATTTTTGAAGAGGGG
>CADAHS010000037.1 GCA_902787825.1 uncultured Ruminococcus sp. | reverse complement strand
TTCTCGTAAAAAAGGCTTGCGGGTCGAGGGCAGAGCCCTCGCCGCTGACCGCAGTCAGCGGAACACCCCGAACGTCAAACGCTCAGCACAGGGTGAATTCAAAAATAGTCCGGTGGACTATTTTTGAAGAGGGGCATGCCCTGCAAGAGAGGGCTGCCCCTTGCCCTGTATAGAACTCTTTTTTCTCAAGCCATTATGGCTTGACGTTCGAGCGTTGAACCTGAACTTATTTAATATAGCCTCTTTAGGGGGCTTTCCGGTCGCCCCCTAACCCCTTCGGGTGCAAAACTATTAATTTGATAGTAATAGTTTAAATTTATAGCTCCAAAGAAATTCAGCCCCGAGCCAGACAAAGCCACAGCTCTTGCAAAGCTGCGGGCGAAGGAATTGCGCGCCGCAGCGGCGGCTAAATTCTGATTTATGTTAAGGCAACAGAAACGCCATAGTACTTCTGACTGAATATCAGAAATACTATGGCGAAATGCTTCTATATTAGCAACGTACTTATGGGTACTGCTTTTGGGGGGTTATTCTTCGGGACTAATAGTGCTGATGTGAAGCTCCTCGAGCTGTTTTTCATCGACCTCAGCCGGGCAGGCGCTCATCAGCTCGCTTGCGTTTTGCACCTTAGGGAATGCAACGACATCTCTGAGCGAGTCTGCACCGCAGATTATCATAGCCAGTCTGTCAAGACCGATACCCATACCACCATGCGGCGGCGAAGCATATCTGTATGCATCTACGAGGAATCCGAACTTTGCATCTATCTCCTCGTCAGTCATACCCAGCGACTCGAACATCTTCTTCTGCAGCGCCGGGTCAGTGATTCTCATTGAACCCGAAGACAGCTCCGTGCCGTTGAGCACAAGGTCAAACGCCTTTGCTCTGACCTTTTCCGGTGCACTGTCAAGAAACTCTATGCACTCCTCCATCGGCATCGTGAACGGGTGGTGAGCAGCTACCCACTCGCCTGTTTCCTCGTCCTGCTCAAAGAACGGCATCTCCGTTATCCACAGGAAGTTGTAGCCCTCCTTGACAAGTCCGAGCCTCTTGCCGCAGATAAGCCTTATTGCGCCAAGCGTGTTCAGCACGACCTTGTTCCTGTCAGCACAGATAAGCACAAGGTCGCCCTTCTCAGCTCCAACGCCTGACAGAATCTTTTCAAGCTCGCCATCTGCAAGGAATTTCTTGAACGAGCAGTTCGGCTCGTCAGCCCAGCGTATATATGCCAGACCCTTTGCGCCGATGCCCTTTGCGTGCTCGACCAGCTTGTCTATCTCTTTTCTTGTGTAAGTTTCCGCACCGCCCTTGGCAACGATAGCCCTTACCGAGCCGCCGTTCTCAACAGCAGACTTGAATACCACGAAATCAATATCCTTAACAATGTCTGTGATGTCCTGGATCTGCATATCAAAGCGTGTGTCAGGCTTGTCCGAGCCGTACTTGTTCATAGCATCAGCAAATGTCATTCTTGGCAGCGGCAAAGCTATGTCCACACCAAGTATCTCCTTGAACAGCCTCTGGACCATTCCCTCTGCCATAACAAGTATATCCTCAACATCAACAAACGACATCTCAAGGTCTATCTGCGTGAACTCAGGCTGTCTGTCAGCACGCAGGTCCTCGTCACGGAAGCACCTTGCAAGCTGGATATACCTGTCGTATCCTGCGATCATCAGCAGCTGCTTGTAGATCTGCGGCGACTGCGGCAAAGCATAGAACTTTCCGGGGTGAACTCTTGACGGAACAAGATAATCTCTTGCGCCCTCAGGAGTAGACCTCATCATCATCGGGGTCTCTATCTCCAGAAAATCGTTCTCATAGAAATAATCTCTTACGACCTTGGCGATCTTATGGCGAAGGATAAGATTGTTCTGAAGCTTGGGGTTTCTCAGATCGAGATATCTGTATTTCAGCTTCAGCTCGTCCCTTACCTTTTCAGAGTTTGTAACCTCAAACGGTGTTGTTTCAGCCTTAGCAAGAATACGAAGCTCCTTGACATCTACCTCTATAAGACCGGTTTTGAGGTTTTTGTTAATGCTCTCACGGGGTCTGATAACGCCCCTTGCTATCAGCACATCTTCAGCCCTGACCGTCCTTGCCTTTTCAAAGATCTCCTTGTCAGTGCTGTCGTTGAAAGCGAGCTGTAAAAGTCCCGTGCGGTCACGCAGGTTAATAAACAGCAGGTTTCCTATATCCCTGACCCTGTCCGCAAAACCGCAGACTACGACCTCGCTGCCCTCCTGCTGAGGGACCTCGGTGCAGTAATGAGTCCTGCGCATACCCTTCATTGTGTCCAACATACCTTATCATCCTTTTCTGTGTTTTCTATTGATAATTCATCTGTGTCTGATCCGTATCCCGACTCGATCTTACAAGCCTGTGCCTGTGCAGCATCACCGGGAAAAATTCTTTTTCGCCCGAAACGCTAATTCTCCTCGCCGTCCTGCTCATAGCGTGGGAACCCGTCAAGAAAGCCTTGCAGATACGCGCTTTTTGTGTCCCAGAACAAAAAGAACGTTCCCACTAAAAACAGTGCGCCGCAGGCGATCGCTCCGTATTGCTGTTTCAGCGATAAGCACACCAGTGCGCTAAGCAGCGTCAGAAGCGTCCATATAATGCCGAAAATGTAGGTCATCACCGGCTTTCTGAACTTGCCCCTGACCAGTGTCCCGTGCTGTGATCTCTCATACGTTCCGAAAAAGCCCGTCTCGCCGCCGTCACGCTTTTTGAACCTGTGATAGTACACCTGGAACCTTTCGCCCTCACGCCTGCCGTAATAAAGGCTCTCCATCTTGTGCGACTTCATAAACTTGCCCGTTGAAAGAATATTCAGCGTCGGTCTGAACTCAGTCAGCTCACCGTCGAGTTTTCTTGCAAAACGTTTTGGCGGCAGCGTCGTTTCAAACTCGTATTTTTTTGGTATTATCAGCAGCATCAGCTTTCAGCCTTCTCGTCGTAGTCATTGGGATCAAAGACCTTGTCGTTGATCTTTATCTCGCCGCCCTGGGTCGCATCAACATACATTCCATAGATCGTTCCGCAGCCTGTGCATCTGAACTGGTGGAACAGCTTTCTTGCGTAGAATCTGCCCTGCTCGTCAATAATGCTGTCCGGCGGACAAGTCGCATAAACCATTTCCATATCGCCCTTTGCGACCATTCCCATAAACGAATCCATGCACATCACATATTCTGCTGGATTGTGTATCTGCACGATCGGTATCATCTTACACTGCTGGCATCTTTTACTCATTCTGATCTTTCCTTTCATTTACCTTTCAAGTTATACAAGTCCGCCGAGCTCGTCCTCAAGCCCGCTGAACATATTGTTTACCATTGCCTGCGAGAACTGCTCAACGAACGCATCTCCCAAAGAGATGTCCGTCTGCTCGCCCGTTGCCATATTTTTAAGCTTAGCAGCGCCCGAATCTATCTCGTTGTCGCCAAGCACGATAACGAACCTTGCGCCGATCTTGTCAGCGTACTTCATCTGCGGCTTCAAGCCCCTCTCAACGAGGTCATACTCCACGAAAAAGCCCTCCTCACGGGCAGCCGCAGTCATCGAAAGCGCCTTTGCCGCTGCATTTTCGCCCATCGTGGCAATGTACAGATCGCACTTTTTATCCTCCATAAAGTCGCATCCCTGCTTCTGCATAACCAGCAAAAGCCTCTCCAGACCCATTCCGAAGCCCAGCGCAGGAGTCTTTGCGCCGCCGAGCTGCTCGATAAGTCCGTCATAGCGTCCGCCGCCGCAGACCGTGCCCTGAGCGCCTATCTCAGTGGTAATGAACTCAAATACCGTCCTTGTGTAGTAGTCAAGTCCTCTGACTATCCTCGGGTTCACCGAGAAAGCAATATTCATCTGTGTCAGATATTGCTTGAGCTTTTCAAAGTGCTCTGTGCAATCGTCGCACAGATAATCAAGTATCATCGGTGCGTCCTTTGCGATAGCCTGATCCTCAGCTGATTTGCAGTCCAGTATCCTCATCGGGTTCTTTTCGAGTCTATCCTGACAGGTGCGGCAAAGCTCGTCCCTGTGCGGCTCAAAGTAATCTCTCAGAGCCTGCCTGTATTTTTCTCTGCACTCCGGGCAGCCGATAGAATTTATGTTCAGCTCAATATTTTTAAGACCCACCCTGTCAAGCACACTTTTTGCAAGCGCTATCACCTCAGCATCTGCTCTCGGGCTTGCGCTGCCGACCATTTCGCAGCCGAACTGGTGAAACTCACGCAGTCTGCCTGCCTGAACGTTTTCGTGTCTGAAGCAGGACAATATATAATAAACCTTCTGCGGAAAGCCCTCGTTCATCACGCCGTTTTCGAGCATTGCACGCATTACTCCGGCGGTACCCTCCGGCCTCAGCGTAAACTTTGAGTCGCCCGCAGCAGAGACCGTGTACATTTCCTTTTGCACCACGTCCGTAGTCTCTCCGACAGATCGCACAAAAAGCCCTGTTTCCTCAAAAGTCGGTATCCTTATTTCCCTGAAACCGAATTGCTGAGCAGTCTCCGAAACGATCTTCTCGACCGTGTGCCACATATACGACTTGCTTGGTACAACATCTGCTGTTCCCTTTGGTTTTTTTACTAATAAAGCCATTTTATTCAACCTTCCTTTTAGATGTAAGAGATAAGAGGTAAGAATTAGATGTAAGAGATAAGGAGTAAGAAGTAAGAATTAGAGGTAAGAGATGATCTAAGACAGCCTGCCTTTTATCCCGTTGATCTCTAATAATCTATAATACCCTATTTTGCAGCATAAGTCAACAACAAAAAACACGGCCACCCCAAAGGGACGACCGTGATCGTGATACCACCCTAATTACCGGTTGCCGCAAAGCAGCCGGTCACTCTGAGGTCTTTAACGCAGACCCTACGCCCGCCCTTTTTTTCAGGCGGAGTGCTCCAAGGTGTCCTTCGCCCCAAGCTCACACAGACTCTCTCACCGTACAGTCCTCGCTTTGATGTACACTGCCGGGGGTTACTCTCCTTTTCACAGCACATATAAAAATATCAATATCTTGTCGGATTGACAATATCTCTCCAGTCCAGATCTCCTCTTTCAAGAGAGTGTATCAACGCCTCCGCCGTAGCAAGATTAGTCGCCACAGGGATATCGTGAACATCGCAAAGTCTTAGCAGATTAGCCTCGCTCGGCTCATGCGGCTTTGCAGATATAGGATCTCTGAAAAACAGCAGAAGGTCTATCTCGTTGCACGAGATCCTCGCAGCGATCTGCTGATCTCCGCCCTGAGAACCGCTGAGGTAACACTGGATAGGCAATCCCGTTGCCTCTGACACCTGCTTGCCGGTCGTACCCGTAGCACACAGGCGATGTTTGCTCAGTATTCCACAATATGCGATACAGAACTGCACCATCAATTCCTTCTTTGAATCGTGTGCAATAAGTGCTATATTCAACATAGACCCTCCATTTCCTTAAAATACACCGATAAACACCGGTATTGCATTTTAAAAAGCTACATCTTGATAGCCAGCGGTATATGCTCGCCCTTGATCCTTCGTGAGATAGCCGAGAATGCCAGGAAGCCCATAGAGCTTGACGAAAGCGGAACGCCCTTGCCCGTTGCAAGCGGTATAGCCGAATCCTCCGGGATAACACCGAGCAGCTGAACGCCGACAGTGTCGATGATAGCGTCAAGATCGTCCATCTCCTCGAACTCGAAGATCCTCTTGTTAGCCTTGTTGATAACAAGTCTCTGCTTCTGGTTGCCCCTCTTGTAGAACTCATCGCTCATCATCTGAGCATCTCTTACGCACACCGGGTCAGGTGTGGTAACGATAAGGATAAGGTCTGAATTGGTAACGATATCAAATACCGAGCCGTTGATACCGGCAGAGGTATCTATAAGAATGTACTCAAAGTACTTTCTCATTTCCTGAGTGATCCTCTCGATGTCCTCAGCCTTGAGCTGAACGAACGGGTCAGAAGGTGCGCAAAGCACACTGAGGTTTGATGCAAGCCTTACAGTCGTGGTAGCCTTGTTCACATCACAGGTCCCTTCAAGAACGTCGCCGAGATCGTATGTAATGTTACCCTGCATACCAAGCATGATGTCCATACATCTCAAGCCGAAATCCAGCTCAATGATAAGAGTTCTGTTGCCCTGCTTAGCAAGAGCATAACCAAGACACGCACTGATGGAAGATTTACCTGTGCCGCCCTTTCCTGAAGTAACCGCAATAATTTTCGACATGGATCCATTACTCCTTTCAAATGCAGATCTCGCCTCGCAAGATCTCAGGCAATATATAGAACCCTGAAATTTGTTTTATGCCTTCAAATCGTGCAGGATACCCGCACCGTCACAAACCAGAATCGCAGAGTGCTTAAAATTTAGTGTTACCTATAATCTATTTTACCACATATTTTGAAATTGTCAAAGCAAAATTCAAGAAAAAATGCAAAATCGTTAATTGCAATCAATTTGACATTTATCTTTTAGTAATTATGCACAACGCTTATCAAACGAAATCAACAATGCAGAGTTGATAACAGCATCTGCAGTGCAAACTATGTATATTCTGTAAACAAATTTGTAATGTTTTTTTGCATCACATTCAGTCCCCGCTCACCGCACCCTGATTATTTTCCTGCGGAAGTAATATTTCCTATCAGCGGACATATATATGTACAAACCTGACAAGAACGGAGGAAAATATATGTTTATCAGAACAATAAAGATCAAACGCCCCAATCTTCTTGCCGCTGCGCTGGCAGCAGTGGTAGTGTGCCTTGTAGCCATCGTCGGGCTTACCGCATACAGGGTCACCGCTAAAAGCGAATACGAGCTTAAAAGCGAGCAGCAAAGGCAGGATTTCATCAGGCAGATGGGCTGGGAGACCGACGACACCTTCGACGACTGCAAGAAAATAACCATTCCTGAGGAGTTCAACGAGGTCTACACAAACTACAACGAGCTTCAGAAGCAGCAGGGCTTTGATCTCAGCCGCTACAAGGGGAAAGACTGCGACGTTTACACCTATAAGATCAGAAACTACAAAAACCACGAGGGCAAGGACGACGTGAACTGCAACCTCATCATCTGCGACAACAAGCTTATCGGCGGAGATGTCTGCTCGACCGAGCTTGACGGTTTCATGCAGGGGCTGAGATCGGCGGAAAAATGATTGACAATCATCGGGACAGGTACTATAATAGTTGCATACCATTAAAAGGAGATGCCGCTATGAGGGTTTACGGTCCCGATTTTTTCCGTGATTTCCGCTGTACCGGCTCAGAATGCAGCGACAACTGCTGCCGCATGGGCTGGGACATCGAGATAGACGATGATACATACAACTACTATAAGTCCCTTGACTGCGGACTTTGCGAGCATATTTCCGATGAAAACGGCGAACACTATATCATACAGCGCAGCGGACAGTGCCCCTTTCTCAACGAAAACGGGCTTTGCAGTATTGTGCTCAGATACGGCGAACAGCATATCTCCGAGATCTGCACCCACCACCCGAGATTTTACCAATGGTTCGGTAATTACAAGGAAGCCGGCACAGGGCTTTGCTGCGAACGATCCGCAATGCTGTGGCTGACCCACGCAGGTGATATCCGATTCTGCGATTGGGAAACCGACGAGCAGCCCGACGATCTTGATTTTGACCCGACGCTCCTCAACGCCGTGCTTGAAGCAAGAAAAACTCTGATATCGCTGATGCAAAGCGACCGCTTCACCCTCTCTGATAAGCTTGCGCTTCTGCTCATCTTCGGGCTCAACGCACAGGACCTTGACGACACCGCACAGGCTGACGGCTTTTTACAGCTTTCCGCCGCCTTTAGTGATACCCGACAGCTTTTAGAGCTTCTCTCCTGGGCAAGATCAGACCTTCACCCGCACGACAGGCTCGACGCCTGCAAACAGATCCTTGAATATATGTCCGAGCTTGAGTATATGAAGCCCGGCTTCCCCGGTGTCATCAAACAGCTTAGCGCAAGGCTCGATGAGCTTGTCAGCTCCGGCGCAGAGTTTTCCGGATCCGCAGCGCAAGCCGACGACAGACTCTGTGCCGTGGCAGTATATTACCTGTTCAGATATTTTATCGGCTGCGCACGTTCACAGCAGTGCCTGCCGGTGATGGTGTTCACCATACTGAGCGTCTGGTTCACAAGGCTGTGGTCGATAATGCAGTTCAACGACGGCGTTTACAGTCTTGAAGAAAACATCATCTCGGTAAAGGAGTTCTCAAAAGAGATAGAGTATTCCGATAACACCGACAGGATCTATGAGGATATCTATACCGACAGCAGGCTCAGCGCCCGCAATATCCTCAACGCAGCGGAGGTCTGAAAATGAGAAGAAAAATACAGCCCGTTCCCGCCGAATGTGAGGGAATGCAGATAAAGATCATGTCCAGCACCTGTACAGGTGAAAAGACGATCGGCTTTTACGACAGAAACACCCGTGAGCTCAAATACAGCGAGCTTGTCCAAAGCCCGGGCGATATAAAAAAATTTTACGAAAAGTACGGTCTTAAACAACCGTGACATAAACTATCCGCATATCGTGCACAAGCCCGGTATCCTGCGTGAAAACCATTTTTCCGTCCGCCGTGCAGATATTGTCCGGCAAGCTGAATAAAGCGCACATCGCCTCGCATAATATATTGTGAGGTGATTTTTTATGGATATAAGCATCAGACGATTCAGCATCAAGCGTTTCATCAACGAACTGAAGGTGAAACCGTTTGTGATAGCCCTTGCGATCCCCTTTGGCATACAGCTGCTGAGCTACTTTGTCACCAAGGGTTCAATGGACTTTTACGGTGAGATAAGCAAGCCGCCGCTTGCGCCTCCCGGCTGGCTGTTCCCCGTCGTGTGGACTGTACTTTACGCACTCATGGGCATATCCAGCTATATCGTATACAGCGAGCGTTCTGTCTACACCGGCGAAGCCCTTACCATCTACGGTATCCAGCTTGCATTCAATTTCTGCTGGAGCATCTTCTTTTTCGTGCTTCGTGCATTCCTGCTTTCGTTAGTCTGGCTCTGCGGACTTTTCATTCTTATCTTCATAATGATAATGGCATTTCGCAAAGTAAACCGGGCGGCAGCCTATCTTCAGATCCCATACGCCGTCTGGGTACTGTTCGCAGGCTATCTCAACGCAGGTATTTTCCTGCTCAACTGAACATCAGCGCATCAACGCCCGTAAGTTCCTGCTCACGGGCGTTGTTGTTTTCAGTACCTATCACATTTATTTCAGATTTTCGCTGAAAAATCCCTGTATCCTGTCAAACGGGATCACCTTGTTCTTTCCGCCGTCGTAAAGATCGGTGTGCACAGCATCCGGAATTATCATCAGCTCTTTGTTTGCTGCATACCTGCTGTCCTTTACCATCGCAGCGTAAGTATCCTTGCTGAAATAGCACGAATGAGCCTTCTCGCCGTGAATGATGAGCACAGCGCTTCTGATCTCGCTGCTGTATGTGTTTATGGGCTGGTTGAGAAATGACATACACCCCGTAACGTTCCAGCCGCCGTTTGAGTTGAGCGAACGTGGGTGATAGCCCCTGCCTGTCTTGTAATAATCATAATAATCCTTGACAAAAAACGGTGCATCGTCCGGAAGCGGGTCAACAACACCGCCGCCAAGCGCATACTCTCCCGCAGCATAGTCCTTTGTACGCTGTGCGTTGAGCGCAGTCCTCTTTTCAAAGCGTTCCTCCTCGCTGTCCTGCGAGTCGAAATAGCCCTTTGCATTCACCCTTGCCATATCGTACATCGTCACCGCAACAGTCGCCTTGATCCGGGTGTCTATGCAGGCAGCATTTATCGAAAGACCGCCCCAGCCGCAGATGCCGAGTATACCGATACGCTGCGCATCAACTTCCGGCTGTACCGACAGAAAATCGACTGCCGCCTGAAAGTCCTCCGTGTTTATGTCAGGCGATGCCATGTATCTTGGCTGACCGCCGCTTTCGCCTGTAAATGACGGGTCAAACGCTATCGTCAGAAAACCACGTTCAGCAAGCGTCTGCGCATAAAGCCCCGAGCACTGCTCCTTGACCGCACCGAACGGACCGCAGACCGCTACCGCAGCAAGCTTTCCCTGTGCATCTTTGGGAACATACATATCCGCAGCAAGCGTTATCCCGTAACGGTTGCGAAAGCACACCTTGCTGTGCACGACCTTGTCTGACTTTTCAAAAGTCTTGTCCCACTCCTGCGTCAGTACCAGCTTCTCAATTTCCATAGTCTTGCCTCCCTTATATCATTCAAACGAAAGTGTTATCGTCGTGTCGTCATTTCCCAGGAGCTCTTTCAGCTCATCATCAGTCTTGTCCTTTATCTTTCCCAGCCGTGTGTATTCCCACGAGTTGCTGCCGTAAAAAACAACTATCCTGTCACTTGAATAAAGCATAATGTCACCCGGTCCGGTGACAATATTCTCATCCTCAGACACAAGCTCCCTGCCCAGCGAGCCTACCTGCTCAAATCCGCCGTACTTTGACATCTGTACCGTAAAAGCCTTGTCCTTTGCAAGCTCCTTTAACGCCTCGACCGAGCTGTTGTCCTGCCAGTCCACATCGACCTTCGTTTCTCCGATACGCATCGTCAGCTCAGCCTGCGCCTTGTCTGTACCGCTTGACTGTGCCTGCGCAGATCCGGTCGGCTTTGCAGAGTCAGCAGCCGAGCTGTCCTGTTCCTGCTGCAAGCTGCCCTGGGTCGTCGTAGTCGTTCCCACGCTGTTTTCAGTCCCTTCATCAGCCTTTGAGTCCGCCGCCTCACCGCACGCCGTCAGCATCAAAGCAGCGCAAAGGATCATCAGTTTTATCTTCATCATACCCTCCGCTTGTCGTCACTGCCTGTTCATCTTATAGACGAGATAATCCAGGCAGTCAATGTTTTTCTCCTTAGCGTGTATCTCATCAAGAAGCTCCCTGCGGTGCTGTGAAAGCAGCCTCTCACAAGCCTTTTTGTCACAGCAGCAGTCAAAGTCTTTTATAAACTTCTCATCACACCCTGCGTCGATAAGATTCTGCCTTGTCTTTTCGTCCATAACTCTCACTTCCTTTTCTGATATTATCATACCATGTCCATGCGCAAATTACAAATACTTATATCAAATAATCATCTATGCTTGACAGGTATAACCCCGATATGTTATCATAAAACTGAAAAGGAGGGCGTACTTTATGGATATCCGTGTTCTCAGATATTTTCTTGCCGTAGCAAGAGAGCAAAGCTTTTCACAGGCTGCCGAAAGACTTTATCTTTCACAGCCCACACTTTCCAGACAGCTCCACGAGCTTGAGCAGGAGCTTGGCAAGCAGCTTTTCATCAGGGGCAATAAAGGCGTGACCCTGACCGAGGAGGGCATGATGCTTCGCAAGCGTGCCGAGGAGATAATCGAGCTTGTCGAAAAAACGCAGGAAGAAGTCAGCCGCAGCAGCGAGCATATCAGCGGAAAGGTCTATATCGGCGCAGGCGAGACCTACGCCTTCAAGCTTATCGCCGATACTGCGCAGAAACTCCAGCTTGAATACCCCGATATCAGTTACAGCATTTTCAGCGGCGACGGCACCGACGTGCTTGAACGCCTTGATAAAGGACTTGTGGACTTCGGCATCATCTTTCAGCACGCCGACCCGACAAAGTATGAATCCGTCGAGATCCCCCTGCATGATATCTGGGGCGTGCTGATGCGTAAGGATTCACCGCTTGCCGGAAGAAGCGGAGTGAGCATCAGGGAGCTTGCAGGCTTCCCCCTGATAATCCCCCGCCAGCCCAATCACAACACCCTCATATCCGACCTTGTCAGCAAAGAAGCTCCCGACGCCAATGTCGTTGCCGAGATAAATCTCATCTACAACGCCTCTGTAATGGTCAAGGAAGGCATGGGCTATGCCCTCACCCTTGACAGACTCATTAACGTCAGCGGCAACAGCGAGATGTGCTTTGTCCCGCTTGAACCGCCAATGGAGGCTACCTGCCGCTTTGTGTGGAAGCGTTATCCCGTTTTCACAAAAGCCGCCGAAAAGTTCCTTGAACAGTTCATTTCGGATATGCAGGAATATAAAGAATAATAAGCCTGCGCTTGTAAAAAACATAGGAGGTGCACCGTATGCCTGAATTCGATATAAGTAAAATGAAATGGACAAGACAGCCGTCTGAGTGCTCTCTGAGCAACGAAAGAATACAGATCACAACAAAGCCTCACACCGATCTGTGGCAGAGGACCTACTATCATTTCCGCAACGATAACGCACCTGTGCTGCAAATGCAGACCGATGAGGAATTTTTCTCATTCATCGTCAGGACAGATTTCAGCGCAAGTCACCACCGCTTTGACCAGTGCGGCATAGTTATGTATCTGGACTCCGAAAACTGGCTGAAAGCATCGGTCGAGTACGAAAACGAGAGCTTTCAGCATTTAGGCTCTGTCGTCACCAACCACGGCTGGTCTGATTGGGCAACAACAGCCATACCCACAGATGTCCGCACAATGTGGTACCGCTTCAGCCGCCGAAAGGACGATTATTGCATCGAGTGTTCACCCGACGGTGAGAGCTTTACCCAGATGCGTGTCTGCCATATGTGGGAGGGAGCCGGAAAAATAAGCTTTGGCATCTACGCCTGCAGCCCCGAGGATTCAAGCTTCACAGCCGTGTTCACCGATATGCGCATAACAAAGTGCGCCTGGAAAGCCCACGACGGTCAGCAGCCCGACTAAAATTACTCAGAAATGCCCGTAAACAAAGTCTGCGGGCATCTTTTCTGCCCGGATACCTTTTGCTGTGCGATATGTCCCACGACACGGCCCATCACTGCATTAACGCTGCAATGCCTTTTTATCACTGCATTAACGCTGCAATGCCTTTTTATCACCGCACAGCAGCCCCGCTGCCCCCCCGAGCTTTTCATACCTTGCCGCAGTGCCGTTGTAATTTTGCACATATTATCAAGTTAGTTGGTACTAACTCATTGTGCACCTCTACGATTTATCTTTTGTTCTCCCATTTTCGCTTGACAAATCTTCCCGAATGTAGTATCATTACCACAGAGTTAGATGCAACTAACCCGACAATATACCGATCGGAGAACGTAAAATGTATAAAACAACTCTCAGAATAAACGGTATGATGTGCGGTATGTGCGAGGCGCATATAAACGATGCCGTGCGAAAGAACTTTGATGTGAAAAAGGTCAGCTCCTCTCACAGGAAAGGCACGGCTGAGATCATCTGTGAAAGCCCGCTTGACGAGCAAAAGCTGCGTGATGTCATCTCGCAGACGGGCTATGAGCTTACCGCCATCAGCAGCGAGATCTATAAAAAGAAAGGGCTTTTTGGCAGATGACCTGCTGTCAGAGCAAGAGAACTATGGACATTTACGACAGAGCAAAAGAATCTTCTGACGACTACCTCAAAACCATTTACATTCTTTCGCATGACAATAACGATCCTGTGCGTGTTACCGATATCGCAAGGCTCATGGGCTACACAAAGGCAAGCGTCAGCCGTGCTGTGAGAAATCTGCTTTGCGACAGGAAAATAACTCTCACACAAAACAAGCGTGTCCTTCTGACCCCCGTTGGTCTTTCCGAGGCAAAAGCCGTTTACGAGAAAAACAGATTTTTCAGAGATATCCTTGTCGGTGCAGGCGTTGACGGAAAAACCGCTGACAGCGAAGCCTGCAAAATGGAACACGCATTGTGCACAGACAGCTTTGAAAAGCTTCAGCGCTTTTTCAGCGAAACAAAACAACAGCCCTGCGACTAACGCAAGGCGTCCCAAACAAGCTTATAACATGGTTTTCATTTTTTGAACGACCTCTCCATAGCTGTGAACACGAGGCAGTCCCTATCTGCTTCGTGTTCTTTTTTGTCTCTGCGGCGGTTGACAAAAAGATAAATATGTGCTATCATGTAGTTAGTTAGCACTAACTTTTTTGAAGGGGTGATAAAATGAAAAGTGAGATAATTACAGGTCTTGCCCTCCCCTTTGCTGGGACAGCGCTCGGCTCTGCCTGCGTGTTTTTCATGAAACGCCGGCTTGGCAGATCCGTCCGGCGTGCGCTGACAGGCTTTGCCTCCGGCGTAATGGTCGCCGCATCTGTCTGGAGCCTTCTGATACCTGCAATGGATCAGGCAAGCGATAAAGGCAGGTTTTCTTTCCTGCCCGCCGTCATCGGCTTCTGGTGCGGCGTGTTGTTTCTGCTGCTGCTTGACTGCATTATCCCGCACCTTCATATGGATTCCGACAAAGCCGAGGGCTTGCCCTCAAAGCTCACCAGAACGACCATGATGGTGCTTGCCGTAACGCTGCACAACCTCCCCGAGGGAATGGCAGTCGGCATCGTCTACGCCGGCTTTGTGTCGGGAAGTGCCGAAGTCACAGCAGGCGGTGCATTTGCCCTTGCCCTTGGTATCGCAATACAGAACTTTCCCGAGGGCGCAATAATCTCAATGCCCCTTTTCGCCGGCGGAAAAAGCAGATCAAAAGCCTTTGCCAGCGGCGTTTTGTCGGGCGCAGTCGAACCTGTCGGCGCTGCACTCACCATTGCTTTTGCAGGACTTTTCCTGCCTGCAATGCCCTATCTTATGAGCTTTGCCGCAGGAGCAATGATGTACGTCGTCGTTGAGGAGCTTATCCCCGAAATGTCGCAGGGCGAGCATTCAAACATCGGAGTGATAATGTTCTCCGCCGGCTTTACCCTTATGATGGCGCTTGATGTCGCACTCGGCTGAGATCAGACAAAGCAGATCGGAAAATGAAACAAAAACAGCATATGTCACCGTATGGCATAGGTCCCGTCTACGGTGCGATCGTTATTTCACTGACCGCCGCAGTGATTTTCAGAAATGCACAGCTGTTTGAAAGCGGCAGACTCAGCGCATTTAAAGTGCCGCTTATCGTCCTTGGCGTGATACTGATCTCACTTGGGATCTTCATGTGGATACAAGCCGTTATCATCGCTGAGATCGACGACGGCATCAAGCAAAATGAGCTTGTCACCACCGGCATCTGCGGCTTGGTGAGAGACCCCATCTGCTCTGCAATAATGATCGCCTGCACGGGCGTTGTGCTTATGTGCGCAAATGCGTTTTTTCTGCTGCTGCCTTTTGTTTACCGGCTGCTTTTGACCATTCTTACAGCAGCCACCGGGGAAAAATGGCTGCGTGAGCTTTTCGCAAGCAGCTATGACAACCGCTGTATCCCCCGGAAAAGAAAGCGCAAGTGTTAGCCTGAACAAATGATCCGATCAATGTTTACACCTTGTTTACGATCTGCCCTTTACAAATTCCCCGAAACAGTGTATACTGTTAATTGTGGTTAGTCGCTCCTAACCGATAAGCCGTTCGAGGCTTTGATTTTTGCTGTTTGGTTAGTTGTCGCTAACCCATAAATGCAGCAACTGTATAAAACGCATAAAGTCCGTCAAACGGCAGACAATATATCACGACAGCGCATTATTGAAGCTGTCGGCATTTTACAGCAAACTCAGTGAGGTGATGATTACGTCCTGCAACGATCTTGATAGCTGCGCCAGCTTTGAGCATAAGCTTGCGCTCAACTCAGCGCCCTCTCTGCTCGGGGTAAAGTCAGCGAGCCTGATGAGTCTTGACAAAAACGAGCTTGATGTTTACACGAATGTCCGGAGTTTCAACCAAAAAGCCGCACAAAAAGGCTTGCGGATAAAAATACTCTGCGAGTGCGGACAGCGCTGCCTGCTGATGCTTTATTGCAAGCCCCTGCTTCAAAGGCTGCTTTGCGAGCCAAACCGCAGAAAGCTGCTTGAAAACTTCGGCTATGACCCCCGCCTCAGCACCGAGCAATGTCTTGATAAGCTTTCACAAAGATGCTCTTTGCAAAGCGACTTCCCCCACGAGATCGGCATATTTCTTGACTACCCCGTCGAGGACGTTCAGGGCTTTATCGCACACAAAGGCTGCGGCTTCAAGCTTTGCGGCTACTGGAAGGTGTACGGCGATGAACAAAAGGCAAAATGCACCTTCAGAAAATACGATAAGTGCAGAAAATATCTGTGCAATAAATTAGGCGAGGGACTGGATCTTTATCAGATACTCAGGATCTCGTAAGGAGGATACTTTTTATGAAAACAGCAGTAATATTCTGGAGCGCAACAGGCAACACCGAAGCAATGGCAAAAGCCGTAGCCGAGGGCGCAGGCACTGAAGCTGCCGCAGTAAGCGCTTTCAGCGGTGACCTTTCCGATTATGAGGCTATTGCGCTTGGCTGCCCCGCAATGGGCGCAGAAGAGCTTGAGGACAGCGAATTCGAGCCCTTTTACGCTGCCAATGAATCAAAGCTCTCCGGCAAGCCTGTCGCACTTTTCGGTTCATACGACTGGGGCGACGGCGAGTGGATGAGACAGTGGACTCAAAGAGCCAAAGCAGCCGGCGCAAACATCGTTGACGGCGAGGGACTCATCTGCAACAACACCCCCGACGACGAAGCACTTGCAAAGTGCAGAGTCCTCGGCGAAAAGCTCGCAAATGGCGGCTGAAACTGACACATCATCTACCTTCCTTGATAATGCGGAGTGCTTCACCTTGAAGTCCTCCGCATTTTTTTGCAAAAAAAGATCCGCAGAGCCTTTTGTCACCCTGCGGATCTTTTATGAAAAGGGAGTAGTTTGCTGTTATTTACATACTCTGCCTGAGAATGTTCACTATCTCGTCCCGATCAAGCACCTTGTATCCGCCCTTGAGGATAAGCGTTGCGTCTGCGATGCCCTCGATCATTTCCTCTGTCGCACCAAGGTCTTTAATGTTCATCACAAGCCCGATCTGCTTCATCCAGCTCTCCATTGCGTCAAGACCCTCTTTTGCAAGCTGTTCATCGCTCTTTGATCCCGGTGAAATACCCCACACCTGCGTTGCAAAACGTGCAAACTTCTTCAGGCCGTAAGGCATGATGTACCTGTAATACGCAAGTGAAACAGCCGCAAGCGTCATACCGTGAGTTGCGTCAGTGTAAGCGCCTACCGCCTGACCGAGCATATGCACCATCCAGTCGGTCGTCTTGCCCCTTGAAACAAGCGTGTTCAGCGCCCATGTCGCCGTCCACATTATGTTCGAGCGTGCCTCGTAGTCCTGCGGGTCAGCAACAGCCTTTTTGCTTGCAGTGATAAGCCCCCTCATCAGACCCTCACTGATGTAGTCCGAGGTGTTGTCGTCCTCACCTGAGAAATACTGCTCGCAGATGTGGTTCATAATGTCGTAAATGCCTGCGCACATCTGATATTTAGGCAGCGTCATAGTGTATCTGGGGTTGAGTATAGAGAACTTCGGCATAACGTCGTCACCAAAAACGTGACCTATCTTCAGCTTTGCCTCGTGATTTGTGATAACAGCTCCGCCGTTCATTTCAGAACCGGTGCCCGCCATCGTCAGCACGCACCCCACAGGAACGATCTCGCAGTCAGGCTCTTCAAAGCGGATATAATATTTGTCCCACGGGTCATCGCTGCAGTTTACCGAAACGGAGACCGCCTTTGAGTAATCGCATACCGAACCGCCGCCAACAGCAAGGATAAAATCGACCTTATTCTCACGAGCGACAGCAACACCCTCCCTGAGCTTTTCAACAGTCGGGTTTGGCATAACTCCGCTAACCTCTGCAACATTCTTTGCACACTCTGCAAGTATCCCCACGATCTCATCATAAAGACCGGTTTTCTTGATCGAGCCGCCTCCGTAAACGAGCAGAACGTTCTGTCCATAGTTTTTCAGCTCGTCCCTGAGATACTTCAAAGAGTCATCTCCGAAATAAAGCTTCGTGGGATTGTGATAACTAAAGTTTCCAAGCATTGTAATTCCTCCGTTTCATATTTTTTTCACACAACTGTGTTGCTAAGCTAAATCAGAATTTGCCGCAGTGTTCCTGCCGGACAGCCGGGGGAAACCCTTTTGGAGAAGGGTTATCCCCCAGACCCCCTTCCTAAACCTCTTAATG
>CADAHS010000036.1 GCA_902787825.1 uncultured Ruminococcus sp. | reverse complement strand
AGGGGCTTTCGCTCTCTGCGGAGAGCGACAAGGGCGCCGCCCTTGACCCGCCACCTTTTTTTACGAGAAAGAAGGCAGAGAATGGCTTTGCCATTCTCTTAAGTAACCGTGGTAACGGTTACTTTGTGACACGAAAAACCTGTTATTATACCATACTAACAAAATGAAAGCCCGGAGCGGCACAAAGGCGGTTGTCATTTCATACTGATATGCGACGGACATGCGCGCCGCAGCGGCGGCAAATTCTGATTTATCTCAGCTCGACATGAGAGCACACAACGCCGCCGCTTGCAAGATCAACTATTGCGTAGCTCGGGTCAAGACCGTCACGAGGGCAGGCAGCGCTTCCGGGGTTTATAATGTAAATACCGTCCGTATAGGAATAGTACCTGCAATGGGTGTGTCCGAACAGAACGACATCTGCTCCAAGTTCCAGAGTCCTGTAATAAATTCTGTCAGGCGAGGAATTTACACTGTACCTGTTACCGTGAGTGCAGAATATTTTTCTTCCGTCCGCAGCAGAAAACAGGATCTCCTTAGGAGCGTTTGAGTTATAATCGCAGTTGCCGCAAACGCTGATCACACGTCTGTCCGGGTACAATGAGCATATCCTTTCAAGTTCTTGCTCACCATCGCCAAGGAAAATGTACACATCAGCATCGGTAGTTTTTCTGAATATTGTGTTCATCGCACGGAAACTGCCATGTGTATCCGAAAAAGCAACTATGCGAAAAATCTTTTTATCGGTCTTTTTCAACCTTTGCGTCCCCCTCACATATAATAGTAAAGTATAACATAAATATTTTATAAATACAACACAGCAAAGGAGATTTTTTTATGAACGGTAAAAGCAAAAACAGTATGGATCCAAAAGCACTCAACGCACTGCTCGAACTCGCATCGAAGAAGCTCGGCACCACTTCCGACACTCTCCGGTCTCAGCTTGAAAACGGAAGTTTTGATAAAGCACTTAACAATCTTCCGCAAGCCCAGCGATCTAAATTGAAACAAGCACTTTCCGACCCAAAATCAGCGGAAAAGCTGCTTTCGACCCCACAGGCTCAGCAGATCTATAAAAAGCTTCAAAAATGATCAAAACGGAGAAACGTAATGGATGACCTTATGTCTAAGCTGCAAAGTGTGCTCAACGATGAGCAGAGCATGAAGCAGCTGAACGAGTTTGCAAAAATGCTTTCAAGCGAACAGTCTGAGCAAAGCAGTTCTGCAAATAGCACGCAGCAGCCGGATCTTTCGCAGCTTCTGAATAATCTCGGACTAAACTCCGAGCAGCCGCAGCAGTCCCCACCGCCACCAGTTCCACCTGCACCCACAGGAATAGATATGGCAAAGCTGCTCCAACTCCAAGCGATAATGCAGCAGGCTAACAAGCACGACAAAAACGTTGACCTGCTGCTTGCGTTGAAGCCGCTGCTCAAAGAGGAAAACCAGGTGAAAATAGATAGGCTGATAAAAATATTCAAGCTGTTTGCGGTGTACCCGTTGTTGAAACAAAGCGGTCTGCTCGGAGGTGACTTGTTTGGCTTACTCTGATAATAGTTTCAATTCAATGAAACAAGAAGCCGTAAGGCGAGTGCGTGAAATGCAAAAACGCTCCCGAAGCGTCCTTGAAGGAAGCTCCGAAAACGTCGAGAATGCTAAGGAAGATCCTAAACCAACGCAGGGCGGTCTGCAAGCCCTGCTTGGTTCACTGCTTGGCAGCAGTTCAACAAGCTCTGATAATAAGCTGTTTGATCTTGCAGGTATTCCTATCGACGAGGAAAAAGCTCTCATAGGAATGCTCATCTACATACTGTACAAGCAAGGCGCAGATGTCAAACTCCTACTCGGTCTTGGCTACCTGCTGCTATAAATCAGAATTCAGCGTAGCATATTCGGTGAGTAATCGGGCTGGAACTCTTTGGAGAAGAGTAAAAACGGCGTTGCCGTTTTTGAGAGTAACCGTGGTAACGGTTACTCTGCCCTCGCCGAGGATATCCTATGGATATCCTCGTGAGCGACCGCAGGTCGCTTTACCCCTTCAGAAACTTTTTAATGATTTTTCGCCATTGGGGTCTACGGCCCCAATAACGAAAAATGACTAAGAGTTTTAAGAGAGTTCAGAAAGAATACTTTCAGAGAACTAACCCAACTATTCACCGAGTATACAACGATAAGTCCTGACCTACCCAGTGTAACTATGTATTCTCACAAGTGGTGTAGCCGGGGGCGTGAGTTACCCGGCGTGTGTAGCCGGGGGCGTGAGTTACCCGGCGTGTTGATTGATGTTTGCCGCTGGCACAAAAGAATTGAGCGGGTACGGCAAAAGATAGGTGAATGGAAAGGGGGTTGCTAAGGGGGAAACACAGAGGGGAGAAAAGTCCGCTCACCACGCCGTAAGGCACGGCGTCCTGTTCTCCCTTATGGGTTTCCCCCCTTAGACGAGAGAGCGAGCTTTGTACCTTTATAGCATTAGGTTCAACGCTCTAACGTCAAGCCATAATGGCTTGAGGAAAAAGAGTTCTACAAGGGCGCCGCCCTTGACCCGCCACCTTTTTTTACGAGAAAAAGGTGGACGAAAAAACCTGTTTATAAACTGGTCTTAATTGTTTGAATAGAACTTTAAATTCTGGTTTAACTTACTACAAGCAATAGTTTAAAAAGCTATTCAATGATTTCAATTCACTGCTGCTTATCTGTCAGCATAAAGCCTATGCCCCATACGGCGCTGATGTAGTCCTTGCCGGAAACACTTCTGAGCTTGCGTCTGAGATTATGGATATGTATTTTGAGCGAATCCTCGGTGCAGTCGGGTGTATCAAGGCTTATGCTGTCAAGTATGCTCAGCTTCGAAACGACCTGCTTCGGCTTATGCATCAGAAGCTTTAGTATTGCATACTCAGTTCTTGTCAGTTTGACGATCTGCTGAGCAACACTGACCGTGTGTGACTGCGTGTCAAGTATTATATCGTCAAATCTCATTGTCTTTGATGCGCTGCTTTGACTTGAACTTCTCAGAGCGACCGTTATCCTTGCAAGCAGCTCGGACATTTCAAACGGCTTTGTGATATAGTCCGCCGCACCGTTGAGAAGAAGTCCAACCTTATCTGCAGTTTCTGCCTTTGCACTCACGACTATTACGGGAATACCCTCTGTCTTTGGCAAAAGCTCCTCGCCTGTCAGCCCGGGCAGCATAAGATCAAGCAGTATCAGATCAGGCTTTGTGTTTGAAAGAATCATCAGCGCTTCGGTGCCGGAATATGCCTGTACAACGCTGTATCCCTCTGATGTCAGGACTTCACACAGCATCTTGTTTATATGTGTATCATCATCTACGATCAGAATTTTTGTCATTTGCGTCACCCCATGATTTTATTCACTATCGTATATTATATCATCACTTTTATTATTTTGCAACTGTATGCAAAAGCGCTTCTTCACACATTGTTAACTTAATATTAATCTAATATCCTAAAACACAGATTGACAAAAAACCTCATTGTATGATATACAGTTTACAACGGATAAAATGAAAATAACTATCCCATCGACCCGAAAGGAAATCGCCATGTTCAAACACAAGCTCACCGCTGCGGTGATAGGGACTGTGATATGCACATCTATATTCACATATTCTGTTGCAGATGTGACTACCCCGACAAACACGACGGTCACGGGCACATTCACCAGCTGCGACAACTCACTCACAGCCGATTACAACTACAACGATAACTATTTTCTGATCTCTGCGCAGGAGCAAAACGAAAGTCTGCGGACGATGTCGCTTGCGCTTGCGATAAGTGCTTACGAAAAAAAGCCGGACTCAAAAGGCAACAATATAAACGATGTTCTGGAAAAAACGGGCTTTGACACAAGCACCGTGCAAAGCGATGAGATGGACGTTACACGCACCGATTCAGTGGGAAGCGTCATTGCCAGCAAGTTCATCAAAGGCAAACCGCTCATCTCTGTAACAGTTCGTGGTACAGACTATAAAGCCGAATGGGCAAGCAATTTTAACAGCGGCACGCAGGGAGATGCAAAGGGCTTTTCAGAGTCCTCGCAAAAGCTTATCGAGCGCATCAAAAGCTATGAGCAACGATACAGCATCAAGGGCGCAAAGCTGTGGATAACAGGCTACAGCCGAGGCGGAGGAATATCTGATCTGACAGGGAAATATATCAACGAGCACCTTGACGAGTTCGGTATATCGCCCGATGACATTTACGTTTACACGTTTGAAGCTCCCCGTGCCTGCACCGTACAGACAAACTACAAAAATATCCACAACATCTGCTGTGATATGGATGTCATTCCCAAGCTCTACCCGCAAAGCTGGGGGCTATACCATGCCGGCACACCCGAAAAACTTGATTTTGAGCCTAAACAGATAACGCTCAAGGAGCTTTCGATCAGCGACGGGTTCGGATTGAAGGACACTGATGAGAAAATGACTCTTTGTGAGTTTGAGGATAAGCTGATAAGCTGGCTGACCGATAAGATATCAAGGGAAAAATTCGACAGCGATTTCAAACCGATCACGGATATCATTGTCGATATCATCAGCAGTCCTGCGCAGCAGCAGCGTGAGAAAGCAAACTATTTCAGAGCTGTGCTCAATAGTGTCGGTGATCATTTCAAAAACAGCAAGCTTGCATTGCTGAGGATCGCAGGTATACTCGGTTCGGGGTCTTTGAAAAAAAGCTCGATCAAATATCTTAGCGATACTCTGATCTCCAAAATGGACGACACCGATCACTCAAAGGCTTACAGCGATGAAAAGTACAAACAGCTGAAAGGCTCTGTGCCTGATGTCATTGAGCTTGCGGTCGATCTTCTTAAAAGCGATATGAAAGACAACGATCTTAAATATATCCCGACTTTTGCAAGCTACGCATCACAGATCGTACAATACCACATCACCAGCAATATCTGGCAGGCTGTAATAAAAACAGACAGCAACTATACAGCCTCAGCTGCCGACCTTTCTGAAGCCGCATAAAACAAGCAAGACCTTTGCCCTATTAACAGGCAAAGGTCTTTTTCTATGCTTCTTTTTTATTTACCGTGAGGTTCTTTACCCACTTGTATTTCATGTAGTGCCGATATACCGCAGGTATCTTGACAAATTCGTCAAGCGTCAGTATCGCAGCGACTGCGAGCACAGGGAGTTTGAGCACGAATGCAGCAAGCATACCCAGCGGAACGACTACCGCCCACAGCGTCACCACATCGCATATCATTCCGAACTTTGTATCTCCACCCGAGGGGAATATCCCCGAGATTATCGTTGAGTTCAGCGAATTGCCGATTATATAATATGCTGCAAAGAACATCATGTATTTCAGGTAGTGCTGTGCAGTCGGTTCAAGCTTGACCGCCCACAGTACAAGCGGTGTGAGCGCAAGGATCACAAGACCCGAGCCGATACCGATAACTATGGAGCATCTCACAAAGCTTCCGCCTGCCTTTTTGGCTTTTTCAAGCTCGTTGCGTCCAAGCATTCCGCCGAGGATGATCCCAACGCCTGCGGAAATACCCCAGCACAGGCTGGCTATCATTGTCCGCACGATGCTGGCTATCGAGTTTGCCGCAACAGCGTCTGAGCCGAGGTGTCCCATTATTACAGAATACATCGTCACTCCGCCGCCCCAGCCGAGCTGGTTTATAAGAAGCGGTGTGGTGTATTTCCAGTAGTCACGGTGCAGAAATCTGCTTTCAAGCCTGAACATCAGCTTCAGACTGAGTCTGGGACATTTGCCCTTTGCAACGACTATCAGTACAAACACCGTTTCAAAAACCCTTGCAAGCACCGTTGCAAGCGCTGCGCCGGCAATACCGAGCTTCGGGAAAAATGCAAGTCCGAAAATCAGACAGGCATTGAGTAAGATGTTCACAACCACTGAAAGTGATCCGATGAGAGAACTGAGTTTCGCTCTGTCGCAGACCTTCATTATACCGTAATAAGCCTGCGTAAAGCCTGTCAGAAAGTGCGAGAAGGATACCACCCTCAGGTAGTCAGCACCTATTGAAACAAGGTTCTCATCAGCGGTAAAGACTCGCATTATCTGATGAGGAAAAAGTGCGCAGCCAAGTGTGAAGATCATTCCCACCAGAAGCGAATAACGCATAGTTATCGCAAGTACCTCTTGGACCGCACGTTTATCGCCCTTGCCCCAGTACTGCGCAGCAAGCACCGTGCAGCCGAAAACAAATGCCCCGTAAAACAAGCTGAACACGAATGCGACCTGCCCCGCAAGAGAGGAAGCAGACAACGAATCCTGATCCAGAAATCCGAGCATAAATGCATCACTGGCAGTCACAAGCGATGCGGTCAGATATTGAAACGCTATCGGTGCAACGACCGTCAGCAGCTTTTTGTAAAGTGTCTTATCAAGCGCCATCAAGCTCTCCCCTTTCTTTTAAGATCTTTTGTTCTGCATTTTTCTATCTGAATTGATAGTACCATTTTATACAGTAAAAATATATCAGAACTTTGAGGTTTTTGTCAATATCACGACCTTTTCGGGCAAAAAATATCCCGTTGATAGTTACCAACGGGATATCCGTGCTTTCGCACTATTTTCGGGATGTATTAAATTGTTGTTTCACTCTGGTCGAATTATTGGCTGATGCCCGTTTTATTCCTGCATATTCTGCATATTCTGCACACCCGGCAAACTTATGACCGCAGCAAAAGCAAACAGCCGGAAACACACAAGGTCTGATCACATGGATCATATTCTACCACTATTTTACACGAAATATCGTGTAAAGTCAAGACCTTTTCTCAAATTATGATATAATTCTTTCAAAAGAACGCAGAATAATAATGAACAGGAGGCAGGGATAATGTACTACTACAAGCGTCTTCGTGACTTGCGTGAGGATAACGACCTTACTCAGCGCCAGGTAGCCGAGCTGATACAGACCACGCAGCAGGTTTACAGCGAGTATGAAAAGGGTATCCGTGAGATACCGCTGTTCAAGGTCATAATCCTTGCAAAACACTACAATGTCAGCCTTGACTACATTACCGAGCTGACCGATGAAAAAAGAACACTCAGGTAAGTCTGCTTTATCCGCCGCATGGATATCGCAGACTTGTTTTTTGCCCTGACAGATGTTAAATAATTAATTATGTTATATAAAAATGCTATTGCAATCGCACGAAAAATTCGGTATAATATATAATAGGTATAATAGAATTAAAGGAGTGTATTTATGGAATATATCCGTGTCACTAAGGAAAATATACAAAGCGAACACATCTGCTGCGCTATCTCAAATAACAACGATGTTCAGGTCGCTTCTAAAAAAGCCTGGCTCAATGAGTGCTTTGACGACGGGCTTGTCTTTCTCAAAGGCACCGAGCGAGGAAAATGCTTTATCGAATATATCCCTGCCGAAAATGCCTGGGTACCGATAGATGCGCCCGGATATATGTACATAGACTGCTTGTGGGTTTCAGGCTCATTCAAAGGGCACGGCTATTCAAACGATCTGCTTGGCGAGTGTATTTCCGACAGCAGATCCAAGGGAAAGAAGGGCTTGTGTATCCTTTCAAGCGCAAAGAAAAAGCCGTTTCTTGCTGACCCCAAGTTTCTCAGATACAAAGGCTTTGAGGTCTGCGATGAGTCCGAATGCGGGATACAGCTTTGGTATCTGGCGTTTGACAGATCCGTACAAAAGCCGTCGTTCAAGCCCTGTGCCAAAAAGCCGCACGTTGATGAAAAAGGCTTTGTGCTTTACTACACAAGCCAATGCCCGTTCAACGCAAAGTACGTCCCGATAGTTGAGGCTGCGGCTAAGGATAATGGGGTGGCTTTCAAGGCGATACATCTTCAAAGCAAGGAAGCTGCACGCAGCGCACCAACTCCGGTCACAAACTACGCACTGTTTTTTGACGGCGAGTTTGTGACGAACGAGCAGATGAATGACAAGAAATTTCTGAAGCTGCTCTCACACTAAAACTCTGATATCTTACTTCTTACATCTTATCTCTGACTTCTAAAAGGAGGTTCAATCATGGCTAAACTTGACTGGAACGAATACCTGGAAAAGGCGGCTCAGGTCAATGCCGAGGGCGCAGTGCTTGTTCGCAATCAGGGCGGACTGCCGCTTGATAAAAATACTGAGACTGCCGTTTTCGGACGCATACAGCTTGACTATTATAAAAGCGGGACCGGATCCGGCGGAATGGTGAATGTAGCAAAGGTAACGGGCATTACCGACGGACTGCTCGAAGCAGGCGCAAAGCTCAACGAGGAACTTTTGCAGACCTACCGTGACTGGCTCGCTGAGAATCCGCACGATTTCGGAGAGGGCTGGGGCGGTGAGCCGTGGTGTCAGAAAGAGATGCCTGTCACAGACGAGCTTGCGCAAAAAGCTGCTCAGACCTCTGCGGCAGCAGTTGTCGTTATCGGCAGAACTGCGGGCGAGGAACAGGACAACAGCGATGCCGCAGGTTCATACCGTCTGACCGATGCCGAGCACGAGCTGCTCAGCGTTGTAAGACGTAATTTCAGCCGTATGATCGTGCTGCTCAATGTCGGAAATATCATTGATATGAGCTTTGTTGACGAGTTTGAACCCGAGGCAGTCATGTACATCTGGCAGGGCGGAATGACAGGCGGAACGGGTACTGCAAGAGTGCTTCTGGGCGAGGTATCACCATGCGGAAAGCTGCCCGATACTATCGCTTACAGCATCAAGGACTACCCCTCCGATAAGTATTTTTACGACCGTGAGCGCAACTTCTACACCGAGGATATCTATGTAGGCTACCGCTGGTTTGAAACATTTTCAAGAAGCAAGGTACGCTATCCGTTCGGCTTTGGTCTTTCCTACACAGACTTTGAGATATCTGCCTGCGGAAGCTACGACGGTGAAACTGTCACGATGACTGCAACTGTCAAAAACATCGGAAATACTGCGGGCAAGGAGGTCGTTCAGGTCTACTGTGAATCACCGCAGGGCAAGCTCGGCAAGGCTGCAAAGGTGCTTTGCGGATTTGAAAAGACAAGGCTCCTTGCACCCGGCGAGCAACAGGAGATAGTGATAACCGTTGACGAAAGATGCATCGCTTCATACGATGACAGCGGTGTGACGGGTCATGCGTGCGCATGGGTGATGGAAAGCGGTATTTACAGATTTTTTGTAGGCAGCGATGTGCGCAGATGTACTGAGGCTTACTGCTTTGACCTGACTCAGACCAAGGTAGTCCAGCAGCTCACTCAGGCACTTGCGCCTGTTATGGAATTTGACATCGTTTATAACGACGGCGGACATACCGCATTCAGAAAAGCCGTTGTATCCCAGGTCGATGAGCAAAAGCGCAGACTTGGTTCGCTCCCCGGGGAAATAGCCTTTACGGGCGATAAAGCGATCAGCTTTGCCAATGTCGCAAAAGGCGATAATACGCTTGATGAGTTCACTGCACAGCTCACAGATGCAGACCTCAACTGTCTTGTTCGTGGCGAAGGAATGTGCTCCCCGAAGGTAACTCCGGGTACTGCTGCTGCGTTCGGCGGTGTGTCTGAAAGGCTCAAAGAACTTGGCGTCCCCTGTGGGTGCTGCTCTGACGGTCCTTCGGGAATGAGACTTGATACAGGAACAAAAGCCTTCAGCCTGCCAAACGGAACGCTGATCGCTTCGACCTTCAATAAACAGCTTGTCACCGAACTTTTCACATTTCTCGGACTTGAAATGAGAGCCAATAATGTTGACTGCCTGCTCGGACCGGGAATGAATATCCACCGCCACCCGCTCAACGGACGAAATTTCGAGTATTTCTCAGAAGACCCCTTCCTTACGGGAAGTATGGCTTGTGCTGAACTTAAAGGTCTGCACAGTCAGGGCGTTGAGGGCACAATAAAGCATTTCTGCGGCAATAATCAGGAAACTAACAGACATTTCCTTGACGCCGCTGTTTCGGAAAGAGCACTCAGGGAGATCTATCTCAGAGGCTTTGAAATGGCGATAAAACAGGGCGGCTGCCGTTCTGTAATGACCACCTACGGCAAGGTCAACGACCTGTGGACAGCAGGCAGCTATGACCTCAATACCGTTATCCTGCGTGACCAGTGGGGCTTTGACGGCTTTGTGATGACAGACTGGTGGGCTAATATAAATGAGCGTGGAAAGCAGCCTGATAAGGATAATTTCGCAGCGATGGTCAGAGCACAGAACGATGTTTATATGGTATGCGCTGACGGCGAGAACCACACGGACAACATCGCTAAAGCGCTTGAGGACGGAAGCCTTACAAGAGGCGAGCTGCAAAGATGCGCAAAGAACGTTCTGAATTTCCTGCTTGGCACACACGCAATGAAGCGTATGATGAAGCAGGACGAAAAGGTAGATGTCATAAACAAGCCCGATGAAACTATCGACGCCGAAGCTGCAAGCAGGGTCTATTATCTTGACGATGAACTGGAGATCGACCTCAGCGATGTCAAGGTCCGCAGTAATATGGATCACAGCTTCACGATCGAGCGTGCAAGGCAGGGCGCTTACAGCATAACCATCACCGCAAGCTCCAACGCAAGCGAACTTGCACAGCTGCCCGTGACGATATTCAGCGTCGGTACGGCTCTTGGCACTTTCACCTTCAACGGCACCGGCGGAAAGCCTGTCAGCTTCACCGTCGATAAGGCGTATTTCTTCTCACGTTTCTCGGTGATACGGCTGCATTTCCGTCTCGCAGGACTTGACCTTATAAGTATTAAATTCAAACGCATCGGCGACTGATATTACTAAAGCCCGAAAGCAGTTTACTTGCTGCCTTCGGGCTTTTTATTATCAGCTTGTGTATTTTTCAATAGCCGTCTGCTCTATTACCTCTTTTCCGAGCAAAGTTATCGCCTTCCCGGGACAGGAATTGACGCACCTGTAACAAACCGTACACCTGCTGCCGCTTGCTGCGGTTTTTCCCTTCATTACGATATTGTGCGTCGGACATATCCTTGCGCATTTCCCGCAGCCAACGCACCTTTCAGTATCTATCCCCAAGCCGCCGGAGTAGTATTTCAGCGTGCGGTGACCAAACCACAGCCGCTGGGTGATAAACCCTGCAAAGCGTGGTAAAACGCCCAGCCCCTGCTGCGGATAGCGACCACCGCTTTTAATGCTGCGAGCCGCTTTTACAGCCTTTGCCCTTGCTTTTTCAACAAGCTTTTTATTCTTTTCAAAAGTGCGTTTGAGCACCCTTTCATCAGCAATGCTGTCAGGCATCTGCAAATGCAGACCACCTGTTATCACTGCACCCTGCTTTTCCAAAAGCCGGGCAAGCACGCCTGCGCCATCACCGCTGAACATTGCCATCGTAGCAATGACGAAAACCCTTTTGCCATGCCACAGAGGCGCTGTCTTTTTTATGAAATCGCTGACAAACTTAGGCACAGCACTGTATTGCACAGGATAGCTGAACACTATATCATTGTGCTTTTGAAGCTGCTGCGCTGCGGTCTTATCCTCTATCGAAACGATAGGCGCCGTGCAGTCAAGCTCCTTTAAAAACACCTCTGATGCGTATCTTGAATTTCCTGTTGCGCTGAAATAAATACCAAGCATTTTGTTTTCTCCGATCACAGCATACTTTCCATTTTTTCATACACCTGCGCACTTGACGAGGTGACAAGTATAAGCATACCCGTTGCAAAGTCAAGCACTGTATGAGCGATCATCAGCGGCACAGGGTTCTTTTTCCTGCGATAGTACACGCAGAAAACGACCGTCAGCGGCAGGAACATAAGAAATCTGTAAAGCATATACTTTACATCGAAAATAGTCGGTATAAAGCAGTGCTGCAGCGTGTAGAAAAACGCCGGGATAATGATCGCTGCATACTTGTTTTTAAAGCTGTTCACACCGCAGCCAAGATACAGCCCGTCCTCTGCAAAAGGCACAGTCGCAGGCAGCAAAACAAGGTTTATCACTGCAAGCACAAACGGTATCGGCGCAGCTATCTTCAGCGTCACGCGCGGCATTACCGAGCCGTAGCATACAAGCCCCGAAAGATACATACCCGACATTCCGATAACGCACATCACTATCACCATGATGACCGTCTTTTTTGCAGATAGCATACCCTTGCGGAAATTAAGCAGCTGTGCGTAGTTCCTGCCGGTGCTTTTAGCTGCAAAGATCACTATAAATATAGTAACTATATTTGCAGCTGTTACGACTATTGACCACCAGTGTGTGATGTCACCAGGCTCTTTACCTGTGATCGCTGCGCCGATGACAAACACAAGGATAAAAACTATGCAGCGAAACGGCAGTAAAAATGCAAGTCTGCTATTGTGAGGTGTATCCTTTGTCATTATAAGCTTTCTCCTTCTGACCCTTATGATCTCAAACGGTTATGCGTCAATGAGCGGTAATTACGCTATTTCAAAGCTCATTTCGCCGTTTTCGCACTTTTGGGTCGTTTCAACTATAATATATATCGTTTCACCATTCAAACCGTTGGCAGAAGCTTTTGTTTTTTCGCCCTGTTTTACTGTGTACAGTCCCTTCTTTGTCCCGTCACAGTCATAAGAGATCTTTGCGCTGCCCTTTTCAAGCTTTGCGCTGTAACTGAGTTTAGTGTCGCTGCCTTTGCTTTCGAGCTTGAATACCATTGTTCCTTCAAACTCAGAAAAGCTCATCGAAGCAGTGTGCGCCTCATTTGAGTGAACGAAAGCGACCGCATTGTATTTTGATGTGTACTTGTCACACCCTGCAAAGCACATAACGCACATAACCGCAGCGATCATCATCGTTGCTGTCTTTTTCATATGATTTTCCTCTTTTTCTGTGTAGGTGTCACGACCCACAGCACTCAGCTTTTTCAAGTGCCATGGGTCATTTTTGATATTAACAAAGTTGGTTATTATCCTTTGATCGTTATCCACAGTCCGTTCGCAGTTGTCAGGTTATTTTACAGAACTATCCTGTAAATGTCCGCAAGCTCGCCTTCAAACTCGAAGCTGCGTTCATACACGCCGCCATTTTTGGTTATAGTCTTTATTGACGGTTCGTTTGTCTTTTCTGCCGAAAGATGCAGCTCGGTCATTCCGCTTTGAACGGCTATTGTTAAAAGCTGTCTGAGCATTTCCGAAGCGATGCCCTTTCTTCTCTCAGACGGCCTCACGCTGTACCCCGAATTTCCGAGATCCTTCAGGAAATCATTGAGCGTATGGCGCAGGTCGATGATGCCAACGATCTTTTCCGTTTCATCAACGGCAAAGAATGTATCGGTCACGACCCAAGCAGGATCCACAGTCTTGGCACTTGTGTTTGCGGTGACTGAGGCGAGCCAGTCGTCATAATTCTCTGTCTGATCAAGCAGCTCGCTGCCGTTTATGACCTTTTCGCCGTTATCAAAGAACTCCTGCCTGAAATCCAGCGCCTTTTCTTTCAGCTCCTTTGTCGGTCTTATGAGCTTTATCATGTTTTCTCCCTGTTTTTTTATCTTTTGGCTCTTATGATGCTATGTGCTCGGAAACTATTGTGGTCTTAACGATCTGTCCGGAGATGATATCATCTATCGACCGGATCTGTCCGTCAACGAGCTTAACAAGCTTGTTGCCGTACATAGCCGCACTCTCTGAGTGTGTTACCTGAACAATGGTCTTGTTGTACTTTTGATTGATATCTCTGAAAAGCTCCATCAGGCTTGTGCCTGTCTTGGTATCAAGATTTCCGATAGGCTCGTCAAGAAAGATTATCTTTGGATCGAACACAAGCGCTCTTGCGATAGCCACTCTCTGCTGCTGACCGCCCGAAAGCTCTCTTGGTGTGAGCTTTCTTTTATCCTGCATACCGATAATGCTCAGACAATCATCAAGCCTGTCCTTGTACTCGCTTCTCTTCTTACCTGCTATCATCAGCGGAAGTGCGATGTTATCCTCAACAGAAAGGTTCGGCACGAGGTTGTAGAACTGGAACACAAATCCGACCTCTTCGTTTCTCATTGCGCAAAGCTGCTTGTCCTTGAGGGTGCGCAGGTCTGTGCCGTTGATGCTCACGCTGCCCTCGCTTGGCATATCAAGTCCGCCGAGCAGGTAGAGCAGAGTTGACTTTCCGCTTCCCGAAGGTCCCATTATCGAGATGAATTCTCCCTCTTTTACTGTAAGGTCGATATCTTTAAGAACGTGTGCGGTCTCCTTGCCGTTTACGAATGATCTGTTTACCTTTACTGCCTCTATTACATTACTCATATCTTGTTACCTCTCTTTTATTCATATTTAAGCTCTGCTACTACGTTGAGCTTTTTGCTCTTTCTGACTGTTGAAAGTGTTGCGATAATAACTACCGCAAATGCAACTGCCGCATATACGGGAAGTGACTTCCAGTCAAATGCTATCGGCATCGGCAGGTCTATCGACCCGAACAGCTTTTCCATAATGCCGTTTACCATTACAGTGAACGGAACAGCTATCGCAACGCTCCAGATGACGCTTGAGATACTCTCGGTAAGCACAAGATTTCTGCGCTTTGACTTGTTCATACCTACCGATGTCATTACCGCAAACTCTTTTCTTCTCTGCTGGAAGGAGATCGAAATGTTGTTGAGTATGCCTATTGCTGTGATAACCAGTGCCAGGTAGGAGAAGATAGACAGAATATCAATGATCATCTGATTAGATTCAACGTTTTGCTTCATCATATCATCTCTTGAGATGTATGTTGCGCCCATCTCGCTGACCGCCGCTTTGAAGTTCTTTTCAACAGCCGCTGCATCAGCGTCCTTTGTAAGTCTGAAGTTTATCTCGTATGCTTCCTTGATGTTGAATGACCCGGTCATATCCTCCGGCTTCATCAGCGCAACTCTGCCGTTGTTGTAGACCTTTGAGTCAAATGTGCCGATGATGTTGAAGGTATCCTTTTTGCCGTTTACCTCTATCTCAATGCTGTCGCCTGCTTTTTTCTTTATATTCTTTGCAACAACGTCGCCGATGAGTATACCCTTGTTTGTATCGTTCTTGTACTTTTCGTATGTGTCCTTGTTCTTTGCCGAGTCAAACTCGAAATACTGCATATACTGCGCATACTTATCGGGGTCTGCTGCAAACACAAAATAAATGTAGTCATCTGCCTGAGTATCAGCGGCATACAACGGTGTTATCGAATCCTTGTCTATGCCGTCTACCTTTGAAAGTCTGTCAATAAGTATATCTGTCGTAGTTGTTTCGGAGTTGCTCGGGATTATGTTTGAAACCGTGAAATCCGTGTTAAGCTCCTCATAAGCAGAAACTACAAGCGTCTTCATCGAGTTTCCGACCGAAACTATCGCAAATACTGCCGAGAGGGATATGATAAGCAGTGTGATGTTTCCTCTCAGAAGCTTTGATGATTTGATGTTGTTCATCGCAAGGAAAGCCGTGGTGTTTCCTCTGAATATCCTGCTTGTAACGCTTGAAAGTATCTTCAGCAGCTTTCTTGAAGCCATTACTACACCCAGGAATGCGCACATGAACAGTATTGCGCTGAGGTCTGTTGCCCACTTTGCATCGCTTACAAAGCCTGCTATCGCAAATGCGATAAGTGCCAGACCTGCGATAAACCTGAGCGCACCCTTTTTGTGCTTTTGCTCAACTCTGTTCAGTATAACGTCCTTGACCTGAAGCTTGTTGATGCTTCTTGCCGGCAGCCATGCAGAGCCGATGGAAAGAACGACTGCAAAAGCAACACCGATAAAGATATGCACCAGATTGATGTTCAGCGGCGGATAGATGCCGTACTCTTTAAGCGGTGCAAAGCTTCTTGTGATGAGCGCAAGACCAAGCTCTCCCAGAACTACGCCGAACAGCGCACCGATCACTGCGTACAATCCTGCCTCCATAAGCAGAATGTGCTGCATTTTCTTTCTTGTAGCGCCCTGACTCATAAAGGTACCGATTATAGGAAGTCTTTCTGTGATTATCAGCTTGAACGCTCCGCAAATGATTATCACGCAAACGATGCACACCAGCGCAAGCATTCCGTAAAGTCCCATTGTGATGGACTCTGTGCCGATCGTTGAGTCATCAACAAGGATAGATGCATTTACGTTTTCGTTGCTGTCATTGAAATCCTTTACTGCGTCCTTTACAACTGCATCACTGTCAGAGATCTTTGCGGTCATGTAGTTATACTTGCCGTCAGCTTTGAGCATCTCGTTCATATAATCGTATGGAACTACTGCGTAAAAATCCTTTTTCTTGTCCGCATAGAACAGACCGTCATTTGAAGCGATGCCCTTTATGGTGAAGTCTGTCTTTTTACCATTGATAGCAATGGTAAGCTTATCGCCTGTTTTAAGCGAATACTCATCAGCGATCCTGTCAGAGATCACTATGTCCTTGTCATTCACATTCTTAAAGCTGCCCTCGACCATTTTCTTGTCAAAGCTCTTTCTGCCGACAAGTGAAACGTACTTGACCTCGTCGTTGTCATTGATAACGCCCGTAGCATTAAGTGTGCCCACAAGGTTCTCAATGCCCGTCTTTTTTATGTCCTGCTCGCTGAAGAATGGCTTTTGCGTGTTTGAACGAATTGCTATATCCTGCCCCTCTGCTGCGATCGTATACGGCTGAACGAAGCTGTCAACAACAGCGTCTATCATGCCAAGGCTCGCAATAAGAAGCGCTGTGCTTATCATTATCGAGAAGATAAGCAGAAAAAGCCTTCCCTTCCTTTCAAGCATATTCTTGGAAATGTACTTTAAAAATACTCCCAAAACTCTCTCCTCCTGTTCTTTTTTCTTTGTTCTTCACTTCATTTTTTTGTCTTGTTTCATCTTTAGTGAGATTATATCACAGCATATATTAAGAAATCCTTAAATAATGAGTGCGTGATATTTCCTTGTCTGTAATCATAATAACAGCCGTTTCTGAAATAACTCTTAAATCAATTCTTAAAAAAATCTTATTTTTGAATATGCCTTCATTGCTTTTTTTACAAGTGTTCGGCAAAAAATGTAAATTCTTTGTATTGACACACAAAAATATAGGTGTTATACTAAATGTATAATGTGTGCAAAAAAGAGGTGACACCAATGGAGATAGCTGTGATAGCGCTGCTGAGCCTGCTTGCGCTGTACTATCTGTACGGGACGTATGTTTCTGCCCGTGCTATGCTCAACAAGCATCTGATAAAAAGCCTGCGTCTGGCTTGTCTTATGCGTGTCATCTCGTTTCTTTTCGTGCTGACGGGCGTGGGTATGTTCGGCGTCGTGCACCTCAGCGACGAGGTGCTCACCTACTCATATAAAAACGGAGTCATATATGAAGACAGCAGCTACGGAAAGATCGACAGCACACTGTTTGTGCTGTTTCTGACTGCGGTGCTGCTGATACTTGCATCTATCCCGCTTGACAGTGTCGGACACGACAGGAGAAAGCACCGTATGAAAAACGCAAGCGTCTCACTGATAATGTCAGCGGCAGTAATATCACTGGGAATAACGGTCATCTTGACCAACTACCAAAGCAAGCTCAGCGACAAATATGATCCGAAATTCTACCGCTACGATTCGCCCGACAAAAGCCGGAGCATTGTTATATGCGAGAGGTCTTACGGCTCGCAGGGATATGGGGACGTATTTCAGGTAAAGGATCAAAAAGCTGAAAAGATAGGCGAGTTCACCACGCTCGGCGGCTTCCGAAGCGGCGGAAAATACAGACTTGGCTGGGAAAAAACGCAGATAACGGTGATATACTCAAGCGGCGATTCGATAGGTTCGACAAAAAAGCTGAGTGCAAAATTCGCAGATATTTAGGAGCAGCAGATGAATGTTATTTTTGATATCGGAATGGTGCTGATCGACTTTCACTTTGAGGACTTCGTGAGAAAGATGTTCGAGCGTGACATAGCACAGAAAGTCATTGACGCAATGTGGAAAAGCGGCGACTGGGGCGAGCTTGACAAGGGCGTGCTCACCGACGAACAGGTGCTTGAAATGTTCATCTCCCACGCACCGGAATGTGAAAAAGAAATACGAACAGTGTTTGCACGGCTCGGTGAATGTCCCAGACTGCGGGAGTACACGATACCGCTTATAAAAGACCTGAAGGCAAAAGGTCACAGGGTGTACTATCTTTCAAACTATTTTTCATATCTTTACCACGCCGCTCCGTGGGCGCTGGATTTTATCGAATTCACTGACGGCGGTGTGTTCTCCTTCTTTGAAAACGTCACAAAACCTGACAAACGGATCTACCGGCTGCTTTGCCGGCGATTCTCTCTTGACCCGGCAGACTGCGTTTTCATCGACGATACACTCAGAAATGTTGAGGCTGCAAGAGAGCTTGGAATGAGAGGGATACACTTTACCGGGCAAACTCCCCAGCAGCTCAAAGCCGAAATATGCCGCTGAAAGCTCTGCGCAAAACATAATACTAAACATCAAACAGCTATACAGGAGCAAGCCTCTTGTATAGCTGTTTTGTCTGCCAAAGACCATAAAGTGTGAAAATGCTGTAATGCATTGCATTTTCCTACGATGCTACCAAACGTAACATTGATGTATAAAATGATATGTTGACATTACATTTTACGAATGCTATAATTTTTTTTAGAAAACAAGGAGGCGGCACTAATGAGCAGCATAGATTTTTCAAGACTAAAAAAATACCGCATAAAAAGCGGTCTGACGCAGGAGGAGCTTGCTGAGAAAATGGGCGTTTCAAGGCAGGCTGTCGCCAAGTGGGAAAGGGGCGAGTCCATTCCCGATATAGACAGCTGTATGAAGCTCGCAGACATCTACGGCACGACTGTCGATATGCTTGTCAGAAGCATCGGAAAGCAGGAGCACACGGGGGACGGAAAGCACGTTTTCGGACTTACCCGTGTGAACGCAAAAGGGCAGGTAACGCTGCCTTCAAGCTGTCGGAAAGTGTTTGATATCAAGCCCGGAGACATTATGCTCGTGCTGGGTGATGAAGAAAAAGGCGGCATCGCTATGGTAAAAATGGGCGGATTTATGGACGACCTGGGAAAGCTGATCCACAAAGATAAGGAGTGAGAAAAATGTTTGCTGTCAAAACAACAAAGCTGACAAAGAAATACAAAGATCTCACCGCAGTTGACAGTCTTGACCTTGAGGTCGGGCAGGGCGAGCTTTTTTCGCTGCTGGGTGTCAACGGCGCAGGAAAGACCACAACGATAAGAATGCTGTGCTGTCTTGCGCAGGCTACCTCGGGAGAGGCTTACGTTATGGGAAAAAACTGCGGCAGCGAAAAGGGAAAGGTAAAGTCCATTGTCGGCATCTCTCCGCAGGATACCGCAGTCGCTCCACGTTTAACAGTAAAGGAAAATCTGATGTTTATGTGCCGTGTGTACGATTTTGACAAGCAAAAATGCAAGCAGCGCACAGACGAACTTATACAGACCTTTGGTATGCAAAAGGTTGCAGACAGCCGTGCAAAGACCCTGTCAGGCGGCTGGAAAAGAAAGCTTTCTATCGCTATGGCGCTTATAGGTGAGCCGCAGGTGCTGTTTCTCGATGAGCCGACGCTTGGACTTGATGTGCTCGCAAGACGTGAACTGTGGCGTGAGATAGAGTCACTCAAGGGCAAAATGACAATAATACTTACCACTCACTATATGGAGGAAGCCGAGCAGCTTTCCGACCGCATAGCAATAATGATCGACGGCAGGATCGCCGCCATCGGGACCCTTTCGGAAATTGAAAAACAAGCAGGAGCGCAGGGACTTGAAAATGCCTTTGTTGCCATTGCGGAAAGGGGCGTGCAGCAATGAACAGGATCTTTGCTTTTACAATAAGAAACATCAAAGAGCTTCTGCGTGATCCGCTGGGATACATTTTCTGTCTGGGATTTCCGCTGATAATGCTTATAATAATGACCCTGGTTGACCAAAGCATCCCGAAAGAGGCTGTGACGATTTTTCACATTGAAAACCTTGCACCCGGTGTCGCTGTATTCGGACAGATGTTCGTTATGCTTTTCACGGCGCTCAACGTTTCCAACGACCGTTCAGGAACTTTCCTTATGCGCCTTTACGCAACTCCGATGACTGCGGCTGATCTCACAGCAGGATACATTATCCCCATGCTTATCATCGCAATGATACAGACAGTTATCACATTTACAGCTGCGTTTATTATTTCCGTTGTTATCGGAAGCACACTCAGTATAGGCGGCATACTTATGTGTATGCTTACCCTTATCCCGTCTGCGCTGATGTTTATAGGCATCGGACTGATCTTTGGTGTACTGTTCAATGAAAAGTCTGCACCGGGGATCTGCTCGATAATCATTTCCCTTGGTTCGTTCTTCGGCAGTATATGGTTCGATGCAGAGAAAACAAGCGGAGTGATGCTGACGATATGCAAGTGCACTCCATTTTTCTACTGTACAAAGTCCGCAAGATCAGCTATGGCGCTTAAATTTGACGGCGAAGGCTTTGCACTGCCTCTGTTTATAGTTGTGCTCTGCACCTGCGTTATCATTGCACTGGGCTGCGTTGCTTTCTCAAAGAAGATGAAAGCAGACCTCGGATAAGAACTCACTCCCGTGTGTTTTTTGCACGGGAGTTTTTATATGACACTGACCTTGATCTTCCTGTCATCCGATATTGCGTTCATATGCAAAAAGCCATACAAAAGCGCAAAAGCTTGTGTATGGCTTGAATTTTTCTATTTTCCTTTTTACAAAAGTGTTCCTGCTGGACAGCTGGGGGGAACCCTTTTGGAGAAAGGGTCAAAGAACGGCTACGCCGTTCTTCAGAGTAACCGTGGTAACGGTTACTCTATCCCGTCCAGACCCCCTTCCTAAACCTCTTAATGATTTTTACT
>CADAHS010000035.1 GCA_902787825.1 uncultured Ruminococcus sp. | reverse complement strand
TCTGCTACGGCATTTTCGGCTATTCTTTCCGCCGCTTCCCACAGCTTGTTGTTCTCGCTGACGCTCCTTTCACTCATTGCACTCACCCCGCTTTCTGTAGATCGTTAAATATTAAATGATTGGACTTTTTCGTCAAGAGGGTGCACTACCCCCTTGTGAGCATAATTACTCTCTTATATTATACAATAAAAGTCCTTATTTGGCAATAAGCATATTTTACAAAAATGCACAAAGATAATTGCGCGTTCTATGAATTTATTTCACACTTTTAACTTACTTCACACCCAAGAGCGGTTTTCTTGTTTCACAACACGCTCAAAGCCATTTTTTCTTAATATAAAATACAAAATCTGACAAAACGCCTTGACAATGGGTGCTTTATTTGCTATACTTATCTTTATAGCAATATTGCACGGTGATCGTGCTGTATCGCCTGTATTCAAACAAATTTTCATCACCATCCGGCAAGCGAAATAATGGATTGTGGATCTCAGGATAGTTCCTGAAATATTGTAAAGGGGTGTGATGCTTATGGATGACACCGCAGAAACTGTCATCGAACAGGACCCGCCGAAAAAGCCGAAGAAAAAACGAACAGCAAAAAGCTATGCGATCTCTTTCTTTATAAAAGCGGCAGTAACCGCACTTTTGCTGTGGATCCTGCTTTATTGGATAGTTGGAGTGTTTGTCTGTCACGACAATTCTTCGTATCCGATGATAAAGGATGGCGATCTGTGCATCACATACCGGCTCGCCAAGCTGAAACAAGGTGATATGATAGCCTATAAAATAAATGATGAGCAGCGATTCGGGCGGATCATCGCAACTGAGGGCGACAGCGTAGATATCGTGAATGATTATGTGACCGTGAACGGCAAAAGCATTCTGGAGGATACGCTTTATCCCACCACATCAGAGGGAGCAAGTATAGCTTTCCCTTACACAGTTTCAGAAGACTGCGTTTTCGTGCTGAATGACTATCGCAGTGACATATCGGACAGCCGGACCTATGGTGCGATACGGCTTGACGATGTTCAGGGCAGGATAGTATTCGTTATGCGCAGACGTGGAATATAACTTATAGAATAATTAATTATAATAAACGGGAGGAATAATTGATGAAAAGAACGAAACGTATCGCAGCTTCGCTGGCGATGGCAGCTTCTATGGCTCTTTCAATGCCTTGGGGAGCAAGTGCAGCAGGGTCGGATTACACTGCTGTAAATGGATCAACAACAAGTTTTGATAAGTATCTTGTTATGAATGCAGCCTCTGATGTCCCTGATGTATCCTTTGAGTATACTGTTGCTGCCGGAACAGCACGGACATTCAGTGCATCGGATAAGACGATCGCCGTTTATCCCGGTCCCACACCCGAAAAGATCGCGTTCTCGGGTACCGGTATCACAGATTCTGCTGCTGATGACTGCAAGTTTGAGATCGGATTTGCAAAGAATAACAGCACCATCGCTGCTGCGGACAAGGCGGCATCTGATTATGTAAAGCATCTTGATGCAGGTGAAAAGTATGCAAAGAAAACCGTAAGCCTCAGTTTTGAAAACGTTGAATTTACAGAACCGGGCATCTATCGCTATGTGATAACTGAAACAGCCGGCAATGTACAAGGCATTACTTATGATGCTGACAGCACAAGAATACTTGATGTGTATGTAGTTGATAAAACAGCTGCCAATTCCGACGAGAAAACTCTTGAAGTCACCAGTTATATCCTGCACGCAAGTGATGAAACTATTGCTATCGATAATGCTACATACGGCTCTAACGGACAGGTGATCGCAGCAGGAACAACAAATACCGCTGGTGAAGGATCATCTGACTATAAATCTCAGGGATTTACCAATGAGTACTCGTCCTACGACCTTACATTCAGCAAGGCTGTTTCAGGCAATCAGGCTTCTAAGGATAAGTATTTCGCTTTTACAGTAAAAATCGAAAATGCTACCGCAGGAACAGTTTATAATGTTTCCTACGCAGATGACGGTGATCCCGATACAACTGATGGTGATGCAGATGCTACCATTGAGTCTAAGCCGAATAAGGCTACCACGATAGCTGCATTGAATGGCAGCGAAGATGTAACACAGCCTGCAACGCTTACTGTTGCGGCGGGTCAAACACAGCTCGAACAGGTTTTCTATCTCCAGCATGGACAGAAGATCGTTATAAGAGGTCTTACAGAGGGTACAGAGTACACCGTTTCCGAGGATCCGGAGGATTATAAACCTTCAGCTGTGGCAACGGCTGGTGATGATAAAAATACCGGTGATGAAAGCGCAGCAGGCTCTGCGATCACATTGAGCAACAATGCAATGAGTGATGACTATATCCAGGGCAATGCCGTAATTGATTTCACCAACACCCGTAAAGGTCTGATCCCTACCGGCGTTATCCTTTCCATAGCTGCTCCTGCCGGGATCGGCGTTGCTGTGATCGGAGGCATCGCTTATCTGCTTATCAGAAACAAGCGCAGAAAAGCTGAAAAAGAATAATCAGACCTGATGAAGTTCTGGAAAACAATGAATATCCTCTATGAGCGGTTCATTCTGATCGTGCTTGTGCTTGTACTGCTTGTTGTGATGTGGTGTATGTATGATAACTATTATGTGTACAGCCACACGCTGAGCAATGACATCATAAAGTATAAGCCGGGTCAGAGCGAAACAGCGCCGGAGGATCCCCCCATATCCGATGATATGGTCGCTTGGATCACGATAGACGGTACGAACATTGATTACCCTGTCATGCAGGGCGATAACAATGTGAAATATCTCAACACTGATCCTTTCGGAAAGTATTCGCTGTCGGGCAGCATTTTCCTTGACAGCAGAAATTCTTCCGACTTTACAGATGACTATTCGCTGCTGTACGGACATCATATGGAGTACGGGCGAATGTTCGGTGCGCTGGACGATTTTCTTGACAAGTCCTATCTGAAAAGTCATTGCACCGGAAAGCTCATAGTCGGCAAAGATGCTGAAAAAACCTATGAGCTTGAGGTGTTTGCAAGCATGAGAGCGAACGCCGGAGACGAAGAGGTCTTTGACCCCGGCAAGGGTGACATCAGAAAGTTTATCAAACAACATAGCCAAGTGTACACCTCAGAGCGTGAGGGGCGTATCCTTGCGCTTTCAACTTGTGCACTCAACGACTCTGTGTCAAGGACGATCGTTTTTTGCATCATAAAAGAATAAAACTAATAAAATATTGCAGCCACACGACTTGTTTCCCATGCCTTCCGGGCGGCGGTAATAATGGTTTGTCGTGGCTTGAATGACGGGGCGCAGACCCGTGTTGAAGGAGAGTGAGTTCATGAGAAGATTAAGGAGTTTGATATGCCTTACAGCAGCATGCTTGCTCTCCCTTTTTGTTTTTTCATTTAATACGATAACGGCGTTTGCCTATGTGACGGCAGCAGTCGAGATACCTGTCACCTGTCTGGAGGTACAGGACGGTAAGACACACATATATACTATCAAGATCGAAGCAGAAAACAAAGTTTCCCCCGTACCCGAGTCGGATACACTTGAAATATCCCAAAACGGCACAGGGAGATTTAAGATAGATATAGATGAACCGGGAACATTCAGGTATAAGATATATGAAAAGCCCGGATCTGACGATGATATAAAGTATGATAAGAATGTTTATCATATTACAGTGTTCGTTGAGAACGCTGATGAAAACAGACTGAAATATGCTGTTAGTGCAGCTGTTTCAGGCAGTGATGAAAAACCGAAACAGATAGTTTTTGAAAATGAAACTTCAGTCGTTAAGCATTCAGTCACGACCAGATCAAGTACAGCTGATGATTCTTCTTCAACAGATAACGGCAAAAATCCGCTGACAGGATTTTTTGAAAATGTTCTCAACGCAGACAGCTTCATGGCTCATGCGCTCAGAGTGACAGTGCTTTCTTCTGTTTTGATAGCGATTTCAGCATTCCTTTTCAAACGGGAAAACAACGAGGAGGAAGATAAAAATGAGAAAAAGGATTAACAGTCTGATAATGCGTGCAGTAAGCGTTTTGTCAGCTGCGGCACTGTTTTTTGGCAGCGCCGCTGAGTTGATCTCCCATGCTGCTGATACGCACCAATATGCTCATACGATCAATCTGTTCGATATACAGCTCACAGGCGGTGCAGATTATTCTGCGGCATTTAAAGATGACAATGCAAAAGATGATACCCAAGCAATAGACGGATATGTATGGACAGCCTCCAATTCCAATTCAGGACATAAATTCATCTACACGGTCAATTTCTCACTATCCGGTCAGGGTATCGGCGACAACCAGACTGATCTGATAAAAGAACGTTTTGTAGAAATACATATCCCTGCGCATATATTGCGCCTGAAAGGACAGACACAGGCAGGAGGGAGCGATGCAAAAAAGAAGTACGCAGATGAGATAGAGCTCTCTGTCCCCAAGGCATCTGATGTGTCTAAAGTCCCTGTGTATGATGCTTCCGGAAATAAAGTAATAGATGAAAACGGCGAATTAGTCTATACATATGATACCGACTATGACTTTCTTTACGAAGAAGTGACAGGTGAAAACGGCGCTCCCGAGATCGTGATCTATAATATAAAACCGATCTCCGCAGGTCAGGTATATGAGTTCCCTATGGCATATAAAATGCTGTATAATACATGGGAATATGAAGATCTTGGGGTTTCTGATGCAGCCAAGGCATCGGTCATCATCGACAGCTGGCAAAAAAACTCTGAAACTCACGATGCTTCGGATAACGAGGATCAGATCACAGCAGCTACCGGTGAGATCCCCGTGTATATCAATACCGGAGTACAGATACAGTCTACATCAAAATCGGTCAAACAGAACAATCAGACAGAGCTTCTGAGCGCAGATCAGCTCGAATCGTTAAGCTGCATCAGAGGAAAGGGTCTTGAGCTCGGTACAAATAAAGATAATTATATGTATATGGTGTGGCAGATAGATTCCAAGGTCACCGCCATCACTCAGAAATATGATTATACCGTTTCTGATAAGCCGGGTACACTCAGCGGAACTGACGCAGATGACAAAATGCATACAGTCCCGGGTGAGCTTGTTGCTATGAATATCTCAAACGGCAATTTCAAAAAGCCGAACGCTGACAGCAATGGCTATTATTCTGTTACCGCCGAGGGTCTGACAGGCAATCCGCCTGTGGCATTGGCAGTAACCAGATATGCAAAGACCGGTACAGATGAGATCAATAATGCCCCGAGAAATGGTTCATATAAAGCAGTTAATGATGCACAGGGAAAAGTGACCCCTGCTGACAAAAAAGACAAAGATACGGAAAAAACAGCACAGGCAGAGTTTATCTATGAATTAAAAAACGCCAGCATCGCTCCCGTGATAGAGGGCTATACTGCGTTTAAAAAAGGCATTACAACAAGCTATGAGCTGAATAATATCCTTGAAGACAGCACAGCAGTTACAGGGCTGAAATACAGCACCGAAGCAAAAATGCACTCTTATGGAAACACGATCCGTGACCTCAATAAAAAGCTGACGGAAAGCATTACAGCAGCTGTGAACGGAGATGACGTATGCGTCAGATCTCCACTGGGAGAATATACAGCCCGCATAGGTTCATCAGGCTATAAAAAAGACGATCAGGCGATCTCCACCGAATATGAGATGACCTCTGATCTGCTTTTGAAGATCGTTGCGTCAGAATTGGCAGAATCGTTTTACGGTCAGGAAAATGTAACCTATTCTTTTACAGATAAAGATATTTCACTGATCCAGCCGGGAAACTCATCCAATACTTTGACTCTGCAGCCGGAAGATTATTATTTCAGCGGTGTAGAGCTTGTGTTTTCAGCTGATAAGGTGAGCTTTGATGCTGATACAATGGAGTTCAACGGCGAGCCGATAACAAACCGCTCCGAATACGAACCCGGCGGAACTGTCGATCTGTATGCATACATAAACGGCAGCACAGAGCCTGTGTTGGCTGCAAAGTATCATCCCGACACAAATTCATTCAGCGATACAGATACAAGTATCGTTTCAGCAGCATCATTCCAGAATGTAAGATTTAAAGATGATGCTAAAGTTACCGGTTATAAGCTTTCTTCAAGCAACAAGTATTTTTGCGTACAGCTGAATACAAAACCATCACTTGCGATAAATCCGACCCAAAGGGTCAAGGACTTTCTGAATGGATACGGCAAGCAAGGTGATCTGAAACAGGTCAACGTACAAAACAATGGTACATATGACGTAAATGCGCACGATGGTTCCTCTTTGCTGCATAAGAACGTTTCGGGTACTGACCTTGTATCTCAGGATAAGAGGACCTCGTCTATCACCAAGACTGCGAGAAACGAGAACGCAGCACCTATCACAGGCAAGGACGGTGAGTCATATAGAACTATCAATGACACACTCAATCGTCAGTATATCGTAACCTGGGAAACTAAAGTCAGTGAGCTTTATTCAGGATCTATTGACGGTGTTGCAGTCAACAATGTGCCCGTTGAGCAGCGATCGGGTGTGTTCTATGACCTTCTTCCGCTTCACAGCGATATTATCGAGGGAAGCGTCAACGTTTACATCGACGATTCTTCCGCACCTCTTCCGGCATCTTCATTCAAGGTCCTGCCAAGAGAGGAAGACCATGCGGGTTCGGGACAGAAACTGATGAAAGTCGAGGTATACGCTCCTTGTCAGAAAAACTATCGTCTGACCTATGCAACCGTTCATTCCCATGCAGATATCCAGGACTACGGTCCAATAGCAAACAATACTGTCGCTTACCAGACAGGCAATGAGAATATCGGCGGCGGTTATCCGGATAACGGCGGTAATCATGCAGTTTCAAAGTCTGCATATATGATAGGACTTGATCCCGATAACGCAAATGCCAAGAGGTTTATATATGCTGAAGCAACGGAGAATATCATTGCACTGATACAGACTTCATCAGGTATATTCAAATACGTTTCTTCAAAGTCTGATCCTTCACAGAAGCAAAGCACCGTTGTTCATCCGGGTGAAGATTATACATATCACTTCCGAATGAAAAATTCTTCGAGCACAAAAGCCAGCAACATTGCTATACTTGACTCTTTGGAGAATTACAGAACAGAAAACGGAATACGATACAACGATGGTATCAGCAAAAACAGAGATTGGAGCGGCACGGTAAAGAGCTTTGACCTGTCTGCTGTTGCGTCCCGTATGGGAGATGACAGCGGTGATCTTAAACTTTATGTATACACAGGCAGCAAGATCATTAATTTTAATATTGATGATGATATCCCCGACACTCAGCCGGAATATTCTGATGCCGGTGACAGACTGGGATTGCTCAAATCTATCATAGGCGATCTGAAACAGGGTGATGAGGGCTATGTGGAGCATGAAGGCTGGAATGAAGTAGACTGGAGATCTCCCGGAGATCTCAGCGCAGTGACAGCGTTTATCGTTTACACAGGTGAGAACTTCGTTCTGCCAAAGGGTGCGAGCATGAGCTTTAAGGTAACGATGACTGCACCGAAGTTCCTACAGGACAGCAGAACGGTAGATGCTGCAAACGGACAGTTCCTTACGCCGCTGAAAACCTATAATAACGTGTACCGTTCATTTACAAATATGCCGATCGACCCCTCGGATAAAGATAAAACTCTTAAACAGTACTATTACACACATTTCGATTATACCGAGGTGTCTTACAAGGTCACGGGCGATCTTGAATTTACCAAGACCGACAGTAAGACCGGCAGCGGGATAGCGGACGTTAAATTCAGCCTGACCGGTGTTTCCGATTACGGAAATACCTATGACCAGACATTGACCTCTGACAGACTGGGTAACGTTCTTTTTGAGAATCTTGAAAAGGGAACATATACCTTAACGGAAACTGCCTCGGACAATGACCATGTCCTGGATAAGGAACAAAAAAAGGTAACTGTTCTGCCCAACGGACAGGTCACTATCGTAAAGATCGACGGCACAGAGCTTGATAAGCAAAACGGTATCTATAAGATCAGCAATGATCCAAGACCGCATACCGATGTTGTTTTCTCTAAGGTCGATTCTGTTACGGGTACAAACATAAGCGGTGCCAGGTTCTCACTGAAAGGCACATCTGAGCTGAACACTGCTGTTGATATGACAGCATACAGCGCAGACGGCACAGTGACTTTCAGCTCAGTCGAGCCGGGAACCTACACGCTTACCGAGGAATATCCTGCCGCAGGATATGCTGCGCCTGTAACAAATTCATATACAGTAACAGTAACCAAAACGGGCAATTATTCAGCTTCGTTCCGCATAGCAGGCGTAAACGGCAATAGCATCAGCAACGATCCCCTGGCAGATACAAAGCTTATCAAGGCTGACAGCATAAGCAAAAATGCCCTTGAAGGCGCTGTATTCAAGATCACTGCGCCATCAGCACTCAATGACAGATATTCAGCGCTTCAGCAGTCCTATGCCAAAAGAGGTGAAACTGTTGATTTCAAGTGGACGTTTGACGGCACAAACTGGACTCAGACAGCCACAAGCGGCAGCATCAAGGGCGAATATGCACTTGTACAGCTGATACCCGCAAGCGGCTATATACTTTCCGAAACGACTGCGCCAAAGGGCTATGCCCGGATAGCAGACAAGACCTTCAGCGTGTCAGATGGCAGGATCGAATTTACTGACGATACATCACTTGAATATCTTGTGCTGAATACTGCAACACATGAGTATGATCCTGCATCTCCTGAAAATGCGGACTATATCCGTGTCAACGACCAGCCGACCTATGATGATAAAAAGAGCATTGATAAATCCTGGGTGGGCAACGTGACAGTTAATCCAAGCGCCCCGAAATTCCCAACGGTGCATCTTAAAAACGAAAAGCCGGAGGAAGGTGTTAAAGTCGTTACAATAAACGACAACCTTAAAGCACTTATTCAAGGCAATAGGCCTAATTTTACGGGATTTGAACGCTCTGAAACCAAACCGGATAATGCTGTAAGCTATAAAGAAAATGTAGCAGGCGAAGAGGGAGAGTTCTACGCTTGGCTGGATACTGCGGACAACAAAGTTAAGTGGTGGAGCGATGCAAAGGTCATTTATCTGCCTGAAAGCTGTCAGGGAATGTTTATTAACTGTAACAACAGCGGATTTACTTCAATTGATCTCAGCGCATTCAACGGCGAGAAAGTGACCTCGATGCAATCCATGTTTGAGGGCTGCACAAATCTTACCTCGATCACGTTCCCCGATGATATCGACACCTCAAATGTCACCGATATGAGCTCGATGTTCAAGGGCTGTAAAAAGGTCACATCGCTTGATCTCAGTGGCTTTGATACATCGAATGTCACTACCTTTGAGAGTATGTTTGATACTATGAAGGCAGTAACAGAGATAAAGCTTGACTATACCAAGTTTACTGCGGCGGATAAGGTTACGACAGTCATGAAAATGTTCAACGACTGTGAAAACTTAGGCGGCATAGACCTCAGAGGCTTCGGAGACTGCACAAATCTTGAATCTGTTGAGAACTGGTTTTATCTATGTTATAGAATAAAATATATTGATTTGAGTAACTTTTCAACATCATCAACACTTGCAAATATAAAAGGTATTTTCTATAAATGCGGAACAGAAATAAGCCCTAAAACTCCCGGCAATAATTCAGGTACGAAAGTATTTGCAAAAGGAGCCTGGACTTTTTCAGACAGCTCACAGTTCAACTATGATGCTGTTGATTACTTCAGAATAAATCTTTATGATAAAATGTATAAAAACGCTTCTGAAGACGGTAAGAACGGCAACCCCGTTTTTTCACTTGCTCATGCGAGACTGCATTTTACTACGGAATATCGGAATCTGCCTCCAAATAATGGTAAAACAGGAGACCAATTGAGAACGACCGGCGGATATTTCAATCCCGCATACACAGAAGGTACGACCGTTTACACAAGCGACAATTATTCGGAATACTACAAAGGTTTCTGCAACAGCACTTACAACACAAATTATACGCTTTCCAACGCACTGCATTCCGCTTCCCGCCTGCTGTTTGCAGGGGGCGCGCTGAGGGCTGCTGCACAGGACTATTCCGAAGCCCCCGAAGGCTTTACAGCTGCAACACCTGCAAGCGAGGTAAAGAACGTTGATGCAGACCCCAAGCGCAAGACGGAGTTTGTCTATGAGTATATCACCGGCGAAAACGGTACATCTGTCAGCGCAAATGTCTATACCGTCCCGCAGACGATAAACCTTACCATTCGTGTTCCGCTTGACGATACCAGTGTGACGGAATACTACTACACAAAGGAAACAACGGCAACATGGAAAAACGTCAGCAGCGGTGATTCACCCGATTGGCAGCTTGAAATGAACGTCAATAACGCCGATGAGGAGTTCTACCTCTGGGAAGATAAGTTTGACACATATAAGCCCGATACCTCCGAGGAAAACACAAAAGTCACAAAGGGCAATGACGGCAAGGCGCTGCTTGTAAATACTGCAACAGGTCAGGAGACCGGCTCGCTGAAGCTGAAAAAGACAATGGAGAATGACATCATTCTTGACCCCGACCAGACATTCACTTTCAATGTCGTTATGAAAAAGTCAGATGATTCACCGTACAGCAAAGCACCGTTTAATGCTCAGGGCGAGGCAAGCTTTGAGCTGAAAGCCAATGAGGAGATAGTTTTGTCCGGTCTGCCGGTCGGCGCAAAATATACGGTCAGCGAAACGATAGCCGATACCGACCTGTACGAAACAGTCACTGCCGCACCGCTGAAAGGAACTATCACTAAGGATACTACGGCTGATGCAGCCATTGAGAACCGCATCAAAACAAAAGTCCTCACATTGAGCAAAACTTCACTTCTGTACGAAAATGACGGCTCGGGAACACCTAAACCGCTTGGACTTGACAGCGATACGGATTGGAAAAATTCAGAATTCTCCTTTACCGTCAATTTTACAGGACTTGTTGCGCAATATCATTATCAATGGCTGCCATCAGGTGAAGCTGTTGATGATCAAGGAAATGTCAGCTTTGAGGTCAAGCTCAGACAGGGTGAAAATATTGAATTTTCAAGCCTGCCCGCAGCAGCAAAGTACACCATAACCGAGGAAACTCTGACTAATACAAGTCTTGCCGAGTATACGCAGACAAATGATGCGAATACAGACGCAGGCGTTACGACCGGTCAGCAAACCGTAAAGGATAAGACCTCTGTGACCTTCAGCAATACAAAAACGCTGATACATGACAAGTATGTCATTACCGTCAAGAAGATATGGCTTGACGAAAACGGAGCACAGATGCCGATAGCAGAGAACGGTACAGTCATGAAGGCTGACAATTCAGGAGCAGAACCTACTATCCCATCATTCCTGAATACCTACCTCGGCAGAGCATTAAAGTATACTGCTGACGGAAATACATACTACATGAACGTTGAGCCGAAATATAAGACGGTCAAGCTCAACAAGGACAACAAATGGCAGCAGGAGATCCCTGAGCTTGAAAAGACCAAAGCAGTCAGCGTCGGCGGAGGCAATACTGCAACATATGACTATGTGTACTTCCTCTGGGAAGACTGCCCGACAGCATATAAGCCTCTTACAAATGCTCAGAATGCAGTCACGGAAACGATCAATTCAGATGAATACAAATTCTATCGTCAGGAGACTGTGAGCGCAACAGCGTATACCTATTCGCTGCAAAACAAAAAAGTACCGACATATACACTTGAAGTAGATAAAACCGTTACAGGTAATCTGGGCAGCAAATCAAAGGATTTCAACTTTGTTATCAGCTTTACAGATCCGGACGGCAAGCCTATGACCGGAACAGGTCTGCGTGCAACCTTTAATGGCGAGAGAAACCGAACTGTCACACTCAATAATGACGGTACGTTCACATTTACACTATCTCATGGCGAAAAGATCGTGTTTGAGGGATTACCCAAAGATACAGGCTACACCCTGACTGAAAAACAGTCAGATGATTATGAAACAAAGATCATCAGAACTGTCATAAGCATTGAGGATAACGAGAAAAAAAGAACCCGGCAAGACCCTGTCAATGCTAAAAAAATAGAAGGAAAGCTTGAAAACGACCATGAGATCTCCTACACAAACACCCGTGAAGGTATACTGCCTATGGGCATTGATCTGAGTACAGCTGCAACTGCTGCTGTGGCTCTGGCGGTAATGATAGGCATCGGATATTTGAAATTCCGCAGAAGAAAAGAAACGCAATAAGCCTAACCGCTGAATGATCTGATCGGTATTAAAGCATAAAAATACAAAACCATCGGCAACCCCGGTGGTTTTGTTGTGTGATGGCATTATTGAATAAAAGTCCTTGCAAAAATCGTGATCTTGTGCTATACTGAATTATCATAGGAGTGTACGCTCCGGACATCGTGACGTTGAATCGACAATACAGGAGGAAAAAACTATGGCAAATAAGTACAGTGGAACTCAGACCGAGAAAAATCTTCAGGCTGCGTTTGCAGGGGAGTCACAGGCAAGAAATAAGTATACCTACTTTGCATCAAAAGCAAAAAAGGAAGGCTTTGAGCAGATCTCTGCAATGTTTCTGAAAACTGCTGACAACGAGAAAGAACACGCAAAAATGTGGTTCAAAGAGCTTAACGGCATCGGCTCGACCGCAGAAAATCTTGCAGCCGCAGCAGACGGCGAGAACTATGAGTGGACAGATATGTATGAGGATTTTGCAAAGACCGCAGAAGCCGAAGGCTTTCCCGAGCTCGCAGAAAAATTCAGAGGTGTTGCTGCGATCGAAAAGCACCACGAGGAAAGATACCGTGCGCTGCTGAAAAATGTTGAGGCTCAGGAAGTGTTCAAAAAGAGCGAGGTCAAGGTCTGGGAGTGCCGCAACTGCGGACATATCGTAGTAGGCACACAGGCACCTGATGTTTGCCCCGTTTGCGCACACCCTCAGTCTTACTTTGAGATCAACGCAGAGAATTATTGATACCCTTGATATACGCAAAAAAACAGGACTGTTTCATCAGCCCTGTTTTTTATTGTTTACTTTTCTTTTTGAGGTCTGTCCGCAGCGCTGTCAAACCTGTCCGCAGCAAAAGCAGCAGCTCCGGTAAAAGCCTTAGTACCCTTGCGATCTCCCTTTACTTCTTCGCAGTCTTTCCGGCAGTCGTTTTCTTAGCCGCCGTCTTTTTCGCCGCCGTCTTTTTGCCGCCGAACAGTCCGCCCAGCGAGGTCTTTTTGCTGTCTACATAAGAAATGCCTGTTCCCGGGATACTGAAAGTCGTTGTCTCTCTTCCCGTAGTGCTTATCGTCTTGCGAACACCCTTTGTACCTGCGGAGTTGCTTGCGCTTTTAGTTCCGATGTTCAGCTTTAAGCCTTTGCCCAGGCTGATGCTTTTTCTGAATCTGAATCCCATTTTACAAAACTCCTTTCAAGGCACGCCGATCAGATTTATGAGCTGATTATATCACATTTTCCCGCTGCCGTCAAGGTCGGTGCGTATCCTCAGCCCGGGAGCTTCAGCGTTATCTCAAACTGGTCGTTGTTGAGCATAGCTGTTATGCTTCCTCCGAGAAGCTCCACAAACTGTTTGGCGATCGCAAGCCCAAGTCCGGTGCTTCCCGTCGTTCGTGAAATGTCGGTCGTGTAGAACTCATCGAAAATGTGCTCCGGGTCGATCTGTTTGTCGATCGTAGCGTTGGTGAACTTCACCTCGTGGTATTCATAGCTTGCGTTGATGTAAAGCGTTCCCTGACCGTGCTTCAGAGCATTGTTTATCAGGTTGTCAAACACACGCATCATCATACCCTTGTTTGACAGGATCAGTATCTTTGATTTGTCATAGTTCAGCTCGATCATTCTGTCACGGTCATTGTAGTCATCAAAGTAGTGCGAAACTGCTTCCTCCAGCAGACCGATCAGATTTACCGGTCCAAGCTCAGGCTGCTTTTCACCCGAAATGACCTTGTAGAATTCAAAGAACTGGTCGATAAGCTCTTCAAGCCTTCTCAGCCTTCGCTCTGTGATCGCAAGCTCTCTTTTCTGCTCCTCAGCGTCGATGCTGTCGCTCTGAGCGAGGTGAACATACCCCAGCGCCGAGGTCAGGGGGGTACGCAGATCGTGCGAGATGTTTGTCATCATCTGCTCGATGTCGTGGCTTTTGCGGTTGTACATTATCCGTTCTTCTCTCAGCATTTTGAGAAGCGAGTTTATCTCGTTGATAAGCTCCGAATCGCCCATTCCGATCTCGATATTCACAAGATTGTTGGTGTCCTGATCCTTGATCCTTTGTATCTGATCGACCGTGTTCTTGCTGCCAATGCGTATCTGTATCAGCATCGCAAACATCACAAAGCACGCTATTGAGAGTGCGATAATAGCTATCACCATAATAAACTCACTTCCTTTGCGTTAAGATGGATCCGGTGTTACTGTGCCTTTTGTGCTCTTTTTTTGCTGAAAACGATCCTCAGTACCACAAAAGCGATAGGGAACAAAAGCAGCAGCGGCAACCATATTAATGCGAGCGGCGTTCCCCACATCTTCATAGCTCCGGGTCTTTGAGTTATTACGCAATAGCTCCATACGGTGAAATAGATCGAGATGATTATGCAGTATGCATCAATAATGAACAGCACAAATTGCTGAATAACACTGTTGCCCTTTTCGGTGATCTTCGGACTTTGCTTTACACGTCTTACGAAGAAACCGCACAGGCTTAAAAGACCGATCAGACCAAAGCCTGCCACGAACGGGTAAAAGCCGAATATCTTTTTGTCCACAACATCAAAGATGCTTTCATGTGTCTTTTCGTCCCACCCGAAATGTATCCCGATCATTTCCGGCAGACTGCTGTATTTTGCGATGAACCACACCAGTCCCACCGTAAGCGTCAGCAGACAAAGCGCAAGAATTATAAGATGTGTACGCTTTAAAGCTTTCATTTTTTTCTCCCCAAACATTTCTATTGTCTTAAAGGTTCGCTCTTGCGAAAACATCTCAGACCGATCGCAAAAACTATGACCGTGACCACAATGCTTCCCGTCACCGTCTGTATCACAAAGTTCGTGTCGGTGCGATACTGCACCATTTTATCAAACAAAGCTGTTATATCATATCTCACAAGATAATCCTGTGCAAATCTCTTTGTCGATCTGATGAACAAAAGCAGACCGATCACGCCTGACAGCACCACAGGAACAGTTATCATTACTGCGTTGAAAACCGCCGACGTCCTGATAGTGAAGGCAAAAAGCACAAATATCGAGATCATCGCAATGAAGATCGGCACCTGCAATATAAGTATCCTGAAAAATACCGAAGCCTGTGTTGAGCCTTTTGCGCCGTAGAAGATCCTGTGGAATAGATAGTATACACTGTTTCCCAGCAGAAAAAGGGTCAGGCTCACACATTCAGCGAACAGAGATTTGAAAACAAAGTATTTTCCTTTGCTTGTGACCGAGCAAAGAGTGTTTTTAACAGTATTTCCTGAAAAATCTGAAATAATGAGCACCGATATCGGGAAAAGCATAAGGAAATAGTAGTTGAAATTGCACGCAAGCATGACCATATCCGTTTTTAGCGTCGTGTCTGAGATGACATCAGTGCTGTACCCCAGTGAGATCACCAGCGGCTGATTAGTTATCATTGACAGCAGATACATTACGATTATAGAGCCGATACACAGATATGAACCCTTTGTTCTGACCATTCGGTACAGATCGGCTTTTGCTAAATTCAGCATTTTCTGTACCCTCCCTTAGTATGGACCGATGATCTGCTTGAAATACTCTTCAAGACTCACGCCCGAATCGTATATCGAAGCAACGCCGATCCCGTTTTGCACCAGACATCTGGTTATCTCTATCGGGTCGATCCCCGCTTGGAAGATCCTCATCTCGTCCTTGTTCGTCACCTTGTAATCGGTTATCGAAAGTGCCTTTTCAAGCACCGTTACCGACCTGTTGACATCGTCTGTGCGAAGCACCGTGCACCTGCTGCATTCAGCATTCAGCTCCTCTTTTGAAAGAAGCTTTATCACCCTGCCTTTTTCAAGGAACAAAAACCTGTTTGCAACCGTGTAAAGGTCTGAGAGAATGTGGCTTGAGATCATCAGCGTGACCTCTCTTTCACGGTTCAGCCTGAAAAAAGTCTCACGCACATCGCTTATCGCAATAGGATCAAGCCCGTTTATAGGCTCGTCCAGCAAAACGAAATCCGGACTGTCCAGCAGCGCAAAAGCAATACCCAATCTCTGACGCATACCCGTTGAGAATTCCCGGTATTTCTTTTTTTTCTGTTCGCCCAGACCAACCGTTTCAAGCACCTTGTCGATCTGAGAATGATCCGTGATGCCCTTTTGCAGACAGTAGTATTTCAGGTTTTCCCTTGCAGTCATATTTCTGAAAAAAGCAGGCTCGTCCAGCAGACAGCCTAAACGCCGTCTGTGATCCGCAGCACTTCCGCCTTCGCCGGAGTATAGCTCGTATTCACCCTTGGATTGCTCCGAAATACCCGAGATTATCTTCATCAGTGTGGTCTTTCCTGCACCGTTTCTGCCGATGACGCCCAGTATGTCGCCCTTGTATACAGTCAGATCCACACCGTCAAGCGCAACTGTGCTGCCGTAATTCTTGGTGATGTTTTTCGCAGTAAGTATAGCTTCGTGCATGGTTTCTCCTTTGCCTGTCTATGAGGTTTGATATATCGCATTTGCGATCAGACTATCGTGTAATAAAAATATTGAACGAGGTTACTTTTTAAGCCTGTACCCTATGCCCCAGACAGTTTCTATGTAATCGGTGTCGGGATCGCATTCCTTGAGCTTTTTGCGCAGCTTGCTGATGTGTACGTTGAGCGTGTTGTCATCAGCGGAATTTTCATAATCCCAGACGTTGTCATATATCATACTCTTGGTGCAGGTGCGGCTGCGGTTTCTCACCAGCATCTCAAGCAGCAGGAACTCGTGCCTTGAAAGCTCCATATCAATGCCGTTGCACGAAGCGTGAAAGCTCTTTGGATCTACCGAAATGTTCTTGTAGCTTAAAAGCTCAGCCTCCGGCTTTCCCGCAGCAGATGACGAACGAAGCCTTGCCGTTATCCTTGCGATAAGCTCGTCGTTGTCAAACGGCTTTGTGATGTAGTCGTCCGCACCCAGACTGAACAGATCGACCTTTTTGGTCGTTTCGTGAATGGCACTTGTGATTATCACAGGCACGTTGTGCTTAGCCTTCAGCTCACCTATTATCTCGTCACCGCTTCGTCCCGGCAGCATAAGATCAAGCAGTATCAGATCCACATTGTCGCCGTGTACCATCACGCCCTCTGTGCCGGAATATGCCGATATAGTTGTAAATCCGTTTGTTCTCAGAAGCGTTCTGAGCATTGAGTTTATCTCGTTGTCGTCCTCGATGATAAGAATAGTTTTTGCCATAGACCTACCCTCCAAAGTTCAATATAGTCATTGACAGTATACCATATTTTACTCTGTTTTTCAACGCTTTCGGGCAAATTTAATGACTGTGCGCAAAAAAAATTCCGCCGCTGTTGAAAATCTGCGGAAGATGTGCTATACTATGGTTGTATCAAATGATGGAATGGAGGCTGAAAAATGCTTGAGTGCGCAATGAAAGCCCCGGACTTCACCTTGCCAGACAGTAACGGCAGGGAAGTGTCGCTGAGCGATTTCAGGGGCAAAAAAGTCGTGCTGTATTTTTATCCGAGGGATAATACCCCGGGCTGTTCAAGACAGGCTTGTGCTTTTGCTTCGGCTTATGCGGATTTCAAAAAGCTTGATGTTGCAGTTATCGGCGTGAGCAAGGACAGCGTTGCATCACACGTTAAGTTTGCCCGGAAATACTCGCTGCCGTTTATCCTGCTGTCCGATCCCGAGAGAAAGGCGATAGAAAGCTACGGCGTGTGGCAGGAGAAAAAGCTTGCGGGAAAGATCTCTATGGGGGTTGTCAGAACGACTTTCATAATCGACGAAAACGGCTTCATCGAAAAGGTGATGCCAAAGGTAAAACCCGATACCAATGCCTCTGAGATACTTGATTATCTCAGGAGCAAATAATAAATTGGAGGAATGAAAAATGCCATTTATCAATGTTAAAACAAACGCAGCAGTTGCACAGGACAAGAAGCAGAGCATCAAGTCATCTCTTGGAACAGCGATCTCAGCTATCCCGGGAAAGACCGAGAACTGGCTCATGGTGGGCATCGAGCCTGAGTATGCTCTCTGGTTCAAGGGCAGTGACGCACCTGCGGCAATGGTCGAGGTCAGCGTTTACGGAAGCGCTTCAGCAAGCAACTATAATGTGCTCACCGCAAAAATAACAGAAATACTGAATTCCGAGCTTGGCATCTCGCCGGACAGGATCTATGTCAAGTATTGTGAAACACCAAATTGGGGCTGGAACGGCTCGAACTTCTGACATAATAATCTAAATCAGAATTAGCCGCTGCTGCGGCGCGCGTGTCCGTCGCATATCAGTATGAGATTACAACCGCCTTTGTGCCGCTCCGGGCTTTCATTTTGTTAGTATGGTATTTCTCGTAAAAAAGGCTTGCGGGTCAAGGGCGGCGCCCTTGTCGCTCTCCGCAGAGAGCGAAAGCCCCTTACATCGTGCGCTCAGCATAGGGTGAATTTCAAAACAGTCCTGTGGACTGTTTTGAAAGAGGGGCATGCCCTGTAAGAGAGGGCTGCCCCTTGCCCCGTGCAGAACTCTTTTTCCTCAAGCCATTATGGCTTGACGTTCGAGCGTTGAACCTGAGCTTATTTAATATAGCCTCTTTAGTGGGCTTTCCGCAAATTTGCGCCCGTCCTGACCCCTTCGGTCATTAAATGAAAATTTTTATAGTTTATCGACAGAAAAAATCCCTGCCAATTCGGCAGGGATTTTTTTGTATCTGTTATTCAACATTTTTGAGAGCTTCGTCAAGCGGTACCTTGTTGATCCTGAATTTAAGGCAGAATGCAGTTACCAGATAAGACACGCTTGCAATAGCGATAGTCGTCAGATAAGCCGAGAACGGTATATCCGGAGCTATCCAGCCCGAGTATTGCATCATCATCAAGCGCCAGATCTTGTCAAGCGCGAACGATGTGATCGGTATGCAAGCCACGATCGAGACCAGCGTTACTATTGTGGTGGTGTGAATGTAGATACCGCCGATCTCCCGCTTGTTGTAGCCAAGTATCTTTGCCATTGAGATAGACTGGCTGTTCTTTTCGATAATGACCTTTGCCAGCATGTAAACTACCAGAACAATGACCGCAACTCCGACAGCAAGGAACACCGTCATCATATTTCCCATTGAACGCTTTAACTGACGTGATGTCTTTGTAAGGTCGTCCTTAGTGACGTGTGCAGCAATGATCCTCTTGTCGATGTCGTCTATCTCCTCGCTGCACAGATAGCCCGTAAAGCTGCCTTCCTCCAATTCAAACATCTCGTTGAAATCGTCGATCCCCGTGAAAACAGCCAGCGTGCTGGGGTATGTGTAAACGCCGTCAACCTTGAATTCGTACTCCTTCTCGGTGTACTTGTCCTTGAGCGTGATCTTGTCGCCCTCTTCAAGACCGTACTTGTCAGCATAAGCGTTTGAGATGACCGCCTTGCCGTCACCGAGCTTTTCGTGGAAGTACTTGCTTGAAGGAACAAATCCGTAAACCGCAATCTCCTCGGTGAAATCCCTGCCCGTAGTTTCAAGTTCTGCAACAGCGTACTTTTCAGCCTTTTCGTTCTGTGTCGGAACAGGTGCTTTAAGTACATACTGGTGTTGAGCTATCATATTATTCACCGTGTCCTCGCTGAGCTGGTCAAGCAATGGATTGAACAGCAGGCAGAACAGCAGTATAACACTTGAGAAGAAAATACCTGCAAAAATCGTGATGTATCCGGGAATGTTCTGGAAGATAACTCTGAGGCGGAAACGCTTCAGAATGCCGATCTTTGTGTTGAGCTTGAAAGCTTTTTTGCGCTGCTTTTTCTTGAGGTCACGACGCAGGAATTTCAGCGGTGAAAGGCTGAGCTTGCGTGCGAGCATTATAAGGTTTATAAAACTAAGCAGTGCCAGCGGGATAATGGTTGTGTAAATGAAAGCCTCAGGGCTCCAGACAGTCGTGTATGAAACAAAGCTGTACGAACCCAGGTATGCATCGGCCATAAATTCCTTGAATACCGTGTATCCAAGAATGTTTCCGACTATGCACGCAACTATCAGAACGATTATCGGAGCCGCCATGTAGTGTCTTATCAGCTCGCCCTTTGTGTAGCCCGATGCACGAAGAGTACCGATAACATTTGCTTCCTTAACGATCGTGTTTCCCGTAGTAACAGCGAACACGAAGGCGATAATAACGATCAGCATATAAAGCATCACCATCATCATTATCTTGTCATGCCCTACATCGTTTCCTGCAAAATTGATAGCGTTGTTCATGCAGCCCGGGATAAAGTCCAGCAGCTGTACCTTCTGTGAGAGAGCCTTTGAAAGCTCGGTCGCCCTGTCAATAGCCTCCTTGCCGAGCCTGTCAGCAGGGGCATTGTCGTATTTCCAGGAGTAGGAGTAATGGATATTTGTCTTGCAGAATTCGTCATAGTCCTCCTGCACCGCAATACCCACACCGAACTTCTCTGTGTCAAACATAAAGTCAGTGTTGTTTTCATACATAGCCGAGTAGTCCGGAAGCGCAACGATGCCGACTATCTTGAATTGCTTGCCGGCTATCTCAACATCACCGTCAAGCTCTAATTCGTTGCTTTTCATGTAAAGCCTGTCAAGAGCGACCTCACCGCTGTTTGCAGGCAGCTTGCCTTCAAGCACACATACCTTGTTTACATCTTTTCTGTCAGCAAAAAAACGTATGTGGCTGCCGCCAACACTATCCTGCATCGAGTAGAAATTGTTGTAAAGCGTGAGCTTGTTTTCGCTTTCGATAGTTTTTATCGTTTTGTCATCGGGGATCTGTGCAAGCTCAAAGTTGCCGTCCTCAATGTTGTATTTTTCAAAGCTGTTGTCATAAGCGTCTTTAAGACTGACATCAGCTACAAAGAAGCCCGAAGCAACAGCGATAAGAGCTACCATAAAGATGAAAATTACCAGGTACTTGCCAGTTTCGCCCTTTATCTCACGCCATATGCGCTTACGCATTGGATTTTTCATAATGGCAATCATTCCTTTCTGAGTGTTCTCATAATTCTTTTACCAGTCAAGCTCAGCTGCTTTGATCTTACTTTCATTAGTGTAATTCTTTCTTATCATGCCGTCACGCAGCTTAACGACCCTGTCTGCCATATTTTTAATGGCATCGTTATGTGTTACCATTATGATAGTGCTGTTGTATTTCTGATTTACCGTTTCGATCAGCTGAAGGATCTCCTTTGAGGTGTTGTAGTCAAGCGCACCCGTAGGCTCGTCGCAAAGCAGGATATCCGGGTTCTTGACTATTGCCCTGCCTATCGCCGTCCTTTGCTGCTGACCGCCCGAAAGCTGGTTGGGAAGCTTGTGTCTGTGCTCGTAAAGACCGAGAGTTTTGAGTATATCGTCAACGTCAAGAGGGGAGTCGCTGAGATATGCGCCCACCTCAACGTTCTCTTTGATATTGAGATTGGGTATAAGGTTGTACATCTGGAATATGTAGCCAAGGTGTTTTCTTCTGTAAAGCGTCAGAGCCTTCTCGTTCATATCCGCAGTTTTTTCACCGTTGATGGAGATGTACCCCTCATCTGCCGAGTCGATCCCTCCGATGATGTTCAAAAGTGTTGATTTGCCTGAACCCGATGGTCCCAGCAGCACGCAGAACTCACCCTTTTCAATGTCGATGTCGATCCCCTTTAGCACGTCTGCACGGCTCTCACCGCTTCCGAAAGACTTTTTGATACCGCTGATCTGAATGAACATAATTGATCTCCTCTCTTTCTGACATATGAATGTATATTCATATGTTCATCTAATAATATATCACGCAAATTCAGATTTGTCAAGCACCATTCTGAAATTTTTTTGCCTTTGCTGTCAAACGCAGCATTTACGCACATTGGTCTGCAAAAGGCAATAAAAAATCGGGCAGCCGCTGTATCGTCCAAGCGATAAGCAGTACCCGAAGATGATTAAAAGAGTAAAAATATCTCATGTACCGCTTTAACTTGCCTGATACATGAGTCTCGTGAATTAAGGCAAACCAGGTGATAACACCGGGATTGTTGGCTTGCCGCACTGCATTGCAGCGCTACTACTCCCCCACAGATTTTCTGTTTGCAATTTAATCGTAACATACGTTCCCTAAAATGTCAACCGTTCAGCAGGATAATTAAGACATTTAAGATTTTTTTAAGACTTTTTCAGATCTCCTGCAAAAGGGAAGAGCTTTCCGGGTGTGCTTGGTTATGCTCAGTAAACTCAGTTAGTCTTGACAAACTACAAGCATTATATCACTGTATTTTCCATTTGTCAATATGCCCGATCTTAGCATCTGATGAGCTGAATTCGGCGTAGATACGCTATATTCCGAGCTTTCAGGGCGAGTGGGCGAACGAAGTTTTGTAGGACTGCACATAAGTTTCAGTTAGTTGCTGCTAACGTTTGTTCAAAATTACCGCTTTAGCAGAAAAAAAGCCCTGCGGTTCAAACGCAGAGCTTTGAAAGTGCCGTATTATTGCATCATCGACTGTATCCTCTTTTTCATTTTTGACCCGACGATCGTGAATATCAGCGCAAGCAGGAAGAAGAACCCTGCAATGGAAGAGAGAATGGCTATAACCAGATAGTCCTCTCTTATGTCATAAAAGTGTGTGGGATCGTCCGGATCAATGTGTATCGTAACTTTATCACCGACGGCGTGTCTTTTGCTGGTGCTTCCGGCTTTGCTCGTGCCGCGGTACTGCTGTGAGTTATACTCATATCTGTAAACAGCGTAGTACATCGTGCGGTATACGTTGCTGCGGCTTCTTTTTACCATCTTAACTTCACTGCCGACATAGGTCGCCTCCACATCAACAGTGCAGTTCTTATAATCCTTTCGCATATGCAGCACAACTATCATCATTATTGTTATGAGTATCAGCGAAATTCCAAAGAACACAACTGAGATTATGGTGAATGCTTTCCTCCTGACACGAGGGTCAGTTCTTGGGTTGTAGACAGGTCTGTTGTAATAAAAAGGCGCATTACCCGGACCAGCGGGAGCAAAACCGTTTGTGCCGTTGTAGTTGTAAGGGTTATAATTGTTGTTGTAATTATAATTGTTGTATCCGTTAAAATTCTGCTGCTGTGTGTTTGCCGGGCGTGGACTGCTGATGCCGTCGTCCATTCCGAGCTGCCGCTGCAATTCTTTCTCTCTGGCATCAGCTCTTGCGAATTCGTCACTGTGATCGTCATATCTGCTCAATTTTTATCTCCCCCTTTGCTATTTAGATTATACACGATTTTTCAAAAAAATCAAGTATCAAAACAAAAGGCAGCCGCCTGCTTCGCCGCAAACAGCTGTCTTTTTTTCGGGACCTCAGTTTTCAAGCATAACGCTCTTTATCGTCAGCTTTTTTATGTGCTGTGAGTAGATCTTCATTATGACCTCGTAAACCACTATGAACAGCGGCAGGCAAATGCAAAGCCCTTTAAAGTCAAAACTGTAATCGGGAATATCTTCAAGATCCTTGAAAACGACCTCTACCATTATCTTGAGCAGCATAAATTGATAAACCGTGCCTATCGCAAACCCTATCCAGGCAACGGGTCTGTATCCGTTGAGTATAGCCCTGCTGATATCATTGTCATCATAGCCGAATATCCTCATCATCGCCGCAGTCTTGCTGTTGCCCTTTACAACCGCAGAAAGCGCAAGCAAAAGCATCATAAACGCAAGTATCAGCCCGATAGTAAGTATCATTATCCCCATTGTCTCGCTTGCAAGCGTCCTCATCGACATCGACATCTGTACCATTGCCGAAAAGCAGAACGACGAGAAAGCCACAAAGAAGATAAGCGAATACCTGCCCTTTACCGTGTCACGTTTTAGCTCTTTAAGAAACGGCAGGGGAGCCTTGTCCTTTTTGCTGTGCCTTACCTTTGCCCCGGCCTGTTCACGCAAAAGCGACATCACAGGCTTTTTTACCCTGCGGTAAGCAAACCATACCGACAGCAGCATAAATAAAACAGTTGAAATACATATCAGCAATACCGGCACAAGAATATGAAACTCCCTTTCAAATGCAAAATAACCGTCCTTGTTCTGCACCTCATAGAACTTGTCCATGTAAAGCTCACCGCCGATACAGCCGGCAGCAGCACCTGCAAAAACGCTGAGTCCGAAAATGTAATAGTGCTTTGCAATGCTAAGATTCGAGTACCCCAGCGCTTTCAGGATACCCAGCTCCTTTGAGCGTGAATCAATGTGATTTTTGATATAAGTTATCAGCATTACCATCGAGGTCAGCACAAGGCACAACCCGCAAACGCAGCAGACCACCGTGCTTGTCGAAAGCTGCGCATCGTACATCTTTACAGCCTGTTCACCGCTGATAGTGTCCCTTGCGTTCACAAGGTCGATGCGGTAATTCAAAAACAGCGTGCAGACAAATGCCGCACAGCAAATAACTATCGAGATCCCAAAAAGCTTCAGCGAGTCCTTTATTGTCACCATAGCGCTCACCAACCTATCTCGTAAGCAGTTTTCTGCTTTTGGTTCTGATATACCTCGGTGATCTTTCCGCTGTTAAGCCTGATGACCGTCTTTGCCATTTCAGCAATGTTCTGATTGTGGGTTATCATTATCACGGTGAAGCCAAGCTTGTCGTGCAGCCTGCCGATGTAGTCAAGCACCTGCCGTCCGGTAGCCTCGTCAAGTGCGCCTGTCGGCTCGTCAAGAAACAGTATCTTCGGACCCTTAGCTAATGCCCTTGCAACAGAGACCCGCTGCTGTTCACCGCCCGAAAGCTCACCGGGAAAGCTTTTGAGCTTGTCGCCAAGACCGACCGCCTCGATGATCTCTTTGTAATCACTGTTCCCTGAAAGGTCAGCCCCCATGCGAACGTTCTTTTCGACCGTCATGTTCGGCAGAAGATAGTACTGCTGAAAGATAAAGCCGATGTTGTCCTTGCGAAACTTTGTAAGCTCTTTGTCAGAAAGTTTAGTGATGTCCCTGCCATCGTACTTTATACTTCCGCTGTCAGCCCTTTCAAGCCCCGAGATAACGTTCAGAAACGTTGATTTTCCTGAGCCTGATGCTCCAAGGATAACGACATAGTCACCATCACTTATTGTCGTGCTGATACCCTTTAGTACCTTGTTCTCGCTCGCCCCCGAGCCGTAGGATTTGTTGATGTTTTCTACTGTGATCATTTTTGTTTCTCCCTTTTTTATTTATTTTTGTTCCGCACATAGTTCTTTGTTTTTATGACTAATCTAAATCAGAATTAGCCGCCGCATATTCGGTGAGTAATCGGGCTGGAACTCTTTGAAAAGAGTTCCCCCCGAGCCCCTCTCAGAAACTTTTTAATGATTTTTGGAATTTGGGCATTAAGCCCAAATTCCAAAAATGACTAAGAGTTTTAAGAGGGTTCAGAAAGAATTTTTTTCAGA
>CADAHS010000034.1 GCA_902787825.1 uncultured Ruminococcus sp. | reverse complement strand
GGGTCTGGACGGGATAGAGTAACCGTTACCACGGTTACTCTGAAGAACGGCGTAGCCGTTCTTTGACCCTCTCTCCAAAAGGGTTTCCCCCAGCTGTCCGGCAGGAACACTGCGGCAAATTCTGATTTATAGCGCTAAAATATTGCATGAATAGATTTTTAATGCTTATTTCGTTTAACGAGTTTTTCAGAATTGATGATTATGATATCATTCTTTTTGAGCTTTGTATTATCCATTGCAAGCACGGACAGGTCATCACGGATAATGATATACACGCTTACATTATATTCTTTTTTTAGTTCAGCAACGCTCAGACCGACAAGCTCGTCCTTAATAAGTATCTCACCGACCTTGTCAATGTCCATATGCTTCACATTGGAATGCTGATCCTTCTGGTACTGTTCTACAAATCCTGCACTGATGATACCTGTTGGGATAGCGACAACACCGACTCCGAGAAAGGCGATCAGTATAGCCATGAACTGTCCGATGACGGTCACGGGGTAGATGTCGCCGTAGCCGACCGTCAGCATTGCCGAGACGCTCCACCATATCCCCGAGAATGCGTTTTCATATACATCAGGCTGAGCTTCGTGTTCAACGCTGTATATCCCCAGTGATGATGCAAGCATCAGTATAACGATAATAAAGACCGATGAGAATATCTGATTACGCTTGTTATAAAGCACGCTTTTGATGACATTGAACGAGTCATACTGCGAATTGATCCTGAACAGGTGGAATATCCTCACCACACGCAGCAGCCTGAACACGACAAATCCCGTGAGGAAGAACGCAGGGATTATGGTCAGCAGGTCAACGATGCCGTCAAATGAGAACAGAAATCTTCCGACTGCACGGAATTTGTTCTTGTCGGGGTAGAGGAAATCCGCCGTTGCGATACGCAGGGCATATTCCACGCAGAAAAAGCCGACAGTCACATACTCGGCGATCTTGCAGGCGTGGTGATACTGCGAAAGTGATGAGAATGTCTGAATAAACATTGCCGCAATATTTGTGAAGATGACAAGCACCAGCACGATATCAAAAGCCATGCTGGGAGCGTCATCTTTTTTGCTTATCTGCATTATCTCAAAGATACGTTTTCTCAAAGCTTACGCCTCCTGTTTATGAAGGTTTATGAGTATCCGGTCAATTTTCTGCTCGTCCTCCATTCTGACGGTTATCTCAAACGGCGGGCAGAGGATACACTCGTTGTTTTCCGGGATCCTGTCCAGCATATCCATTATCCAGCCGCCCATTGAGTTCATATCCGTCTGAATGGTATCCTCGTCAAGCTCCATTCGCTCCAGAAAGTCCGTCACAGACAGGTCGGGGGAGATGTCAACGCTTGTATCGGAGAGCCTTACGAAGCTGGTATCGTCGCCGTCGCTTTCGTCGTAGATCTCACCGACAAGTTCTTCGATGATATCCTCAAGAGTAGCGATGCCTTCCGTACCGCCGTACTGGTCAACGACCACTGCCATATGCACCTTTTGACGCTGCATTTTTTTCAGAGCGTCTGAAATGCGGACAGTTTCGCTGATATAGACAGGTTTTTTCATTATCTCGCTGATAGGTCTTTTCTTTTTGCCAAGATAAAGCTCAAAGAAATCCGATTGGTGGATAACGCCGACGATATGGTCTATGTCCTTTTCGTAGACCGGAAGCCGGCTGTATTTTGTGCTGATGAAAAGTTCCTTTATTTCCTCGGGACTGTCGTTGATCCCGACTGCTTCGATATTGACTCGGGGAACGAGTATCTTTTCAATTTTTATCTCGTCAAATTCCAGAGCCGAACGCACAAGGTCTGATTCCTGCTGTTCGAGCACGCCCTCGTCCTCGATCTCTTCGATGATATATTTCAGCTCCTCCTCGGTTATCGAGGGGTCTTTTTCTTTGTTCATGCTTCCCGAAAGCCGTGAAACGAGCTTTGTCAGCCCTGAAAACACCCAGATCAGCGGGGTCAGCAGGAACATGAACGCTCTCAGCGGAGCAGCCATAAGTATCGAGAATGACTCAGAGTTTTCCTTAGCAAGGCTTTTGGGGATTATCTCTCCGAAGATGAGCACCAGCACAGTCATCACCAGAGTTGCCACGCCGACGCTGGAGCTTCCCAGATATCTTGTGAACAGCACTGTTGCCAAAGCTGACGAAAGAATATTAACGACATTGTTGCCTATGAGGATAGCGGTGAGAGCCTTGTCAAAGTTATCGCAGATATATACAGCAGTCTTTGCGCTTTTGTTGCCATCGTCCGCAAGCTTTTTAAGTCTTATCCTGTTGCAGGAGGAGAACGCAGTTTCAGTGGCAGAGCATATCGCAGATATGAGCAAAAGCAGGATTATCAGAGCAATATCCATTTGGTCCCTCCTATTGAAATTAGCGATTGTCCGAGATATATGATAACACATCTTCAGGCAAATTGCAATACCCGCAGGTACAGCAAAAAAGCGGAGCCGTTAAGTGCTGTACTTATACAGAAGCATTATAAATAATTTTTGGGGAAAACCCTTTTGCAAAAGGGTTATTCCCCAAGCCCTTTTATTCCCCAAGCCCTTTTCCTAAAACTCTTAATGATTTTTTAACCCCGATGGATAAAACCATCGGGGTTAAAAAATAGTTATGGTCAAGAAATGCGGCCGGTAAACAATCTTTCTCAATAAAAGATGTTACTCAGAATAATTTTATAAAACTTCTATTTAAGTACTGTCCTTACGCTCCGCTTATGTTTTAGCAAACGCAGTATTGCCTTGATGTCTCAGTGCATTAATAACGTCTGGTTTTGTGGTCAAGAAGTTGGTTTGACTGCTCTATCCACTCTGGCTTGCACTTTTTCAAAAGCAGGTCGAAGTTTGGTTTTCTCTCTTTAAGGTTGTGGCAGTCGCTTCCGAAAACGAACTCGTTTCCGTTATTGATGATGCCTTTGATAAATTTTCTGCTTGCGTGTGTTTCAAAGGCTTCGATGTTGAACTGAAAAACAGCGTTCAGCGAGAGGATACTCTCTATCTGGCTTTTTGAAAAGTCGTTTGTATATCTGTGCAGATGAGCAATGATAGGGATAAGCTTGTAGTTGTAGGCTATATTGTCCACCTCGTCGCACATCCAGTCGTAAAAGCCTGTATAGGGGAACTCCAGCAGTATGTAGTTCGTACCCTGATAAGCGAGCTTTTCGATGCCCTCCATTTCAGAGATGCCTCGCTCGATGGAGACCTCTGCACCCAGAGTGATATCGCTTATTGCAGGGTTTGCCTGCATAAGCTTTTCATAGGCATTCTGACGCTTTTTAAGATACGCCGGGATACCGTTTTCTCTGTGTGCATAGAAGTGCGGAGTTGCAACTATACGTTCAACGCCTTGTTTTCTGAGCATCTCGATCATTCCCAAAGACATTTCGACGTTTTTTGAACCGTCGTCAATGCCGGGAAGAATGTGGCTGTGGTAATCTGTAAGCAATGTTTTGTTCTCCTTGATCTAAGATTAAACTATTAATCGTCTTCAGTAAGATTCTCGTGATCTTCGCCCATTCCGCTTGTATGCTCGTGCTCATGCTCGTGCTCGTGATGCTCATTGTGGTGGGACGAGGAGGAGCTGCTGCCGTATGAGTAGTAGCTCTTGTATTTATACTTATACTTGTAGTTGTGTACGCCGCCCTTTCTCTTGATACCGTTGAGAACGCAGCCGATGATGTTGGAGTTGGAAAGCTCTGAACGTCTTGTAGCTTCCTTGAGGTCATCAAATGTTGTAGAACCGTATTTGAGCACCAGAAGGATACCTGCGATAGACTTGCTTATTACCATAGAGTCGCTGACAACGTTTACAGGCGGTGTATCTACGATAACGTAGTCATACAGCTTTGAAAGGCCCATAAGAACGTCTGCGGTATAATCCGAGGCGAGTATCTCTGACGGGTTCGGGGGCTTTGTGCCGGTCGGCAGGAGGTCGAGGTTAGGGATGACATCTCTTTTAACGCAGTCCTCGAAAATATCCATCTGAACGAGCACGTTTGTAAGACCCTTTTTGTTGTTGGTCCTGAAGATCCTGTGCTGAACAGGCTTTCTGAGGTCGGCATCGACCAGAAGCACCTTGCAGTCCATCTGGGAAAGTGCGATAGCGATGTTTGCAGCGGTAGTGGATTTACCCTCACTGGGGTTCGCACTTGCAACGGCAAACACGTTTCTGTTCTTTGATTTGCTTGCGGCGAGAGCAAATGTGATATTTGTTCTCATCGCCTTATATGATTCGTTTACATAGAAAGGAGTGCTTGGGTCCAGGATAGTGTATCTTTTTGCACTGACCTCTGCTTCGCCCTTTTTGATCTTCGTACCGAACTGGTCGATCTCACCGATAACAGGCAGCTTGCACTTGTTGGTGATGTCGTCAGAGCTTTTGATAGAGTTATCAAGAAGATCGGCGAGGATAACTATGACAACTGCAAGGAACATTCCTGCGAACGCACCTATTGCGCAGTTCATCTTTGTTCTTGGTGAAACAGGCGTATCGTTGATCTCGGCTTCACCGATCGTTTCAACGGAACCTGCACCGACAACTCTTACGAGGAACGACGGAGCGACTTTGGAGAAGCTGTTGCACAAAGCAGCCGATACCTCCGGGTCCTTTGTGGTAGCTCTTATCTCAAGTACCTCGGTGCCGTTTGAAGACTGCATCGAAACGCAGCTGAGGATAGATGATGTGTCGATAGTTCCTTCGTCGGTTATAGAGAAGCACTTTCTGATCTTGTCCTCATCAACGTTGTTGATAAGATTGTTGCCCACCTCTTTAAGAACGGTGTTGTTTTTCAGAACAACGATATAAGTCTCAACCAGAGACTTTGAAGCGTTGATCTCACTTACGCTCATATTTTCCTTTTTGTCGGCGTTACTCTTTACGTAAAGAGATACCGATGATCTGTAAAGCACAGGCATGATAAACTTGGAAACGCCAAAAGCAATGAGCAATCCAAGTACGCCCATAAGAATTATCAGCCAGATCTTTGATATCAAAATATCAAAAATTTGTTTTAATGACAACTCCTCCTGATTTTCCTGCATGATCCCAATCCTTTCATCATAATTTTAGAAAATTAAACACACTTATACATAATATACTATTTAACAGCAAAAGTCAACCCCTTAAACCGTAACAGTATCCTTTTGCCGTGAATTGTCATTATCATAGTCCTTGTAATCGGAGCTTGAGATAACGGTCCTGCTGTTGAATTCCTCGGGTGTGGTGAACGTCGGTACCATTTCGTGAAGAGCCTGTATCGCCACAGCTTCGTTGTTTTTCTGTGCTGCCTCTTTGAGCTTTTCGAGTTTTTCGATAAAGCTGTCGGGGTCGATATCTATCTGGCTGCCAATGAATATCAGCTTGTTTGAGGTCTTTTTGAGCCCCTCCTCGTCCATAAGCAGCTCTTCCTTTATCTTTTCTCCCGGACGAAGCCCTGTGAACACGATCTTAACGTCCTTGTAAGGCTTTTTACCGTAAAGTCTGATAAGGTTTTCCGCAAGTGCCACTATCCTGACCGGTTTACCCATATCCAGTACGAACACCTCGCCGCCCTTTGCAAACGAAGCTGCTTCAAGCACAAGGCTGACTGCCTCCGGGATAGTCATAAAGTATCTGATTATGTCCGGGTGGGTGACTGTAACGGGCTTGCCGTCCTCGATCTGTTTTTTGAACAGCGGGATCACCGAGCCGTTTGAACCAAGCACGTTTCCGAAACGTGTCGTGACGAACTCGGTCGTGTTCTGATCCTGTTTGGAGAGGTACTGCATTATCATCTCACAGCATCTCTTTGAAGCTCCCATTGCATTTGTCGGGTTGACCGCCTTGTCAGTGGAGATCATAACAAACTTCTTCACCTTGTGGAACTGTGCGATCGTCGCTACGTTGAATGTGCCGACAACGTTGTTTTTGATAGCCTCCATCGGTGATATCTCCATAAGCGGAACGTGCTTGTGAGCCGCAGCGTGAAAGACAAGCTCGGGCTTATACTTTTCAAATATCTGATTCATCCTGAAATAGTCACGCACAGAGGCTATCAGCGTTACAAGATCAAGCTTGCTGCCGTACTCCATGATAAGCTCCTGCTGTATCTCGTATGCGCTGTTTTCGTAGATGTCTACAATTATTATCTGCTTTGGCTCGTACTTGGCGATCTGTCTGACCAGCTCAGAGCCGATGCTTCCGCCGCCGCCTGTTACAAGACACACCTTGCCGGTAATAAAGCTTTTGATGTCGTCGTTGTCAAAGGTGATAGGCTTTCTGCCCAGAAGATCCTCGACCTTTATATCGTGGATCTGATCGACGATAAGCTTGTTTTCGTCGCCGAATACCACGTTGCTGATGAAGGGAATGACCTTGACCGGAAGTGATGTCTTTGAGCAAATGTCAAGTATACGCTGTCTGTCCTCCTCAGAGCAGGAGGGGATAGCAAAGATGATCTGTTCAATGTTCAGTTCGTCCGCAAACCGCTGTATCTCGCCGGTCGTGCCGACCACCTGAACGCCGTCTATCTCAGTACCTATCTTTGCTGCATCGTCGTCGATGACGCACACAGGCTCATATGGCGTATTTTTGACATCGGGCAGCGTTCTTATGCCAAAGATCTCACGGATTATCGTGACCCCGGCACGTCCCGCACCGATTATCATTGTACGCTTGTACGGAGAAGAGGAGCTTTCGGTGTCGCTTATCTCTATGAAAGTGTGCTTGAACACGAGCCTGAACAGGCAGATGAACAGCACCGCAAAAATGCTGTGGGTAATGATGTACAGCCAGTGTATCTTAACACTTGCGATGTAAATGAAAACAAAAGTGATAGCTTGTCCCAGAACGATGCCATAAACGCATGACAGATAGTCACGGATGTTGAAATATCTCCACATATGGCGGTAAGCGCCTACAATGATAAGGCAGCCGATGCAGCAGATGTTGCTGATGATTATGGAGATAAAAAGCTCTCTTGAGAACAAAGCGTAGGAGTAAAGGTGCAGACCGTTGAAAAGGAAGTTGGTCGTAAGTGAAGAAACTGCGATCAGAAAAGCATCTGCGAGAGCGAGAAAGACTTTTCTGAATCTGAATTGTTTAAAGACATTTTTCATTATAAAACCTCTTAAAAGGAATCTTTTTGTTCAACAGCGAAAAAAGTATCAGAAAATATATTGACAAACCAAACAAAATGGGGTATAATATATAAGCTTAAAAGCAAAACGAGGTGTGGCTCAGTTTGGTAGAGCGCTGCGTTCGGGACGCAGAGGCCGTGGGTTCAAGTCCCGTCACCTCGACTATGAAAAACCTAATGCACCGAGCAATGCGAGGTGTGTTAGGTTTTTTATTTGTCGTCGACGGGACTTGTCCGCCGAGATGAACTGCGTTCATCTCGTGAGCCAGAAGCGCCGCAGGCGGTTCTGGGTTCGTCACCTCGACAAAAGCCAAACAAACATTGCGCCGAGGCAACCGAGGCGTGATGCGCTTTTCTTCTTGTTGTCGTAGGCGAGACTTGAACCTGTTCAACGTCCCGTCACCAATGAAAAGACATCACATAGTATTGAGTTATGACTACCGAGCAATGCGAGGTGTGTTAGGTTTTTTATTTGTCGTCGACGGGAGCTTGCTGACCGTTTTGACATCGGTCAAAACGCTCGGGAGAAACCTGCGGTTCCTCCGCCCGGCTGAACGCAGTTCATCTCGTGAGCCAGAAGCGCCACAGGCGGTTCTGGGTTCGTCACCAATGAAAAGACATCACATAGTATTGAGTTATGACTGCCGAGGCAACCGAGGCGTGACGGATCTTTGCTTTGCCGCTGACCGAACGGTCATAACAAAAAAACCTGTCTGCACGATAATGCGTCATTTGATTTCCGGGATTATTGTTCCCATAATGTGAGAAATAATCGTAAAAACGTGCAATAGGCAAAAATTTGTCCTATATATTATATACCTAAAAGGTGGTAATGTCAATGAAATTCCGCATTTGTAATGTTTTTTAAACGTTTTGCACAATTTTTACGTCCTTTCAGCGGCGTTTTAGTCGTTTTGAGGCATATTTTTTCCGCTGTTCCGCGAGGCTTTGCGAAAAATAAAAAAAATATGCTTTGGTACTTGAAATTATCGCTTTAAAGTGGTATAATCTAAATACCGATATTTCCTGCTGCTAAGACGGCGGAAAACATACGGTCTTTCGGCAGAAAATGAATTTCCGCCGAAATCCCGCAGGAGCCGATGCTCCTGCGGTAAGATCGCCTCGCCGCAGCCGGTGTCAGGCAAGCTTACATCAGGCTTTGCTGCGAGATAAATAATTCAGACTATTTTTTTGAAAGAAGGATTATAAAATGATGGAAATCAAGATCGAAAAAACTGCCAATCCAAAGGCAAAGCCGACGGACGAATCCAAGCTCGGTTTCGGTCACATTTTTACCGACCATATGTTCGTTATGAACTATGACGAGGGCAAGGGCTGGAACAATCCGAGGATCATTCCTTACGGCGAATTCCCGATCTCGCCTGCCGCTATGTGCCTGCACTACGGTCAGGAGATCTTTGAGGGTCTCAAGGCTTACAGAACTGCCGACGGCACTATCCAGCTGTTCAGACCTCAGGAGAACTACAAGAGAATGAACAATTCCGCAAAGAGAATGGTCATTCCTGAGATCGACGAGGAGTTCATGCTTCACGCTACAAAGGAGCTTGTTAAAATGGAGGCTGACTGGGTACCGCATTCTGACGGAACTTCACTGTACATCAGACCTTTCATTTTCGCAACCGATCCTTACGTTGGCGTTAAGCCCGCAGACCACTATCTGCTGATGATAATTCTTTCGCCTTCCGGAGCTTACTATTCAACAGGTCTGAACCCTGTTAAGATCTACGTTGAAAATCAGTATGTAAGAGCCGTAAGAGGCGGTACAGGCTTTGCAAAGACAGCTGCTAACTACGCTATCTCACTTGCAGGTCAGGCTGAGGCTCACGAGCAGGATTACGAGCAGGTGCTCTGGCTTGACGGTGTGGAGAGAAAGTATGTTGAGGAAGTTGGCTCGATGAACATCTTCTTCGTCATCGACGGCGAAGTTATCACCCCTGAGCTTACAGGCTCCGTACTGCCGGGCATCACAAGAATGTCCGCACTTGAAGTCTGCAAGAGCAAGGGCTACAAGGTAAGCGAGAGAAGGATCTCTATCCAGGAGATCGCTGATGCTTACGACAACGGCAAGCTTGACGAGGTATTCGGAACAGGTACTGCCGCTGTTATCTCGCCTGTCGGCCACCTCAAGTGGGGCGATAAGGTAATGACTATCAACAACAACGAGATCGGACCTATCTCACAGATGCTGTATGATACCATGACAGGTATCCAGTGGGGTAAGATCCCGGACGAGTTCGGCTGGATAGTTAAGGTAGACTGATATAGTTTTTCCCGGAGTGACCGTGATTTTTCGGTCACTCCGATTTTTTTTGTAAATCTATTGACATTAAAAATCTGGTTTGATATAATCTGTTTGTTGCTAAGAACGTTCACGCAATAAAGCTATTAAACGGAGGAGATTTCATGACAAAAAACGAACTTCACGAGCTTGTTGCCAATAGTAAAGCAAACGAAAGCAACATAGTCCAGATCAGTGCGGTAAGAAACGGCGAGGCTGTTTACGACGACTGCTGGAACGGCTTTTGTGTTGACAGCGCAGTCAACGTAAACTCTGTAACAAAGGGCATAATGGCGCTGCTTACGGGGATCGCTCTGGACTGCGGATACATTGCGGACACACACTGCAAGGTGCTGGAGTTTTTCCCGCAGTATACGCCAAAGCGTGGGGAAAAAACGATCCGTGAGGTAACGCTTGAGCATCTGCTGACGATGACCGCACCGTACAAGTTTCGCAGTGAGCCGTGGACAAAGGTGTGCACATCTGAGGACTGGACAAAAGCCGCACTTGACCTGCTCGGCGGGCGAGGCGGAATTACGGGCGAATTCAGGTACACGACGCTGGGCTTGCAGATACTTACAGGTATCATTGAGAGCGCATCGGGCAGACGGTGCCTTGACATTGCCAACGAAAAGCTGTTTGAACCGCTGGGGATCGCAAAACACAAGCCGCACGGCTGCAGCAGCAAGCAGGATCAATTTGACTTTCTGATGAACAAGCAGCCAAGGATCAACGAGTGGTATACCGAGCCTGCCGGTTCGGTAACGGCGGGCTGGGGACTGACGATGTCTGCTCACGATATGGCAAGGATAGGATGTATGCTGCTTAACGGAGGCGTCTACGGAGGAAAGAGAGTGCTGTCGCAGGAGTGGATCGGGCGAATGACCTCGCCGAAGGTCCAGCTCGGGGAGCGCTTTGGGAATATGCAGTACGGTTATCTCTGGTACAGACCGCACAAGCACAGCAAGGTGTTTGCCGCTATCGGTGATGGCGGAAACGTGATCTATGCAGATCCTGAAAAAGGCATATCTGTCGGCGTGACAGGTACCTTCAAGCCAAGGATCTTTGACCGTGTGGAGTTTATCGAAAAGTGTGTCGTTCCGCTTGTGGAAGCGATTTGAAGCGGTCAGTGACCGCATTTACACAGCTCAATAAAAAACCAGCCTTTTGGCTGGTTTTTCTCTTATCTCTTATTTCTTACCTCTTACTTCTAACCACTAAAAGCATATCATCAGGCAGAGGTGCGCTTATCGTCAGCTTTTCGTGCGTGACAGGGTGGATAAATCTCACCTCACCGCAGTGCAGGGCTTGTCTGCTTATCAGCTCGCTGCTTGTGCCGTACATATCGTCACCGACAAGCGGTGAACCGAGATATGCCATGTGGCAGCGTATCTGGTGGGTCCTGCCCGTTTCGAGAATGAATTTGCAAAGTGCGTATCCACCGAAGCGCCGGATAACGCAGAATGTTGTTGCGGCGTACTGTCCGTCCTCACGCACGCAGCGTTTGATTATCGACTCCCTTTCCCGTGCGATAGGTGCGCAGATCCTGCCGCCGTCAGGTTCAAGCCCACAGCATATCCCAACATAGGTCTTTTTGCAGCTTTTTTGCAGCATATTTGCGCAGTAGCGGCTTTTTGCAACGATAACGCAGCCGCTTGTGTCACGGTCAAGGCGGTTGACGCAGCGAAACACAGTATCGGGACAATGTGCGGCAAAGAAATTTGAAAGGGTATCGCCGCGATGCTTTATCGACTCGTGGCAGGGCATCATCGGCGGCTTGTCAAAGACAGCTAAATGCTCGTCCTCAAAAAGCACCGGCACATTCAGCTCTGCGTTTGGCAGCGTGCTGCCGGGGTCGTTCTCGGAAATGACTATCTCGTCCTGTGCGTGCAGTATATCTATTGTGCGTATCGGCAGCCCGTTGCGGGTGATGCCGTTTTCTGTGCGTTTGAGCCGTGTTATGAGCTTGCGTGAAAGCCCCTTTTCCCGCAGAAGCTCACAAAGCCTTCTGCCCTCGTCCTTGTTAGAGCAGCAAAATCTTACTTGCGGTATTTTTCCCACCTTCTTATCATAGAGGGCATCTTGTCCTGCCAGTATTCTCCCATGATGTCCATTATCATAATATTATACGACGCTGCCCAGAAAGGGTACAGCAGAAAGAACGGATAGACCATTGCCAGCAGCGGAATATATACGATAAATGACAAAAGCAGTGAAAAATACTGTCCGTAATGACCCTCCATGAGCTTTGCGGAAAGATCGCAGGCATCAAAGATATTAGTCCTCGGGTTGAGCGACATTATGTACGGCGCAAGACTGAGTGATGCGCAGTATCTGAAAAACACGCCCAGCCAGATGATCGTGAAGCCGATGCTTATCATGAACACGAACAGTCCCAGTGATGTCAGTTCTCCGGTCCGGTTTTTCACGCTCCAGCGGTAGATGAACGCTATTGATAAGATAGCCGGAACGAGCATAACGAACTTGTTGAAATTCAGCACCAGAGAATTTCGCAGTGATAATTTGATGAACTCGTTTGTGTGTGCGAAAATATACTGGCGTGATGGAATACAGCTTTTGCCCATTGAGATATCGACAAACAGCCTGCGCACGATGTGACGCTGATAGGTGAGAAAGCTGAATATGACCAGCAGCTGTATCGCCCACATGACTGCGACCCACGGCATCTTAAAGATGTTAGTGAGGTCGTAGTAATATTCCAGCCCCAGCTTGTCCAGCACCAGATACAGACCGAACTCCCACAGTGCGATCATGCACACATTAGTGACCATCTGCATCGTTACAGTCAGCGTGTTGCCGATCTGCTCGTTGAGAGCGGTGCGTGCCTGATCTTTTATTTGTCTGACGCTCAGCATTTGCAGATACACTCCTTCAGATCTAAAGTTTAACAAGAATGCTGCTTTACGACGGCATTCCCTCATTTTCGTCCTCGTCGATGTCGGTGTAGCTGTATTGCTCGACCTGTTCATGCGCAGGGTAAGTTCCCAGCACCTCAAAGGCTTCGCTTCTTTGCCACATCGAAGCGGTGACCATCACCTCAAAGCCCTCGCCGAAATCGCAGGAGTAGTCCATCGGATTGCGTTTGGGAACGCCGAAGCAGGAAAGCATATTCATAATGATACCTGCGTGAGTGACAACGGCAACGTTGGTGATGCCCTCGTACATCATGTCCGATATTATCATCTGCAAAGCCTTGTAGCAGCGTGTGACAACGTCCCTGAGCGATTCGCCGCCGGGAGGGGGATTGTCAAGACCGCCCTTGATGAACTTTTTGTACTCGTCAGTGTCCATGATGTCGGCTATCTTTTTGTTTTCAAAGTCACCGAAATCCATCTCCACAAGCTCCGGCAGCTCAACGGTCAGCCGGTTCGGCTGAAGGATAGAAACTGTCTGTTTGCAGCGTTTCAGCGGCGAGGTGTAAACCTTCTGCGCAGGCGGGTATTCGTATTTTTCAAGCTTGTCGTAAAGCGCCTGTGCGCCCTCGCTGCTCAGCGGCAGATCAGTGATGCCGATGTAGCGTCCGTCGGCGTTTGCCTCGGTCATTCCGTGGCGGATAAAACATATGCGGTAGCCTTTCATAACAGTTCTCCTTAATTGTAATTTTGATGTGTGGTTGCCGGGCGGTCGGTGAAAACGCTTGCCAAAAAAGGGTTTCCCCCAACTATTCGGCAATATTCAGCAAAGTGCTGAAAAGGGATTTTTCTATTTACAAAAGCAAAAAAATGTTGTATAATAATTCTGTATATGGTGAATTAAAAAATGTGGGGGAGGCGTACAGAGCATTGGCTGGAGCAAACGCCCGTTTGGGCAGCGAGAAATTGCTTGAAATAGGCGAGAAGCTGACGGCTGTGAGGAAAGCCAAGGGGCTTACACAGGTACAGGCGGCAGAGAAGGTCGGCTGCACACAGTCGTATCTTTCTGCGGTAGAAAACGGCAAAAAAGCATTTTCGATAAGCTTTGTGCTTGCCCTTATCAGACTTTACGGCGTGAGCTACGAAACGGTGTTCGGTGAAAATCAGTCGCAGACATGGGTGTTTGAGACACCTGAGATAGAAAGCAGCGTCACCGGTGCACTTAGTCTGCTTGAACAGCTTGTTGAAAACACAGGCTCGCCGGTGCTTGAAAAAGGAGTAGAGCAATATCTGAAGCTGTGTATTTACAGCGTTTTTAAACTGCTTTACGAGTCAAACCCCCACAACACGGGGAAAATGTTCGCCTCAGACGGCAGATCCACAGCAGATCATGTCAGCAGGCTTTCAGCGGATATGCCGCAGCTCATTCAAAGCCTTGTCAGAAGCTGCCGTATCAGCACAGACCGTTTTGAGCTTCCCGTGGAAAGGGGACACGAGCTGCGCTTGTTCATCAAAGAGTGTGAACAGCTGCTTGGTACACAGTAAGTATAACACATTTTCCCGGGCATTTCAAGACCAAATGTGTCAGGAGGCAGCTATGGATATTCGCAAAAATCGCAGGATAACGATCGCATTGCTGTCGGCGGCAGTGCTCGTGCTGGCGGCAGGGATCGTTTTGATGCTTACAAAAGACAGCGGCAAAAGCGGAAATATCCGGGCTGAGGAAAAAACTGTCTTTGCTATGGACGCAGCCTGCACAGCAAAGGTGTGGGGTGCAAAGCCGGAGATCGTCACAGATGAGATATCACGGCTTGACGGGATATTTGACTGCCACAAGGAGGATTCGCAGATATCAAGGCTCAATGCAGACGGCGGTGGGACCCTCTCGCAGGAGGTCAGAGAGCTTTTGGAAGAGTCGCTGGGGCTGACAAAGCAGTATCCGCAGACGGACATCAGCGTGGGGGCGCTGACAAAGCTTTGGAACGTTACGGGGAAAGACCCGAAAGTCCCTGCTGACAGCGAGATACAAACTGCGCTTGAAAGCTGCGGATATGAAAAGATACGCATTCAGGGGGATAAATGCACACTTGAAGACTCGGCGCAGCTTGATGTCGGTGCGGTCGCAAAGGGCTATGCGCTTGACCGTGCGAAGCAGGTGCTCAGGCAAAGCAGCGCTGAGGCTGCGGTGGTATCAATGGGCTCGTCAAGCCTTATGTACGGCAAAAAGCCCGACGGCAAGGATTTCACGGTTGCTGTCACAGACCCGTCGAATAAGCAAAAGCAGCTTTTGAAATTCACGACCGGCGAGTGTTTTGTTTCTACCTCCGGCGGCTATGAAAGATACTTTGAAGCCGACGGGAAAAGATATATACATATCCTTGACATTACCACAGGCAGACCGGTACAAACGGATATAACCAGCGCAACAGTCATCTGCGCCAGCGGTCTGAGATCGGATCAGCTCTCAACTGCGGTGTTCATCGGCGGAACGAAAAAGCTTTCTGAGTTTTTTGCCGATGACAGCATTCAGATCATTGCGGTGGACACACAAGGAAATATCCATATCTCCGAAGAGCTTGAGGACAAAATAACACTTGAGGATACACAGCATAAAATAATTGTTGAGAAATAGTGAAAGGGGATAAGCCCGTTATGAGGCTCAACTCAATACGCCTTGAACATAAAAAGAATACCGCATCGTCACAAAGTGTGCCGGTCCCCGTTCCCAAAACGGTGAGGATATCAATGCAGCAGTGCGCAGGAGCAGCCTGCGAGGTCATGGTGCAAAAGGGCGACAAGGTGTTTGTGGGACAAAAGATCGGTGACAGTGATAAGTATATTTCAGTTCCGGTGCACTCGTCTGTGTCGGGCACTGTGACAGGCATAAGCGAGCTTTTGCAGGTCAGCGGAAAAGTGTGCAAATGCGTGGACATTCAGACCGATGGCGAGCAGACGGTCGTGGAAGGCATCAAGCCGCCTGTTGTCAGCGACAGGGAAAGCTTTTGTAATGCAGTCAGGGAATCGGGCTGCTGCGGACTGGGCGGAGCAGGTTTCCCCACACACGTCAAGTTCGGCTTTGACGATAACAAGTTCAGCGTGGACACACTTGTGATAAACGCTGCGGAGTGCGAGCCGTACCTTACTGCGGATCACCGTGAGATGCTTGAAAACACGGAAAGCATCTTTGAGGGGATCGCAAACATAAAAAAATACCTTGGCATACAAAACGTCTATATCGGTATCGAAAACAACAAGCCCGATGCTATAAAGGTCATGAGCCGCATGGCTGCGCAGACCGACAGCACGATAAAGGTAGTCCCGCTGAGATCAGTATATCCGCAGGGCGCAGAAAAGGTCATCGTTTACAACCTTACCGGCAGGATAGTCAAAGAGGGAAAGATACCTGCGGACGTGGGTGTGATAGTCATAAACGTTTCCACCTGCGGATTTATCGGAGACTATATGAAGACCGGTATGCCGCTAGTGAAAAAGCGTATCACCGTAAGCGGCGAAATGGTCGGCAAACCGTGCAACGTTATTGCGCCGATAGGCATAGGCTTTGAGGAGCTTCTGAGGTTTGCCGGGTGCGATCTTGAAAAGCTTGGAAAGGCTATCACGGGCGGTCCGATGATGGGAATAGATATCTTTGACCTGACCGACCCCGTGTGCAAAACGCACAGCGCTATCCTTGCGCTTCCAAAGGAGGTCAAGGAAAGCAAGAACATAATGATCTCCCGCAAAACACAGACCAACTGCATACGCTGCGGAAGATGCATACAAGCCTGCCCTGTGGGCTTGATGCCGACCGAGCTTGAAAAGGCTTTTGATAAAAAAGACAGGCAGACACTAAAAAAACTCAGAGTGTCACTTTGCATGAACTGCGGAAGCTGCTCGTATGTCTGCCCCGCAAAGAGAGATCTTGCCGAAAAAAATCAGCTGGCTAAGGCTTTGCTGAGGACCTGACGAGGAGGAAGTAGTTTTGAGTAATCTGACCGTGAGTCCCTCTCCTCATGTGAGGAGCGAACAGACCACCACAAAGATAATGCTGCACGTTCTGATAGCGCTTGTGCCTGCCCTTGTCATGTCGGCAGTACAGTTCGGCGGCAGAGCGCTGACGCTCACCTGTATCTGTATCCTTTCGTCGATGTTCTGGGAATGGCTCAGCAACCGCATCATGAAAAGACCCGATACCACCGATGACCTTTCAGCAATGGTAACGGGAATGCTGCTTGCGTTCAATCTGCCTCCGTCACTGCCGTATCCGATAGCAGTGATCGGTACTTTCATCGCAATAGTAATTGTCAAGCAGATCTTCGGCGGCCTCGGACAGAACTTTGCAAACCCTGCGATAGTGGGAAGAATAGTGCTGATGCTGTCGTTCACAAGCGAGATGACAAGCTGGACATCGCCTGCGTGGGGCGGTGCGGACGTTGTCACCATGGCAACACCGCTGCGTGCGGACGAGGGCGCTTACAGCTATATGGATCTGTTTCTGGGCAAATGCCCGGGCTGTCTGGGCGAGGTCTGCAAGGCGGCTTTGCTGCTTGGCGGAGTTTACCTTGTGATAATGAAGATCATACACATTCAGGCTCCCGTGGCTTTTGTGGGAACGGTTTTCGTGTTCTCGTGGCTGGCAGGAAAGGATCCGTTGTATCAGATACTTTCGGGCGGACTGATCCTGGGTGCGGTGTTTATGGCAACGGACTATGTCACCACCCCGATAACCCCCAAGGGAAAGGCGATCTTCGGTATCGGCTGCGGTATCATCACCTGTGTCATAAGATTTTATGCAAACTATCCCGAGGGCGTTTCGTTCTCGATACTTTTAATGAACATAGCGACCCCGTATATCGACCTTGTCACACGCAAAAAGCCTGTGGGCGCAGTGTATGAGAAAAAGGAGGCACAGCGATGAAAAGCAAAGTTATGCCGCCTGTGGTGCTGACTATCATTTGCATAGTCGTCTGCGGACTTCTGGTGATAGCTCACGATGCGACCCACGCAGACAATACGGGAGTGCTCACACCGGAGATGAAAAAAGGCTGCGTGGAGATATTCGGCGAAGGAAATTACGAGATGCTCACAGTTAAAAACGACCACTCCACCGAGCCTGTGACATTTGGCGTAAAGCAGATAACCTCGGTTATACGGGATAAGCAGAATAAAAGATGTCTGTTTGAGATGACCTGTGACGGCTACGCAAAGGGCGGACTTCACCTGCTTATCGGAATAAATGACAAAGGTGCGATACAGGGAATGTATTTTCTGTCCATCGGAGAAACTCCGGGACTTGGCGCAAAGGTCGCAGACAAAGAGTATACCGATAGATTCAATGGACTCAGCATTGAGTCTGATATAGACAGCATCGACGATATGACAGCTGCGACATATTCCTCAAAGGGCTTGAAAAAAGCCTGCGATCTCGCAGTTGAAACGTACACCGTCCGCAAGGGGGAGATTTTCAGATGAACGAAGAAAGAAAAACTCTTTATGAGTTCACTAAAGGAATAATCAAGGAAAACCCCGTGCTGGTGACGCTTCTGGGAATGTGTCCGACGCTTGCGGTGACGGTGCTTGCGCAAAACGGTATCGGCATGGGTCTTGCAACGACATTTGTACTTGTGTGCTCAAATGCAGTCATCTCGCTGCTCAAAAACGTGATACCCAAAGCGGTCAGACTGCCCTGCTTTATCGTTATCATAGCAGGCTTTGTGACGTTCATTGATTTCATTATGAAGGGCTTTCTTCCCGAGCTTCACTCAGCTCTGGGCGTGTTTTTGCAGCTGATAACAGTGAACTGCATAATCCTTGGCAGAGCAGAGGCGTTTGCAAGCCGCAACACCATCGGACGTTCTGTGCTTGACGGTCTGGGAATGGGCATAGGCTTCACGCTTGCACTTTTCACCATGGGCTCGGTCAGAGAGATACTCGGACTTGGCAGCTGGTTCGGAATGAAGATACCGTATCTGTGCGATAACCCGATGACGATATTCATAATGCCCGCAGGCGGATTTTTTGTGCTTGGCTGCCTTATCGCACTTGTGAACAAGATAGCAAACCGCAAGCCGCCAATGGAGATCTCCTGCGACAGCTGCCCCAACGCAGCGATATGCAAAGGACAGTGCAAAACACAGGAGGGTGCGTAAATGACCTATATACTTATACTTGTCGGCTGTGTTTTTGTAAACAACGTCGTACTTTCGCAGTTTATGGGAATATGCGCATTCCTTGGCGTTTCAAAGCAGATCAAGTCCTCTGTCGGAATGGGCGGTGCGGTCATCTTTGTAATGGTCTGCGCCACAGCGATAACCTATCCGCTGTATATGCTGCTTGAAAGATTTGAGGTAACATATCTCAAGACGGTCGCATTCATTCTTGTGATCGCAATGTTCGTGCAGCTTGTGGAGATAGTGATGAAAAAGAAGATGCACGCCCTGTATAAGGCTCTGGGAGTGTACCTTCCGCTGATAACGACCAACTGTGCAGTGCTTGGCGTGACGCTTGGAAACATCAACAATGAGTACACCTTCCTTGAATCGCTGACAAACGCTCTGGGAACGGGACTGGCATTCACCCTGGCGCTTGTGCTTTTCAGCGGTGTGCGTTCAAGGATCGAGAACAACGATTTCCCGCAAGCATTCAAGGGCGTTCCTGCAACGCTCATCGCAGCGGCTATCGTTTCGGTGAGCTTTATGGGCTTCACGGGAATGATGCAGTAGACCGCAAACTATTAAACTCAAAAAGGAGAACACGCAGGCATGAGCTTTGTGATAACTGTTGGAATATTTGCAGCTCTTGGGCTGGTGGCGGGGGTCCTGCTGACGGTGGCATCAAAGGTCTTTGAGGTCAAGGTGGACGAACGCATTGAAAAGGTCAGCGAGGCTTTGCCGCAGGTCAACTGCGGTTCGTGCGGATTTTCGGGCTGTTCGGACTACGCCGAGGCTATCGTGGAAAAGGGCGTTCGCTGTGATATGTGCAAGCCCGGCGGCGAAAAGACCGCTAAGAAGATCGCTCAGATAATGGGCGTTCAGGTCAGTGTTGGTGAACCCGAGGTTGCGTTTGTGCGCTGCCACGGAGACTGTCACATCACGCCCCATAAATACGAGTTCGGCGGCGTGCAGAGCTGTGCTGCCTGCAACAGGTTTTACAGCGGAAGCAAGACCTGTACCAGCGGCTGTCTGGGTTATGGCGACTGCGCTCACGTCTGTCCGCAGGGTGCGGTCAGCATCGTTGACCGTATCGCAAAGGTGGATAAATCCAAGTGTATCGGCTGCGGTCTGTGCGTTGATGCCTGCCCCAACGGGCTTATCGTAGTGCGTAAGATCTCGCAGGCGGTGGACGTTACCTGTTCGTCAAAGGACATCGCCAGGGTCACACGCTCGCTTTGTGAGGGCGGCTGCGTTGGCTGCAAGCTGTGCGAGAAAAACTGCGAGCAGGGCGCAATACATGTTGTAGATAACCACGCTGTCATAGATTACGATAAGTGCAACAACTGCGGAAAGTGCGCCGATGTCTGCAAGATCGGCTCGGTTATGCGGATAAGCTGAACGTTCAGGAGTCCTGCGGGAATTACCGGGGAGAACCCTTTTCAAGAGAGCCACCTCAGCAACACCACAGCACTCTGAGCCTTCAATTCACCACACAAACCGCATAACTCACAACAATATGCACCCAAAAACAGAGAAATGGTGCTATGATAAAGTAGGACAAATATACGGGGGTGACAAAATGGGAAACGAAAAGATAAACTGGCGTGATGAAGCCTATACGCTTCCGCTTGCCGATCTAAAAAGGATATACGAGAAAAAGAAAAACGCAAGAACGCTGACGACGTCGATACCGTTTATGATCGCACTGATGATCCTCTTTGCAGCCAATTATCTTGTGATATTCGGAGCAGGGCTTACCGCAAGGTTGCCTGTCTGGTTCATCTTAGCGGGGCTTATTTCGATAATAGCAATGTTCCTGCGCTTCTTTTTTGGCTTTACCTACAACGGAGCTAAGGCAAACAACATGGTGCTCATAGTTTCGGGCACAGATCTGCTGATACAGTTCGCAATAAGCTTTTGCTGTTCAAACCTGTTGTATTTTGCGCTGTCGGTCATCTTTTCGGGGTATGTGATCCTTTTGCGCCCCTATGTGCTTTCGCTGGACAGCGACATCGCCTTTTTGCGTGCGATGCCGACCTTCCCTTTCAACGGACGAGTCAGCGATCAGATGATAAACGTTGCTGAGCAAAAGCGAAAGATCCAGCTTATCGAGTCCGCCAAGGGCAACATTTACAGCGACAACGCCGAGCAGATCTTTGAGATGCCCGTTCCCGAGCCGCCGCAGTACGAAAAGGGGGATACCCCCGAGGACTATCTGCAAAGAAAGCATATGTATATAGACGGCAAGTTCACAAAGACCTCGCTGACCGATGAGGAATATGACAGGCAGGAGGACGAGCTTTACGAGCGAAGAATGTTCACCGACAGAAAGAAGAAAGCCGAGGGCTTGCCGATAGCACCCGAAGCTATCCCGGACGACGGGCGCCTGCAGGAGTTTGATTTTACAGATCACAACAAACTCAACGAAACATATCTTATCTCTGACGACGTTTTCACCGAGGATTTTGAGCAGATACAAAAGACAAAGCCTGCCGGAAATGAGCAGGAGATCAAGGTCTCGCAGGACGTTTTTCTTGAAGAATTTGATTTTTCCCAGCGCAAAGAAGCAGAATAAAAATAAATCCTACCTCGTCGTAAGACGGGTACCCATATAGAAGTTTTGCCCCTGAGCATTTCAAAGTGCTCAGTGGCATTGTACTTATTGTTACTATGATAAATCAGAATTTATAGTTCTATTCAAACAATTAAGACCAGTTTATAAACAGGTTTTTTCGTCCACCTTTTTCTCGTAAAAAAAGGTGGCGGGTCAAGGGCGGCGCCCTTGTCG
>CADAHS010000033.1 GCA_902787825.1 uncultured Ruminococcus sp. | reverse complement strand
GCGACAAGGGCGCCGCCCTTGACCCGCCACCTTTTTTTACGAGAAAAAGGTGGACGAAAAAACCTGTTTATTTACAGGTCTTGAAAGTTTGAATATATCTATTAATTCTAATTTACCGTCCTAACAGCACAGATGCAAAAGGGATTATCACAGCTTCATTATTACTAACCAGATACCCTTTTTTCTGCTCACCAACGGTATCTGGAAAGATCGACCCTGCCGTCTTTGACCTCAACGCCTTCGGCTTGCAGAAGCTTAATTTGTGCGTTTTCACCGCCGAAAACAAAAGCCTTTGAGACTTCACCATTGCGGTTTACAACACGAAAACATGGGATATGCTCAGGGTCGGGGTTAGCGTGAAGGGCGTACCCGACCACCCTTGCCCAGCGGGGATTTCCCGCCATAGCAGCGACCTGTCCGTAGGTAGCAACTCTGCCGCAGGGTATCTGCTTTACGACCTCGTAGATACGTTCAAAGACCTGTCCCGTCATATCAGTGCTCCTTTGCGTTTTTTGTTAGTGTGCGCAATGCAGCCGTATAATATACCTGCAATGTGCAATGAATTGTTTGAGGGGAACTCCTCTCAAAAGAAATTCCCCTCAATTATTGTGCTATTCGTCTGTCGGTTTATTGGGCAGGGTAAAGATGAATTCGGTATATTCACCCTTGACGCTGCGCACCATTATCTTGCCGCCGTGGAGCTTGATGATAGAACGCACGATATTAAGACCCAGACCAACGCCTGTTTTATCAAGACCCCTTGACTTGTCGGTCTTGTAGAATCTGTCGAACACCAGCGGAAGCTCGTCCTCGGAAAGCCCTTCGCCGCTGTTTTTGATAGAGATAACAGTCATATCGCCGGACGGAGTGAAGGTAAAGCGTATATAACCGTCCTCATCAACGAATTTGATCGCATTTTCTATAAGGTTGTACATTACCTGGTGAACAAGATCGTTGTCGGCGTAAAGATTTACTCTGTCAACGTCAAGCCCCTGGATCTCTATACGTTTCTGATCCAGCCTCGGCTCAAAAGTCACCAGCGTGTCAACGATAGGTTCAAGTGCAGAGAACGTCGTAAGATTTGGTTTAAGCTCGCCGGCCTCGATCTTGGCAAGGTTGAGCATACTGCGTACAAGCCTTGCAAGACGGTGGACCTCAGAGGATATGATCTTGAGATAATGTCTCTCCTGCTCTTTGGGGATAGTTCCGTCAAGCAGACCGTCAACAAAACCGCTCATAGAGGTCATCGGCGTCCTCAGCTCGTGAGAAACGTTGGCAAGGAAGCTGTTTCGCATCGTGTCGTAGTTTTTAAGGCTGGCAGCCATCTCGTTGAAGGCGTTGCTCAGCTGGGAGTATTCCTCAACATCATAGTCCGGCACAGTGACCGAGAAATCGCCGTTTCCTATTTTTTTAGAGACCTCAGCGATCTCCTTGATAGGGTCGGTGAACTTTATCGTGAGCACATAAACCAGGAACATTGCCACCGCAAGCACGCCGACCATTGAGATGATAAATATCTCTGTGATGTTCCACATATAGTTTTCCTGCTGTGTTTTGGAGGAATATGCGAACATATAGTATGCCGGTCCGTTGGCGGTGAATCTCATCCCGGTAATGTGCAGCTCCTGAGAAAAAGTACCGTCAAGCGTTCCGAAATCGTACTTGCACTCCTCTGCGAACGTATCAAGTCCGGACGATCTGACCACGGAAGGACTGTTGTCGTTGTCCGCAGATGTGTCATAGATTATGAATCCCGAACGGTCGCACATAATGAAATCCGCATTGCTGCTGATAGAATACTCGTGCATTCTTGTCGTGACAGCTTGCTTCCAGTCAGTCGGATCGCTTTCAAGTTTTTCCTTTGTAAACGAAACCAGAGCCTCGGTGTTTTTTTTCATCAGGCTCTTTTTCTCATCTATGAAATACCTTGAAGAAACAAGCAGTAATACTGCTCCTAAGCAAATAAAGCTTATGAGTATTACTGCTGTGCATAATACAAAGTATTTGAAAACAATACTTTTTCTCTTATTCATGATTACCTTTTATTCCTGTGTTTCAGCAACCTCAAACTTGTAGCCTACGCCCCAGACGGTCTTCAAAGCCCACTTGTCCGAAACGCCTTCAAGCTTTTCACGCAGTCTTTTTACATGAACGTCGATAGTTCTGGAATCACCGTAGTACTCAAAGCCCCAGACCTCGTCAAGAAGCTGGTCACGGGTGTAAACTCTGTTCGGATTTGAAGCAAGGTGGAACAACAGTTCAAGCTCCTTCGGCGGAGTGTCAAGTACCTGTCCGTTGACTCTCAGCTCGTATCTCGTCATGTTTACAGAAAGCTTGTCATACTTGACTTCCTTGATCTCAGCCTCGGCAGAGGACTGACCAACACGTCTGTATACCGCCTTTATTCTTGCGATTACCTCCTTGGTGTCAAACGGCTTAACGATGTAGTCGTCAGCACCAAGCTCCAGACCGAGCACCTTGTCAAATGTCTCGACCTTAGCAGTTATCATTATAATAGGTACATTAGATTTCTTTCTTATCTCACGGCATACCTGCCAGCCATCAAGTCCGGGGAGCATGATGTCAAGCAGGATAATATCAGGCTTGAGTGCGTTGAATTTCACCACTGCTTCCTCACCGTCATGAGCAAGAATAACGCCGTAGCCTTCCTTTTCAAGATAAAGTCTTAAAAGCTCGCAGATGTTTTTGTCGTCGTCAACTACCAGTACTCTTCCTAGTGACATTTTCATCATCCTTTCATTGTTTGTTTGCAAATTATTTCTTTTTGTGACTCCCCTAAATTTGAACAAATAAAAATAATTATTTCAATTAATATAAGCATTATAACAAATTCACAATGACAATGTTTGAACATTATATGAACGAAAGATTAATTTTCTGGTATCGAGTGCAGCCGAATGCGGTCACTTAAACGGGATAATAACGATATGTACGGAAAAACGGATAGAAGCTGATATTTTGCATATCAGCAAAGTCCGTAATTGCGTTGGTTTTCTATTAGCGGTGTTATAAATAGATAAAAAATTTCTTCAAGCCGGCCGTCATTTGTGCAAAGTGACAAAATTTTGAGAAATGCCCTTAAATGACTTGAAATTTAGAAAAAATATGCTACAATAATCTTAGCACTCAAAGGTCAAGAGTGCTAAAATGAGTTTTAAAATACATTATATACAAGGAGGAACTATCATGACTATCAAACCATTACAGGACAGAGTAGTTATCAAAATGGTCGAGGCAGAGGAGACCACAAAAAGCGGTATCATTCTTGCAGGCACGGCTAAGGAAAAGCCTCAGGTCGCTGAAGTAGTAGCAGTAGGCGAGGGCAAAAAGGACGTTACGATGACCGTTAAGGTGGGCGACAAGGTGCTCATCAGCAAGTACAGCGGAACAGATGTCAAGCTGGACGGACAGGAATACACCATTGTTAAAATGGAAGATATACTGGCAGTCGTTGAATAACGCAGGACGCAAAGCATTAACTAAGTAAATCATATTTGGAGGGATATACAATGGCAAAACAGATCATTTACGGTGAGCAGGCAAGAAAGGCTCTTCAGAGCGGTATCGATCAGCTTGCCGATACAGTCAAGATCACACTTGGACCTAAGGGAAGGAATGTAGTGCTGGACAAGAAGTTCGGTGCTCCGCTTATCACAAACGACGGCGTAACGATCGCTAAGGAGATCGAGCTGGACGATCCGTTTGAGAATATGGGCGCACAGCTTGTAAAGGAAGTTGCTACAAAGACCAATGATGCAGCAGGTGATGGTACTACAACTGCTACACTGCTTGCACAGGCTCTTGTAAGAGAGGGTATGAAGAATATCGCAGCAGGCGCTAATCCGATGGTGCTCAGAAAGGGTATGTCAAAGGCTGTTGACGCTGCTGTCGAGAGCATAGTTGCTAACTCAAAGAAGGTAGAAGGCAGTGATGACATCGCAAGAGTCGGCACAGTATCTTCTGCTGATGAAACAGTCGGAAAGCTGATCGCAGAGGCTATGGAGAAGGTTTCCTCAGATGGCGTTATCACTATCGAGGAGTCAAAGACTGCTGAAACATACAGCGAGGTAGTTGAGGGTATGCAGTTTGACAGAGGCTACCTGTCACCTTACATGGTAACTGATACCGATAAGATGGAAGCTGTTCTTGATGATCCTTATATCCTTATCACAGACAAGAAGATCGCAAGCATTCAGGAGATCCTGCCGCTGCTGGAGCAGATCGTCAAGGGCGGATCCAAGCTGCTCATCATTGCTGAGGACGTTGAGGGTGAAGCGCTTTCGACCATTATCGTAAACAAGCTGCGTGGAACATTTACCTGCGTTGCTGTCAAGGCTCCGGGCTTTGGCGACAGAAGAAAGGAAATGCTCCAGGATATCGCTGTTCTCACAGGCGGCGAGGTTATTTCCGCAGACCTTGGTCTTGAGCTTTCAGAGACTACTATCGAGCAGCTCGGACGTGCAAGACAGGTCGTTGTTCAGAAGGAGAACACTATCATCGTAGATGGTGCGGGCGATAAGGAAGCTATCAAGGAAAGAGTAAACCAGATCAGAAATCAGATCGGCACAACAACATCTGATTTTGATAAGGAAAAGCTCCAGGAAAGACTTGCTAAGCTTGCAGGCGGCGTTGCAGTCATCAAGGTCGGCGCAGCTACCGAGATAGAGATGAAGGAAAAGAAGATGCGTATCGAGGACGCTCTTGCAGCTACAAAGGCAGCTGTTGAAGAGGGTATCGTAGCAGGCGGCGGAACAGCTCTTATCAACGCAATGCCAAGCGTAAAGAAGCTTGTTGACGAGCTTGACGGCGACGAAAAGACAGGCGCACAGATCGTGCTCAAGGCACTTGAGGAGCCTGTAAGACAGATAGCTGTAAACGCAGGTCTTGAAGGCAGCGTTATCATTGACAATATCATTCGTTCAAGAAAGATCGGCTACGGCTTCAATGCTTACACCGAGGAGTATGTAGATATGATCCCGGAGGGTATCGTTGACCCGACAAAGGTAACACGTTCTGCACTCCAGAACGCCGCTTCGGTAGCATCAATGGTGCTCACCACAGAGAGCCTTGTTGCTGACAAGAAGGATCCGAAGGCTGACGCAGCTCTTGCAGCCGCAGCAGCAGGTGCAGGCGGAATGGGCGGAATGTACTGATAGGCCACGCCTTGTTATAATGGAAAGATTGCCGCATTCTCGTATTATGAGGGTGCGGCAAATTTTGTGCGAAAGAAGTAAGAGGCAAGAAGATCTGACGGATAATTAGTCCGATAAGATAGCTTCCTGCCTCTTTTTTCTTGCATCTTGCATCTGATTTCTTGCTTCCGGAGGCTGAAGCAAGATGCAGGAAGATGCGATCTCGGTGCATTCGCAATAACCCGGATCTGTGAAATAAAATAATGCCGCATTCTCGCAGTCCGAGGGTGCGGCATTTTTGCTGTTAAAATCAAGAAAACTGATAGAGAGTTTATCTACATACGCAGACAGCTCAGGTGGAGCTGTCTTTCTTTTTGAATACGAAAAGCTTGCTTATTACATAATTGAGTATCAGCACGACGACATTAGCGACGATCTTCGTCACCCAATAGTTTATGCCCATCACCGAGTAGCCCAGCCACATCATTCCCATTTCCACGAGGAGCGTAAAGACTCTTCCGCCGTAAAATGAAGCCATTTCTGCGAGGATACCTTTTTTGCCTTTGACCTTTGAATCAAACACCCATATGCGATTTGTCACATATGCAAATGTCACAGCGCATATCCACGAAATGTCCGTGCTGACTAATGCAACGACGTTTTCCTTTGTGTTTTCGTCGCTGTACTGTATAAGCTCCAGCAGGTACTTTGAAATGCCTGCGGTCACAAAGCTGACCAGCGTGGTCATCACACCGAAGAACAGATACATCAGCATTTCCCTGTTCTTCTGGAAAAACGGCTCGAACCAGCGGAATTTTTTCAGATGCACCAGCTTGTCGAAAATATCCGGCTGCCTTTGTTGTTCACTCATCACTATTCTCCGTTCGTATAGCATCTATCATCACGTCAAGATCCGAAAGCTGCACCAGCTCTGAGCATCTGCCCCTGAGCTTTGCGCTGCCCTTCAGACCTTTTATGTACCACTGCACGTTCTTTCGTGCCTCTTTCATACCCTGCTTTTCGCCCTTGCAGCGGCAGATCAATTCGCAGTGCTTTTTCATCACAGCAAGCTTTGTTTCAAGCTCCGGCTCGGGGATGATCTCACCCGTTTCAAGGTATCTTCTGACCTGCTCAAAGACCCACGGTCTGCCGTAAGAGCCTCTGCCTATCATCACCAGGTCACACCCGGTGTAGTCATACATCGCTTTTGCGCTTTTGCCGTCAAATACATCGCCGTTGCCGATAACGGGAATGCTCACCGCCTGTTTGACGGCTTTTATGATGTCCCAGTCGGCTTTTCCCGAGTAAAACTGAGTTCTCGTTCTGCCGTGACAGGCTAACGCAGCAACGCCTGCCTGTTCAAGTGCTTTTGCAAACTCGACGGCGTTTTTGCTCTGCTCGTCCCAGCCTGCACGGAATTTGACAGTCACAGGGCACTGTGCGTTGCGCACGACCTCACGGGCGATCTCAAAGGCGGTCGGAATATCCTTCATCAGGGCGCTCCCGCTTCCGTTTGAAACTATTTTCGGTACCGGGCAGCCCATGTTGATATCAATGATATCGGGCTTGAAACGGTTGAGCATATCCGCTGCTTTTCCCATGTAGTAGGGTTCTTCCCCGAACAGCTGCAAAGCGTAGGGTCTTTCCTGCGGCTCTATCTCGCAAAGCCTTGCAGTCTTTTTGTCCCCGAAGCAAAGCCCTTTTGAGGATATCATCTCGCTGACCATATAGCCTGCGCCAAAGTCTTTGCACATCAGCCTGTAAGCCTTGTCGGCGACCGAAGCCATCGGTGCGAGTGCAGCAGTCCGTGGTATGGGGACACTGCCTATCATAAGCGTTTGAATATCCATATCAATCTTGTTTTTTGCTGCCGAACATACGGTAATATTGCATTATGTTGTATTCGTTCTTTATGTCGGAAGTCTTTTTATCCTTGTCGTTTATATCGAACCATTCGTTGTCTGAATTCATGAAGCCGAACATACTGATAACAGGCAGCTGCTGTCTTACCTTTTCAAGCTCCTGCTGATATGGCGCAAGCGGCAGACCTGCGACCTTCATCACTTCGTTGGAGAGGTAGTTCAGGCTGATCTGCTTGATCTCCTTTGCCTCAACGCCCTTGTTGCTCCAGATAAAGAAAGGTGTCTGGTGCAGCCTTGAATAATCAGCTATGGAGAGTGTTGAAACGTCCTGTCCGTAAAGAGCCTCAGTGAAGTCCATGATGTGCGGGAAGTGGTCGCCGTACATAACGATGATGACCTCCTGGTCGTAGTCACGGAAATAGTCCACAAGCTCTCCGACAGCCTTGTCCGAAAGGTATATCGAGTCAAGGTAGATACCTGCTTCCTTGTTGTCGATGCCTTGGATATCAATATTGTGAGGGGTCGTCTTGCGGTTTGAATCGGTGTATTCACCGTGGTTTTGCATAGTTGTCGTCCAGATGAACAGGGGCTTTTCGCTGTCCTTGTGTCTGTCAACGGTCTGCTTGATACATTCAAACACTGTTTTATCGGAGATGTTTGCGTTTATCTTCTCAACGTTCTGGAGCCTGTTGTGACAGTTGTAGACGGTATCGCTGAACTGGAGATATTTATAGGCGTTTTCAAGGTTCCACAGACCAGGACGGCACGGGGTCACAGCCATTGTGCGGTAGTCAAGCGAATTGAGGTGGGACACAAGGCTGTCCTGCTCGCTTTCGATATACTGCGTGAAAGCTGCGCTGTTGGGAGGCAGAAAGCCCATTGTGTTGCCCGAGAGGAACTCATACTCGGAGTTGCAGGAGTATCCGCCGTAAGCCGAAACGGTGACGTAACCGTGTATCGACTCCTTTTTCAGAGCGTTGACACAGGGCATATAATCCTTGCTTGTTTTAAGGTCGCCGATGTGCTTGAAATCAGCGAACGACTCATTCATTATGCCGATGATTATAGGTTTCTTTTCCTTTTTAGCTTCCTGAACCGGGTACTGCTCAAGTATCTCCTTTGCCTTTTCGTCAGAGTAGCCGTCGGGCTTGTAAACGTGGTTGTACATTCCGTCAAAGTAGAACATCAGGTTGTAGCCGACGTTTGAATAGGTCAGCTTGTTCTCGTTTCCCGAAAAATTCATTATGATATATCTGTTTTTGATGCCGACATCATATGCGAACTTGCCCACGAAAACCAGAACTATACCGCAGGTCACTGCACTTGCGGCAGAGACGAGCCTTGTCTTGACCTCTATCGGTGTTATTCTGACCTTTATGAATATCCAGATCATCACGGCGATATTTGCCACGGCATACAGCGGCAGCCACTCAAACGAGAACGAATACAGGTCGCTGGCTTCCTTTGCCGATTCGATGTTGAACAGGTCTGAAAACTGTATCGGAGAGCCTCTGAACAGGAATATGTAGTATTGCATAAACCCGTAGAAAGCGAAATATCCGTTGATTATGCCAAACCAGACCTTGGGGTTTTTGAACACTGTGCAGCCGATAAGGTACAAAGCCATGCACAGCATAAGTCCCAGTGCTGTGTAAAGCAGGTTCCTCTTGACAGGGGGCGAGCCCATGATAAGATCGGGCATAAGCATGGAATTGAACGAGAAGATAAATGCGAGCCAGAATCTGTTGACAGGCTCACCTATCTTTTTGCTGCCCCTGCTTCTGAGCATGACCCTGATGAGCTGAAAAACTGCACCTGCCGCAAGAACGCCTGCGGGGATAGCGCACCATTTCAGCCAGCTGTAATCTTTTCTCTCATAGCCGTATTTCAGAAGCGTGATAACGCCCCAGATGAAATAGATCGTTAAGAAAGCGTAGATCGCAAAGGCATAGCCCATGTTTTTCCACGACGGGATCAAGCCTCTTGTGAAGAAATTCTTGTTGTCGGTCTTTGGGACAAACGAGTTATCTGTCTTTTGTTTGTCGTCTGTTTTTTCGGGGATAACAGTGTCCGTATTCTCATCTTTTTTTTCAGCGGACACGTCCTGTGCCGCATCAACAGGCTTTTCAAGCTCGTCAACGGCATTTGTGATTTCGCTCATTTTAATCTCCTTTCTGCGGTCGTCACTACACAATACACGATTATTCTACCACAAATCTCACGTTTTTTCAAGCCGTATTCTGAAAGTTTATAACGGAAAATGTAAACAAAACGAAAAATGACCCTTTCTTGCCGCAATGGACTTGAAAAGATCATTCGTTATTTTCGGGAACATATTTTAAAATGTCGCTTATCTCGCATTCGAGGTAATCACATATTCGGGCGAGCACGGGCAGGTCGATACGGGCGACCTTGTTGTTGCAGTAGCTGTTGAGCTGGGCAGGACTTAAATTACAGTTTTTGATAAGCTTATATTTGCTTATACCGCGTGAAAGCCTGTACTCGTCCAGCGTGATTATTACCTTGCCTTTATTCATTGTATCACTCTGATGTTTGCAGAAACTGTGGTGCGAGAAGAGACCAGCAATAACCTATAATAGATTTTTGTTAATAAAATTATCCTTGTTCACTCAAAAAATCTGTGCTATAATATATCAGCATCGTAATGGTGCTGATATTTTTTTCGGGATTTTCCCCGGAAAAACCTTTAGTAAAGGGGAGTATTTATGGATCACGAATTTGTGCTTATTCTTGATTTCGGCGGTCAGTATAACCAGCTTATCGCACGCCGTGTGCGTGAATGCAGCGTTTACTGCGAGGTCAAACCCTACAACAAGATAACTCTTGACGAGATAAAAGCACTCTCGCCAAAGGGCATCATCTTCACCGGCGGTCCGCAGAGCGTTTACGGTGAGGGCGCTCCGAGCGTTGACAAGGGTATTTTCGAGCTTGGTGTGCCGGTGCTTGGCATCTGCTACGGCTCTCAGCTCATGGCTCACGTTCTGGGCGGCAAGGTGCAGACCTGTGAGTCCAGCGAGTACGGCAAGACCGAGACCGAGTTTGACGGCAGCTGCGAGCTTTTTAAGATCGACGGACTTGGCAGCAAAAACACCGTCTGGATGAGCCACACCGACTACATAAGCGACATTCCGCAGGGCTTTAAAATAACCGCTCACACTGAGCATTGTCCCGTTGCGGCTATGGAAAATGCCGAGAAAAAGCTGTATGCAGTACAGTTTCACCCCGAGGTAAATCACACTGTTCACGGCACAGATATGATCTATAACTTTGTCAGAAATATATGCGCCTGCAAGGGCGACTGGACAATGGGCAACTACGCCCAGACCGCTATAAAGCAGATCCGTGAAAAGGTCGGCAGCGGAAAGGTGCTGCTTGCTCTTTCGGGCGGAGTGGATTCGTCGGTTGCGGCGGCTCTGCTTTCAAAGGCTGTCGGCAGCCAGCTCACCTGCATCTTCGTTGACCACGGATTTATGCGTAAAAACGAGGGCGACGAGGTCGAGGCGGCTTTCAAAGACTGGGACATCAACTTTGTCAGAGTCAACGCTAAATCGCAGTTTATGAGCAAGCTGCGTGGGGTGAGCGAGCCTGAGGCAAAGCGCAAGATCATCGGCGAGGAGTTCATCAGGGTCTTTGAGCAGCAATCAAAGAAGATCGGTGCGGTGGACTATCTTGCACAGGGAACTATCTACCCCGATGTCATCGAATCCGGAAGCGGAGATGCCGCAGTCATCAAGTCGCATCACAACGTTGGCGGACTGCCGGATTATGTTGATTTCAAGGAGATAATCGAGCCGCTGAGAATGCTTTTCAAGGACGAGGTCAGAAAGCTCGGCACAGAGCTTGGGCTTTCGGATACGCTTGTGTGGAGACAGCCGTTCCCGGGTCCCGGACTTGCGATAAGGATCATCGGAGAGATAACCGACGAGGGACTTGAGGTGCTGCAGGACGCTGATCTTATTTTCCGTGAGGAGATAGCAAAAGCAGGCTTTGACCGCAGCATCAACCAGTATTTCGCCGTGCTGACGAATATGCGTTCGGTGGGAGTTATGGGCGATTTCAGAACGTATGACTACACCCTTGCGCTGCGTGCCGTTACCACGACAGACTTTATGACAGCCGAGTTTGCAAAAATACCATACGAGGTGCTTGAGGTGTGCGCAAGCCGTATCGTCAACGAGGTCAAGAACATCAACCGAGTTGTGTACGACATCACCACCAAGCCGCCCGCAACTATCGAGTGGGAATAATGCAAATACTTGCTGAAACAGCGTAATACCGTACTTTTCATGGTATAGTTAAGCTGAATGGCAACGTTTTGGCAACATTTCTTGCCGTGCAAAGCTAAGGCGGTTATCGGCAACAGTATAAAAATAATTGTCAGAAAAGATAAGAGCTATCTGATTCGTATTTGAATCGGATAGCTCTTTTTGTTTTATTTACTCTTGAGGGTTTTCTCAATTTCTTCAAGCTGCTGTTTACTCTCTTTGTCAGACAAGTAGTTTTCGAGCATTAATATTATGATTGTTCTCATTGCAGGATACAATTCATAACATTCATCTTCTTCATATTCATGTATTCCCTTGCTAAGTACCGAATATATTTTACTTTTTTGTGTATCCAGTTCAGGAGGTATGATATGCAACTTCTTATCTACTGCTTTCATTTTTTCATCAAAAGACGCATTGCTCTTTTTTATAGTATCAGGTAATTTAGCATATTCCTTTTCGACCATATGCTCATATATTCTTCTTAGATAAACAAAAGATGCAATACCCATATGTTGGGAATAAGCATCAACAGAACGCATAAGTTCAATATAATATTTCTTAACTATATTCAAGTTCTTGTATTTTTTAAGTTCAAGTTTCTCTTTTGAAGCAAAAGATGGATATTGACCTATTTTGGTTACAGTGTTGCCTTTGAACATCAGCGTATAATAATGAATTCTTTTGCATCCTGTACAGAAAAATAGATAATCTATAAAAAACTCTTGATTTCTATGAGGATCATTGATACAACGAATTATTGGATTTTGACTATCAGTATTGTATTCCGCCAATTTGCAAAACATATCATGAATATATTGATCACAATTCCATTCAAATACACTATTTGCAGAACAATGGTCACAATAATCATGATCTATCATTCGTGAAAAGCCAGCAAAAGAAGAATACCACTTTGCATCAAATTCAGCTGTTTTATATAGTTGTTCTGATAAAATGAAGTTTTGCAAGAATTTATAAGCATTTACAGATTCGTCTATTTCACTCATTGATCTGTTTCCTCTTTTCTGCCCATTCTTCCGCCTCCGACCTCGGATACCTGTACCTCCACTGGTCGTAATCCTCACGGGTGATCTTACCGTCAGCAAGGTCTTTTCTCATTCTCCCTCAATATACAGCACACCCAGCGTGCCGGGACCGCAGTGCGAGGATATAACTCCGCCTGCTTCGGTATCCAGGACTTCCTTGAAATGCCCAAGACCTTTGAGATAGCTGCACACTGCGTCCACGACTGCCTGATCGCAGGGAGGGTGTGTCACGAAAACCCTGTCAGGCTTTGCCCGCAGCAGCTCGCTTTCCATTTCCTTTGCATAGTTAAGGATTATATCGCTGTACTTTCCACGGTATTTCTTGCCGGCACCCATAACGCCGTCCTTGACGTGGATCTTAGGGTGCAGACGCAGAACGCTTCCCGCAAGCGCTGCAAGTCCGCCGCAGCGACCCCCCCTGTGCAGATAGGTCAGCGTATCCACAACAAAGCTTGCCCTGACCCGTGGGATAAGTGCATTTATCTTTTCAACGATCTGCTGCGCAGTCAGTCCCTCACGAGCCATTTCCGCAGCCTCGATAACAAGGTGTCCGATGCCCGTTGAGAGGTTGCGTGAGTCGATGTAATGTACCCTGTCCTGTGCATCGAGCGACTGTGCCGCAAGGCGTATCACGTTGCCCATGTTGGACATCTCCTGCGAGATCGAAAATGCGATTATCTCGTCCCCTGCGTCAAGCACAGGCTTCATTTTTTCAACAATGTCCTCCAGTGATGCCGCCGAGGTCTTTGGTGTTGTTTTATGCTCGTCAGACCATTTGAATATGTCCTGCGGTGTGATGTTCACTCTGTCTTTGTACTGCTGCTCGCCAAGGATAATGTACAGCGAAAGCAGCGTTATGTCGTATCGCTCCAGCAGCTCGTCACTCAGATCACAAGTGCTGTCCGAAAAAATCTTTATCATATACGCTCCTCCTTGCGTTTTGTCAAGTATTGTCGGGGGAAACTCTTTCAGAGAAGATTTCCCCCAGAACCCCCCTGAGAAACCTCTTAATGATTTTTCGTTATTGGGAGTCTGCGATCCCAACAACGAAAAATGACTGAAAGTTCCCGAGGAAGTGCGCAGAGAAAGCTTGTTTAAAAGAAATACTCCTGACAAGATACCAAAAGGATATCTCCGACAATACCCAGCAAACATAATGACCCATACGGTCAAGGTACTTTTCACCGACAGTATACCACATTCCCGCGCTCTTTTCAACAGTTTTGTGCAGATAGTTGAAAATTTGCTCTCGGGTATTGAAAAATGCGTATTTATATGGTATAATACTTTGATAGATATTTTCAAAAGGAGGAACGCTTGCGGGCGTTTAGGATACACTATGGATATTTCATCTCTTGCAGCGGTTCTTGCCGCAGATACGACCGACCAGATGCAGAACATTTATATACCTCTGCCGCTGGGAATGCACATCGGTTTTTGTATTATCGCAACTATCGTTTATATTCTGGAGATATACAGAAAGAAATCCCGGCATTATATTTTTATGATGCTTGCGGTAGATGCGACGCTTCTGATGCAGGTATTCCCCAACTCGACGATGGTAGTTATCCTTGCGATAATCGAGGCATTGCTGCTTGGTGCAGCAGGCGTTATGGCTTATATGGAGCACAAAAAGAATAAGCTTGAACAGCAGGCAGAAGCTGAAAAAACTGCGGCTGAACAGGCACAACAAATATCAGACGGTGAAGCAAATGAAAATAGTGATACTTGATTCAGAAACTGTATCAAGAAACGATGTCTCGCTGGAATGCATAACATCTTTGGGCGAATGCTGTGTTTACGGCTTTACGCCGAATGACGAGGTCGCTGAAAAGATAGGTGATGCCGATGCGGTGATATGCAACAAGTGCCTGATAACCGAAGAGGTCTTTTCAAGGTGTAAAAACCTTAAATATGTCGGGCTTTTTGCAACGGGATACAACAATGTTGACACACAGGCAGCGACACGCCACGGTGCGGTGGTGTGCAACGTTCCGGCGTACTCGACAAACTCTGTGGCGCAGCACACCTTTGCGCTGATACTCAACTATTTCAACAAGATAAGAGAATATGCTGACGAGGTAGACGGCGGCGCATGGGTCAACTACAAGCTGTTTTCATATTTCGGGATACCGACATATGAGCTTTCGGGAATGACGCTTGGAATAATCGGCTACGGTGATATCGGCAGGCGGGTCGCACGCATTGCAAAGGCGTTTGATATGAACGTACTTGCTTATACCAGGACTCCGTCAAAGGTTGACGGTAACGCAAGAGCCTGCACCCTTGATGAGCTGCTTGAAAGCTCAGATGTGATAACTCTGCACTGTCCGCTGAATGAGCAGACAAAGGAGCTTATCAACAAAGATACTATTGCGAAAATGAAAAAGAGCGTTTATCTGGTCAACACCTCACGAGGCGGAGTAATAAACGAAGCCGACCTTGCAGATGCCCTTAACAGCGGCAGGATCGCAGGGGCAGGCATAGATGTGCTCACGCTCGAACCTATGCAGGAAAACTGTGCATTGCGCAGCTGCAAAAACTGTACGATAACTCCGCATATCGCCTGGGCACCCAGACAGACAAGAGAGCGCCTTTTGAAGATAGTTGCGCAGAATATAAAGTGCTATATTGACGGCAAACCGCAGAATGTGGTAAACAAATAACAGATCGGGGGTTATTGGTATAACTAAAACGATCAGAAAAGCTGCACCGAAGGATATATCAAGAATAGCCGAGATCCTCGTGTTTGTAAAAAGAATAAAGTACCGCCCCATCTTTCGGAATGATGCGTATTCATTTGGGGAGCTTCAGGTTCTTTCTGTCGCAGAAAAATATGCAGAGCCAACAGTACTTGATAAGATCCTTGTTTACGATGACGGATTTGTTAAAGGACTGATCCGTATAGAAAAAAACGAGATCGTTGAACTGTATGTCGACTATTTCTTTCAGGGTCAGGGTGTTGGTTCCCGACTTATTGAATATGCAAAAGAAAACTACCCTGTTGATTTCCTGTGGGTCATAGAGAAGAATACCGATGCTATCAGGTTTTATGAAGCACACGGTTTCCACCTTACGGATATAAAGAAAGATGAGCAAGGCATAACAGAAGTAAAGATGGAAAGATAGATCCCGGTTTATCACAGGAACAAAAAGAAAAAAGAACAGTTGGTGAAAAAAATGATAGATATGAGTAAAAAGAAAAGAGTTGTGGTGAAGATCGGCACATCAACGCTTACCCACCACAAGACAGGCAGACTCAACATCAGGCGTGTTGAGAAGCTGGTTAAGATACTTGCTGATCTGCAAAACGAGGGCAAGGAGGTCATTCTTGTTTCAAGCGGTGCGGTCGGACTTGGTGTCGGAAAGCTCGGACTTGAGGAAAAGCCAAAGGATACCCCGACCAAGCAGGCTTGTGCGGCTGTGGGACAATGCGAGCTGATGTATATGTATGACAAGCTTTTCGGTGAATACGGTCTTACCGTGGCTCAGCTTTTGCTGACAAAGTTCATTCTTATGGAGGACAGAAAGCTGAACGTTCAGAACGCTCTGAACAGGCTGATAAAAAGTCACGTTATCCCTGTTGTAAACGAAAACGACACGGTGGCTATCGACGAGCTGGAGCTTGAAATGGGAGAGAACGATTCGCTTGCGGCAAATGTTGCGGTCATATCAAATTCTGATCTGCTGATAATCCTGTCGGATATTGACGGGTTGTTTGACAAGGATCCCAAGACCAACGATGATGCACACCTCATACCGGTAGTTGAGGAGATAACCGATGACATCATCGCAGTTGCAGGCGGAGCAGGCTCAAAGTTCGGCACCGGCGGAATGGCGACCAAGATAAGAGCTGCGGAGATCGCAAACGCCGCAGGCATTGACCTTGTGATAATCAACGGCAGACACCCGGAAAACCTTTACGGCGTATTTGAGAACAAACCTGTTGGTACAGTGTTCCAGGCCGGAACAACACAGGCGTAATGACATTACAGGGAGGAATATATATGGGCTATATTCAGGATTTGGGACTGAAAGCAAAGGCGTGCAGACAGCGTATAGCAACAGCTTCCACACTTGAAAAGAACGATGCACTGCTTGAGATAGCATTCGTACTTCGCCGCTGCAAACAAGAGATCATAGAGGCTAACGCTATCGACCTTGAAAATGCAAGGGCAAGAAAAATGAGCGAGTCGCTGATAGACAGACTGAAGCTTACCGAGGACAGGATAGAGGGCATGGCGCAGGCTTGCGAAAAGCTTGTTGCGCTGAACGACCCGGTCGGTGAGGTGATCTCGGGTTCGACAAGACCTAACGGAATGAATATCCGCAAGGTGAGAGTTCCGCTGGGAGTTATCGGTATAATCTACGAGGCAAGACCTAACGTTACGGTCGATGCGGCGATACTTTGCCTTAAAAGCGGAAACTGCTGTATCCTGAGGGGCGGCAAGGAAGCTATCAACTCAAATATGATACTTGTTGAGCTTATGCGTAAGGCGGTGAGCTGCGCAGGGCTTGAGCCGGATATCATTCAGCTTGTAAGCAATACCGACAGGGAGCTTGCAGTGGAAATGATGAAAGCAAACGGATATATCGACGTGCTTATCCCAAGAGGCGGCGCAAGGCTGATACAGGCGGTTGTGCAGAATGCGACCATACCTGTTATCGAAACAGGAACAGGCAACTGCCATGTCTACGTTGACCAGTCGGCCGATCTGAAAATGGCTGTGAATATCGTCGATAACGGCAAGACTTCAAGACCGAGCGTGTGCAACGCAGTGGAGACCTGCCTTGTTCATAAGAGTGTAGCGGAGAAGTTCCTGCCGATGCTCAAAAAGAGGCTTGACGAACACAACGTTGAGATAAGAGGCGACGAGATGACCGCATATATCCTCGGTAAAGAGAATGTTACACCTGCTGATGAGGACGACTATGCGACCGAGTTCCTTGATTATATAATCGCTATCCGTGTGGTTGACGATTTTGCACAGGCGCTGGAGCATATCGCCAGGTATTCCACAGGACATTCCGAGTGCATCGTGACAGAGAGTCTGTTTGCGGCGACAGAGTTCCAAAAGCGTGTTGACGCAGCAGCAGTGTATGTAAACTGCTCCACAAGGTTCACCGATGGTGATATGTTCGGTCTGGGTGCGGAGATAGGCATTTCTACACAGAAGCTGCACGCAAGAGGACCGATGGGACTCACCGAGATGACCACGATGAAATACCTTATTACCGGCGACGGGCAGATAAGAGAGTGACTTATTAACTTTAAATACATTTTGTAAGGAGAATGAAAAATGAACAATTCCGAAAAGACAATGGACAAGATCGTTGCACTTTGTAAGGGCAGAGGCTTTGTATATCCGGGCAGTGAGATCTACGGCGGTCTTGCAAACACATGGGACTACGGTCCGCTCGGTGTTGAGCTGAAAACCAACATCAAGGCTGCATGGAGAAAGAAATTCATTCAGGAGAACAAGTACAATGTAGGACTTGACTCTGCAATACTTATGAACCCTCAGACATGGGTCGCTTCGGGACACCTCGGCGGTTTTTCCGACCCGCTTATGGACTGCAAGGAGTGCAAGACCAGACACAGAGCTGATAACCTCATCGAGGACTTTGACGGTACAAATGTCGCAGGCTGGTCAAATGAGAAGATGATGGACTACATCAGAGAAAAGAATATCCCTTGTCCGAGCTGCGGAAAGCACAACTTTACCGACATCAGACAGTTCAACCTTATGTTCAAGACATTCCAGGGCGTTACCGAGGACTCAAAAGCAGAGCTTTATCTTCGTCCTGAAACTGCACAGGGAATTTTCGTGAACTTTGCAAATATCCAGAGAACGACCAGAAGGAAAGTACCTTTCGGCGTTGCGCAGGTCGGAAAGTCGTTCAGAAACGAGATAACTCCGGGTAACTTCATTTTCCGTGTCCGTGAGTTCGAGCAGATGGAGCTTGAGTTCTTCTGCAAGCCCGGCACTGACCTTGAGTGGTTTGAGTATTGGAGAAGTTTCTGCAAGAACTTCCTGCTGAGCCTCAATATCAAGGAGGAGAACCTGCGTCTGCGTGACCACTCCGCTGAGGAGCTTTGCTTCTACTCTAAGGCGACGACCGACTTTGAGTATCTCTTCCCGTTCGGCTGGGGCGAGCTTTGGGGAGTTGCGGACAGAACCGACTACGACCTCACTCAGCATATCAAAACCAGCGGAAAGACCCTTGACTACTTCGACCCCGAGACCAACGAGAGATATGTTCCTTACGTTATCGAGCCGTCCCTTGGCGTTGAAAGACTGTTCCTCACAGTGCTCGTTGAGGCATATGACGAGGAGAATATCGGCACCGAGGAAAAGCCCGATGTCAGAACAGTTATGCGTTTCCATCCGGCACTTGCACCATACAAGGCTTGTGTTCTGCCGCTTTCAAAGAAGCTCTCAGAGCAGGCTGGCGAGGTATACGATATGTTGGCTAAAAAGTTCAGCGTAGACTATGACGAAACAGGCTCTATCGGTAAGCGTTACAGAAGACAGGATGAGATCGGTACACCGCTGTGCGTGACATATGACTTTGATTCCGTTGAGGACGGCTGCGTAACTGTCCGTGACAGAGATACCATGCAGCAGGAGAGGATCAAGATAGAGGACCTCACCGCTTACATCGAAAAGAAAATAGAATTCTGATAAATAATAAAGGGAAGCTACTGTAATAAGAGCTTCCCTTTATATTATGCTAAATCAGAATTTGCCGCAGTGTGTTCGGTGAGTAATTGGGGAGGACTCTTTTGGAGAAGAGTCCTCCCCAAACCCCTCCCAGAAACCTTTTAATGATTTTTGTAGTATAGGGCTTTTAAGCCCTATACTACAAAAATAACTGAGAGATACCCGAGAGAGTTCAGAGAAGATTCTTTTCAGAAGAATTATCCCAACTATTCACTGAACTTACAACGATAAGTCCCGACCTACCAAGTGTAACTATGTATTCTCACAAGTGGTGTAGCCGGGGGCGTGAGTTACCCGGCGTGTTGATTGATGTTTGCCG
>CADAHS010000032.1 GCA_902787825.1 uncultured Ruminococcus sp. | reverse complement strand
TTTGTGGCGTAGTCGGCGGACTTTTCTTCCCTGCGGTTTTCCCCTTAGCAACCCTTTTCCCCTCACCTATTATTTGCCGCCACCCACTCAAATCTTCATAAGGCGGTCACGTTGACCTTTATGTGACATTTGTTACAGCGGCAGTGGCGGGGTGCTGATTTCCCTGCTGCCTGCCGAGTTCTTGCTATCATTGTGCAGTTACGCAGATTGCAGAGTCGTTTAGGATTGAAACAGAGGAATACTGTTTTTCAAGGTAGCCTCTTGCGAGGCTATTAGATAAGTTTGATAAGGCAAATTCTGATTTATGTTAAGGCAACAGAAACGCCATAGTACTTCTGACTGAATATCAGAAATACTATGGCGAAAAGCTTCTATATCAGCAACGTACTTAATGCAAGGTGGGATTTTTGTTTATAGGTCGGATATCTGAGCCTGCTCCAAAAGAGTTCCCCTCAAGTATCCATTAACGATATTCAATTATTTCACATAGAACAGCAGTGCGCCGTAGGTCGGGTACGGCCAGTACTTTTCACCGACGAGGGATTCGATCTCGTCAGCCGGAGCACGCAGGGCGTTCATAGCCGGGATAACGCTGTCACGGAAAGCATTTGCCTGCTGCTTTACATCTGTGATCGCCTTGGCGTTTTCCAGTGCAGTTTCCAGCACGCCGAGGTTGCGGTATGCAGCGGCGGTGAGTGCTGACAGACGCTTTACCATATCCGTTTCAAAGCTAACGTCGGCGCCGCAGGTTTTTGCAAGCTCAGCGGTCTGCGCAAGCTCTTTTATGTATGTTGACACAGCCGGAAAGATATCCTTTTTCGCCATATCGATCATTGTTGCAGCCTCGATAGAGATGGTCTTGCTGTACTCGTCAAGCAGTATCTCGACCCTTGAATGAAGCTCAGCCTCGGTGTAAACGCCGTATTTTTCAAACAATGCGATGTTTTCGGGCGACTCAAAGCAAGGCACAGCATCAGGCGTGGTCTTTAGGTTAAGAAGTCCTCTCTTTTCGGCTTCTTCGCACCACTGCTCGGCATAGCCGTTGCCGTTGAAGATGATAGCTGAGTTTTCCTTGATAGTCTTTTTGATAAGGTCGTCAAGAGCGTCCTGGAAGTTGTCTGCATTTTCAAGCACATCTGCAAACTCGTCGAACGTTTCAGCAACGATCGTGTTGATGACCGTGTTCGGACCTGCTACGGAAAGCCTTGAGCCGGGCATTCTGAACTCGAACTTGTTTCCTGTGAAAGCAAAAGGAGAGGTCCTGTTTCTGTCGGTGGTGTCCTTGGTGAAATGCGGAAGAACGTCAACGCCGATCTCCATTTCCACACGCTTGCCCTCGTACTTTGTGCCCTCGACGATAGAACGCAGTATCTCGGTCAGCTCATCACCGAGGAAGATAGAGATTATCGCCGGCGGAGCTTCGTTTGCGCCGAGTCTGTGGTCGTTGCCTGCGGTCGCAACAGATGCACGCAGGATATCCTGATGCTTGTTGACAGCCTTGATGATAGCCGCAAGCACCAGCAGGAACTGTGCGTTCTCAGCAGGGGTCTTTCCGGGGTTGAGCAGGTTCACGCCCGTGTTGGTGGAAAGCGACCAGTTGTTGTGCTTGCCCGAGCCGTTTATGCCTGCAAACGGCTTTTCGTGCAAAAGGCACTTGAAGTTGTGCTTTCTTGCGGTACGCTTCATTATTTCCATTGTCAGCTGATTGTGGTCGGTGGCAATGTTGACGGTGCTGAATATCGGCGCAAGCTCATGCTGAGCAGGTGCGACCTCGTTGTGCTTGGTCTTTGCGTAGATGCCAAGCCGCCACAGCTGTTCGTCAAGGTCTTTCATATATGCCGCAACTCTGGTCTTGATGGTCCCGAAATAGTGGTCATCAAGCTCCTGTCCCTTTGGAGCCGGAGCGCCGAAAAGCGACCTTCCTGCGAAAATAAGGTCTTTTCTATGGGAATACATCTCTCTGTCGATGAGGAAATATTCCTGCTCTGCGCCTGCGTTGGCGATAACTCTTGTAGCGTCAGAGCCAAAGAGCTTTAAAATACGCAGAGCTGATCTGTTTATAGCGTCTACCGAACGAAGCAGAGGGGTCTTTTTGTCCAGAGCTTCTCCGCCGTAAGAGCAAAAAGCGGTAGGTATGCATAGTGTGTTAGCCTTGATGAAAGCGTAAGATGTCGGGTCCCAAGCGGTGTAGCCCCTTGCCTCGAAGGTGCATCTCAGTCCGCCGGAGGGGAAGCTTGATGCGTCAGGTTCGCCCTTGATAAGCTCCTTGCCCGAGAACTCCATGATAATGTGCCCGTCGTCTGTCGGCGAGATAAAGCTGTCCAGCTTTTCTGCGGTAAGACCTGTCATCGGCTGGAACCAGTGCGTGTAGTGTGTGCAGCCCTTTTCCACAGCCCAGTCTTTCATAGCGTTGGCAACGACATTTGCAAGCTCTTTATCCAGCGGAACTCCGTCCTCTATCGTCTTTTTGAGCTGCTTGTAGGTCGTCTTGGGAAGCCTTTCCCTCATTACCGACTCGTTGAAAACGTCCGAACCGAAAATACCCGGCACATTAGTCATACTATCCATTCCTTTCCCTGTCTATGAACGGTTTAAGCTTACTTTTAGTAGTATACTTTATAAACACGCTGTTTGCAAGCGTATTTAGTGAATTTTTTATTTTCTTGATATCCAGCAAATTCCCGGCAGGAGAGCTGTTGATTTTTGGTCAAAACAGACAATACAAGTCAGATGTCGATTATATCCGTGCTGTCGCTGCTGCCGTTTCGCAGCGCAAGTTCTGTCGAGTCGCTCTTGCTTATCTTGCTGAGCCTGTGTGAGATGATAGCACAGTCGATGAGGTTGACAAGACCCGCAGCGAACAGGCAGATCCCCAGAAGGCGCATCGCAAACCCAAACGACATCATCGGGTTGAGCACCAGCAGTATCCCCACACCAAGCGTAATGATCGCAGGAACGCCCGTTGTTTTCCATTCAGGGTAGCCAGCTTTGCGCATTTTCAGCGTGCCCTGGAGATTGACGATACCATTTATCAGCATATACATACCGCTGACGATAGCGACGACCTTTGCGATAATATCGGGCTGAATGAACACAAAAACACCTGCTGCACACAAAAGCAGTCCGCCGACCAGCTTTGCGCCGTGGTCAAAAACGCCCTCTGAGCTTTTGGTGAAATAGATTATCAGCATCACAGCACCGTAGCACACAAGCAGTCCTGCGATGATGTAGCCGATCGTGTCCGTGAAAAATCCGGGGTCAAAAATCAGTGCGATGCCAAGCACGATACATAATACGGACAGCAGCCAGAAATTCTTGAAGATGTTTTTTACTGTTTGCATAGTCAGTTCCCCTTTGCTGATCATTATAGTCAGTTGTCCTTTTGCATTTTCAGTCTTGTCGCCTTTATCACCTTCAGGCGTGAGAATTCCTCACGGTCCTTTTCGTCAAGCGAGTCGGTGATGTATTTAACTATATCCCGATTTCTCGGAATGATGATATTTTGCAGTGCGTTTGCACGCCGCTGCGTTTTGCGTATCGCAACGGAAAGTCTGTATATCCCTGTTTCCACCTCTGCAAGCACAGCCGTCATTTCCTTGACCTTTTCAAAAGCGATGTACGCCCTGTCAAGCGAGGTCGTCGTCCTTGCAAAGCCGTAGTAGACCTTAGTGGGATTTTTGTCAAGCGTAACCGTCGGAAGCTCAACGCCCATAACGCTCTGTGAGCTGATGGTGATACCGTTTTCAATAGGCACGCATTGTGCAAACGGCGTGACCACACCAAGGGAGATGTTAGCCTGCTGCAAAGCCTTGTATGCCTCAGAGTAGGTGTCTTCAATGGAGGAACGAAGCATCTGTGCCTTGTCAACAAGCTTCATCAGCTCACGGATAAGAATATTTCGTTTTCTGTCAAGCAGGTCGTAGCCCAGTGTAGCGAGCTGCAAAGCCTTTTTGGACAGCATAAGATTTCCCTTGGTCGGGAACACCTGCTGCTCCATTGTGTCACCATCCTTTACGATCGAATTTTTTAGACCAATCATTAAAACAGGTTTTTTCGTCCACCTTTTTCTCGTAAAAAAAGGTGGCGGGTCAAGGGCAGAGCCCTTGTCGCTCTCCGCAGAGAGCGAAACTCCCTGACCGTCAGGCGCTCCAAAAAGGTGAATTTCAAAACAGTCCGGTGGACTGTTTTGAAAGAGGAAAAGTCCTGCAAGAGAGGACTTTTCCTTTCCCTGCGGTTATCTTGGTATCCTCAAACCCTTTAGGGTTTGACGGAGAATAATATATGTTATTGGAACATAGTCTTTGCTTTATCGGGGTCGTAGAACTTTTTGAGGTGTTGCTCATCGACTCTGTCGAGTTCAGCTTTAGGCAGGGTAGACAGCAGCGCCCAGCCGAGATCGAGGGTCTCATTTATAGACCTGTTGACATCGAAGCCCTGGTTGATGAAATGCTCCTCAAACAGCTTTCCGAAGCGCATATAAGCCTTGTCGCCCTGTGAAAGCTCCTCCTCACCGATGACCGAGGCAAGCGCCCTTGCGTCCTGCACCTTTGAGTACGCAGCGAACAGCTGGTTTGCGCACATCGAGTGATCCTCTCTGGTGAAGCCCTCGCCGATGCCGTCCTTCATAAGTCTTGAAAGGCTTGGCAGCACTGCAACAGCAGGGTAAGTCCCCGTCTGTTCGAGGTGTCTGTCCATAACGATCTGTCCTTCGGTAATGTATCCCGTGAGGTCGGGGACAGGGTGGGTGATGTCGTCGTTTGGCATCGTCAGGATCGGTATCTGAGTCACCGAGCCTTCCGAGCCTTTCACGATACCTGCTCTTTCGTATATCGAAGCAAGGTCGGAATACAGGTATCCCGGATATCCCTTTCTGCCCGGTATCTCGCCCTTTGATGATGAAAACTCACGGCAGGCTTCAGCGTATGAGGTCATATCCGTCAGAATAACGAGGATATGCATATTGTGCTCAAACGCAAGATACTCCGCACAGGTCAGAGCGACTCTCGGGGTTAGTATCCTTTCGATTATCGGGTCATTTGAGAGGTTGATAAACATTGCGACCCTTTCAAGTGCACCCGTCTGCTCAAAGCTTCTTTTAAAGTAGTCCGCAACATCGTTTTTAACGCCCATTGCGCCAAAGACGATGCCAAAGCCCTGCCCGTTGTCGTCGGCTATCTTTGCCTGCCTTGCGATCTGCACAGCAAGCTTGTTGTGCGAAAGTCCCGAGCCTGAGAAGATAGGCAGCTTCTGTCCCCTGATAAGCGTCATAAGAGCGTCTATCGAGGAAATGCCCGTGTTGATGTAGTTTCTCGGATAGGTCCTTGAAACCGGGTTCAGAGGGCTGCCGTTGATATCTCTGAATTTTTCGGGGATAATATCTCCCAGTCCGTCGATAGGTCTGCCCGAGCCGTTGAATATCCTTCCCAGCATTTCCTTTGAAAGTCCCAGCTCCATAGGCTTGCCGCTGAACTTTGTGGTGGTGTTGGTCAGCGAAAGCCCCTTTGTACCCTCAAACACCTGAAGCACTGCTTTGTCCTGAGAGACCTCGACAACTCTTGCGAGCCTTCGTGTACCGTCGGAGAGGTCTATCTGCGCTATCTCGTCAAAGGCAACGTCCTTAACGCCGTCAAGCACAACGAGTGGTCCATTGATCTCCGAAAGACCTACATATTTCAGCTCCAACTATGCCACCTCCGTCAGCTTTTCAAAGTCAGCTGCCATTTCCTTTTCGTATTCCCCGAACATCTCGGGCTTGTCGTTTGGAATATCGTATTTGATCTTGATTATCTTGTCAGACCAGCCTGTCTCAACTATCCTGTCGTAAAGTATGCCGTCCGAAAGAGCCTTCTGAGCGAGGCTGTAAAAATCAACGATCATCTTCATCATCAGGTACTGTTTTTCAAGCGGAACGTAAGTGTCGTCCTTGTGGTAAGCGTTTTGCTGCAAAAATCCGACACGGATTATTCTTGCGACCTCTATCAGCAGCTTCTGGTCATCCGGAAGAACGTCTGTACCCATGAGCTTGACTATCTCCATAAGCGTGTTTTCCTCAACAAGAATGCTGGATATCTGCTGACGAACGTTCATAAAGTTCTCGTTTACGTTTTTGGTGTAATACTCCTCAAGGTCGCCGACGTACTCCGAATAGCTTGAATTCCAGTTGATAGCAGGGTAGTGTCTTGCATATGCAAGCGACTTGTCAAGCGCCCAGAAGCAGCGCACGAAACGCTTGGTGTTTTGCGTCACAGGCTCAGAGAAATCCGAACCCTGCGGAGAGACCGCACCGATTATCGTTACCGAGCCTTCGCTGCCGCCCAGAGTTTCAACGTATCCTGCACGTTCATAGAATTCAGATATCCTTGACGGAAGATAAGCCGGGAAGCCTTCCTCCGCAGGCATTTCCTCCAGTCGTCCCGAGATCTCACGCAAAGCCTCAGCCCATCTGGAGGTCGAATCCGCCATAATAGCGATGTGATAGCCCATATCTCTGTAATACTCTGCAAGAGTGATGCCCGTGTAGATCGAAGCCTCTCTTGCGGCAACAGGCATATTCGAGGTGTTTGCGATAAGCACTGTCCTGTCCGTCAGAGGACGCTGTGTGTGCGGGTCGATAAGCTCCGAGAACTCCTCCAGCACCTGCGTCATCTCGTTTCCGCGTTCACCGCAGCCGATGTATACGATAATGTCCGCATCGCACCATTTTGCAAGCTGGTGCTGGGTCATCGTCTTGCCCGTACCGAATCCGCCCGGTATAGCCGCAGTACCGCCCTTTGCGATAGGCAGCACCGTGTCGATTATTCTCTGTCCGGTGATAAGCGGCCTTGTTCCGGGAAGCCTTTGCCTGCACGGTCTTGGCGTTCTGATAGGCCACCTCTGACACAGAGTGAGCGATTGCTCCTCACCGCCCGGGGTCCTGATCTTCACCACCGTGTCGCTGACTGTGTATTCGCCGTCCGCTGCACGCCATATCACCTCTCCGCCCTTTGATAGCGGGGAAAGCATACATTTGTGGATAATGAGCTGAGTTTCGGGGCAGGTGCAGTAGATGTCGCCCGCACTGAGCTTGTCGCCGACATTCACGGTGATAGTGCACTCGTACTTTTTTTCGGTGTCCACCGAAGAAACGTTAGCGCCGTCTGCGATAAAAGCGCCTGAAAGCTCCTCCAGCTTTTTCAGCGGTCTTTGTATACCGTCAAATATATTGTCAAGTATCCCCGGTCCGAGAGTTGCGCTCATAGCCGAGCCTGTGCCTTCGACCGATTCGCCCGGCATAAGTCCCGTCGTGCCCTCGTAGACCTGGATAGTGGTAAAATCGTTGGTTACTCTGATGACCTCTCCGATAAGGCGCTTTTTGCCCACATAGACCATTTCCTGCATCGAAAACGTGCGTGAGTTTTTGACCTTAACGACAGGTCCGTTTATAGAAAAAATCGTGTCCATATCTGTGACCAATGCCTTTCAAACTATATCTGTGCAAGCCCCGAGGCTTTGAAGAAATTCTGCTTTTGCTTTTCAAACGAAGCGTCAAATGTGCAGTCAAACGCAAGGTTGCAGTCGTTGAACGATACCAGCACACCGCCGAGAATAATGTTTTCCGAGACCTTCGGAGTGAACGACGTTGCTTTGCAAATGCTCTTTGCAAGCTCGAAATCCTTTTGAGCAAAATATGCCGTACCCTTTGAGCCGGGTCTTTGTGCAGCGCATTTTTCAAGCCGTGCCTTCAGTTCTTCGGGGTACTTATCGCTTTTGCAGAACTCGTCAAGATTTGCCCTGACGTTGTCAAAAACCTTTTTCATCATCTCGTTGCGGTGAATGATGATGTTTCTCTGAGCCTCCAGTTTGCGTGAGGATACCTCCCGCACCTGTCTTTGCTCAGTGTCTTTTTCCAGCGTACTGAGCTTGTTGAGAAGATCATTGTGCAGTTCGTCACGGGCAGCGGTAAGCCTTGCTTTTTGTTCAGCTTCCGCCTGACTGATTATTGTCTGAGCCTGCTGCTCCACCTCTGAGAAAACAGCAAGCTTGAATTTATTCAGCTTTTCGGTCTCATTTTTCATGTCCGTCGTGCTGCAAAATGCAGCTTCCTCCTTAAATCGTCTTTATGTTGGTCGTGCGCTCACAGTCGTCTGCACTGCGAAAAAGTGACAAGCTGACCTGTGCTGCGGGTCAAAGCCTGATCCCGACCGCCTCGGAAAGGTATTTTGAGATAGTGTCGGATATCTTGGTGGTGGCGTGTCTGTCGGGTATCTCCACTATCAGCGGAGTCTTGCGGTTCAGCTTGTACTCATAGACCTTTTCGGTTATCTGCTTTACGGCTTTTTCGGTCATAAGCACGATACCCACATCCTGCATTTTCATAGCCTCGTCAAGAGCCTGCTGAGTTTCCTCGGCGGTGTGTGTGACGATACCCTCTATGCCTGCAAGGCGCATACCCATCTGTGTGTCGATGTTGTCGCTTATAAGATAAAACTTCATTGTCTTTCGTCCTTTTAAAACAGCGTGGTGAATAATTGTGGCTGCTTTTGTTGGAAAATGCTTTTCTCTCAAACTCTAAAAGGGTTTCCCCCGGCTATTGGTCACACTACTTTGAAATGTTGGAGATAATAAGTATGGAGATAAGCAGACCGTACAGTGCGATACCTTCGCCGAGAACGACGAAGATGAGGGCTTTAACGAATGCCTTAGGGTCCTCTGAAACTGCACCGATAGCGGCAGGAGCACCTGCTGCAACAGCGATACCCGAGCCTATGCAGGCAAGTCCGACTGCCAATGCAGCTGCGAGGTATCCCAGACCTGCGCCTGTTGAGAGGGCAGCGGTAACGCCTTCCTCACCGGCAGCATAGCCTATGAGATCGCCTATCGGGAGAATAAGGGCTATCAGCATAATGCCTGCAAACGAACACAGGTTGCCCAGAAATGCTCTCTTGCAGCCCTTTCCGGTCTTGAGCTTTTTAGCCATTAGAATAAACGGTACGCACAGCAGAGCGACTGCGATAAGTGGTAAGAAATAGATTATCATGATTTTTTCCTCCGATCAAAAATGTGTCTTTATTCGCCCTGTACGGAGAACTTGGCTCCCACAGGTTCAAACGGTACGCCGTCGCTTTCGTTGAAACGGCTGAATATCTCGTAAAACTCCAGACGGATTATCTGTATAGCGACTATCATTCCCTCCATCGCCATAACAAAAGCGTTTCCGATGACAAGAACGATCGGCTGAGCCGCCGCTGAAGCACCCTCCATAAGGGTCATTACCACCAGCATCATACCTGCGTGGGAGAGTACGAATCCGCCGACTCTGAGGAATGACATGGTGTTTGAGATGTATGAAAGCATGAACTCGAACATCTCAAAGAAGTTTTCAACTATGAATCCGCCGATAGTCATTTTTTCATCCTCGTCCGCACTCAGCCTGAACTTTTTGTATTTCACAGCTATCGAGAACGGAACACGGCAGAAGATGCACACAAGCGGTATCACTATCAGGAAAATGATGAATGGTGCTGACATTATCTTCATATCAAACATCAGCGTTCCCACAAGTCCCACAGCAAGGGAGCTGTAAAATACCAGACCCGCGATGCCGTTGCAGCCGAATATCGCTTTTTCGTAATCCCGCTGCTTGAAACCGATGTAAATGTTTATCATCATCGAAAGTATTATCAGAGCCACGCCTATCGCAACAGCAGTGATAAGGATAAAGTTGGTCTGCTTGAATATCTTCAGCGGCAGGAAGTCTGTGCCGAGCTGTTCAAACAGCGGATCGAGCAGATCCTCATAGCCGAACACCGAGCCGTACAGCGTTCCGAACACCATGCTCGAAAGTCCGCAGCGTATCATCATTCCGCCTGCGTCCTTGTTCAGCTTTTTGCCTACTATCAGTCCCAGCAGCACCACAAGAAAGCCCTGACCGAGATCGCCGAACATTATTCCGAACAGCAGCGTGTATGTCACCGCAACGAACGCTGTGGGGTTGAAGCCGTTGTAGTTGGGCAGTCCGTACATCTCCACCAGCATTCTGAAGGGTCTGGTGAACCAGCTGTTTTTGAGGATCGTCGGCGGCGTGCAGTTTGCGTCGGCATCAGGCGGCATATACGATACCACCAGCGATTCAAATCCCTGCATCAGCTCGTTGAAACGCTTCTTGTCACGCTTGGGTACAAAGCCCTTTATATAGAACTTTCCGCTCATGAAGCCGACTTTTTTGCGAAGCTCGAATGTTGCGTGCAGATAGCACAGCTTTGAGTATGCCTTGAGTATCTCCTGCTTTGCCTGCTGTGAGATGACCTCTATCTGCTTTGTGCAGCTGTCAACTATCTGCTGCTGAGAAGCGATGTCCTGGGTAAGCTTTCTGAGTGCCATGTCCGCATCGCCCTCGACAAAGTCCGGCAGCGTTATCCTTTCAAAGTACATCGAACGGAAAAGGTCGTCTATTATCGCCTTTTCGTCGTCGGGGCAGAAATACATTCCCCAGCAGAACAGATCCTGCGTTTCAAAGGGGATAAAAAAGAAGTTTTCGTCGTAATAATCCAGCTTTTCAAGGTTGTCCGTCGGCAGCCTTCCTATTCTCGAAGCAACGTATTTGCAGGAGAATATCTCTTTGAAATCGCTGTTCATGCCTTTAAGGTGGTTGATCTGTACGACTGCACCGTTCATTTCGGAGATCTTCTGCGCAGCTTCCTTTCGCTGCATGTTGAGCTGTTCAAAGCTGTGGTTTATCTCCTCAGCCCGCTGTGCGAACTCCTCGGGAGTTCTGGGGGCATAGTCGCTGTAATCGGTCTCGCCGAGCGTTATGCCAAGCTCCGAAGCGAGCCGTTCAAACTCTTTGAGCAGAGCAGAGTAGCCGTTTTTCTCGTTGAGCAGCGTCAGACCGTTCGCAGTACCCACGCTTGAAAATGCAGGCTCGATGTGAAAGCAGCCGCTTTCACAGCACCTGTCAAGACACAGGTCAAGCTCGTTCATCTTGCCCACAAGGGTCACAAGCTCCATTTTTTCAATACTCACTTGAGCGTTTCTCCTTTCCTGATCCTTCAGCAGATCAGAATGTTGTTTTCTATGAAGGTCGGGTCAACGCCGTAGCGGATCCCCTCAATGATGTGGAATATATTTGCCGTTTCAAAATCGCACAGCTGGGTGAAGGCGTAAAGTACGACAGGTGCGTTGAAGCTTCGGTAGATGTAGTGCTTGAGCCTTCTGAACTTTTCCCTTTGCATACCCACCTCCAGTATGCTCACATCGGTGATGTCCGACTGAGCCTCGTAGCGGTTGAGCCATTCAAGCATCTGCTCCGGGGTCTCCAGCTCGTAGTAGCTGTCCAGCTTTTTAGCGATATTTGAGATCTTGATCTGATGTTTTTTTATCTCCTGCGCCGAATAGTTGAAGTAAGCCTTCATGCGGAAAGCGTTTATCTGGTTGAGAAAGTCGATGTCCGCCTTGACCATTCGCACGACCTCGTCGCTCTGACTGTCCGGGAAAGCCTCCTCGGCTTCACGGATTATGTTTGTGTAATACTGCGTCCTGAGCCGTCTTTCACACTCGGTGTAATCCACCGTGCCGTCGTCCGAAAGCGGAACACGCAGCAGGACTTTGTGGTAAGCGGTGCCATGCAGAAGCCTTGTCAGCTCGTTGAAATCATTGGCCTTGCTCAGCTCCAGCAGATCAAGCTTTGTGTGGTTTATGATGTATCCGGGCAGATCGTCGAGATATGAGCGGTCAACACCCGTGTTTATGCTGTTTATAAGCATCAGTATGCAGTTTATCTCTATCTTTTCTATGAGAAAATCAAAAAACGGGACCTTGTCAAGCTGCTGGAACTGGCACAGTCTGATATAGGTGTCAAAATTCTCTTTTTCAAGCAGCGTTTCAAGAAAGCCTCTGTGAACGGTGTTCGGGTCGATGTCCTTCATAATGTCCTTGAATCGTGGGGTCGTGGAAAGATATTCCGCTATCTCCGGAACGCTTCGCTTGGTGAGCATCTCGTGGTAGTTGTCTTTTGTCAGCATTTTGCCGTGAATGGCACGGATCTTTGAAACCGTTGCGTTTGACGACAGCCCGTCAAGCATATCCGACCTCTCCTTTCACCTGATCCTCCGGAGTGCGTCAGTCACCTGAAATGATCTTTTCGGTGATCGCTTTCTCCCACTTTTTGTGCTTTGCGTTGTAAAGCTCGTCTATTCTTGCGATCTGCTCCTGCTCCAGCTTCTGAGTCTTGGCGATCTGAGCCTCGGTCTCAGACTTTGAGCGTGAGTCAAGCTTTTTTTTGAAAGCCTGTGCTCTCTCGTCGGCATCCTGCTTCATCGCAGCGATCTCCTCGCTCGTTTTCTGTTCAAGCTCTGCCTGACGCTGATGAGCTTTAATGATCTTTTCATCAGCCAGCTTGTCCGTCTGGAGTATCTCTGAGATAATGTCCACGATATCACTTCCGTTTCACGTTAAGAAAAATACAAATTTATAGATTTATTTTACACCTTTTTAATAAAGAAAACCACCATTATATTATTAACGAAATTGTTTTTGTAACAAATTCATTAATAAAAAGTTCTGATTGTGTGCAGCGCATATGAGCTATGCCCACAACAGATTGATGCAAAAACCGCTTCGGACACAAGATGTAGCCGGTCTGTGCAAAACGCACATAAACTTTTGCTTGCAGCGAGTATTTTTCTCTTAGCAGCAATGCCCGTCATTACTTGACAAAAACTATCAAAAGTGATATATTCGTATTTATCACACACACATCTGTTCGCAGGGGGTGGACGTAAAAATGGCTGAGAAGGACAGCAAGCTTGTGATAGTCAGCTCCGGGGTGCTTCCCGAGGTGATACTGAAAGTGCTTGAAGCAAAGCGAATGAGAGCCAGAGGCGAGGTGCAGACCTCAGCGGAGGCGTGCAGAGCCGTGGGCGTTTCAAGGAGCGCATATTACAAGTACAAGGACTGCGTGTTCAACTATGATGAGCAGCTCACCAACAATATCCTGTCCATCTACCTGATACTGCGTGATGAAAAGGGTGTGCTCAGCTCGATAATCTCAAAGCTGTACGAGCTTGGCACGAACATACTTACTATCAATCAGAATATCCCCGTTGATTCGGTGGCGACAGTCACGATATCGGTGCGTTTCGACCACGGACAGCTCAGCACTGCGGAACTCACAGGCGAGCTTGCAAAGGTCAGCGGAGTTGTAGATGTAAAGCTCATTTCGGGCGAGTGAACAAAAGTCATAGAGAGGAAAGGTCAAATTTATGGGTAAGGTTGCAGTTATTGGTTACGGAACGGTAGGCTCGGGAACGGTGGAGCTGTTTATGAAAAACCGTGAGTCTATCTCAAAGAAGGTCGGAGAGGCCTGCGATATAAAGTATATCCTGGATCTCAGGGATTTTCCCGATTCACCATTCGCAGACAGAATGATAAAGGATTTTGAAACGATACTCAATGATGACGAGGTAAAGGTCGTTGCAGAGGTCGTTGGCGGAACGACATTTGCCTACGACTATACAAAAAGACTGCTTGAAAAGGGCAAGAGCGTTGTGACCTCAAACAAGGCTCTGGTCGCAGCTAAGGGTGCGGAGCTTATCGCACTTGCAAAGCAGCATAACTGCAACTATCTTTTTGAAGCCAGCGTCGGCGGCGGAATACCGATACTCAGACCGATAAACAAGTGTCTTGCAGGCAATGAGATATTGCAGATATCCGGTATCCTCAACGGTACGACCAACTTCATTCTCTCAAAGATGATAAAGGATCAGATGTCGTTTGATGACGCTCTGAAAATGGCGCAGGAGCTTGGTTATGCAGAAGCAGACCCGACAGCAGATGTTGAGGGCGAGGACGCTTGCAGAAAGATATGTATACTTGGCTCGCTTGCATACGGCAGGCATATCTATCCCGAAATGGTGCACTGCTCCGGCATCACGAGAATAACGCTTGACGATGTGGAATATGCCGATAATGCAGGCTATGTCATCAAGCTCATCGGCTCGGTGAAGAAGCTTGAGGACGGCAGGCTGAAAGCTATCGTCTGCCCGAGGTTCGTACCAAAGACAAATCTTCTTGCAAGCGTTGACGATGTTTACAATGCTATCAGCGTAGTCGGCGACGGCGTTGGAAATGTAATGTTCTACGGCAAGGGTGCAGGAAAGCTCCCGACGGCATCAGCAGTAGTCGGAGATATCATCGACTGCCTCAAGCACCCTAACACCGTGCTTGCAGTCAACTGGGAGGACAACGGCGACAGAAGCTTTGTTGTCAACTACAAGCAGACGAATACCTCCGTGTATGCAAGGATACAGGCTGATAATGCCGAAGCGCTCAAAGGCTCGCTCAGCGAGATGTTCGGCAAGCTTATGTATATCGAAAGGGCAGGCAGACCCGATAACGAGATCGCTTTCATCACCCCGACGATGAAGGAAGCCGATATCGACGACAACCTTGCGATACTTTCACACTCTGCAAAGATCTGCAGCAAGATAAGGATCTATCAGTGATAAAACAATAAAACCATAATCCCATAAACCCGTAAAGCCATAGGGAAGAGCGATCTTCCTTATGGCTTTTAGAATTTTAGAGGTAAGCTTTTAGAGGTAAGAGGTAAGAAGTAAGAAGTAGAGGTGCTTTTCTGTGTGGATTGATTTGATATGTTAATAATATATGCAGGTTTAACAATACATCTCCGCTGTGTTTCAACACCTTGCACAACCAGAATTCTGTGCAAAGGCGTGATTTTCTTTTTTTGCAAAAAACAGTTGCAAATAGATCTAAAGTGTGTTATACTAATATTATTAATAATGTTTGAATACCAATCCGTGAAAAAATAAAAACAAATAACAAAGAATGGGGGCAGCCGACAGTATGAGCAAACGTTTTACCGTGGGACTGGTCATCGCAAATATCGTGTCTGACCAGTTCAGCCGCAATATCGCTCGGGGTGCAATGTCAGCCGCAGAGGAGCTTGATGTCAACCTTGCCATTATACCAATGAAATATATCGGCAGGGAAAACGCTCCGGAAAGTGCGGACGAAAAGTATGAGTATATGTTCAGCACCCTGCTTACACACGTTTCACATGAGTCGCTTGATTTTATCATAATCTCGACCGGTGAGATAGTGTACTCTATGACCAAGCAGAATATGGAAGAGCTGCTCAGAAGCATAGGCAATACCCCTGTGCTCTCTCTTGCCGCAGAGGTCGAGGGCTTTGAGAGCCTTATCTTTGAAAATTCCACAGGCGTTGAGGAAGCCGTAAAATATCTCATAAAATCGGGCAGAAAGCGTATCGGTCTGATGAAGGGCGAGCCTTACAACTACGACTGTATTGAGAGAAATGCCGCTTATAAAAGGGCTATTGAGCAGGGCGGTCTTGAATACGATGAGAAGCTGACTATCTATAACGATATGTCCTCCTTCTGCCACGACCAGGTCGAGAAGCTGCTGAACGATAACCCCGATATGGACGCTATCGTGTGCTGCAACGATGCTACTGCGACCACGGTCTATGATGTTCTTGAAAGGCATAATATCACCGTAGGCGATCAGATAGCCGTTGTCGGTTTTGACGACCTGCCCGTAGCGCAGCATCTTGTTCCGCCGCTTGCATCGGTCAAAGCTGATGCGGAGCAGCTTGCATACATGGCTGTGCAAAGAGCGGTGGACTATCTCAACGGGAACAAACAGTTCGTCAAGCACGATCGTGTACCCACCAAGTTCATTCTCAGAGAATCCTGCTACCGAAAGGCTGAACACCCTGACCAGAGCTGGATATTCGAGCTGAGCAACGAGGAGTGCGCCAAGGAGATACTCAAGGCCGCATATACCGACTTTGTCTCGCCCGCACAGTGGGATATCGCTTTCCGTTCCTGCGTGACGTTCCTTGATAAGGTCGATGAGGTCATCAAGCAGCCCAACTGCACCAAGGCGCAGATGAAGGATTTCCTTGAAACCATCGACGTGATTTTCAGACGCCGTGACGGCTTCTTTGAGTACAACGTAAACAAGTTCCTTGCGATAGTCGATGTCGGAATGAAGTATCTTGTCGAAAAATATCCCGACAGGCTTTCTGACATAATCACCGTTTTCACCCACCTGTATCAGATGGTCGCTTACAGCACCGAGATGAGAAGATCCTATGAACAGGGCAGGGGACTTGATATCAACCACAGAACAAATATCATCACCCGTGACGTGCTGATGTTTGCAACGGAAGATGTTGACGGTGCGTGCAGCTCTATGCTGCGTCAGCTCCACCAGCTGGATATAAAAACGGGCTATATGTATCTTCTGGACAAACCGATGATATGCAACCGCCGACAGGACGTTCTGCCGGATATCAGCTGGAACCTTGAAGCTTACTGCGTTGGCAAGCGTGTTTTCACCGTGCCCGAGGATCAGAAAAGAGTCGAGGCAAAGGACCTTTTCAGACACAGCTTCCTGCCTTCAGACAGACGCTGGACAATGGTCATGACTGTGCTTTATTCAACAAATATCCAGTATGGACTTGCGATGTTTGAGATGGAATATGAGTATTTCCATTACATTGAGTACCTCACCTACCAGCTCAGCGCAGCGGTCAAGATACAGGAGCTTATCAGAACACAGAACGAAACGCTTATCCAGCTCAATAAGATCAATATCGCTCTTCATAATATGTCAAGCCTTGACCAGCTCACAGGCGCACTCAACAGACGAGGCTTTTACAGCGAGGCTGCAAAGCAGTTCGAGCAGATCACCGACAGGCTTATCGTCGTGTTTGTTGACCTTGACGGCCTGAAAATGATAAACGACAATTTCGGACATTCAGAGGGCGATATCGCCATCAAAGCCGTGGCGGACTGCCTGCGTGAGGTCATCGCAGATATCGGTATCGTCGGGCGTGTCGGCGGAGATGAGTTCGTCGCAATGATGCCATCTATATTCGATAATATGAGCGAGTATGTCAAAAACAAGTGTAACGAGGTGCTCGACCAGCTCAACGAAAGACTCAAAAGACCGTACAGGATCGCTATGTCAATGGGTATCTTCGAGTGTAAAGCGAGCGAGTATAAAAATATTGCCGAGATCATAGATAAAGCAGATTACCTCCTCTACGTCCAGAAACGTGAGAAGAAAAAGCTGCTGGATAACTGACAGATCTTAGTTTATTATTGAGGGGAACTCTTTTGGAAGAAGCCAAAAATGCTTCGCATTCTAGAGAGTAACCATGTAATGGTTACTCTGTCCCTCAAACTCCTTTCAGAAACCTTTTAATGATTTTCGGCACTTAGGGCGAAATGCCCAAGTGCCGAAAATGACTAAGAGTTCTAAGAGAGACTGGGAAGAATTTTTCTCAGAAGAACTACCCTCAGCAACAAACCAAGAGGATATCCACAGCTATAAAACAAGAATATCAGGAACTGCACAAGTTCTGACGAGACAAACTGCGGGAACGGACACACTTACTTGGCGTGCGGACTTGCCGCCAAAACGATGTGGTGTAGCCGAGTGGGAGCGAGGCGTGTTGATAGATGCCTGCCGTTGTATCGAATGAATTGAGTTGGGCTTGTGGCAAAAGAGAAGTTTAGGAAGGGGGTTGCTAAGGGGGAAACCTAAAGAGGGGAAAAGTCCACGCCCTACGCCGTAAGGCAAGACTCCTTGTCCTCTCTTTAGGTTGCCCCCTTAGACAGAAGAGCAAACCCTGTTCTCCCTTATGGGGTTCCCCCTTAGACAATAGAACAGACTTTTCCCTTATCCCGGTGATCCTCAGATAGTTTAAAAATAATCAGCCGTATGGAGTTTAACTTCATACGGCTGATCGTGTCTATGTAGCTAAGTCGTGATAATCCGTAAAACAAAAATCTGCACAGCTTCTGAGCTGCTCGTGATCGGGAGTGTAGTGCGGATTAAGCCTTGCGCCGACAGTAAAGCCGCCAAGCTTTGCGCCACGAACACCCTCAACTATATCCTCCAGCACAGCGCAGTCACACGGCTCAATACCCAGCCCCTGCGCAGCAAAAAGATAAATATCCGGAAAACCCTTGCCACGCTCAACGTCCTTGGTGGTCGCAAAAAAATCAAAGCAGTCAAGTATCCCGTGGCGGCGCAGCACAGGCTCGTAAAGCTCACTTGACGAGGCTGTTGCCAGAGCGAGCTTTGTTCCGCCGCAGTGCAGACCGCGAACGAAATCCACCGCACCGCTGACCGCAGAAATGTCGTTTGTGTAGTGCCATATCGCCATGTCACGCCAGCATTGGCATATCTGCCCGATGCTTTCGTCAAGTGAAAAACGCTGCTTTGTGTAGACCGCAGCCTGCTGAAAATCCATTGCCGAAACGACCTTCCCGTAGTCAGCAGGAACCTCAAAGCCACGCTCACCGAGAAAGTCAATGTCTATCTGCTCCCAAACACCGTGGGACTCCACCAGCGTCCCGTCAAGATCAAATATCACACCCTTGAATTGTGAAAAATCCATACTTTCCTTACCTCTGACTCTTATTTCTTACTTCTTATCTCTTATCTCTAAAAGCCCTCACCGTAGATCTCGTTGGTGTCAAGCACCAGCATGAAAGCCCTGTCATCGGTCTGCTCGACCAGCTTTCTTACAGCGTGAAAACGGTGCTTTTTCATTGCGCACATCAGCGTGTCCGCATCGCTGCCCGAATAACCTTTGCGAACGCTGATTACCGTGCAGCCAACGTTTGCATCGCTAAGCAGCAGCGGAAGCAGACTGCGTGATCTGTCAGTCACGATGAGTACGAGCTTTGCCTTTTCAGAGCTGTACAGAACCGTGTCAAGCACCTTTGAGAAGATGAAAAGCCCGATGAATGCGTACATTGAAAGCGTCAGGCTTTTGAATGCGATGCCGCCTGCAATGCACACCGTGCCGTCTATCGCAAGGAAAATACGTCCCGTCTGAAAGTGCGGGTGCCGCCGCAGGATAAGCTTCGTCACAATGTCCGTCCCACCCGTCGTCGCACCTGACAGGAACACCAGACCGCAGCCGATCCCCATCAGAGTTCCGCCGAAAACTGCCGCAAGCAAAGGGTCGCCCGTCAGCGGAGAAAGCAGAGCGAATCTGTCTGCACTCAGACCGCAGAGCACTATCGCAGCAGAGGTGCGCAAAACGAACTGCCTTCCCAGCACCACCGCCGAAATCACCAGCAGCGGAATGTTCAGCAGTATCGTGTATGTCCCCACACCCAGCGAAAGCAGCCTGTCGAGCAGCACCGAGATCCCCGCAATACCACCCGTGGCAAGTCTGTTCGGACTCAGCAGCAGTCCCAGCGATGCGCCGAAAATAACACTTCCGCCGACAAGGAATATCACCCTTGTCCACCTGCCCCGTGCAAGTCTGTAAATATCCATTCAAACACCTCTTCCGGATCTTTTGATCCTGAAATTAGCATTCCGAATTTTTGCGCAGTTATTCAAACCACGGGTAGCTGATCGTCTTGAAACCGCCCTTTGCGGTAATGTTCAGATAGTAGCTCTCGATCCCGTCAATGACCTGTCCGCCCTGCAAAAGCACCTCGTTTGAAAGACTGCCCGATTGTGTGCTTGCAAAAACAGTGCAGACGCTGTCGTTAAGCTCAAGCGTTATCTGCTCGCCGTTTCGTATCCGTGCGCCGTTTGCATCAAGCACAGCCATGTCGATACGCTGTACCGGCTGACCGAAAACGTCGTGTCCTGAAATGTCACCAACAAGCCCGAACTGAGCCATAAAAGCCTGTTTTGAACCGGGAATGACCCAGAAAGGCATCATCGCCGACGCTAATTTTCTGCGCCTTGTAACGATCAGCCGCTTCATTTGTCCACCTCGATAAATTCTCCTAAAAGCCCTGCCGAAAGCTCGATAAGCTCTTTGCACGGGCGCTTTTTGTAGTATTCGCTCGTTCTTGCAGCAGGTGTCGGAGCACTCGCACCCGGCAAGCCTAAAAGCTCCCTGCAAACGATGCTGTCAAAGCCGTTTTTCTGCTTGAAGCGTGCAGCGAATTCCTGAACGAGCTTGTACATCTCAGCCTTTGCCTGCTGGTCGGAACCATCAGTGTAGCCGAATTTGAAGCTGAGGATCATCACCGCACCCGATACCGCACCGCATACCTCACGCAGCCTGCTCATGCCGCCGCCGAAACCGCAGGAGATGCGTAAAGCAGTGTTAAGGTCAAGACCGACCTCATCAGCCCACGCCGCAATGACCGACTGCGAGCAGTTGTAGCCTTTCATAAAATATTCGCCCGCAATACGAGCTTTATCGTTATTGAACTGTTTCATAATTACTCCTTGTTTATGTAAATCAGAATTTGCCGCCGCAAATTCGGTGAGTAATCGGGCTGGAACTCTTTGAAAAGAGTTCCCCCCGAGCCCCCCTCAGAAACTTTTTAATGATTTTTGGAATTTGGGCATTAAGCCCA
>CADAHS010000031.1 GCA_902787825.1 uncultured Ruminococcus sp. | reverse complement strand
TGCAAAAGGGTTATTCCCCAAGCCCTTTTCCTAAAACTCTTAATGATTTTTTAACCCCGATGGATAAAACCATCGGGGTTAAAAAATAGTTATGGTCAAAAAAATGCGGCTGGGAAACAGTCCTTCGCAATAAAAGATATTACTCAAAATGATTTATATAACTTCTATATAGGTACTACCCTTACTTTGTCCATGCTGTTTTTTCATTGCCTATAATAAATTCTGAGCCTTTTGAATAAATGTCGTAAACAAACCCCATTGCAAATTCATTCCCAAAATAGATGTTTATAAACGCTTTTTTTGAGAACCATGAGAACCCGAACTCCGCATAGCTCTCAACGTAAAACAGCTTATCCTGCGGACGTGCGACCGGGTCAGCATCTAACGGTATCTCGAAAAGCTCACCCTGTGTGTACCTCCACGCCTGCAAACGCTTCTTTGCAGCGTACTTTCCGCCTCGCCTGACACCCTTTACCTGATATATCGCAAAGCTGTCCGGCAGCTCGGCAACGTCACCGCTGCGCCTGCACGCTTCAAGCATAGCCTTGTATTTTTCAATGCATTTGTTCAGAAGATGATCTGTCATTTCAAACGCCTACTTGTGGTATTTTGTGTTCGCACTTATCTGAAAAGCCCGATAGATCTGCTCGATCAGCATCACTCTTGCCAGCTGGTGCGGAAAAGTCATCGCTGACATCGAAAGGCGGAAATCAGCCTGCTTTTTAATGCTGTCTGCGATACCGAACGATGAGCCTATCACAAAGTTCACTGTTGAAAGACCGCTCGTTCCGCAGTAGTCCAATTTTTCGGACAGCTGCTCGCTTGTGAGCTGCCTGCCCTCTATGCACATTGCAAACGTGTATGAGCTTTTGATGTCCAGATATTGCTGTATACAGGCGGCTTCATTGTTCAGTGCCGCAAGCTTCTGCTTGTCCGACGGTTCATCGGGCAGCTTGCTTTCGCTGAGTTCAATTATCTCCAGCCTGCAGTAAGGGCTGAGCCTTTTGGTGTACTCTGCGACCGCATCACGCCAGTATCTTTCCTTGAGCTTTCCCACCGTGATAAGATTTATCCTGATCAAAAAGCCACCGCCAATCCGTTGCCGTCCGGTCGTGCCACATACAAAAGATAGTCCTTGTTGCGTGTCATTTCAGTCATCGTCCCGACCGCCGTGTTTTCAGCAGTTTGCGGCGTGTTGTTGTGTTGCGAAAGGTGCCCCAGTATCAGCTTGTTGCAGCCGCTTTTCACAAGCTTTACAAGCGTGTCCGCACAGTCAAGGTTTGAAAGATGCCCGTGCTCCGAAGCGATACGCCTTTGAAGCTCATACGGGTAAGGACCGTGCGCAAGCATATATGGGTCGTAGTTTGATTCGATCAGAACCAGATCACGCCCCCTGATGTTCTCCCAGACCGTCTGCGTCACGCAGCCGAGGTCGGTGCAAATCGCAGCCGTCTTTCCGTCAGGGCAGTTCACAACGTAGCCGCAGTTTGAGGGGGTGTCGTGCGGCGTCTCAAATGCGGTAAGCTCGTGCTCTCCGCAGCAGACGCTTTCATCGGTCATTTCAAAAACCTCTGCATTTTCGGGAATGTGTCCGCCCTCAAGCAGTATCGAGATATTCTTTCTGCTCGCATAAACGGGGATCCTGTGCTTTTTCAGCAACACCTTCAGACCGCCTATGTGATCTGAGTGAGTATGAGTGATGAAAATTCCCGAAATGCCGTCGGGATCAATGCTGTTGGCACTCAGCGATTCGCAGATACGTTTGCAGCTCACACCTGCGTCGATAAGTATCCCGCTTTTGCCGTTGCCTATGTATGTGCAGTTTCCGCTGCTTGATGAAAAAAGTGGATAGATTCGAGACATGGTTTCTCCTTACTGTTATTTTATACTTCCGCCGTGGAAAAGACACTCGTAGATCTCTGTACCGTTAAGACTTATCGTTTCTCTTCCATGAAACCACGATGCATCACCGTGCACCTGGCAAATGTATGTATAGCCGTTTTCTGAATATTCCTGCGGTCCACGGAATGGTTTGTCAGACTCAACACGAAGCAGGGCAGCTTTGAGAAAATCTCCGCTGAAATCATCACCTGTTACCCTTCCGATGTAGTTCATGCTCCAGAAAGGCTTACCGCTTTTCCACAGTGCTTCTTCTCCTGCGAAGCGTTCGCCGCCGAGGTAGGTATCTATATATGTGAGATCGCCCTCGCTGTATTCGAGGTCGTGCGACCCGGGACGTGAAGGTGCAGTTTCTGCGCCTTTTCCGGCATAGGTCGCTTTCTTTGCACGAATTAGAAATTCTATGGTGCTTTTATCCATAAGCTTCCTCCGTTTTTTATGGTATGTTTTGTATCAACCAAAAACGGCGGCAATCAAATGCCGCCGGTGTGTTCGTTAGTTATTAGCCGCTTAGCCGCTCATAGCGACGCTTTCGGTGTCGGGCTGGTATACTCTCTGGATATCTGCGCCCAGACCACGGAACTTTTCATCTATCTTCTCGTAGCCACGTTCGATGAATACAATGTTTCCGACCTCTGTGATGCCGTCTGCAGCGAGACCTGCGATCACCATTGCAGCACCTGCTCTGAGGTCAGTCGCAACAACAGGAGCACCGTGAAGCTTGCCAACGCCCTGAATAACAGCGACCTTGCCGTCAACAGAGATGTCAGCGCCCATTCTTCTCAGCTCACCCACATATCTGAAACGGTTATCGAAAATATCGTCTGTAACGATGCTCGTACCGTCTGCCAGTGTCAGCAGTGTAGAAAACTGCGGCTGCATATCGGTCGGGAAGCCCGGGTGAGGCATAGTCTTGAGCGAGGTCTTTAAGATCGGACCATCGACCCAGACGTGTACGCTCTCGTCGCTTTCCTCAACGTGAACGCCGCATTTACGCAGCTTAGCTGTTATGGATTCAAGATGCTTGGGGATAACGTTGCAGATGTGCACATCTCCGCCGGTCGCAGCAGCCGCAACCATGTAAGTGCCGGCTTCGATCTGATCGGGGATAGTGGCGTAGGTAACGCCCTTGAGGTAGTCAACGCCTCTGATCTTGATAACGTCCGTACCGGCACCACGGATATCCGCACCCATGGAGTTAAGGAAGTTAGCAAGGTCAACTATATGCGGTTCCTTCGCAGCGTTCTCGATAATAGTGAGTCCGCTTGCCTTTACCGAAGCAAAGATCGCATTCATCGTAGCGCCGACCGTTACAAAGTCAAAATAGATCTGGTTGCCCTGCAGCTGTTCAGCACGAACGTGATTGTTTCCGTTGACGATGTCGTCTGTCGCACCAAGGCATCTGAAAGCCTTCAGGTGCTGATCTATCGGTCTGTCACCGAGATCACAGCCGCCCGGCATCGGAACATAGGCTTCGTGGAACCTGCCCAGCAGAGTTCCGAGAAAATAGCAGGAAGCCCTCATAGTTCTTGCAAGGTCGTATGGCACAACAGGTTTTGTTATGCCCTTTGTGTCGATGTAAATGGTGTGCCTGTCTTTAAGTTCGATGTGAGCACCCATTTCACGCAGTATTTTAAGACATTTAGTAATGTCGCTTATTTCAGGTACATTTTCAAGGATACAAGGCTCATCGCACAAAATCGTTGCAGCGACCAGAGCCACAGCGGCATTTTTTGCACCGCTTATAAAAACCTTACCATGAAGCGGCTTGCCGCCCCTGATAACAAATTTCTCCAAAACACACAACTCCCTTAACATAGCACCGAAGTTACACAATCTTCAAATGCCAAGTTATTATACCACAATTTCCCGATAATTTAAAGATGTAAGCGAAAATTTCAACGTTTTATTTAGTTTTTTTCTCTATCGTTTGAAACTTTCATAGAATTATAACAGGAAAATGGGCTGAGTCACAAGATTTATCATCATCTAAACCTCGTGAAAAGCAAAAGGTAACAAATTGTATATTGCTATTTCTAACAACAGTTATATTCTACCACACATATTCGTGAAAATCAATAGGCAAACGACATTTTTCTTTATTTTTTAAAAATTTTTTTCTGCAAATATTACAAAACGATTACAGAGGTACAAATAAACGGACAGTTTGTTTTTCTTTTGTAACACAAGTGTCCAAAATATTACACGCAAAACGGATCCGTCGGGTTGACTGTCCGCTCACTGTGTGGTATAATCTGATTATTGACAATGAGCAAGTAAACATCAGGCTTTGCTGCGGGGCATATCGTCGCATGAAGCTTTGAAGTTCTGAAGGGGAGGCGGCAGACTTGAAAAAGAATATCAGGTGGGCGGTGATCTTCTCGGCAGTTGTGCTCGTTTGCCTTGGAGTGATATTTTTTGGACAGTTGACCGCTGACAGCAAGGGCGCTGAGATATATCTCGGAGGAAAGCTGTACAAAACTGTTGAAAATATCGAAAACACGCAGCCCGGAGAGATCACTGTGAGGACTCCCGAGGGCTTCAACCGCATTTGTTGGCATAATGGCAGTATCTGGGTCGAGGAGGCGGACTGTGCCAGCCTGACCTGTAAAAAGTACGGCAAAGCCACGCTGATAGGCGAAACGATCGTGTGTGCCCCTCATGGGCTCGTGATAAAAGTGGTCGGCAAAACTGATGACGAAGTCGATGCAATGACTTAGGTGAAAAAATGAAAAAAAGACTAACTGTACAAAAAATCTCCCTGATAGGCCTGCTTGCAGCGCTGTCACTGGGCATATATGCACTTGAAGCGATGATACCGGTGTCAAACATCGCAGGCATCAAGCTTGGTCTTGCCAACGTCGTAACGCTCACGGCGATGGTGCTTCTGGGTCGTGCAGAGGCAGGCTTTGTGCTTGGCATAAGGATACTGCTTGCGACCACGTTCTACGGCACTTTTATCAGCTTTGCGTTTTCGCTTTGCGGCGGAGCGCTGGCGTATGCGGTGATGTGCCTGACGGTGAACAGGCTTGATAAAAAACAGCTCTGGGTGATCTCGGTGCTTGCAGCCCTTGCGCACAATGCGGGTCAGCTTTGCGTCGCAGCGCTTGTATCGGGAACGTCTGCAATGTTCACCCTTACGCCCTACCTTGTCATAAGTGCGGTGGGCACAGGCGTTCTTACGGGACTTACTGCGCAAAGGCTGTATTTTTCGCCGCTCAGAAGGTTTGGCGGCAGTCACAGAGAATGAGAAGTCCGGGGTATCCCGGCTTCTTTTGTTTTTAATGCAGAATTTTTCGCTCATGTGGACGTAATTGCTTGCAATTAACAGAGAAATGTGATATAATCATAATATATTATGCCCGGAGGCTTATGAACTTTTTTCAGCGAAAGGTGAGGTGTGCGGTTTGAGGATACTTGGTATCGACCCGGGATATGCGATAGTCGGTTTCGGAGTGATCGAGTACGAAAGCGCAAGGTTCACCCTCGTTGACATGGGTGCGATAACCACTAACGCTGATATGCCGTTTGAAGCACGCATCAAAGCGATCTATATGGATATGTGCGAGCTTATAAAGACTTATAAGCCCGAAGAGATGAGCATTGAAAAGCTGTTTTTCAACACCAACCAGAAAACAGCGATAGATGTAGCACAAGCAAGGGGTGTAACGATACTGCCTGCGATACTCAACAATATACCGATCTTTGAGTACACTCCGCTTCAGGTCAAATCCTCGATAGTCGGCTACGGACGTGCGGAGAAAAAGCAGGTGCAGGAAATGGTGCGCACGATGCTTCACCTCAAAGAAGTTCCAAAGCCTGATGATACAGCGGATGCGGTCGCTCTTGCAATAACCCATGCGCTTTCTCTCACCGGCAGAAAGCAGCTTGAAAAATACGGATAATGGAGGAGATACTATGCAAAATGTACAGGATTTCATTGACAGGATAAAGTCGGACAGCCACATTGCACACTACCTTTCGGCAGAGTGCGACTTTGACCTTGAGGATAAGTATGATCTTGAGGACGATCTTGATTATCTGCTTGATGGTTTCAGGTGTGAGTGTAAGCTTACTCCGTTCGGTTCTGACGGAAGCGGCGGAGTTTATGTGCTCGCAGAGGACGGCAGGGTCGGATATATCGACTCGGAGGGCAGATCAGGCTTTGCGGCGATGAATATAAAGGATTTTTTCGGTATCCTGCTGTGCTGCAGAATGCTGAGTGACTGGTCGGATCTCGACTTTGACAGCATAGATGACTTTATGGAGTGCGTTGAGGACAAGTCCTCGCCAAGCAAGGATTACAAGGAGCGCATTGCAAAGTTTGTAAGCGACTGCGGACTTGAAACAGAGCCTGAAAAGGTCTATGAGATGTTCAGAAACGGCGTGAATTCGCAGCCGCCGCTTGAAATAAAGGCGACTGACGATGATTATGAGGACTATGAGCCGCTTTTTCAGATAGGGTAAAACACAAGGAGAAAACCTATGATATATTCTGTGAGAGGCAAGGTCATAGCTACCGAAGCCGATACCGTCGTTGTTGAATGTGCCGGCGTCGGCTATGGCTGCCGCACGACTTTTAATACGATACAGCAGATAACCGGCAAGGACGAGGTCACACTATACACCCACCTTGCGGTGAGGGAAAATGACGTCGAGCTGTTCGGGTTTGCGACAAAGGAGGAGCTTGCGAGCTTTCGTATGCTCATAGGCGTTTCAAGCGTCGGACCAAAGGTCGCTGCTTCAATACTTTCAGCTTGTACGCCTTCACAGTTCGCACTTGCCGTCGCAACGGGCGATTACAAGGCTTTCACAAAGATAAAGGGCGTGGGCGCAAAGACTGCGCAGCGTATCGTGCTGGAGCTTAAAGACAAGGTCGCAAAGGACAACGCTATCTCGATGAGAGGCGATAGCACACAGATCAGTATCCCTGCCGGAAGTGCGGTGGACGAGGCTGTTACAGCACTTGTGGTGCTTGGCTATACAGAAGGGGAAGCCCTCTCGGTCATCTCAAAGCTTGACCCGACCCTGCCTGTTGAGGAGCTTATCAAGAAAGCACTGATAGGTCTGGCAAAGTTTTAAAGAGAAGGACAGGGGAACAAATTGGATAATACGACACCTTTCAAGGTAAGTGCGTATGACGAGAACGTGCGTAAGGTAATACCCTTTTACGACGAGCTTTCCGAGCAGGTCATAAGCGTGATAGCGGCACATCTGCCCGAGCATAAGATAAACCTGCTGGATACGGGCTGCGGAACGGGAACTTTCGCACTCAAAGCACTTGAAAGACTTGATATACAGAGGCTGACGCTCTGCGACCCGTCGGAGAATATGCTCTCTGACGCACGCACAAAGCTTGCGGGCAGAAAGTGCGAATTTTTCGGCTTCGGCTCGCAGGATATGCAGTTTGAAAATGAATTTGATGTGGTGACTGCGATACAGTCGCATCACTATTTCGACAGACAGACAAGGGAAAAGGCGGTCGTCAACTGCTTTAAGGCGCTGAAAAAAGGCGGCATCTTCATTTACTTTGAGAATACCGCACCGCTCACCGAAACGGGCAAAGAAATATTGCTCAGGCGGCTTGGCGAGTATCAGCTCAGTGCTGGCAGAACGCAGGAGGAGACACAGGCGCACCTTGCAAGATACGGCGTGGAGTATTTCCCGATAAACATAAAAGAGCATTTGCAGATGCTTGAAAATACGGGCTTTGCGGCTTGCGAACTTTTCTGGCATTCGTTTATGCAAAGCGGTTTTTATGCAGTGAAAGGATGAGACTATGCAATTTAAAGAGGGACTTGGCTGGAAGGCTTGCTATGACGAGGAAAAGAACCTGTATACCGCAAAGGACTGGGACAGAGGCGATTTTTACCTCTTTGAGATCGACAAGGAGACATTTGATAAGCTTGATGACCCTCCGCAGGGCGAATTTCCATGCGAGATGATACACAAGGGCAGGGTGCTTTACGAGAGTCACGACAGCGCATATGGCTCGCCGTATGACATCGTTCACGATGAAAATTATGCACAGATGTGTTCGTGGGCGAAGATACAGCATTCGGGTCACCAATGGTCAAGGGAAATGACCGAGGCTGCGGACGAGATATTCGGTGTGAACAAAAAAGAGGAAAGTGAAAGTAAATGAGCATTGAAAAAGTCAGAGAATATTTCAAGGGCTTTGGGATAGATGACAGGATACTTGAATTTGACGTTTCAAGTGCGACTGTTGCGCTGGCGGCGAAGGCGCTCGGCTGCGAGGAGAGCAGGATAGCAAAGACGCTGTCGTTCCTTGTGGACGAAAAGGCGGTGCTGATAGTTTGCGCGGGCGATGTGAAGATAGACAACGCTAAATTCAAGGCACAGTTCAAGACAAAGGCGAAGATGCTGACTGCACAGCAGGCGGCGGAGCTTATCGGTCACGCGGTGGGCGGTGTTTGTCCGTTTGCGGTGAACGAGGGCGTGAGGGTCTTTCTTGATGAGTCGCTGAAACGCTTTGAGACGGTATTTCCCGCGTGCGGGAGCAGTAACAGCGCGATAGAGCTGGAAATTGGCGAGCTTGAAAAATACTCGGGCTATGAGAAATGGGTCGATGTGAGCAGGGCTATACAGTAAATGAGGTGTAAGGCTTGATAGAAAAAGGCGGATTTGAAATAGAAAATGACTACGCCGGAAGGCTTGTAGCTCCGCAGGCTACAACGCAGGAGGAAAGCGACGATTTTGATGTCAGCCTTCGTCCGAAAACTCTGGCGGAATATATCGGACAGGATAAGGTCAAGGATAACCTTTCAATATATATCCAGGCAGCAAAAAAGCGTGGCGACAGCCTTGACCATGTTTTGCTGTACGGTCCTCCGGGACTTGGCAAGACAACGCTTTCAACTATAATCGCACACGAAATGGGTGTGAATATCCGCATTACATCGGGACCTGCTATCGAAAAGCCGGGCGACCTTGCGGCGTTGCTGACCAACCTTGAAAAAGGCGATGTGCTGTTCATCGACGAGATACACAGGCTTTCAAGACAGGTCGAGGAGGTGCTTTACCCGGCGCTGGAGGACTATGCTCTTGATATCATCATGGGTAAGGGTCCGGCGGCGAGAAGCATACGCATAGACCTGAACAAGTTCACACTCATCGGTGCGACTACAAGAGCAGGTCAGCTGACTTCACCGCTGCGTGACCGTTTCGGTGTTATCCAAAGACTTGAGCTTTATTCGGTTGAGCAGCTTTGCGATATCGTCAAGCGAAGTGCGCTGATACTCGGCGTTCCTTGTGATACCGACGGCGCTCAGGAGATCGCCAAGCGTTCAAGAGGTACTCCGAGAATAGCCAACCGTCTGCTCAAACGTGTCAGAGATTTTGCCGACGTGATGGGCAACGGCAGAATAACTCAGGAAATAGCTAAAATAGCGCTCAACCAGATGGACGTTGACCCCCTCGGGCTTGACGGACTTGACAGGAGAATGCTCAATATGATAATCAACGGCTACGGCGGCGGTCCCGTCGGACTGGAAACGCTTGCCTCAGCCATCGGCGAGGAATCAGTAACACTGGAGGACGTCTGCGAGCCGTACCTGATGCAGCTGGGCTTTATATCCAGAACACCCAGAGGCAGATGCGCCACCGAGCTTGCTTACAGGCACCTCGGAATACTCAAAGACGGTCAGACGACATTTTAGTGCAACGTTTCCCGTGTTGTGATCTCAAAGCGCTGAGAAAGCTTCTGAAAAGGAGGAAATGCCGTTTATTGCGGCAGCTGATGCTATGGATAGATTATTTGGTACCGATGGGATAAGAGGTATTGCCATAACCGATTTTACCTGCGAAACAGCGCTGCAGCTCGGCAAGGCTGTGGCGACGGTCATGTGCAGCGGCAGCGAAAAACCGAAGATAGTCGTGGGACTTGATACCCGAGTCTCGGGCGACGTCCTTCAGGCTGCGCTTGTAAGCGGCATATGTTCTGTCGGAACAGATGCAGTGCTCGTCGGAGTAGTACCTACACCCGCAGTAGCTGTTCTTGTCAAAAAGAACCACGCCGATGCAGGTGTTATGATAACCGCCGGAATAAGTGATTTCAGCTATAACGGACTGAAGATCTTCGGCGCCGACGGCTTTAAGATAGATAATGATACCCAGGCGCAGATAGAAAGGCTCGTCGTCACACAGCACAACGAGTTCAGCCTCAAAGGCGGCGATGAGATAGGTCATATCTATTATGATAAAGACGGCCTGTGGGACTATATCAGGCATATACTGAAAATGGTCGACATAGACTATCATGGGCTTAAAGTAGCTATCGACTGCGCAAACGGTGCGCCATCAGAGTGCGCTGCAAAGATATTCAGAGGTCTTGGCGCATCGGTCGTGCTGATAAACGACCTTCCCGACGGGAATAATATCAACCGTGACTGCGGAACGCTCAGCCCCGAAGGACTGGTGCATACCGTCATCAGTGAGCATTGCGACCTCGGTCTTGCCTTTGACGGCGACGGCGGAAGATGTATTGCGGTGGACGAGCTTGGCAGGGTGCTCGACGGAGATAAGCTGATCGGCATTTTTGCAGCATTCATGCAGTATAACAAGACCCTGCGCAATAATAGCTGCGTCGTGACCAAAATGTCCAATTCCGGCTTTTATAAGTTCGCAAGACAAGCAGGCATCGTTATCACGACCTCAAAAGTCGGCGGAATGAACGTTATCAAGGAAATGCGTAAAAGCGGCAGCAACCTCGGCGGCGAAAAGGCTGGAAATATCATCTTTCTTGACGACGCCACCACCAGTGACGGACTGCTCACAGGCACAAAACTGATGAGCGTGATGAAAAAAAGCGACAGCAAGCTCAGCGAGCTTGGCAAAATGGTCCAGCTCAATCCGCAGGTACTTGTGAATGCAAAAGTCACCGTCGGAAACAAAACGAAGTGGCGTGAAAACAGCGAGATAACCCAGCTGATAATGGATTACAGCAATAAGCTCGGAACAGAGGGCAGACTCTATGTCCGTGAATCCGGCACCGAGCCGCTTGTGAGGATAATGATAGAGGGCAAAAGAACAGGACTTATCACCGAGTACGCAAATAATATCGCAGCAGCGATAGAGCGTATCTACGGTCAGATGTAAAGGAAGAAAAGATAGATCATGCGAGTTGCAGATAACTGGAAAGAGTACAGAATATTGGACACTTCCTGCGGCGAGAAGCTGGAAAGCTGGGGCGGCGTAACGCTTGTGCGTCCTGACCCGCAGATAATCTGGAGATCACCGAAGCGTTCGGATATGTGGAATAAAGCCGACGGGATATATCACCGTTCCGACAAGGGCGGCGGACAGTGGGAGTTTCATAAGAAGCTGCCGCAAAGCTGGCAGATAAGCTATGGGAAGCTTAAATTCAATATACGTCCCACAGGCTTCAAGCATACGGGGCTTTTCCCCGAGCAGGCGGTCAACTGGGACCTTATGGCTGATAAGATAAAAAATGCGGGCAGACAGATAAATGTGCTCAATCTGTTTGCCTATACAGGCGGCGCAACGCTTGCCTGCGCAAATGCAGGTGCGAGCGTGGCGCACGTTGACGCATCAAAGGGAATGGTCCAGTGGGCAAGAGAAAACGCTCAGCTCTCCGGACTTTCCGACAAGCCGATACGCTGGCTGGTCGACGACTGTGAAAAATTTGTGCAGCGTGAGATACGCCGTGGCAGAAGCTACGATGCTGTCGTTATGGATCCCCCGTCTTACGGCAGAGGTCCCGGCGGAGAGGTCTGGAAACTGGAGGATTGTATCTACGACCTCGTTCAGACCTGCGCAGGCGTGCTCTCCGACAAGCCGCTGTTCTTTTTGCTCAATAGCTATACCACAGGACTTTCACCGTCGGTAATGGCTTATATTTTAAAAGATGTACTCTGTACAAGATTCGGCGGAAATGTCACTGCGGACGAGATAGGTCTGCCTGTCGAGGCTACACAGAGCGTCCTGCCGTGCGGCTCTACGGCGATCTGGCAATCAGAGGTAAGAGGTAAGAAATAAGAAGTAAGAGATAAGAAATAAGAGCGCACCTGCGGTGCGTTGTGGTTTAGTTGACAGGTGCAAGCTGCACAATATGTGCATCGCACTTTTCATAAATAATATTTATTCAGGAGGAATACACTATGGCACTGGATTTCGACAACATCAAGGACAAGGCAGAGGATCTGCTGGACAAGATCCCTGACGATGTAAAGGACAAGGCAAAGGAACTTGCCACAAAGGAAAATCTTGAAAAGGCTAAGGACGCTGTAACAGGCTTCTTCAGCAAGGATAAGGATAAAGACGACGACAAGGACGAGGAAAAGAGCGAGGATTAAGCCCTTTTCAAAGACGGGAAAAGTAAAATGAGTTTTATTCACATTAAGGGACTTGAGTTTTCCTATGTCAACGAGTTCGAGGAACCGCCGGTAAAAAACACCGTGCTCAAAGGTATCGACCTTGATATAGAAAAGGGCGAGTTTGTGGCAGTTTTAGGTCATAACGGCTCGGGAAAATCAACTCTTGCAAAATGTATCAATGCCATCAACCTCCCCGAAAAAGGGGAGGTCTTGGTGGACGGTCTGGACACGATAAATGAGGAAAATCTTCTGCCGATACGCAAACGTGTCGGCATGGTGTTCCAGAACCCTGATAATCAGATAGTTGCAACTATCGTTGAGGAAGATGTGGCGTTCGCACTTGAAAATTTAGGAGTTGAGCCAACGGAGATACGCAGGCGTGTCGATGAGGCTTTGAAAACGGTGGGAATGTACGAGTACCGTATGCACGCACCGCATAAGCTTTCAGGCGGACAGAAGCAGCGTGTTGCGATAGCCGGAGTAATTGCTATGCAGCCCGAATGTATCGTGCTTGACGAGCCAACGGCTATGCTTGACCCAAAGGGCAGAAGCGAGGTCATGAAGACAATCAAGATGCTCAACAAGGAAAAAGGCGTAACTATCGTGCTTATCACCCACTATATGGAGGAAGCCGCACAGGCTGACAGGGTGGTGGTCATCGACGGCGGCGAGAAGATCATGGATAATGTGCCGCAAAAGATCTTTTCGCAGGTCAGCGTTATGCGAAACCTCGGACTTGATGTGCCGCAGGTGACGGAGATAGCCGACTTCCTGAAAAACAGCGGCTATGATATTTCAAACGAGATAATAACAGAGGACGAGTGCGTCGATGCACTTTATGCTCTGCTTACTAAAAAGTGAGGTTTTGGATATGGCTATTATAAAGACTGAGAACCTCACATATGTTTATGGCGACGGCACACCCTTTCGCAAGGTCGCTGTTGACAATGTTGATCTGGAAATAGAAAATGGCGAAATGGTCGGCGTTATCGGGCATACAGGCTCGGGAAAATCAACGCTGATACAGCATTTCAACGGGCTTTTGAAGCCTACCTCGGGCAGTGTCTACATCGACGGCGAAAGGCTGTGGGACGACAAAGCAAAACTGCGTCCCGTCCGCTTCAAGGTCGGACTTGTGTTTCAGTACCCCGAGTACCAGCTTTTTGAGGAGACCTGTTATAAGGATATCGCATTCGGACCCAAAAATATGGGACTTGACAATGCCGAGATCGACAGGCGTATCAAGGAGACCGCCAGAATGGTCGGCATCGGTGCGGACGTGCTGGATAAATCACCGTTTGAGCTTTCTGGCGGACAGAAGCGCCGTGTCGCAATAGCAGGCGTAATGGCTATGGAACCGCAGGTGCTCATACTTGACGAGCCTGCCAGCGGACTTGACCCCAAAGGCAGAGACCAGATACTCGGTCTGATAAGGGAGTATCACCAGCAAAAGAAAAATACCGTGCTGCTTGTATCTCACTCAATGGAGGATATCGCCAAGCACACGACAAAAATACTTGTTATGAACAAAGCGAAGCTGTTTTGCTACGACGATACCGTTAAGGTGTTCCACCGGGCAAAAGAGCTTGAAGAAATGGGGCTTGCCGTCCCGCAGATAACCAGAGTCTTCAACAGGCTCAGAAGCATGGGCATTCAGTTCGATGATGACGTTTACACCACCAAGTACGCCAAGGAGCTTCTGATGAGACTGCTTGCAGACAAATGACAAAAACGAGGATATGATCTGATTTGATAAAGGATATGACCATAGGGCAGTATTTCCCCGGGAAGTCACCTGTCCACAGGCTCGATGCAAGGCTGAAAATATTGCTCACCATAGCCTTTATCGTTATGCTTTTTGTGGCAGACGATATTAAAGGGCTGGGCGTGGGCATCGCTTTCACATTCATCACATTCATCATTTCACGCATACCGCTGAAAATGATGTTCAAAAGCATCAGGCCGATACTCATAATCATAATAATAACCGCTATGCTCAACCTGTTTTTTGTGCATACCGGTACGCCGCTGGTTGAGTGGAAATTCATCAAGATAACCGATAAGGGCGTTGAAACAGCAGTTTTCATGGTCGTCAGGATACTGTGTCTTATCGTGGGCACAAGTCTGCTTACATATACCAGCTCACCCATAGACCTTACAGATGCTATCGAACGGCTTTTATCACCTCTGAAGAAAATAAAAGTACCCGTTCACGAGCTTGCAATGATGATGACTATTGCGCTGCGTTTTATCCCGACACTGCTGGAGGAGACAGATAAGATAACCTCTGCCCAGAAAGCAAGAGGTGCGGATATGGAAACAGGCTCGATCTTTAAAAGAGCAAAAGCGCTTATCCCGATATTGATACCGCTGTTCGTGTCCTCGTTCAGACACGCCGAGGAGCTTGCGCTTGCGATGGAATGCAGATGCTACCACGGCGGAGAGGGAAGAACAAGAATGAAACAGCTCCACTTCAAGCTCATCGACCTCTGGGGCACGCTTTATCTTGTGTTCTTTTTCGCAGGCGTTATCGTGATGAACAAAATAGGTTAGCATATGAGAAATTTCAAAGTCACCATAAGATATAACGGCGCAGCCTACCACGGCTGGCAAAGACAGAACAATTCTCTCGCCGTGCAGGAGGTCTTTGAGAAGGCTCTGTGCGGACTTCTCGGCGAAAACGTGACAGTCAGCGGCTGTTCAAGAACAGATGCTGGAGTCCATGCAAGGCAGTATGTGCTGAACTTTTGCACAAGCTCAACAATAACCTGCCGTGGCATAGTATTCGGACTCAATTCAAGACTCCCCGACGATATCGGTGTGATGACCTGCGAGCAGGCAGCTGAGGATTTCCACGCAAGATTTGACTGCATCGGTAAAGAATATGAGTATGTCATACACAACAGTGAGTATAAAAATCCGTTTTATAAGGATACAGCCTATCGCAGCTGGTATCCGATAGATGAAAAAAAGCTTGATAAAGCAGCGAAGGATTTTATCGGTGAACACGATTTTAAAGCCTTCTGCTGTACCGATTGCGATAAGGAGAATACCGTGCGCCGTATCGACAGCTTTAATGTCAGACGTGAGGGCGACCTTGTCATCTTCACCGTCTCAGGCAGCGGCTTTTTGTACAATATGGTAAGGATAATGGTCGGGACGCTTTTGTTCATTAACGAGGGCAAGCTCCCCGAAAATGCAATTCCCGACATAATCCGCAGCCGTGACAGGACCAGAGCCGGACGCACCGTTCCGCCGCAGGGACTGTATCTCAACAAAGTGTTTTATCCACAGCATCAGAAGGAGGAATGCTTGCCTTTGCAAGCTGACTTGCAGTGAAAAATAAAAATGACCGTAAAAATAAAAACAGAATAACCCACGAGGATTTCGTGAGGGCGGACGAGTTCAATGAGTATAACGTCCCTATGCCCGATTCGATGAAGCGTAAAAAGAAAAAGAAGGCTTCATCAGGCTACGAAAATATCCCCGATACCCGTATGCCCGAAAGAGCAGAAGCCGAACGCCGCCTGCAAAGACAGCGTGAGCAGCTCGAAACTCTGGAGTATGTACGCAAGCAGGAGCTTGCCAGGGAAGCCGAGGTCAGACAGCAAAAGCTGATGCGTGAGCGTGAACTGATGGCGCAGCAGATGCAGTCCGGGCAAACATCTGAGGATACAGATGCCCAGCCCGGAAAAATCACCGTTACCAGTATCCGGCCCGACGATTTCCGCCAGATACAGCCCATTGAGGCGGAAAGCGAGATCTCTGATTATGACGACGATACTCCGTCTTTCACCTACCTCAGAATGAAGGACGGTAAGATAAGCGAGCAGACCGTTGACGACGATTATGACGATTATGAGCAAAACGATGATGAGTACCGTGAACGGATATTGCAAAGCTTTGATGACTCAGAGGACAATCAGGACGACGATCCGCACCGTAAGATCAGCCAGAAGGTCACTCCCGGGACCGCTACCGTCACCGATATCAGACAGGAGCGTAAAAAGGAAAAGACCCGAAAGCACCTCAAACGCCTGATAGCCCTGCTGATCGTTGCAATACTCGGTCTGACAGCGTTTCTGACCTCAAAATGGTGGATCCCCAAGCTTGAGGGGATACTTGATAAACCACATAAAACCATTGTCAACGACGGAAAGACCGAGGGCGGAAATTTCCCACTGAAAATAAGCCAGTCGGGAATAAGCGATATCACCCAGTGCAGTGATATCATGGTCACCCTCGACGGGAATAAGGTCGTGTTCTATAAGGACGATGGCTCACAGCTCAGCGCCGTGCCGCATAACTACGGCTCACCGGTGTTGGATGTGTGCGCAAAGAAGATCGTAGTCTACGATAACGCCGGCAAGAGCTTTCAGGTGCTGAACAAGAAAGGCACAGTTTACAGCAAAAAGACCGATAACCCGATCCTTATGGCTAAGATAGGTTCAAACGGCTATGTCGCAGTCGTCACCCAGACAGAAAAGTATTCTGCTTTCGTCACCGTCTACGACGAAACAGGTACTGAGATCTATACCTGGGCAAGCGGCAGACGTGTCGTGGGGATATGCTTCAATGAGGACGGCAAAGGCTGCTGTATCAGTGCTATCGCATCAAGCGGCGGAAAGATCAATTCGGTCGTCTATTCCGTGAAGTTTGACAGCAAGCAAGCCGTCATGACCAGCAGCCCGATAGATTCCCTCGTGCTTCAGGCACGGCTTACAAAGAACGGAAAGTATTGGGTAGTGGGCGATGATAGATTCATCGTGCTGGATTCAAACGGCAATACGCTTTATACCTACGAGTACTCAACATCTCTCGTGTCATTTGATCTGAGCGACAGATATGCCGCTGTGTATACCGACAGCGTGACCCGTACCCACGGCATCGTCACGATGTTTGACTGCGAGAGCGATGATGATAAACCATGCCTGCAAAAAGACCTGCAGGGCAGACCGGCAAAGGTCCAGCTCGATGATTCCACAGTTATCGTCTTTACCGACAAAACGGTAGAGTGTTATGACTCAAAGGGCAATCAGCTCGCAACAGCAAATATCACAGCAGGCTATGTTGATATCGTGTATGCCGATAAAGCAGTATATCTTATGGGCTACCGTGAGATCAACAAGATAAAGTTTGAAACCTGATAAAAGAGGTCGAGCCAAAAATGACTTATTTACTTGACGGCGCAGTCGTTGCCATAATAATTGCTACCTGCATCATCGGCTATGTGCTTGGCTTTTTCAAATATGCAGCCCTGCTTGTTAAATCCGTGGCAACGATAATCGCAGCTGCACTTGTGGCGTTTGTTTTCGCACAGCCGCTGTATTGCGCAGTTGCCCAGGATAAAGCGACCAGCGTAATAGAAGAAAAGATAAGCAAGGTAGATGTTGTTGATATGATGGAGCAGGATCTTCGCAAAAGGGGACTGCCGCTGAAGATCAATAACGAAGACCTTCGTGCCGCCGTTCTCAAAGAAGGCGACATCGTCGAAAATATGCGTGCTATGGTGTACAGCAAGGGCATTGACGGCGCAGTTGCCGAAAAAACGATGAAGGATTTTGAGGATTACCTCGATCATGAGCTTTTCGGACGTATACTCAAAGCGGTAAACAGCAGCGGAAAAAGCGGAAATACAGGGCTTTTGAATATGGGACTGGATAACACCAGGGAGGAGCTTGCAAAGTTTGTCCGCTTCCTGATACCCTCTGATAAACATAAAGCCGCACAGAATATCGAGGAGCATTTTGTCAGACCGTTCGGAAAGATGATCGCAGGCGCAGTGCTGTTTCTTGCGACAGCAATAATCGTTTCGATAGTGCTGATGATAGTTATCAGAATGCTGGATATCCTCAGCAGGATAAAAGTCCTGTCAGCGGCAAACAGCTTTGGCGGACTTGCACTCGGCGCATTCAAGGGCGTGTTATACGTCGTGATAATAGCTTATGTCGTCAGCGCCATAGTCAGCTCGTCAAAGGATCAGCTTGATAAGATCAATACCGACATAATTGATAAGACTTATCTGTTCAAATACTTTTTCAGAATGTTTTATTGACAAGAATAAATATAAATATGTAATCATTATCTATGCTTATGAGTGAGCGTGAAGGCGATCCTGCAAATGGGTCTGCCTGCGCTGTCACCAAGCATCGAAAGGGGAACAAACGTTATGATGATGTGTTCAAGATGCCATGTAAGACCGGCAGTCGTTTTTATCTCACAGATAAATCCTAATAAGCCCGAGGAAAAAAAGAACGAGGGACTATGTCTTGTGTGCGCAAAAGAGCTTGGTCTGCCTCAGGTGGACGATTATATCAAATCAATGGGGATAAGCGAGGACGAGCTTAACGCTATGAGCGAGCAGCTTGCCGAGATCCCCGACGGCGAGGACTTTGAAATGGGCGGAAGCGGCACTGTCCCGGACTTTCTCACCAACCTCTTCGGAGAAGTGGGCAAAGCAGGCGGACTGCTTGGCAACCTTGCAGGAGAGCTTTCAAAGAGCGCCGAAGCTGCAGCCGATGCTGCAAAAGATGGAGCAAAGTCCGCAAAGGATAGTAAGGAAAAGAAAAAAGGCAAGCTCAAGTTTCTCGATAACTATTGCACCAACCTCACCGAGCGTGCACGCAATAACGAGCTTGACAATATCATCGGCAGGGATAAGGAGATCTCAAGGGTTATCCATATCCTCTCACGAAGACAGAAAAATAACCCCTGCCTTATCGGAGAGCCCGGTGTCGGCAAGACCGCTATCGCAGAGGGTATTGCTCAGAAGATAGTTTCGGGTGACGTTCCGTTCCACTTGCAGAATAAAGAAGTCTACCTTCTCGACCTGACCGCACTCGTCGCAGGTACCCAGTTCCGCGGACAGTTTGAAAGCCGCTGCAAGGGACTTGTCGAGGAGGTCAAAAAGCAGGGAAATATAATACTGTTCATCGACGAGGTGCACAGCCTTGTCGGAACGGGCGACTCCGAGGGTACCATGAACGCCGCAAATATTCTCAAACCGTCCCTTTCAAGAGGCGAGATACAGGTCATCGGTGCGACTACCTTCAAGGAGTACAGAAAGTATATCGAAAAGGACGCTGCGCTTGAAAGACGTTTCCAGCCCGTCAATGTCGGCGAACCGACCGTTGAGGATACCATAGAAGTTCTCAAAGGTATCAAGGGCTACTATGAAAGATTTCACCGTGTGCATATCTCCGATGCTATGCTCAGAAAGTGCGCCGTGCTCTCAGAGAGATATATCAACGACCGTTTCCTGCCCGATAAGGCAATAGACCTGCTTGACGAAGCCTGTGCCTGCACAAGCATAAATACCCCCGAGCTTGCCGAACTTGACAGACTCAATGAGGAGCTTAAAAAGCACAATGACCTCGTGAGCGAATATGAGCAGAAATCCGACCCCGACTACGAGATCCTTGCGACCGAGAAAGCCGAAATATCCCGTATCGAGAACAGGCTCAAAGAAATTGAGGATACCGTCAGCAAGGTCCAGGTGACCGACGACGATATCTCCAAGGTCATCGAGCTGTGGACGGGTATCCCCGCAAATAAGATCTCGCAAAGTGAGTTTGAAAAGATAAAGAACCTGCAAAACGAGCTTTCCAAAAGAGTCATCGGTCAGCAGCAAGCGGTCGAAAAGGTCGCAAATGCTATCAGACGTACCAGAGTGCAGCTCTCCAAACGCCGCAGACCGGCATCGTTCATCTTTGTCGGACCAACAGGTGTCGGCAAGACAGAGCTTGTCAAGGTGCTTGGCGAAACGCTGTTTGATGCCACCGAGCCGCTTATCAGAGTTGATATGTCCGAGTATATGGAGCGTCACTCGGTATCAAAGCTTATCGGCTCGCCTCCGGGATATGTTGGCTTTGACGAGGCAGGTCAGCTCACCGAAAAGGTCAGACGCAAGCCTTACAGCGTCGTGCTGTTTGATGAGATAGAAAAAGCCCACCCCGATGTAATGAATATTCTCCTGCAAATACTTGACGAGGGCACGATACACGACTCTCAGGGCAGAGATGTCAACTTTGAGAATACTGTTATCGTAATGACCTCAAATGCAGGCTCGACAGATAAGGATACAGGTGTAGGCTTTAATAAGACCGATAACGAGATCGCCCATGATAAAGCAATGAAAGCCCTGCGGGAGTTTCTGCGTCCTGAGTTTCTCGGCAGAGTGGACGAGGTCATCGTGTTCAATAAGCTTACCGAGCAGGATTACGCAGGCATCGCTAAGCTTATGCTTGATGAGATCGCACAGCCGCTCCAGGAGCGTGGGATACAGCTGCGTTACAGCGACGATGTGCTTAAAACTGTCGCACATAAAGCCTACAACGGCAAGCTTGGCGCAAGAGATATCCGTCGTGTCATAAGAAATGAGATCGAGGATAGGATCAGCGAGTTTATCGTCGATAAAGGCGATACCGGCATAACTGCATTCGGTATCACCACCGACGGTGACGAACTCAAAGTCGATTGTCTATAAGCTAAATCAGAAATTAAACTATTATTATCAAATTAATAGTTGTGCACCCGAAGGGGTATGGGGGCGATCGGAAAGCCCCCTTAGAAGCAAGAACACTAGATGTAAGAGGTAAGAAATTTAACGTTAAGTTTGTCCGCTAAACTATCAATTATTATTGATATATAGCTTGCTCTCTCGTCTAAGGGGGAAACCCATAAGGGAGAACAGGACGCCGTGCCTTACGGCGTGGTGAGCGGACTTTTCTCCCCTCTGTGTTTCCC
>CADAHS010000030.1 GCA_902787825.1 uncultured Ruminococcus sp. | reverse complement strand
AGAAGTAAGAGGTAAGAAGACAAAAGCTTTGACGGCTGAATTGTCCGTTAAACCGCATTGTCTTGCTTCTATTCGGAAATACTTTTGAAGGCTTGTCGGGAGAGTTCTTCTGAAGTTCTATTGAGAGAAGTTCTTCTAAACAAGCTTTTTCTCTGCACTCTCTTGAGAACTTTCAGTAAAAAACAGCTCTGTGGTTTTTTTCCATAGAGCTGTTTTTCATTAAGAGGTTTCTCGGAGGGGTACGGGGGGGAATCTTCTCTAAAAGAGTTCCCCCCGATAAAACTCCGGAAGAGTTTTCCACGATAAGTCAGTGAATAGCGTATTTTGCCGAATACTCGGCGAGCTTTTCCTCATAGCTCTTGGTGCCGTTTTTATGGAGCTTATCGAGGTACTCGTGCTTTTTGAGGGTGGAGTACTTCTGTTTGCTGGAAAGAAGATAAACGGCGATATTTGAGCAATGGTCGGATATTCTCTCGACGTTGGTGAGGATATCTATGAAATGCACACCGACATCGACCTTACAGATACCATTTTTTGCACGGTCGATATGTATGGATTTAAGGTCCTCAACGATACGGTCAACTACCTCTTCAAGCGGCTCGACCTGAATTATATCCTCTATTTCCATAGTTTCGGTCGCTTTGATCGCAAGCGAGATTATCTCGTCGATCGCAGCGAAGGTAACGTGCAGTTCATTCATTGCGTCGGGTGAAAAGCTTGCTTCGGCATCATAGAGGGCTTCGGCGGTTTCAAGGATATTTATAGAATAGTCGCCGATACGCTCAAACTCAGAAATAAGGTGGAAATATGCTGTAACTCTGCGTGACTCATCTTCGTTGAGGTCACAGTCGTTGAGCTTGATGAGGTACTGCCCTACCCGATCCTCGAGCCTGTCGATGGTATCCTCACGCTCACGGATATTCTCTGCGATCTTAGGATCAAAGGAATCTACGTCATCATAGAGGCTGACAACTGCCTTGAAATTCTTCTGAGCCTGAATTCCCATCTGAACGACTGCTTCGCTGGTCTGTGCGATAGCGACATTCGGGGTAACGAGAAATCTCTCGTCGAGGGTATCCTCCTCCAGCTCGTCCTCGTCCTCGCCGGGCTTGTCCCTTACGGTGAGGCAGGCAAGCTTCTCAAGAACACCTGCAAACGGGATAAAGATGCAGGTCACGACGATATTGAATATCGTATGGAAGTTTGCGATGTCGCCGGTGGTGAACTCTTTATCCCAGAATGACCAGCCGACAGTCGCCTGAATGGTATAAATTCCGATAAGGAAAATAATCGTACCGATGAGGTTGAAATAGAAATGCAAAAGGCCTGCACGCTTTGCGTTCTTTGAGGAGTTGAGGCTTGAAAGCAGCGGTGTTACGCAGGTTCCGATATTGGTACCCATTATTATCGGGAAGGCTGATGCAAAAACGATCGCACCGGAGCCGGAGATAGCCTGCAAGATACCGACTGCGGCGGCGCTGGACTGGGTGCAGACGGTTATCACTGCGCCTGCGAGAACGCCGAGGAGCGGGTTTTGCAGCACTTCAAATATTCTTTTGAAAATATCAAGCTGAGCAAGCGGTTCAACGGCGGCTCTCATAGTATTCATACCCGTAAAGAGTATTGAAACGCCCATGAGGATATTGCCGATATTTTTCTTGCGGCTGCGTTTTGAAAACATTATCAGGATAATGCCTGCGATCGCAAGGATCGCTGAGAAGTTGGTCGGCTTGATAAGACCGATAAAAAAGCTGCTGTCGCCAGAGCCTTCGAGCTTAGCAAGGCGCAGGATCTGTGCGGTCATTGTCGTTCCGATATTTGCGCCCATGATTATGCCCACGGCACCACGCAGTTTCAGGATACCTGCATTTACAAGTCCGATAACTATTACGGTCGTTGCCGTTGATGACTGGACGGCAGCGGTCACGACTGCACCAAAGAAGATACTTGTGAAGATGTTGCCCGACATTCGTGCGAGCACCTTTTCGAGCAGTCCTCCGGACGCTTTTTCAAGTCCGCTGCTGAGCGTGTTCATACCGAACATAAAGAACGCCAGTCCGCCGACAGCAACTAAAATGTTAAATACACTCAAAATAATTCCACCTTTTTCTTTTCCCTTTATTACATTCCTTTTTTACTTTTGCTCAAACTTTCCGCTTACCAACTTGTATATCTCGCTAAATCCAACTATTTCCGAACCCGAAGGCGCCGTTAGCTGATGTTCTTTACCATCTGCCTCAAACGCAGTCACTGAATATGACGGCATATCATCACCGCCTCGGTCTATCACGTTCGCCTTACCGTCTATCACCATTTGGGCGTACTCTTTGACCTTTTCAATATCCTCGCCCTCAAGCTTCTTTTCCTCACCGTTTTTGTCATTGACGGCCCTGCCGTCACCGTACAGAGTATAGCTTGCCTTTCCTGCCTCAAACTGCTCCTTTGTCATTTCGCCGCCGGGATGATAGACAAGTGTGAGCAGTTTTGCGTCTGTTCTGACCTCGTCAGTCATCTTAGTAGTCTGTTTTGAACTTGAAGGATCATTGTCCGATGAACTTTCAGAGCAGGCAGCAAAGCACATCACAGCTGCAAAGATCATTACAAAAGCTATTATTTTTTTCATACTGTTTTTCCTTTTTCTCTTACAAGCTTTGTTTTATGACTTGAATTTATCGGTAACTATTTTATACATCTCGTCAAATTTGTCGATGCTGCACTTGCTCTGTGCGGTGAGCTGGTTGTTCTTATATGTCTTATCGTATGCTGCAACGGTTGTATCGGTTTCAGGATCTCCGCCCTCGAATTTTGATTCGATCTTATGATCGAGGACATCCTGCGCATATTTTTTGAGCTTATCAAGTTCAGCGCCTGAGATGCCGGCTTGTTTGCCGGATTTTTCGTCGGTCACACGTCCTGAATAATAGACCTTATACTCGGTCGGGACTACTGTATTTTTAGCCTTATCGCTTTGTATGCTCGGCTCGCATCTGAACACAAGCATGACCTGCTCGTCGTCGCTGACAGTAGTAGTTACATAGCTTGTCTGCGCACCGGAGTCCTGCTGAAACATAAAGTCAAGCACGCCCTGACTTGACGAATCGTCATCGCAGGCTGTGAAGCACAGGCAGACAGATATCAGCGTTAATACGCACATCAGTATTTGTTTTGGTGTTTTCATTGCTGCTCCTTTTCAGATCAAAATGTTCATACAGAAAACGAAGCCTAAAGCCCCAGAAATGATTTCGGGACTTTGGCTTCAATATACTATTTCTTCGATGCGACCATAAGCCTGTTGAGTGCTCTTTTAAGCTTCTTTTCGGCTCTGTCGAACTCTTTCTGACTTTCATGTCGCTTCATACGTTCCTCTGCATTTTGTCTGGAACGTTCGGCTCTGGCAACATCTATTTCATCAGCCCACTCAATGGCATTGGTGACGATGATGACCTCCTCGGGAGCGACCTTGATAAATCCTCCTGAAAGCGCAGCCTCTTTAAGTGTGCCCTGTACCTCGATCTTCATCGGCGAGGAGACCAGATTAGCGACATAGGGAACGTGTCCGTGAAGTATCCCGACGTTGCCGGTCGTGGTCTTGGCGATCAGCTGTGTTGTTGTCCCGTTGAAAAAAGTTTTCTCGGGGGTGATTATCTTTAAATTGAACGGAGTCATTTCAGCACCTTCTGTATGATAGATGTTATCAAACGGGCATTACTCGCCCTCGGTATTTTTCTTTGCTTTCTCGACGGCTTCGTCGATCGTTCCGACGAAGAGGAATGCAGACTCGGGCAGGTCGTCGTGCTTGCCCTCGATTATCTCCTTGAAGCCTCTGATAGTTTCCTTCAGCGGGACATACTTGCCCTGATAGCCGGTGAACTGCTCGGCTACGAAGAACGGCTGGGAGAGGAATCTCTGTATCTTTCTTGCTCTGGAAACTGTGAGCTTATCCTCATCGGACAACTCGTCCATACCCATGATAGCGATGATATCCTGCAATTCGACATATCTTTGCAGGATCGACTGTACCTTTCTTGCGACCTGATAGTGCTCATTTCCGACTATCTCTGGGGTAAGGATCCTCGATGTTGACTCAAGAGGGTCAACTGCCGGGAAGATACCCAAAGATGCGATAGTTCTTGAAAGCACGGTAGTTGCGTCAAGGTGGGCAAATGTTGTTGCCGGCGCAGGGTCGGTGAGGTCGTCCGCAGGCACATAGACTGCCTGAACGGAGGTTATGGAGCCTTTATTTGTTGATGTGATACGCTCCTGAAGCTGACCCATTTCGGTTGCAAGTGTTGGCTGGTATCCAACTGCGGAAGGCATTCTGCCCAGAAGTGCGGACACCTCGGAGCCTGCCTGTGTGAATCTGAATATATTGTCGATGAACAGCAGAACGTCCTGACCCTCGACATCACGGAAATACTCCGCCATGGTAAGTCCGGAAAGTCCCACTCTCATTCTTGCTCCGGGCGGTTCATTCATCTGACCGTACACAAGCACGGTCTTTTCAAGAACGCCTGACTGCTTCATTTCATAGTAGAGGTCGTTGCCCTCTCTGGTTCTTTCGCCAACGCCTGTGAACACGGAAATTCCGCCGTGCTGGTTAGCGACGTTATTGATAAGCTCCTGGATAAGCACGGTCTTTCCGACGCCTGCTCCGCCGAACAGACCTATCTTTCCGCCTTTAAGATACGGTGCGATGAGGTCGATGACCTTGATGCCCGTTTCGAGTATCTCGTTTGAGGCTGTCTGCTCCTCATAGGACGGTGGGTCACGGTGTATTTCCCATCTTTCCTTAGTTTCGGGGGCAGGCATATTATCGACCGGCTCACCGAGCAGGTTGAACATTCTCGAAAGAGTCTGCGGTCCAACAGGCACGCTTATTGCCTTGCCTGTATCCACAGCCTGTGTGCCTCTTACGAGTCCGTCGGTCGAACTCATTGCGATACATCTGACGACATCGTCGCCGATATGCTGTGCGACCTCAACGGTAAGCTTGGTGCCGTTGTTGTCGATCTCTACTGCGTTAAGAAGATCGGGAAGGTGGTCTTTTTCAAATCGGATATCCACAACGGCTCCGACTATCTGAACGACCGTTCCCAAATTTTTGCCTTCCATTTGTTTTCCGCCTTTCAAAACAGTTTTTATTGAAGCAGGTAGCTGTAAGGTCTTTAATCATTGAACGATTTATACAGCTTATATCCGACTGTCAGGACAAAGTACATGATGATCGGATAAAGGATACCCCACTTGAATGTGAACTCAAAATCTGCCTGTCTGATAAACTTATCAAACAAGAAGATGATAACATTCACGGCGAGAACGAAAACTACGATACCTATTGCCCAGATGATTATTTTCTGTTTCAGGGTACGCTGTTTTTTCTCTTTTTCTTTCTTGGGGGCTTTGTACTTATACTTTTTTGCCATCTTAGATACACTTCTTTCTTTCAGATTTATGGGAGACAGTTTTGATTTTTTTACAGTTTCACTTCACATTTTTTCGGCAGGCTGTCAATTCTATATTTCTGATTACACTGCCGGCCGTATCATTTTAATGATACATTCGTTTTGTCATTACCCCATTTTATCCTACTTTTCACATCTAAGAATTATCATTCAGGGTCGCCGAGCTTATCTCGGTAAGCTCCTGAGTTATCTGTGCCTGTCTTGCACGGTTATACATAAGCGACAGGTTTTCTATCATCTCATCGGCATTATCCGATGCAGATTCCATTGCCGAACGTCTTGCTGCCTGCTCGGAAGCGAACGAATCGACTATTGCAGAATACAGCAATCCGCACAGATACGAGGGGATCATTCCCTCAAAGACCTCCTCGGGCGAGGGGTCATACACCGGGCTTGCGTGGCGGGTATCTGCCCATGAGGTCAGATTCTCCACAGGCAGGATAGCCATTTCGCAAGGCTCCTGAGTCATTGCGGAAACAAAGGTCGTATAGATAAGGTCAACGCTGTCGAACTCGCCGTTTTTAAAGCGTGCGGCAACGTCCTCGGCTATATCCATTGCGCCGTACATACTCATACCCTCGGCTATCTCGCTGAACTTATCGGTAACGTCATAATCACGTTTACTGAAATACTCCACAGCTTTTTTGCCGATAGCCATGATGCTGACGGCTCTGCCTTTTTGTCTGAGGTCATCGGCTTTTGCGGCTGCTTTTTTGAGCACGTTGACGTTAAAGCCGCCTGCGAGTCCTCTATCGCCTGCAATAACTATCATAAGGGTCTTTTTCTTTTCGACCTTTGCGGTGAACACGGAAGTAAAGCTGCTGTCCTTGGAAATATCGCACATTGCATTGAAAAGAGTTTCAAAAAACGGCTGGACCGCTACGGCTCTTTCCTTTGCACGACGCATTTTCGAGGTGGCGACAAGCTGCATGGCTTTGGTTATCTGCTTTGTGCTTTCCACGCTCTTGATACGACGCTTTACGTCCTTCATATTGGCAGTCGCCATAAGCTAACGCTCCTTACTTTGATCTAAGGAATTTCTCAACATAACTTTTCAGGACTTCCTTGATGGCTTCCTCGTTTTCCTTGGTAAGCTCCTTAGTCTGGGTTATGGACGAGAAGATATCGGGGTGACTTTCCTCTATCTCTTTGAGGAGGTCGTTCTCAAACTCTCTGATGTCGCCAACAGGGATATCCTTGAGGTAGTTATTTACCACGGCATAGATCATCACGACCTGTTTTTCAACGTCCATTGGTGAATTCTTGCTCTGCTTGAGCACCTCAACGATACGCTCGCCCTGGGCAAGTCTATCCTTGGTATCCTGGTCAAGGTCCGAGCCGAACTGTGAGAAGTTCTGAAGCTCACGATACTGCGAATACAGCAGCTTCAGAGGACCTGAGACTTTCTTCATTGCTTTTATCTGAGCGCTTCCGCCTACACGGGAAACTGAGATACCCGGGTTTACGGCAGGTCTTACGCCGGAGAAGAAAAGCTCTGTTTCCAGGAATATCTGACCATCGGTGATAGAGATAACGTTTGTAGGGATATATGCAGAAACGTCGCCTGCCTGTGTTTCGATGATAGGCAATGCAGTTATAGAGCCGCCGCCGTTTTCTGCGTTGAGGCAGCAAGCTCTTTCGAGCAGTCTTGAATGAAGGTAGAAAACGTCGCCGGGATAAGCCTCACGTCCTGTCGGACGCTTGAGCAGCAGTGACATTGTTCTGTATGCAACGGCGTGTTTTGACAGATCGTCGTACACGCACAGGACGTCCTTGCCCTGGAGCATGAAATACTCTGCCATTGCAACGCCTGCATACGGAGCGATATACTGAAGCGGAGCCATTTCCGATGCGGTAGCCGAAACGACCACGCTATACTCCATTGCGCCGTTCTTCGCAAGCGTATCAACGACGTTTGCGACGGTCGAACGCTTCTGTCCGATCGCAACGTAGATACAGATAACATTTTTACCTTTCTGGTTGATTATCGTATCAAGGGCGATAGTGGTCTTACCTGTTTGTCTGTCGCCGATGATAAGTTCTCTTTGTCCTCTGCCGATAGGTATCATCGAGTCGATAGCCTTGATACCTGTTTGCAGCGGTCTGTTTACCGACTGTCTGGTGATGATGCCGAAAGCGGGGCTTTCGACAGGTCTGTACTCGTCAGTAAGGATACTGCCCTTGCCGTCGATCGGCTCACCAAGGGCGTTTACGACTCTGCCCAGCATTGCATCGCCGACAGGGACGGATACGATCTTTCCCGTCCTCTTGACAGCGGAGCCTTCGGTGATGCCGTCTTCTGAGCCCAGCAGCACGCAGCCCACGAAGTCCTGCTCGAGGTTCATAGCCATACCGTATGTACCGTTACAGAACTCAAGCAGCTCGCCTGACATACACTTATCTATGCCGTGGACTCTGGAGATGCCGTCGCCGACGGTACAGACCGCGCCGACATCGTCAAGCACGAGCTTTGAGCGATAGTCCTTTATCTGCTGTTTTATCAAACCTGTTATTTCGTCGGGGCGTAATTTCATATCATAGACCCAACCTTTCAATTTATTTGCCTGTTTTTGTTTGCTCGGATATTCAGACGATGATGCTGTCTATCTGAGCTTTTATGCTATCCAGCTTTGTTCTGACGCTTGAATCTATCTCGGTATTTGCGTATCTCAGCACGATCCCTCCGAGAATGGACTTATCCTGTTTTTCGTGAAGGATAATGCTTTTGCCCGAGACACTTTGCAGCTTATCGGTCAGCTTTTTGCGCAGTTTTTCCGAAAGCGGCTGCACGGTTATAGCGGTGACTTCGAGGATATTTTTCTTCTCATAGTACATTTGTCTGAACGTATCCGTTACTGCGGGCAGGGATCTGAATCTCCCCTTTTGCGTGAGCACACACAGAAAGTCCAGCAGAGTATCCCCCACCTTGCCGCCGAACACGTCGGTGAGCACTTTCTGCTTTTGTTCAAAAGAGATCAGCGGTGAACTGAGAAGCTCGACAAACTCGCTGAGCGAGCCGTCAAAGACTATTTTTGTCACCTGCTCAAGCTCATCATATGTACTTTCAAGTATATCCTGCTCTTCACAAAGCTCAAACAGTGCAGTGCTGTAAACATTTTCAACGCTGTTTGCCATTACACTTCACCCACATTGTCAATGAATTTCTCTATGAGCTTTTCATTATCCTCGCTGGTAAGATCCTTTTCTACAACAGCGGCTGCTGCTGAGAATGCGATCTGTGAGATCTCGTCCTTGATAGCGTTGACAGCTATCTTCTTTTCCCTTTCGATCTCATTTTCCGCATTTGTGCGGATACCCTTTGCCTCAACTTTTGCCTCGTCGATTATCTCATCGGCACGCACCTGCGCTTTTCTGGTCGCATCCCTGATGATCTCGGCAGACTCCTCTTTTGCCTGTCCTATCTTTTCGTTATAGTCGGCTTCGAGCTTCTGGGCATTTTTTTCTGCTTCATCGGCTCTGTCGTAGGAATCCTGTATCTCTTTTTGCCTTTCGTCAATGACCTTATTGACCTTATCAAAAAGGAAATGCTTCAGGATAAGAAACAATATCAGCGTGTTGAGCAAAGTAGCGATTATAGTTGTCAGGTCTATGGACATAAAGTCCGTTATATCGCCTGATGCAAAGATCATTTACTTTACCTCCGTTCCTATGCTGTAAAAGCGGGGCTGAGCCCGATCAGAGCTTGCCGATAAACGGATTAGCAAACATAAGGATAAGTGCCACAACGAATGCGTAGATACCTGTTGACTCTGCCATTGCGACACCGATGAACATTGTTCTTGTGCAGTCACCCTTTGCTTCGGGCTGTCTTGCGATCGCTTCGATCGTCTTTCCTACTGCGTAGCCTTCACCGATACCCGGTCCGATACCTGCGATCATCGCAAGTCCTGCGCCTACTGCTGAGCATCCCAATACTATTGCTTTTTCCATTTAGTTTTCCTCCAATATCAAAGTTATAATGATTTCTATATTTGACCGCACCTGCGGGAAACGACACTTATTCAGCCTTCCTCGGCTGCTGAACTGACGTTGACCATTGTCAGCATCGAGAAGATATACGCCTGGATACAGCCTGAGAACAGGTCAAAGTAAACTGACAGAACCGCAGGTATACCGACCTGGAAAACGCTGAAGCCCCACGAGCCTGCTGCAAAGCTGAGTCCGACGGCTTGTGAGAGTCCTGCGAGGGCACCATACAAGAGGCTGGTGATTACCATTCCTCCTGCGACGTTACCGAAAAGACGGAACGCCATTGATGCAGGGGTAGCGACCTCACTGACCAAGTTGAGCGGGAGTATGAATGCGACCGGCTGACCGAAGCTTTTGAGATATCCGCCGAAGCCGTTTGCTTTAATCTTATGGAAGGTGATGAGCGCAAAGGTCATCAGCGCCCACGTTCCTGTCACGTTGATATCCGCTGTCATTGACCGCAGTCCGATCATGCTGACCAGTGCGCCAAGCAATGCGAACACCAGCAGCGTAGCTATATACGGGGCATAATACATCATTTTCGGGCCCATATTATCCCTGACAAGGCCGTTGACGAATTTGACGAACATTTCCGCAACTATCTGTCTTTTCTTATCGGGTATCTTCTTGAGTCCTTTTGTAAGAAACAGGCACAAAAGAAGCACCGCAACTATAATGATCCAGCCCGTTACCACCGTTTCGGTGATACGGATAGGTCCGATCTCAAAAACGACCTTTGGTCCCTGACCGATACCGTCCATTATGCAACTACCTTTCCTTTTTTATGAGAAATTCTCTTGCCGTCAGCACTATCCTGGGGAAAAACTGCGGCACAAGAACGCCTATTACATTAATACAGCCTGTGAGCATTGAAAATGCGCACAATACAAACAATACTGCGAACCTGACGGCGTAGCAGGCAAGCATGACACGCTTACCTTTTTTCACATCAAGCTCGACTGCCTTTTCGCAGCTATGGGCGAGATAAAAGCAGCAAGCCACTACATATCCATAGCCCACGGCAAAGCCTATCAGTGTCGGGACATCAAAGCCCCACAGCAGTGTTGCGCACCAGCACACAGCCGTCATCACCGCCATTGGCAGCAGCAGGCTATAAAGCAGATCACTCAGGGGCGATCTGTTCTGCTCGGTTTGCACGGCGCTCCACCTCATTTACTGTTTAAAAATAGCGTTTGCCTGCTATAACATTCTTAATCAGTATAACATTTTTTCTTATACATTTAAAGTATCGGAGCCCATTTTTCGCATTAATTTTACCATTTATTAATATTTGATACATAAAAATCGAAAGGAAACAATTCTGCAAAAACGATGAATAATCTGAGGAAGGTGAGCAATAATAAGCTTAGTCAATTTATTTGGCAACAAGATCAGTTCAGAAAGGAAAATCGGATATGAAAAGATCACTTGCATTAGCGGCGTGCATTGCGGCATTTGCTGCTGTATTTGCGGGCTGTGCCAGCAGAAACGATGTAGATTCCAACCCTTCGGGCAATGACAGCTCAATGGTGAGAAATGATGACAGCAGTTACAGTTCTGCTGAGAGGACAGACCACTCCTCCAATACGGTCGTTGATCGGGCTGAAAGCACGGTAGACGATGTTATTGATGGAGGAAAGAGGATCGTTGATGACACTGCGAGCACTGCAAAGGACGTAGTGGACAATGTCACCGGATAAAGCAGAAAAGAGCAGCACGAGGCTGCTCTTTTTTTCGGTTTATCAGTTTATACCGAGAAACTCAAAGTAGTTCTTCTTAGGCATATTATTCTCATTTACGGTAGCATACTTTCTTACCGCACCGGGCGAGAGGATATAGTAGACACGGTACTTTCCGGTCTTTGGATCGACCTCCCAGCCTGTTTCGGGGATAGTGCCTCGGGTACCCTTATTGGAAACTGTTTTTTCGATACCCTTCTGTTTAAGGGTAAAGAATTTCAGTTCGATATCCTGTCCGTACGGAACGACGCAGATCTTGATCCTTCCCTTATCGTTATCCTGAACATCATACAGAACGATCTTATACTTCCCGTCCGGTGAGATAAGGTTTTCTTCCCTTGCCACGCCGTTTTCGGGATTAACAAGCTTAGTGAACTGATCTCCCTTATAAAGCTCATAGACCTCGGGATTGTTAGGGAGCGTAGTATCCAGCGTTGTTACGACACTTGAGCCGCCAAACAGCATTCTGAGCACAAGGAACCCGACGAGTCCGAGGACATACAAAAGCAGATAGATCGTACCGAGAATGACCTTTGTGGTTTCGTGGACACCTGATGCAAAGAACATTACCAGTGCCACAATGAACGGAGGAATAATAAGTATCCAGTCGCCCCAGTTGAAAAGCACGAGGCAGAAGCACACAGGCAGCAAAGAGACACTTATGAGCCTGGTAACTATCTCACGTCTTGAATAGATCATAAGTCCCATGAACGTGATGCTTGCGATGAAATAGATGACAAAGAAGGTAACTTCCTTGCCCTTTGCAAACTCCAGCTTATAAATGAAGGTTGCAAGTGTGAACATACATATTACGGCGAAATAGGCGAGATTAAAGACAGAGACCGCCCTTTTCACCCACGGATTTGAGAAAAAATCCTTCATTTTGTTACTCCTCCCGGGGATCTTTCTATAAGGGGCATTGCCCCGTAATTCAAGTCACTGCGGACCGGGTCACTCTTTATGAGGCGACAGATCGCAGCTAAAATATTTTCCGATATATATTTTAAACTATCTGCGAGAAAAAATCAAGGCTTAAACTGAATTTTTTCATCAGAATCATAATATTTGGATAAATTCACTAATTAAGACATTGGAAACCAGAAAGCCTTTGGGGGTCAACCGCAGGACACCGTCTTTCAGGACGCACAGGTCATTACGCTCATAGGCTGCTGCTTTTGCGATCAGTCCGCTGAGATCGGAGGCGCCGAGTTCAGCGAGCTTTGACAGGCTTATACCTTTTGTCAGACGCAGTCCGAGCATTACATACTCCTCAAGTTTATCCGGGTCATCGTCCTCGGAGACGGTCTGCTGGAGGGGACTTGAAGCGAATCGACCGATATCGCCCGGGCAGAAATATCTTTTTCCGTCAAACAGCGAATGCGCTGAAGCGCCGATGCCGATATAGCTTTCACCTATCCAGTATTTCATATTGTGGCGTGACTCAAAACCCGGCTTTGCGAAATTAGAGATCTCATACTGTTCAAACCCCGCAGCGGCAAGCTTTTGCACAGTGGTGAGGTACATTTCGCTTGACAGGTCGTCATCAGCGACTGTGTTTCGTATTTTATCGCTGTCAAAGGGTGTGCCCTGCTCTATCCTGAGCATATACGCTGAGATATGCTGCACGGGCAGGTTTGTCAGCGCATCAATACTATATTCAAGGCTTTTGATCGTCTGGTCGGGAATGCCGATCATGAGGTCGCAGGAGATATTGTCAAAGCCTGCGTCGAAGGCATCGTTCACGGCTTTTTCGGCACGTCCGAATGTATGCAGTCTGCCCAGACTGACAAGCTCGCTGTCTGATGCGGACTGTATGCCAAAAGACAGACGGTTCACGCCGAGGCTTCTGTACTCTGAGAGCTTGCTGAGGCTGACGGTACAGGGGTTGGCTTCAAGCGTTATTTCGGGGGAATGCAGGACAAAGCTGTTTTCAGCGCAATGCAATATCTGCCCGACCTGCTGAGGTGTAAGCAGTGAGGGTGTGCCGCCGCCGAAATAGATAGTATCCAATCCGATACGATCTGTGCTGTAATGCGCTATATTTCTGACGACCGCATCGACATAGCTTTGCACAAGAGTTTTGTTGAAGGCTGTTGAGCAAAAGTCGCAATAGGGGCATTTTCTTGCGCAAAACGGGATATGGATATACAGACCTGTCATTGCTGCTCCTTGGTGTCGTCAAAGGCGTTGTTGATATAATCTCCTGTTTTTTCGCTGTTTGAGCGCAGCTTTCCGATTGCTTTGGAAAAGCCTGCTCTTGCGCACCAGACGGCGAACATCAGAAGAAAGATCAGCAGCATTCTTACCACGAATGTGATCTGCTGGGTGAGTTCAAGCTGAAAATAGACAGAACGTTTTTCGAGCATACTTTTCACTGCGGGGTGTATCAACAAAAAAGCCGGTATGCCCAGACCTATGCTGTACGCCGCTGTTGTGACCATGCCAAGCATCGCTTCCTTTGCGTGCAAAGCGGAGAACTTCACGCCTGCAAAGATGATATAGGCGGCGAAAAGCACCAGCGCAATATCCTTTGAGACGTTTGCGTACAGTTCATAGACTATCGGTATCACGACGCTTCCGCAGATGCCGAAGATCAGCGAATATTTCATTGATCTTTTCATACTGTCCATTTCAATTTCTCTCCGTCAGATAAGCTTTATCACCAGTATAAGGAATATCAGGTTCACAAGGCACATTATCAGCGCAAAGATCTTGATCGCCATAAGATACATAGTTGTCGGGTAGATCCTGTTTCGCTCGACACCTTTTAATCTCGCCATTATCGCAGTGAGGCTGAACCATCTGAAAAAGCCGCCTTTGAAAAACACTGCCAGCGAAAGCACGATGTCACACAGGGGCAGCACGATAGCAATGGCGTTATAGGACTTTCTGATGACCAGCTCATGGGGAGCTTTGAAATACAGCACCAGTGAGACTGCTGCGCAGCACAAAAGCACGATACACAGAAGGATATCTGTTATTCTCGGTTTCATCAGCTCGCTCATCGAGTTCTCAAACTGCTTGTTTCTTTTTTGATTTGCCATAATAAACTTCCTTTTATTCATCTATTGTATGCTGTTTTATTTTTGCGATGACCCGGTCAGTCATCAAGTTTCAGCACGGACATAAACGCCTCCTGCGGCACTGAGACCGAGCCGAGCTGGCGCATACGCTTTTTACCCTCTTTTTGTTTTTCAAGGAGTTTTTTCTTTCTTGTTATATCTCCGCCGTAGCACTTGGCGAGCACGTCTTTTCGCAGGGCTTTGATAGTTTCTCTTGCAATTATCTTGCCGCCGATCGCTGCCTGCACGGGAACTTCAAACAGCTGTCTGGGGATATTTTCTTTGAGCTTTTCCACAAGCCTTCTGGCTCTGGAATAAGCCTTTTCCTCGTGGACGATGAACGAAAGCGCGTCCACCGGCTCGCCGTTGAGCAGGACATCGAGCTTGACGAGCTTTGACGGCTCATAGCCTTTCATTTCGTAGTCAAAAGATGCATAGCCCTTGGTCTTTGATTTGAGGGCATCAAAGAAATCGTAGACGATCTCGTTCAGAGGAAGGATATAGTGAAGATCCACCCTGTTGGTATCGATGTACTTCATATCCTTGAAGGTGCCTCGTCTGTCCTGACAAAGCTCCATTATATTTCCGACATAATCGCTTGGGGTATAGATATGAGCATTGACAACAGGCTCCTGCGCTGAGGAGATAATGCCTGTATCGGGGTAATTGGTAGGGTTATATATAGTGACTGTCTCGCCGCTTGTGAGGGTAACTTTATAGGTAACGCTCGGGGCGGTGGTGACAAGGTCAAGGTTATACTCTCTTTCAAGGCGTTCCTGGATTATTTCCATATGCAAAAGTCCCAGAAATCCGCATCTGAAGCCAAATCCCAGTGCAACAGAGGTCTCAGGCTCAAAGGAGAGTGAAGCATCGTTGAGCACAAGCTTTTCAAGCGCATCACGCAGGTCGCCGTATTTTGCGCCGTCGGCGGGATAGATACCGCAGTAGACCATAGGGTTGACCTTTTTATAGCCCGGCAATGCTTCATCGCACGGATCATCTGCATTTGTGACGGTATCACCGACACGGGTATCTCCGATATCCTTTATTGAAGCTGCGATATAGCCGACCTCACCTGCGTGAAGTTCGCCCACGCTGACAAGCTCCTTGGCTCCCATATAGCCTATCTCGACGGTCTGGAACTGCGCACCTGTAGCCATAAGTCTGATGGTATCGCCGACTTTTATATGTCCGTCCTTGACACGGCAATAGATGATAACGCCCTTGTACTGGTCGTAATAGCTGTCAAATATCAGTGCTTTCAGCGGTGCGTTATCGTCGCCCTCAGGAGCAGGGATATCAGATACCACACGCTCAAGCACCTCTTTGATATTTATGCCCATTTTTGCAGAGATACGGGGAGCGTCCATTGCGGGGATACCGATGATGTTCTCGACCTCATTGCAGGCTCTTTCGGGGTCTGCGCTGGGAAGGTCGATCTTATTTATGACCGGCACTACCTCAAGGTCGTTCTCGATCGCAAGATAGGTATTTGCAAGCGTCTGCGCCTCGATGCCCTGCGATGCATCAACGATAAGTATTGCGCCCTCGCAGGCTACGAGCGATCTTGAGACCTCGTAATTGAAGTCAACGTGACCCGGAGTGTCGATGAGGTTGAAGATATAGTCCTCGCCGTCATCTGCGTGGTATTTGAGCCTGACGGCTCTTGCTTTGATAGTTATTCCACGCTCACGCTCGATATCCATATTATCAAGCAGCTGATCCTCCATCTCACGAAGCTCGACGGTATCGGTCAGCTCAAGTATCCTGTCGGCAAGGGTGGACTTGCCGTGATCTATATGTGCAATAATGCTGAAATTGCGTATCTTTTTCTGATCCATCAAAACTTTCCTTTCAAAGAGATAGCATAATAATCCATAATAAGTTATTATAACACATACACAGCACATTGTCAATCGGGAGAAACAGTGCAGGGGCAGCAGGCACAAGGCTGCGATCCGGGGATCGGCGAGGTGATCCTGAAGAAAATTCAAAGGGGGACTCATATCAGAAAGAGTCCCCCTTAAACGGTTCATCAATATTATCTTTCCTCGCCCATAAAGAACAGAGCGATCGTTCCGGGTCCGGAATGTGAACCGATAACGGTACCTGTATAGCACAGCTTTACATCGGTCTGCTTGCCAAAACGCTCCTTTACAAGCTCTGCGACATACTCACCGTCAGCTCTTGCGTCGCCGTGGCAGATCATCACTACGGGATTTTCCCAGCCCTTGACCCTTTCGCCCATCATATCTACGAGCTTTTCCAGCGAATGCTTTCTGCCCCTGACCTTTCCAAGAGGGATAAGGTGTCCGTCATTATCAACGTGCAGCACGGGCTTGATACCCAGTATCGAACCGGCAAATGCGGCTGTGGCACTGACCCTTCCTCCACGGCGGAGAAATTTCAGATCGTCCACCGTGAAAACGTGACAAAGGTGCAGCTTGGTCGCCTCAAGCCACTTGGCAAGCTCGTCGATATCCATTCCGTTACGCTTTTTCTCGTCAGCTTTATAAAGCAGCAGTCCCTCTCCGGTCGACGCACAAAGGGAGTCAACGCAAATTATCTTTGCGTCGGGGTATTTTTCAAGCAGATTGTCCCTTGCGATACAGGAGCTTCCATAGCTTCCGCTCAGTCCCGACGAGAAGCCGAGATAGAGGATATCGCAGCCTGCTTTTATCTCACGCTCGAAAACCTCTTCATATGTAGAGGGGGCTATCTGCGCTGTTTTGGACATAGCACCCTCTCTGAGCTTTTTATAGAACGTTTCCATTGGGATCTCGCCGTCGCTGTAAGTTTTTCCGTTCATCTCAAAGGTCAGCTTCACTATCGAAACGTCCATTCTTTTTAATATCTCTTCGGACAGATCGGCAGTTGAATCAGAATAAAGCTTATAAGGTCTTTTTTCAGACATTACCAAACACACTCCCACACCCAGATTCTCAATTTGTTCTGAATAATTATATCACAAGTGCGGTAGATATGGCAATTATTTCGCAGGATTATTTGTAAACTTTTTGTTAACTTGCTCCGGCCGTGACTGCTGTTCTTACGGTAAAGTTATCCCCTTCGCACTCGACACGCAGTTTTCTCTCGCTGCACAGCATCTTTTCGCTCAGCATATCCTCGATATCCTTATTCACGAGCTTACGGACATCACGGGCTGAGCCGTTTTGCAAAAGCACCTTTTTGGCTGCAAGACGGGGGACACTCTGGGAAAAGCTGAACGAGCAGCCGAGGGTCTCAAGACGCTGACCAAGCTGTTCAAGCTCGATGCGGGCTATCCTTTCAAGGGCTTGTTTATCGAGGCTGTTGAACACGATGACCTCGTCGATACGCCCCAGAAGCTCGGGTGACATAAAGTTTTTCAACTCCTGTAACAGCGCCTTTTTTTCTTCCCTGCGGCTTTTTTCGGGGTCGGGCAGGGCAAAGCCAACGGTCTTTTTATCAGAAAGCTTTTTCACGCCGATATTGGAGGTCATGATTATAATGGTATTTGCAAAGCTGACGGTCCTTCCTGAGGTATCGGTCAGGCTTCCCTCTTCAAGAACTTGCAGGAGGATATTGAATATATCGGGGTGCGCTTTTTCGATCTCGTCAAGCAGCAGGACGCAGTAGGGCTTATTGCGGATCTGCTCGGTCAGCTGTCCGCCCTCGTCAAAGCCGACATATCCCGGTGGTGAACCGATAAGTCTTGAGATGCTGTGGCGCTGCATAAACTCGGACATATCAAGACGTATGAGCGAGTCGTCACGGCAGAAAAAGCTCTTTGCAAGCTCCTTGGCGAGCAGTGACTTTCCGACACCTGTTGAGCCGAGAAAGACAAAGCTGCCGATTGGACGGGTATGGCTTTTAAGTCCTGCACGGCTTCTGCGTACGGCACGGCAGAGAGTGGACACCGCTTCGCTCTGACCGACGACATGGGCGTTGAGCGTTTTTTCAAGCTCGTCAAGGCGCTGGGCATCGCTTTGAGCAAGGGCGTGACAGTCAACTCCGGTCCAGCGGGAGACAACGTCCTCAACATTGCGCATGGTGACGGTTATACCGTCTGTACGGGATCTGTCGGTGACTATGGCGAGGTAGTCCTCCCGTGAGATCTTTCCGCTGATATAGTCATCAAAGGCGGTGCTGTCAGCTGATGAACTGCGAGCGGCTTTTGAGGCTATGACGGCGCTGGCACAGGCTTCGTCAAGGATATCTATGGCTTTATCGGGAAAAAATCTGCCGGTGACATAACGCTGTGCAAGGCTGACGGCGTGTTTTGCGATCTCATCGGGGATACGGACGTGGTGGTGCTGCTCGTAGCGCTTTTTCAATCCGCAGAGGATACGCAATGTCTGTTCGGGGCTTGGCTCACAGATGGTGACTTTCTGGAAGCGTCTTTCCATAGCGCTGTCTTTGAGGATCGTTTTTTTATACTCATCAAATGTTGTTGCGCCGATGAGCTGGACTCCCCTTCTGGCGAGCTGCGGCTTTAAGATATTGGCTGCATCTATGGCTCCCTCTGCGGCACCTGCTCCCATTATATTGTGTATCTCATCTATAAAAAGGATACAGTTTCCGGCTTTCTCTGCTTCGGCAAGGCAGTCCCTGACCCTTTCCTCAAAGTCGCCTCTGTACTTTGCGCCGGCAAGCAGCATGGTGAGGTCAAGGGCAAAGATACGCTTATCACTGAGCATATCGGGAACTTCGCCTTTCATTATCTTAACGGCAAGTCCTTCGACGACGGCAGTCTTTCCGACACCTGCTTCGCCGACAAGGCAAGGATTATTCTTTGTGCGGCGGCAGAGTATCTCCATAATGCGTTCGGTCTCGGCTTCACGGCACAGCACGGGGTCAAGGTCGGCACAGACACGCTGTCTGGTCAGCTCACGCCCGAACTTTTCAAGCGCTTTGAGCTTGATCGGAGACTGTGGCGCTCTGGGGGCAAGCTCAGCTGAGGTACACTCTTTACACACAAGCTCGGGCTTTGCGCCGCACTGCTGCAATATACGCCAGCCGCTGCAATACCTGTTTGAGGCGACCGCTGCAAGAATATACTCACTGCCCGTTTTTGCCTCGCCGCAGGCAAGAGATGTTTTAACTGCGTTTTCAAGCGCACTGCCTGCGTTGACGGTCAGGTCGCTTATCCCGACACGGCAGGGTGTACCCTTTCCAACAATTCGCACGACCTCACGCTCGATCATTGATGGAAGGATAGAAAACCTCATCAGCACTGCGCTTGCAGCACATCTGTCAAGGCTTGCGCAGGCAAGCAGGAGATGCTCCGTTCCGACATAGGTATGTCCGAACGAGCCTGCAAGCTCCACGGCAAGCTTTACAAGACGCTGAGCGTCCTTTGTGAAATTCTCACTTTCAAATCGGTTCTGTTGCATTTTGCCGCCCTCCTATTTTATCTGCTACATAATTATTGACTGTGCATACTCATTCTATGCACAGGACAAAATCTGCTTTCGTAAAATGTTTTCCGCCACGGCTCGCCATGCTTGACAAGGTCTGCGAAATGTGTTAGAATTGCACAAAGATCATAATAAAATGAGGGATAAAAGAATGTTTGCATTTGAAACATATGCCGGAGCGATGAACCTTTTTTCTCAGCTCAATTACATCGGACAGAACAACTGCATATTTTACGCTACAAACGCTGTACCGACCACGGCTCTGATGTTCGGCGCTGTCGGAGGTGCTGTATCCAGCGCAAGAATGACAGCCAACAACAGGAACTGGGCGGGCTATCTCATTAACGTCAATGAGTTTGGCTTTGGCATAATCCCGATGGAAGGCACAAAAGCTCTTTCGCTCAAGGCTGAAGACCTTGCGCCGAGATTTGACGAGTTTTTCTATATACCTTATCAGCAGCTCGTTTCGGTCACTATTAAAAGATACACGATCGGCTCGTCGATAAAGCGTGTTATCATTGAGATCAGCAACGCACCAAAATTCGATCTTTTGGTGCAGCTCAAGCAAAATAAAATGCCGTATCACGAGGGCTGTTTCAAGGCGTTCTGCGATTTTTACGGCAAAAAATAATCATTTTGGCAGATCAGGCGGAAAACTGCTGAAATATGCATTAACGGGGGTATTATAATGTTTGAATTCGCTACACTTGAAGGGGCGATGGCTTGCTTTTCACAGGTTGGCTTCATCGGGCAGTCAAACTGTATTTTCTTTGCGACCACACACCAGACCACAAGCGCCTGGGGCTTTGCAGGAGGCTTCGTTGACGGAATGAACAAGGCTCAGTCAGGGCGTGCCTGGGCAGGCTATCTCATAAATGTCAATGAGAACGGCTTCGGGGTGCTTCCTCTTGACAGGACAAACCACAAGCTGAAGATACTCATTGATGATCTCTCACCAAGGTATGATGAGTTCACTTTCATTCCTTATCAGCAGCTTACCGAGGTCAGGATCAAGAAGATCGGGCTTGGTAACAGCTACAAGCACGTTATCGTGAAGATGGCAAATGCTCCGCAGTACGACTGGGCTGTACACACTGTTGAAAAACTGCTGCCATATCACGAACAGAACTTTGCAAGCTTCTGCGAGTTCTATGGAAAGAAATAAACACCGCAAAGAGACTCTGAACACAGAGCCTCTTTTTTTGTAACGCTTTGACCGCAGGCTCATATAATGTAGCATAGGGCACAAAACAACGTGCCTTAAATAAACACAAAGGAGATATTTCATTATGTGTGGAAATAACAACTGCTGGTGGATCATCATCCTCGTGCTCATCATCGCTTGCAACGGCAACTGCGGATGCGGCAACAACAACGGCTGCGGCTGCGGCTGTAACTGAAAAAAAAGGAGAACCGATCGGTTCTCCTTTACATATTTGTCGATCGTATAAATCAGAATTTACCGCAGTATGTTCGGTGAGTAATTGGGGAGGACTCTTTTGGAGAAGAGTCCTCCCCAAACCCCTCCCAGAAACCTTTTAATGATTTTTGTAGTATAGGGCTTTCAGCCCTATACTACAAAAATAACTGAGAGATACCCGAGAGAGTTCAGGAAGATTCTTTTCAGAAGAATTATCCCAACTATTCACCGAGTATACAACGATAAGTCCTGACCTATCAAGCAAACAACTATGTATTCTCACAAGTGGTGTAGCCGGGGGCGAGAGTTACCCGGCGTGTTGATTGATGTTTGCCGTTGTCTCAAAGTATTGAGTGGTGGCGGCAAATGAGGGGTGACGGGAAGGGGGTTGCTAAGGGGGAAACACAGAGGGGAGAAAAGTCCGCTCACCACGCCGTAAGGCACGG
>CADAHS010000029.1 GCA_902787825.1 uncultured Ruminococcus sp. | reverse complement strand
GGCTTAATGCCCAAATTCCAAAAATCATTAAAAAGTTTCTGAGGGGGGCTCGGGGGGAACTCTTTTCAAAGAGTTCCAGCCCGATTACTCACCGAATATGCTACGCTAAATACTGATTTACAGCAGTGGTGCAAAGGGTTTAAGGACTGCGGAGGTAAGCTTACTGAACAATGAGCGTGACTCGATATCGTCATAAGCTATCTCCTCGCAGCTATTTTCAAGCATATCCAGCATATCCTCTTTAATATCCATGATACACTTTGAGCCGTGGAGATATGTTGCACACTCAAAGTGCAGATACAGGCTTCTGTAATCAAGATTTATAGTACCGACAACGGCTGTATCATCATCTGAAACAAATGTCTTTGCGTGGATAAAACCGGGCTGGTACTCATAAATTCTTACGCCGAGGTCCATAAGGTCCTTATAGAAGGATTTGGTGATACAGTGAACATACCACTTGTCGGGGATCCTCGGAGTGACTATGCGCACATCTACACCGCTCTTTGCAGCGTAACCCAGTGCGGTTATCATCTCATTGTCGGGTATAAGATATGGCGTAGTGATGTAGATATAGTCGTTTGCGTTGTTGATTATATCCATATAGACAAGCTCTCCGACGTTCTCATCGTCAAGCGGAGAGTCGCCGTATGGGATAATGATACCGTCAGTCTGCGGGAACTCGGCTTCGTCAGGACGATAAAGCTCGCAGCGTGTGCGTTCGCCCGAGATAACATCCCACATCTGAATAAACATCATCGTGAAATTCCAGACCGCCTCACCCCTTACCATTACAGCATTGTCCTTCCAATGTCCGAAACGGTTTTTCTGGTTGATATATTCGTCTGCGATGTTTATACCGCCGGTGATCCCGACATTTCCGTCAACGACAAGTATCTTTCTGTGGTCACGATTGTTCTGCACCGAGGTGATGAATGGTCTGAACGGATTGAAAACAAGCGCTTTTATACCCTTTTCTGCCATTTTCTGCTTGTAGCGGAACGGCAGGGTGAACTGAGAACCCATTCCGTCATAGATGAGCCTTACCTCGACACCCTGAGCGACCTTTTCAAGCAGGATATCCACAACAGCCTGCCACATCTTTCCGTCGTCGATGATGAAATACTCCATAAAGATGAATTTTTTTGCTTTTCTCAGCTCGTCAAGCATGACCGCAAACTTAACCTCACCAAACGGCAGATACACCGCTGAGGAATTTCTGTACGCCGGATAGCCGCCGAAATGGTCGATATACCTAACCATTTTTTCAAGATCACGGTCATTTTTTTCAAGCTCGTTCATAAGGGTCCGTTCGGTCTTTAAAAACTTCTTGGTCTCCTCACACTTTTTGGCATACTTGGTCTTCAGCCTGCGTGAAGAATACTGGTTGTTGAGTATCAGATACAGCACCGAGGTGAACACCGGCACTGCAATAAGCGGAACTATCCACGCAAGCTTATAGGCAGGGTTCTCGTTGGTGTTGATTATCACAAAGCCGAGGAATATTGCAAGCCACGAGAAGGCAATGCGGATGTAGGCAGACATCTCGCTGAGCGTTGTAAACGTCAGCAGGATAAATATGAACTGTATCAGCAAAAGAAAAATGATGGTCGTTTTCTTTGAAAATGCTATGCGGATAAGTTTCTTTGGCTTTTTCTTCGGCCGCTGCTCGGTCTTGACCGCATTGTGTATGGTCTGCAATTTTCTCCCCCCTTTTTTGATCGGTACGCTCTGAGAAAGCTCTTTTCACTGAAATTCTTCCGAACTCTCATCAAGCGTTATAAAAGCGTCCCCCATAATTGACAGTCTGAAAACAATTACTCCTGCATTCTAAATTATAGCACTAATATCAACCTTTTGCAAGGCAAAATTGAGCCTTGAGCCGTCAATTACAGTTTCGGCACAAAAAGACTGTATTATTCAACAAAAGCTGTTGCAATCGGATAAAAAATATTGTATAATATATCTATGGCAATGAAAGGAGGAAACTATAATGCAAAAGAAATTCTACATAACAAAATGCAGCGAAAAAGGCGATGCGGCACCTCCGGAAACTGACAGGTTCAAGCAGGTCGAGCACCTCAACGAGCTTCTTGATCTTGGCTGGAGGATAGCCGAGCTGAGAACAGAAAACTGCGATACATATTTTATCCTTGAAAAAGAGGACAAAAACGGCTAAAGGGGGGCGTTGAAGGTGAGCTTTGTACTTGGTGTTGACTGTGGTACCAGCGGTACTAAAACGGTGCTTTTTGACGAACAGGGAAACGCTGCTGCTTCGGCTTTAAGGGAATATCCGATGTATCAGCCGCAAAACGGTTATGCCGAGCAGGACCCTTTGCAGTGGAAAAACGCAATGCTTGACACGATCTGCGAGGTCATCGGCAAAAGCGGAGTATCTGCGCAGGACATAGTCGGGATCGGACTTTCGGGACAGATGCACGGGCTTGTTATGCTTGACAGTGGCGGCAACGTGCTTCGCAACGCAATCATCTGGTGTGACCAGCGAACGCAGTCACAGGTAGACAGGATGAACTCGCTGGCTGCTGACAGGATAGTACAGATCTCTGCAAATCCTGCACTGACAGGCTGGACGCTGGCAAAGCTGCTGTGGATAAGAGATAATGAGCCGCAGATATTTGAACGGTGCAGGCACATTCTGCTTCCAAAGGACTATCTGAGATACGTTCTGACAGGGGAGTTTGCCACCGAGGTCTCTGATGCAAGCGGAATGCAGCTGCTGGACGTAAAGAACCGCTGCTGGTCAGAAGAACTGTGCAGCATTTTTGACATTGACACAAGCCTGCTTGCAAAGGTGTACGAGTCGTGCGAGGTGACAGGAAAGGTCACACTGCACATTGCTGAGATCACCGGGCTGAAGGCAGGGACCATTGTAGTCGGCGGAGCAGGTGACAATGCCGCAGCTGCAATAGGCACAGGAGTTTGCAGTCAAGGCAGGGCTTTCACGACCATCGGGACATCGGGTGTGGTTTTTGCACATACAGACAGCCCTGTTATCGACACAAAGGGCAGGGTCCACACCTGCTGTGCAGCTGTACCCGGCAGCTGGCACGTCATGGGCGTGACACAGGGGGCAGGGCTTTCGCTGAAATGGTTCAGGGACAATTTCTGCTGTGCTGAAAAAGAAACAGCAAGGCTGCTCGGTGTTGACGAGTATTATCTTATGGACAAGCAGGCTGAAACTGTGCCTGTGGGCTGCGAGAGGCTTTTATACCTGCCGTATCTTATGGGCGAGAGGACACCACATCTTGATGCCAGCGCAAGGGGCGTATTTTTCGGGCTTTCGGCGGTACACACAAGGAAACATATGCTGCGTGCGGTAATGGAGGGTGTTGCATATTCGCTGCGTGACTGCGTTGAAGTTTTCAGGGAAATGGGACTGAGCATATCTGATATGGCTGCCTGCGGCGGAGGCGGAACGTCAGCGTTGTGGCGTTCAATGCTTGCCGACCTTTATGGGTGCAGCGTCAAGACGATAACCTCCAAGGAGGGTCCGGCACTTGGTGCAGCGATACTTGCTGCGGTCGGCGCAGGTTTGTTTGACAGCGTATCGCAAGCCTGCGGTGCAATAGTCAAACAGGACAAGGTGCAGCTCCCCGACGCTGACAGAGCTAAAGTCTACGAGCAGTACTATCAGCTTTACCGCAAGCTTTACCCGTCTTTAAAAGAACGTTTCAGTGAGCTTTCAGCGCTCTGATACCTGATACAACAAAAAAGAGGACTGTTCATTTGAACGGTCCTCTTTTAGTATGTTTAGTCTTATGCAGCTGCTGCTGTTGTTGTGGTCGTAGTGTCCTCAGGCTTCTTATCAGCTTCTGCTGTTGTAGTAGTATCCTCAGGCTTGTTATCGGCAGCTGTAGTAGTTGTAGCTGCTGCCGGTGCAGCTATTGATGTGATAGTATAGTCTGTATCATCGAGCTTTCTGTCAAGAGCTTCCTGTGAGCTGTACAGATAGTACTCAGCAGAGTTCTCGTCATAGGATACTGTATCGCCTGTAACAACAGGGTTTCTCAGTGAGATGTACGCATAAGCTGTCTTGGTTTCCTTCTCGGTTGCAACGCTTACAACGTAGCTCTTAACGATCATGCACTTCTTGTAGGAAGATCCCCTTGCCTCGTTGTACTCATAGAGCATAGTCTTAGCTTCCTTGAATGACATACCGGTGATCTTTGAGCCTGCTGAGAAGCCACGAACGTAGGTTCTGTCTGTGCCTTCCTCAACGAGCTTTCTGACAACCTCGCCGAAAACAGGAGTGAACTTGCTTACTGCTGCGGAAGCGTTATCCTTTGAAAGGTAAACAGGTGCATCATCCGGAACTGTAAAGTCGCCGTAATAGTAACCGTCGTCATCAGGTGTACCGTCCGGTGCGTATCCTGCATTTGTGAAGGACGATCTTACATATGCCTTGATCTTTACTGTATCGCCGATCTTATAATCCTTTGAAGACTCTTCAACGTAGAATCTTACGCCTGAGCGTACCTCGGGAGAACAAGCATCTGTGTTGATCTTGCTTACTCTGAGGTAAGGTGAAGCGTTTCTGTACTCAAGCTTGATGTTCTCAAAGATGTTGACCTTCTTCATTTCGCCGAGGCCTTCAACTGTGAATTCCTTCTCCTCGCTTGCCTTTTCAGCTGTGTAGTAGTTGCCGTCGATCTGGCTGTAAACAGCGCCCTCGGGATCGTTAGCATCTACGAGTGTTGCATATCTGAGTCTTGCAACGAGAACGACCTTGTCGCCATTCTTGAGGTTTCTGTAAGACTCCTTCCATGAGTATCTTACAACACTTCTGTTTGCTGAAGCTGAATCCTGCTCATACTCTGCGATACCGCTTCCGTCCATTCCGGAGAACTTAACGTTGACGCCGTCGAACAGATTTACCTTTGTACCTGTCTTGAGGTCAGAAACTGTAACCTCAAACTCGGTGTTTTCAAGCTTGATGTCATGATCCTTGAGGTAATCCTCATTGTATGTAACAACGCACTTGACCGTATCGCCGTTCTTGAGTCCCTTTGCGGTCTTTTCGCCGTCGATGGTGATATCCAGAGCTGCTGCTTCGCTCAGAAGAGCTGTACGCATCTCAACAGCTTCCTTCTTGTTGCCAGCCTTTGTGTAAGCTGAAAGAAGTCTGCTCTCGGATACTTCAAAATACTTTGATACTGCATTATCCGAATCACTGTCGCTGTCGCCCATAAGGTCGCTCAGAGCACCTGCATACTCACTGTTGTAAACACTGTCGCTGTACTTGTTGAGCTTTGGTGTACAGGTTCCTGCGGTGTCGATGCCCTTGAACTCGATCTTGTAAAGATCCTTAGCGTCGATGACCTGGAATCTGAAGAAAATGTGTCTGATAACAAAGAATGCTACGATTCCGAGTACCAAAGCGCAGCCGATGATGATTATAAGCTTCAGGTTCTTCTTGAACCAGCTGTCACCCTTTTTAACTGCTGCTGCCGGTGCGCCGAAACCAGGCTGAGCAAATCCGCCGAAATTATTCTGCGGCTGCTGCGGCTGCTGGAAATTGTTCTGAGGCTGTTGGAAATTCTGCTGCGGCTGAACCGGCTGGACCGGCTGAGCCTGGGTCTGAGGATCAGCTGCGGGAGTTGCTGCGCCGCCCTGCTGAGCCTGCATTTCAGCAATATTCGCTCCGCACCCCAAGCAGAACTTGTCTTCCGGACCTACCGGATGACCACATTTGAGACAAAATTTGATAGTGTTCATTCTCTCTTCCTCCATCAAAAATCAAAACTACTGATAAAAGATATTTGCACAGATTAATTATATCTCAACATCAAAGCTATGTCAATAAAAGCGGCACACTTTCGTATATTTCCCGCAATTTTAAGGTTTTTGCAGGCAGCTTTTTTGTACAATTAAACAAAGCCCTTGCACGATACTTCCTTAACATACAAATTATTTTGCATTGCGGCTGAATAAAAGGCTTGTTTATCGCCAAAACTCTGATAAAAAGCTAAACGGAGGACGCAGATGTTTATTGTATTTTTTCGTGCAGTGATACTTTACGTTGCGATAATGGTATCCATACGGCTGATGGGCAAGCGACAGCTCGGGGAGCTTCAGCCATCGGAGCTTGTGATAACGGTACTTTTGTCCAACATTGCCACGCTGCCGGTCGAAAATGTAAGCATACCGATGATAATGGGTGTTATCCCGATATTCACGCTTGTGAGCATCGACGTTGTGCTTTCCAACCTTTCGCTGCGGTCAAGAAAGCTGAGAAAAGCTATCTGCGGGTCGTCAAAGATAATCATTTCCAACGGGAAGATCGACCAGAAGATGATGAGCGATCTTCGCTTCTCGGTAGACGACCTTATGCAGAGCCTTCGCAGCCAGCAGATATTTGACGTTTCCCAGGTGCAGCTTGCTGTTGTAGAAACAACAGGCAAGATCAGCGTTTACCAGAAGCAGCCCTATCAGAATGTCACCTGCAGGGATATGAACATCTCCGGGGAAATATCCGATCCTCCGCAGCTGATAATCGACAGCGGAAGGCTTGTTGAAGGGTCGCTTGAAAGCATTGGCTATGACAGAGCGTGGCTGGACAGTATCCTCAAGGCTCAGGGAAAGAAGCTCAGAGATGTTTTTCTTATGACCTGTGACAGCAGCGGAAAATACGTTGTTATTCCATCTGAAAGGCAGGCGGGCAGAAAATGAAAAGACTTGTTGTCAGCATTATGATACTCGTGTTCATCGCTGCGCTCTCGACTGCATCGGTCATTGCCATAAAAAAGAGCAACGAGCATCTTTTCAGACTGATCCATGATACCGAGCAGGCTTATCTCTCAGGCGGCGATACACGATCCTCTCTGGACGAACTGGAGGACTACTGGCAGGACTATTACCTTCTGATGACCTATATCACTGCTGAGCCGACCATGTCGGATATGTCACGGGCAGTAAAAAAACTGCCCGCACTATACAAGGCGGGCAGTGATGATTTTCTTGCAGAGCTGAAAAGTATCGGAGATTGGGCGCAGCTGCTTTACGACACGCAGTTTCCCGATCTGTCGTCGGTATTTTAGACTGATGAATTTGCCTTGACATACTCCACCACGTCATCAACTGTTGTAAACGCAAGCCCCACGACGGTGTCTGCACAGCCGTAATAGATAGCGAGTCTGCCGGTATCAGCATCGCACAGCGCAGCGCAAGGGAAGGTCACGTTGGGGACATCTCCGATGCACTCATAAGATTCCCGGGGGTTCACGAGATACTCCGAGCATCTGTATCTGACCTTCCACGGCTCGTTAAGATCTGTAATGCAGGCAGAAAAGCTGTAAACAAAGCCGTTGCACGATTGCAGTACGCCGTGGTAGAAGCACAGCCAGCCCTCACTTGTTTCGATAGGTATGGGACCTGCGCCGATCTTGGTAGACTCCCACGGCATATGCGGTGACATAACGTGTCTGTGCTCGCCCCAGTACTTCATATCCGGCGACTGCGAGATAAACATATCGCCAAACGGTGTATGTCCGTCATCGGACGGGCGTGAAAACATAATGTATTTTCCGTTTATTTTTCTTGGGAAAAGCACACCGTTGCGGTTGAAAGGCAGAAAGGCATTTTCACACTGATAGAAGGTCTTGAAATCAAATGTATAGCCCACGCCGATAGTGGGGTGCCCCTCAAAAGCGTTGCACCAGGTTATCCAGTAACGGTCCTCTATGAAGCAGACTCTCGGATCGTAGCCGTAAAGCCATTGATTGACCTGCTCACTCGAACTATCCTGCTGGACAAATCGTATTCTTTCTTCGTTGATGCGCCAGTTTATCCCGTCGTCGGAAAAGCCTGCGTGAAGCTGCATCGCACGGCGCTTGTCGTCTATCCTGAAAACTCCCGCAAAGCCTTTGCCGAAAGGCACTACTGCCGAGTTGAAGATCGAATTTGCACATCTCACAGCATCACGTTTTATTATCGGATTATGAGAATATCTCCACACTACGTCAGCACAGCCCTGCGGCTTGTCCTGCCAGGGGATATTGGGAAGGCTTTGTCCATTAATGATCTTCACTTTCATAATCTAATCTTCCTGAACTCTCTCGGGTATCTCTCAGTTATTTTTGTAGAATAGGGCTTGAAAGCCCTATTCTACAAAAATCATTAAAAGGTTTCTGAAAGGGGGATAAGCGACCTTACGGTCGCTTGCGAGGATATTCAACGAATATCCTCGGGGGAAACAGAGTAACCATTACATGGTTACTCTCAAAAACGGCAACGCCGTTTTTACTCTTCTTCAAAGAGTTCCAGCCCGATTTCTCACCGAATTTGCTACTGTAATTTCTGATTCAGTATAACTGATTAAAGGGCTTTTGCATTATGCAACAGCCCTTTATGCATTTTCCTTATTTTCAACAATATTTTCAATTTTGTCAACTTTGTTTTGTTTAGTTATCTCGGTCTTATACTCAAGTCTTTTTTCCTTGCCGTCAAGCTCGTATATAGTAGTTTCGGTGAAATACTCCAGAGCTCCCTTTTTGTCAAAGATGAATTTCACCGCAAAGCCCGTTGCCTTTGCCCCCTCCGGGACGGTCGGGTTTACCTTTTCCACATCGTAGATATGCGTTATCTCGTCCTTTTCGCTGTCACTTTTCATTCTCGCATCAGTTATTGCTGTCGGGATATAGGTTATCATCTGATCCTGAGTTTTCTGATGTTTTTTGGTGCGATTGAAGCTGATGAACTTCTCATCGCCGGATTTGTACTGATAGTACTTTCCGTCACGAAGATAGACGTTGATCTCGCCGTTATTGTACTCGTTGCTCTCGACGCCGTCAACCAGCTTCCAGTCGGTATAGCTCAGCACTCCATCGGATGAATACTTAAAGGTAAAGATCTGCTCGGCTTTGTCGGTGTCAGTATTGGTCATAACGACGCTGGCACTGTCAAGCTCTTCAAAGTCCTCTCTTGCCTGCATCACGAGATTGCTTCCCACGATATTTGGTTTTCCGCAGCTGAAAAGGCAGGTCACTGCACTCAGCAGCACTGCCAGCAGCAAGGCTCTTACTTTCATCAGATAACGCTCCTATCGTTCCTTACAGGTTTTTGCAGGCCTTTGAGAAAACTATCAGCGCAGCCGGAATGGTAAAGATCTGCGAGATCGTAGCTCTGAGCATCAGCCCGAAGGAAAGCTTTATCACATACAGATCGACCGAAACGTTTTCCACACCTACGCTCTTTCCCCATGCCAGCCAGCCGACATAGTCCTTGCCTTCGCAGATATAGGCAATAAATCCGCCCAGAACGACAGCTGCGAGCATAAAGAAAACAAATGCAAATGTACGTTTGAAACTTTTCATTTTATTTTTTTACTCTCCCTTAAAAAAGGGCGTGCCAAAGGCAATAATGCCCTTTGTCCGCCCCTTTGGTCTTTTGATTTAGTCCTTTGACGTATATCTTTCTATTTACGTCTTGACGAAGATCTGCGTTTATTATCCATAACGTGCTTGAGATCGGAAAATCTCTCCTCGCTGGTTGCCTTGAACTTTGATAACATATCCTCAAAATCCGTATTCCCCGAGGTCGTGTTGACGTACACCGGAGGCGGATTTTTTGTAAAGTCCTGAACAGGCCTGCTCTCGTACGGCTTCTTCGGCGGACGGTTCTGTGCGCCCTGACGCTGATTACCGTTTCTGAACTTATTTGGGCGTTCCTGCTGAGGAAGCGCCTTCTTTATCGACAGCGAGATCTTTCCATCGTCACCCAGATTCAGCACCTTCACCTTGACGGTCTGTCCCTCGGTGAGATGATCCTTTATCTCGCTGACAAATGTGTTTGCCACCTCTGAGATATGCACCATTCCCGTTGTGTCCTTGTCCAGCTCCACAAAAGCTCCGAACTTTGTTATGCCTGTGACTTTTCCCTCGTAGATATTTCCGACTTCTAACTGCATTGTGTTTTTTTTCCCCAATCTAAATACTGATTATATAACTGACCTGTCTGAGGTCATTTATTCTGGTTTACTATGTAAAATCTGCGCTCCTCCGGATACGCATAGCCGAGCTTTTCGATAGCGATCTTTTTCATATATTCCTTCTCGCCCGAATCGAGCATTCTGGAATACTCATCGTTGAGAGATTTCTCCTCATCTATCTGCTTGTTTATCTCGGTGGTCTCACTGCGCAGCTTTGCTATTTCCGCCTTGTCGTAGATTATAGTGAATGCAGCATATGCGCAAAAGCACAATGCTATCACCACAAAGATCTTTTTTGCAAGACTGCCTTTTTTCTTCGCAGGCTTTATCCTCTGCTCAGTTTCCTGCTCCTGAGTTTCATCTATGCTGTTTTCCTCAACGGTCTTTTCTATATCCTTTGTTGTCATAATAACTCCTTTCGGCATTTACACACCTATTCCAGTATATTATACAACACTTAAAAGTCAACTTTCAAGGGCTTTTGGCTAATTTTTTTATTTTTATTCAAAATTATGTGACTTTTCACAAATCCCGTCTTTGTTTTTTGTCCAATTTTATGGATAACTCCGACCAGTGGTTTAACAAACACCTTTCTGAGCAGTTCCACAAGCTTCCTGAACAGGAAAATCGCAGCTCTTCCGATGGAAAAATGCTCCAGAACGAAGCCTGCTGCCATGCCCACGATGGTAAAGACTCTGAGTTTTCCGGTCAGACCCGTGGCAAAGGTAAACACTGCGAAGCCTGCCAGAGCGCAGAATACGATGTCCTCGACAAAAACTGCTGCTTTTTTGTGTCTTATCATTATCCTCACCGCACGGAACAGGTCGTAGACCATACCTATCCCCACGCCAAGGAGCACCGACATCAGATATATCTGCGTTTCGGCTTCAAGGGTAAAGCTCATCTCCCTCACTCACATCACCCCCTTAACGAAAGAGCTTGCCTAAAAAGCCGAGCTTTTTTGTGCTGTCCTTTTCGCCGTAGGTCAGCGAACAGATATCGCCCTGGACCGTAAGCTCGCCGCTTTCAAGCGACATTTCGTTGACGTGCAGGTCAGTGCCTTTGATAACAAGCTCACCGAGCTGGGTAAAAAGCACGACCAGTTTTTCATCAAAGCGGTCAACATCTGTCACTCCTGTGAGCATGAGCCGCTGTCTGTCTTCAAGTATCGCATTGTGTCTTTGTGTCATATGAACTCCTCCCGATCCGTTTTTTGTAGAGTATATGCACTGCGGGATTTGTCCTATGCCTCAAGAAGCAAGAAGCAAGATGCAGTAAGATAAATCTGACCGTTAAAAGCAAAAAAAGAGAGCACATTGGCTCTCTTTTTTATAACGTATTCAGAAATATGGTATCAAAGAACTCTTACATTTACAACGCCGTCGATAGCCTTGATCGCATCAACATCGGCATTGCCCTTAACATCGAGCATAGTGTAAGCCCAGTCCTTCTTGGACTTGTTGACCATATTTTCGATATTAGCGCCCTTGTCAGCAACAGCGCCTGTTATCTGTGTGATAAGTGCGGGAACGTTCTTGTGAAGAACGCACACCAGAGCGTCACCTGTCTTAACGAGCTCGGCATTAGGGAAGTTTACAGAGTTGATGATAGCGCCTCTTTCGATGTAAGCCTTCAGCTCGTCAGCAGCCATAACTGCGCAGTTATCCTCGCTCTCCTCAGTGGAAGCGCCAAGGTGAGGGATAGCAACGACATTCTCAACGCCGATAACTTCGTCGCTTGGGAAGTCAACAACGTATCTTGCAGCCTTGCCGCTTGCAAGTGCCTCGATGATAGCGTCAGCGTTTACAAGCTCACCTCTTGCGAAGTTGAGGATCTTAACGCCGTCCTTGCAAAGTGCGAGGGTGTCCTTGTTGATAGTATCCTTTGTATCTGCATTGAATGGGAGATGCAGGGAGATGTAGTCAGACTCTGCATAGATGTCGTTGATGTTGTTTGTAACCTTTACCTGCGGCTTGAGGTTCAAAGCAGCATTTACAGACAAGAATGGGTCGTAGCCGATAACGTCCATACCCAATGAGATAGCGATATTAGCAAGCTTTCCGCCGATAGCACCAAGTCCGATAAGACCGAGGGTCTTGCCCATTATTTCGTTGCCTGCGAAGTTGGACTTGCCCTTCTCGACCATCTTGCCTACCTCAGCGCCGTTGCCCTTGAGGGTCTTAGCCCACTCGATAGCCTCGGGGATCTTTCTTGAAGCAAGCAGCAGTCCGCAGACAGCAAGCTCCTTAACAGCGTTTGCGTTAGCGCCGGGTGTGTTGAATACAACGATACCCTGCTCAGCGCACTTGTCAACAGGGATATTGTTTGTGCCCGCACCTGCTCTTGCGATAGCAAGAAGGTTATCCTTGAACTCCATATCGTGCATCTTTGCAGAACGAACCATGATAGCGTCAGGAGCGTCGCAGTTATCAGTTACATTGTAGTTGTCACCGAGTCTGCTTGTGCCGACAGCGGCGATCTTGTTGAGTGTCAGTACATTGTACATTTTACTTTACCTCTTTTCAGTATTGTTTTTATCCCTTCTTACAAAAGCGTTTCTAATAAAATCTGAGGTTACTTTCAAGATACAAGAACACCAGAGGCAAGAGGCAAGACAAGGTGTCCGCCTATGGCGGACGATTTTTAAAACTTCGCTGCTTACAGCGACCCGTTTTCTTGCTTCTTGCTTCTCAAAAGCAAAGCGGTCTTGCTTCCTGACAGCTGATCTCCAACCTATCTTATCAGCAGTACAAAAGTAAGAATGAGACTTGTTTTAAATAAAAGTTAAGCACACGGGACGACGACGATCGCCCCGCATGCATAGAATTTCTATTACTTGGTGTTTTCAGCCTCGAACTTCTTCATGAACTCTACAAGCTTTTCAACGCCCTCGATCGGCATTGCATTGTAGATAGAAGCTCTCATACCGCCAACAGTTCTGTGACCCTTGAGGTTCTCAAAGCCGGCAGCCTTAGCCTCAGCAACGAACTTCTTATCAAGCTCCTCATCGCCTGTTACGAAAGGAACGTTCATAAGTGATCTGTCCTGTGCTCTTACTGTGCCCTTGAACATCTTTGAAGAATCAAGGAAATCATAAAGGATCTTAGCCTTCTTCTCGTTATGGACCTTCATGCCCTCAAGGCCGCCCATCTTCTTGATCCACTTGAATACCTTGCCGCAGATGTAGATGCCGTAGCAAGGAGGTGTGTTGTAAAGTGAATCGTTGTCAGCCTGGATCTTCCAGTTCATCATTGTCGGTGTGCACTTTACAGCAGGCTCGTCCTTGAGCAGATCCTCACGAACGATAACGATCTGAACACCGGCAGGACCAATGTTCTTCTGAACGCCGCCGTATATAACGCCGTACTTTGAAACATCTATCGGCTCGCTCAGGAAGCAGCTCGATACATCTGCAACCAGAGTCTTGCCCTTTGTGTTAGGCAGGGTCTTGTACTTTGTTCCGTAAATGGTATTGTTCTCGCAGATGTAAACATAGTCTGCATCCTCAGGGATATCAAGGTCAGAACAATCAGGGATATAAGAGAATGTCTTATCAGCGGAAGAAGCAACTCTTACTACCTCACCGAACTTTTCAGCCTCAGCAGCAGCCTTCTTAGCCCACTGACCGGTGATGATGTAAGCAGCCTTGCCGTTGTACATCAGGTTCATAGGTACCTCTGCAAACTGAAGGCTTGCACCGCCCTGTCTGAAGATCACCTTGTAGTTATCGGGAATGCCCATAAGGTCACGAAGATCCTGCTCAGCCTCTTTGATGATAGCATCATAAGCTTTTGAACGGTGAGACATCTCCATTACGCTCATGCCTGTGCCCTTGTAATCGAGCATTTCCTCTGCTGCCTCTTTGAGCACTTCCTCGGGAAGTACCGCAGGGCCTGCACTAAAATTGTAAACTCTGCCCATTTTAAAAACCTCCAATAAATTGATTTCTGGCAATTACAATTATACCGCTTTTTCCGTTAAAAGTCAATAGATTTTGCCTGTTGCCCTATATATCTAATTGAACAAATCGAAAAGCCGCTTTGAAGCATTTTTTATAAAAGTTTTCAACAACGGGCAGTTTGCAAAAAATTATGCTCTGTGCCGCAGCACTGTTTTCCGATAAGATGAACCGCCGAGATCGCCTCTGTGACTGTTGTGGGAGTTCTCTTGGAGTATAATCATGGGTATTCTCTCAGGAAAGAATTCTCCTTTACTCTCCCGAAACTTTCAGTCAATTTCAGCCATATGGGTCTTGTGCCTATATGGCTGAAATTCATTAAGAGGTTTCTGAGGGGGTACGGGGGAACTCTTCTCCTAAAAGAGTTCCCCCGATAATACTCCAAAAGTGTTTCCCCGGCAGTTCACAGCGGTGATTTCAGGCTGTCTGCTTCTTCGGGTGTGAACGGGGTGACATACACTGTTTTATTGCTTGTGAAGATGACCATTCCGGGTTTTGCGCCTCCCGGCTTTTTGACATACTTGACCGGTGTATAGTCAACACCGACCTGTGAGGACTCTCTGCCCTTTGAATAGCAGGCGGCGAGCCTTGCTGCGGTGAGGATAACGCTGTCGGGTATCTGCCTGCCCTCGGCAGAAATTATAACATGGCTGCCGGTGATGTCTTTGGTGTGCAGCCACATATCCTCTTTTTCAGCCTCCTTGCAGGTCAGTCGGTCGTTCTGGGTATTGTTTCTGCCCACACGGATAACAAAGCCCTCGGGAGTTACGAATTTAAGCGGCGGCAGAGCCTTTGGCGGCTTAGCTTTTGTGTCGTGACGCTTTGCATAGCCCTGCCGCACAAGCTCCTCCCGAAGCTCGGCTATCTCACCCTCTGTCGTGGCACGGGTCAGGGCATCGAGCACGCTGTCAAGATAAATGAACTCCTCCTCGCCCTGACTGATGAGCTGGGCAAGCTTTTTCTCTGCGGTATCGAGCTTTCGATACTCTTTGTAGTAACGCTGTGCGTTCTCGGTCGGGGTAAGCCTTTTGTCAAGCGGTATCTCTACCTCTTTCATCTGCTCATCATACAGATCCACAAGTCTGCAAACGCTCATTCCCTTTGAAAGGTCATAAAGATTTGCCATTATCAGATCGCCGTAGATACGGTATTTCTCACGCTGAGCGCACTCTGAAAGCTCCTGCTTCTGATTTTCAACACGCCGCCTTGTACGTTCCGAGGCAGTGACCAGAAGCTTGAAAAGGTCGGAAGCCTTCTGCTTTGTTCTTGAATACGCATCACGCTGAGAGTAGAAAAAGTCAAGCAGTTCGCCTGCTTTCTCAAAGCTTTTCGTGACCATAAGACCACCGTACTGGTGAACATCACAGAAGCAGAAATCTTTAAGACTGCCTTGCTTTGTTCTTACAACAGTATATTCGTTTTTGCCCTGCGTTATCTGCTCTTTGATACGCTCGATAAAAAACCACAGTCTGTCGTAAGCCTCATCGGAAAGCTCCTGAACGGCTGCCTCGTTTCCACGCAGCGCAAAGAACGCACACTCCCTGACAAATATCGGGCTGACACCCTCAAACACCCTCAGCAGTGCCTTTGAAAGCTCGGCATTTTGCAGCTTCAGCCTTTGTTCAAACTCCTGCCTTGCGCACTCAAAGATGTTGAGCCTGTCATCTCTTGGCGGCACCTCGTACATCACTCCCGGCAGGACCGTGCGGACAGACGAGCGATCCTGTCCGACACGTTTGATACTGTCGATGATCCTGCCGTCGGCGTTGAAAAGAATGATATTTGAAAAACGTCCCATTATCTCGGCGGCAAGAGTCAGCGTGACCCTGTCGCCCATTTCATCGGTCGCTTCAAAGTCAAAATAAAGTATTCTCTCAAGTCCGTCCTGACGAATATCTATGAGCCTGCCCGACGAAAGATGCTTTCTCAGCAGCATACAAAACATCGGCGGTGTGCGTGGATTTTCTATCTCCTGCGTTGTAAGGTGCACACGGGCAGAGCCTGCGTTTGCGCTGAAAAGTATCTTTTTAAGTCCGCCTCTTGTACGCATTCCGATGATAAGCTCATCCTTGGAGGGCTGGTGTATCCTATCCACACGGGAATCAATAAGCTCACTGAGCTCTTTTTTCAATAAACTAAGATAAATACCGTCTAAAGCCATTATGCGATCTCCTTTAAATGCATTGGGTTTGGGATTGCAAATAATAATTATTATGTGGTTTTCTTATATGATTATGATGCTTTATTGAGGATACTCTTCTGGGAGTGCTATTTCTCAGTCTCTTTTTAGACTCTTACTGCTTTTTTCGTTATCGGGGAATCCTTTCCCCGATGGCGAAAAAATAATAAAAGGTTTAGGAAGGGGGCTTGGACGGGATAGAGTAACCGTTACCACGTGTTACTTACCCTCTCTCCAAAAGGGTTTCCCCCAATAAGACATCACACCCTGTAAGAAACTACATCAAAGTTGTTTTGTGCAACTGAAAATTCCACATCTCTGAACTGCTCGGAAAGCACATTTTTCATATATCCGCAGAAAATATTCTCGGTATGGAAATGTCCCGCATCGAAAACGCACAGTCCCGAATTGTTCGCATCAATGAAAACATCGTGCTTGACATCTCCCGTGATAAGCGCATCGCAGCCCTTTGAGAGTGCGTTTCTCCAGAAGCTTCCGCCGCTGCCGGAGCAGACTGCGACCTTTGAAATGCTCCTGCCGGCATAGTCCTGCGTTTTTGAAACATCGTTGTAGCGAACGACCACGTTGCCAAGCCTTTGCTTTATCATTGCTGCAAGCTCGTCTGCGGTCATTTCTTTTTCAAGGGTGCACACGCAGCCCATTTCAGCGCCGTTTTCCACGCACAAAGGCTCATCGGGGACGATACCAAGCTGTTTGCACAGAATATCGTTCATCAGCGTGCTGTCAAAATTCGTGTGAGCGCTGACCGATGCTATACCGTATTTCAGCAGCATTCCAACGACCGTATCAGTATCGACAGATCTCAGCGCCTTGAAAATAACAGGGTGATGCGTGATGATAGTGTCGGCACCGCACTGCCTCGCCTCAAGGATAATATCCTTTGTGACATCAAGTGCGATAAGAGCTTTTTTTACCTGCGTACCGCCGTTGCCGACACACAGTCCGCTGTTGTCATAGCTCTCCTGCAAGCAATAGGGTGCGATCTGATCTATGTAGTTATAAATATCTTTGATAGTGGTCATATTGTTCTCCTTTCAGACGATCCGGAAAAACAGCGTAACTATTGTCACGGTCACACTTGAAAAATGGAGAAGCCGGAAACGACTTCTCCATTTTTTCTTCATCAAAAAGAGTTTTTCCAAATGGTTTGATTATTCTTCATCATCGTCGTTCCCGTCATCGACGATATCCTCGTCATCGGGTTCAACATCTTCGGTGACTACCTCGTTCGCTTCCTCCTCGGCAGCCTGAGCGATATCCTCGGCAGAAGCCTGCTCGACCTCGGTTATCTCGGCATCTTCCTCGTGCTCGGTCCTTGTGAAGGCAACTACCTTGCCGTCCTCGCTCACACGCATCAGGCGAACGCCCTTTGAATATCTGCTCATTATACTGATATCGCAGGCTCTGATCCTGATAACAACGCCGTCTGTGGAGATCATAATGATATCGTCCTCATCGTCAACGACCTTGATACCGCAGACATTTCCGTTCTTATAGTTGGTCATTCCGTAGCCGCCACGTCTTTGTACACGATAGCTTTCCAATGCAACACGTCTGCCCAGGCCGTTTTCGGCAACGGTCAGCACAGCCGCACCGTCACGAACTCTCGCCATTGATACGACATAGTCGCCCTCACGCAGCTTGATCGCTCTTACACCGTGAGCCGTTCTGGACATTTCTCTGATATCCGTTTCGTTGACTCTGATAGCGTATCCGTTGTGTGTGGCAACGATGAGCTGGTTTTTGCCGCTGGTCATTCTTACGCCCTCTATCTCGTCGCCCTCGTCAAGTCCGATAGCTCTCAGGCCGTTCTTTCTGACGTTCTTATAGGACGAAAGCGGGGTACGCTTGATCTTACCGTTTTTGGTGACCATAACGATAAATCTGCCCTCGTCAAAGCTGTCTGTCTTTATCATTGCAGCTATCTTCTCGTCGCTTTCAAGCGGCAGGATATTGACGATATTCGTACCTCTTGAAGCCTTTGAACCTTCGGGCAGCTCGTAGCATTTGAGCTTGTACATTATGCCCTTGTTGGAGATGAAAAGCATAAAGTCGTGTGTTGAGCAGGTATACATCTCCTCTACATAGTCGTCCTCACGCTGCTTCATTCCCGTAACACCCTTGCCGCCACGCTTTTGCGCATGGTACTCGCTGATAGGTGTTCTCTTGATGTAACCGCCCTTGGTGTAGGTGACAAAGCTCTCCTCCTCGGGGATAAGATCCTCTATATCAACCTCACCGCTGACGTTTTCTATTCTTGTTCTTCTCTCGTCGCCGAATTTCTCCTGGATAGCCTCGACTTCCTCAATGATTATATCAAGCACTCTCTGATGATTTGCAAGTATATCTTCAAGGTCTGCAATCTTTATTTTCAGCTCTGCCAACTCGTCAAGCAGCTTCTGACGCTCCATACCTGTGAGCTTTCCGAGGGTCATATTAACGATGTGGTCAGCCTGTATTTCGGTAAGCTCGAAGCGCTCCATAAGTCTTTGCTTACCTTCTGCGATAGTTTTTGACGAACGCAGTATCTCAACTACCTCGTCGATGTTGTCAAGCGCTATGACAAGACCCTGAAGGATATGCTCTCTTTCCTTGGCTTTTTTCAGGTCGAACTCTGTGCGTCTTCTGATAACGTCTACCTGGAAGTCAATGTACTGTTCAAGACATTCTTTGAGTGTAAGTATTTTTGGTATGCCATTAACAAGCGCAAGCATATTCACGCCGACGGTATCCTGAAGCTGGGTGTATGAGAACAGCTTATTGAGGACTACCTGCGGATTTGCGTCTTTTTTGAGCTTGATAACGATACGCATACCGTCCTTGCCGGATTCGTCGTTGAGATCGTGTATACCGTCAATTCGCTTTTCCTTTACAAGGTCAGCTATCGAAACGCAGAGCCTTGCCTTGTTGACCATATAAGGTATCTCGGTGACGATGATACAGTTTCTGCCGTTTATCTCCTCGATAGAGGTCTGTGAACGCAGAGTTATCTTGCCCTTTCCCGTACCGTAAGCTGCCCTTATGCCTGCTCTGCCCATGATTATTCCGCCGGTAGGGAAGTCAGGACCCTTGACGTGCTCCATAAGCTCATCAAGCGTACAGTCAGGATTTCTCATCACGCACTTCATACCCTCGATTATCTCGTGCAGATTATGCGGAGGGATATTAGTAGCCATACCTACGGCGATACCCGTTGAACCATTGCAAAGCAGGTTCGGGAATCTTGACGGGAGCACCACAGGCTCTTTGAGTCTGTCGTCGTAGTTTGACTGGAAATCGACAGTGTTCTTGTTTATGTCGGTGAGCATATTCATCGACATTTTTGCCATTTTAGCCTCTGTGTAACGGTAAGCAGCCGGCGGGTCGCCGTCCACAGAACCGAAATTTCCGTGACCGTCAACAAGAGGGTAACGAAGCGAGAAGCTCTGTGCAAGACGCACCAGTGCATCGTAAACGGAAGCGTCGCCGTGAGGGTGATATTTACCCAGCACAGAACCTACCGTATCAGCACACTTTCTGTACGGCTGGTCGGGAGTAAGCCCGTTTTCATACATCGTATACAGTATACGTCTGTGAACAGGTTTCAATCCGTCCCTTACGTCAGGCAAAGCTCTGGAAACGATTACTGCCATAGAATACTGGATAAACGATTCTTTCATTATCCTTTCGACATCTGTGTCAATAACATTATAGTCGCTCAAAAAATTTCAACTCCATTCTTCCGGATCTCCGGAAAGTATATAGATCATTTATTATCTGTGATAAGGTGATAACCCTCTGCAAGCTCGCCTGTGAACTTGTCACGCAGTATCTTCTGTTCAGACTCGCTGATAAGGCGCTTGCAAAGCACATAAAATGTTTCCTTTTCAAGGATTATTATAAACATCTCATCGTTTTCGATGACCTCGACGGTATCGTTGTTTATATCGCTGTTATCACCTAAGTGCACACGTCTTGGCTTTATCGGGACGTAATCCTCAGCCTGCTTTTCCTCCTCACTGACGAGCGTTTCGATAGTGAAGCCGCTTTCATACAGAGTGAACCTGTACCTGTCGTCCTCAAGGTTTTTAAGCGCCTTGACAAGATATTTTCTGATCCTGACGCTGTTATACCAGGTCAGTGCGATAGTGATAAGACATATTGCAAGCAGGACATAGTTCAGATAGCCGTTCGGATATTTGATTATCGACACGATAAAAGCTGCTGCAACGACTGAGAAAGCCGCTGTGACTTTCCAGTTGTGGGGATAGACGAACTTTTTCTGATAAGCTCTGAAAGCTCTGTCCTCCTCGTCATTTTTCACATCATAGTCGATAACGAGCATAGGCTCTTCGGAAAAGCTGTCTGCATCTGCCTGAGCCTGCTGTTCGTACTGTTCAAGCTCTTTTTGCTCAAAGCTCTTGAAATCGTTTTTCTCCGCCATTAATTTTTCCTCTTTCTTTAAAAAACCATAATATCAGGTTTTTTCGTCCACCTTTTTCTCGTAAAAAAAGGTGGCGAGTCGAGGGCAGCGCCCTCGTCGCTGTCCGCAGACAGCGAAATCTCTTTACGTCAGGCGCTCCGCAAAGGGTGAATTTCAAAACAGTCCGGTGGACTGTTTTGAAAGAGGGAACGCCCTGAAAGAGAGGGCGTTCCCTTATGAAAAGCCTTCTCTTTTTTTCCTCAAACCCTTCAGGGTTTGACTAAATATTCTTAAACATCAAGTTCCTTTGCATACTCTGCGTTCTTTTCGATAAATTCCTTACGAGGCTGGACTTTATCTCCCATAAGTATCGTGAATATCTCGTCGGCTTTGACAGCGTCCTCCATAGTTACTCTTATCATCGTTCTGGTCTCAGGATCCATAGTGGTCTCCCACAGCTGCATCGGATCCATCTCACCAAGACCCTTATATCTCTGAACGTTGACCTTTCCGCCGTTTGCAGAATACTCAGCGATATATCTGTCACGCTGCGCATCGGTATATGCGTACTTGAAGGACTTTCCCTTTTGTACCTTGAAAAGCGGCGGCTGTGCAAGATAAACATGACCGTGCTCGATAAGAGGTCTCATAAATCTGAAGAAGAATGTCAGCAGCAGCGTTCTGATATGCGAACCGTCTACATCGGCATCCGCCATGATGATGACCTTGCCGTAGCGCAGCTTGCTCAGGTCAAAGTCCTCACCGATGCTCGTTCCGAGGGCTGTAACAACAGGCGAAAGCTTGTCGTTGCCATAGACCCTGTCGATACGGGCTTTTTCCACGTTGAGCATTTTTCCCCAAAGCGGCAGGATAGCCTGAAACCTTCTGTCTCTGCCTTCCTTAGCAGAACCGCCTGCGGAATCTCCCTCGACGATATATATCTCGGTAACAGAGGCATCTCTTTCAGAGCAGTCTGCAAGTTTTCCCGGCAGGCTGGACGATTCAAGAGCGCTCTTTCTTCTTGTAAGCTCACGGGCTTTTTTTGCAGCTTCTCTTGCTTTTTGTGCCTGAACGGACTTATCAAAGATCGCCTTTGCGACAGGCGGATTCTCTTCAAAGTAGTTCATCAGCTTTTCGGTAACTATCTTGTCTACAAACGGTCTGACCTCGGGGTTGCCGAGTCTGCCCTTTGTCTGTCCTTCAAATTCGCAGTTTGTGAGCTTTACCGAAACTATTGCGGTAAGTCCCTCACGGACATCCTCAGCAAGCAGCTTGTCGCCGTCTTTAAGATAGCCGAACTTTTTGCCGTATTCGTTTATAACTCTTGTAAGAGCCACACGGAAGCCTGTTTCGTGCGAACCGCCGTCGGGCGTGTGGATATTATTTGCAAATGAAAGTATCAGGTCGTTATAGGTGTCGTTATACTGCAAAGCGACCTCAGCGAACATATCGTCCTGCTTTCCGTTGACGTATATTACCTCCTCTGAGAGCGCCTCGACACCTCTTGTCTTGTGGATATGCTCGACGAACTGCCTTATGCCTCCCTCATAATGCAGAGTTTCGCTCCTTACATTTTCCGGGTCACGCTTATCGGAGAAAATTATCTTGATACCGCCGTTGAGAAATGCCTGCTCACGCAGTCTTTTTTCAAGTATATCATACTCATAGACGGTAGTTTCCTGAAAGATCTCGGGGTCTGCTTTGAACAAAACAGAGGTACCTGTTTTATCAGTTTCACCGATTATTTTCAAAGGCTCGGTATAATGGCCTCTGTCAAAGTGCTGGAAGTGGATATTCTTTCCGTCGTATACGGTAAGCTCCAGATACTCGGACAACGCATTGACAACAGACGCACCGACACCGTGCAGTCCGCCTGCTACCTTATATCCGCCGCCGCCGAACTTTCCGCCTGCGTGCAGGATCGTATAAACGACAGTCGCCGCAGATATTCCCTCTTTTGGGTGGATACCCGTAGGGATACCACGTCCGTTGTCGGTAACTCTGATAATGTCACCTTCAAGTATTTCGACATCTATCTGTGTACAATAGCCTGCAAGGGCTTCGTCTATAGCGTTGTCAACTATCTCGTAAACAAGGTGGTGCAGACCTCTTGAGCCTGTCGAACCGATATACATACCCGGTCTTTTTCTTACAGCTTCAAGACCTTCGAGCACCTGTATCTGATTTTCGTCATAGTTATTGCTCTTATCCACCTGTGAGATGTTTTCCAAATTGTTATCCAAGATTTTTATCCTCCTATGTTGAATTATGCGTAATGAGTGATATTTATGTTTTTCAGTTGCCTGTCTGATACTGTTGAAAGAATACAGAAATATTTCAGTGAATAGTTGAGAGACCTTTTTGAAAATGATTATCTCTAAATCTCTTTTTTGAACTCTCACTACTTATTCGTTATAGGGGTTTTAATCCCCTATAACGAATAAGCAATAAAAGGTTTAGGAAAGGGGTTTGGGGGACAACCCTTCTCCAAAAGGGTTTTCCCCAATTACTCATTGGGAGTACCTCCTGTGTCTTTTAAGCAGTGTTGAACACGCCAGCTGAGAAATATAGACTGTTTCCGTCAGATCTTTATCAAGGCAGACAACAAAGCTCTTTGGCATTTCATATGTACAGTTCACAACTCTTGCATTTTTCGATGCGTTATTGAGAAACTGTTTTGTGATCTGTGACACCGATGAATTCTCTATATCAAAGATCCCTATGATATCCTTTTCATTAACGATATAGTCGTTGCCAAGATGAAGATACATCAGTCTTTCTTTTCCTTTCGCCTTTGGGTCTTTATTCTTCCTCCCTCGATATTGAAAAGCCGCCCGTGCTGATTTTTCTCAAAGGGAATATTCTTATCGCAGCAGGTTATGAACACCTGCATACCGTCTATCTTTGAGATCACAAATTTCTGTCTGTTGACATCAAGCTCGCTGAGCACGTCATCAAGCAGGATACACGGTGGGTCGTCAGTTTCCTGAGAAAGAATGTACGCCTGCGCAAGCTTCATCACCAGTGCCACAGATCTGTGCTGACCCTGTGATGCATAGTCACGGCAGGTCAGACCATTTATCCTTGCTGTCATATCGTCACGGTGAATACCTTTCATCGTAAATCCGCAGCGGATATCTTCGTCTGTATTTTTTTTCAGTACCTCAAGATACTCCTGCGCCATCTCGCCTGCATAATCCCTTTTTCCTTCAAGCTTTGGAAATACTGTTGAATAGTAACCTATCTCCAGCTTTTCCTTGCCCTGTGATATCTCGTTATAGAGCTTTGCTGCGAAGGCATTGAGCTTTTTGGTATAGCTATATCTCAAAAGAGAGATATATGAGCCTAACTGTGCAAGCTGCATATCCCACGCTTCAAGCTCGTCCTTTGAGCTTTTTCCGAATGAAATGCTTTTAAGCAAAGCGTTTCTGTGCTCAATGATCCTTTCATACTTTGCGCAGACTCCTGCATAATTGTTTTTAATCTGACTTACGCAAAGATCTAAAAACTGCCTTCTGTTTTCCGGCGAGCCTTTTGATATTTCAAGATCCTCCGGTGTGAACACCACACAGTCGAGCTGTCCGAATATCTTTGATGGCGTTTTTACCTTTACTCCGTTGAGAAAGATATTTTTTTCCTTTATATCCTTTCTGCTCATGCTGTAACGAACAGTCTGCTCACGAAAGCTGTTTTTGAAGCTGAGTTCGATCTGCATAAAGTCCTTGTCGATATCTATCATGCCTTTATCCTTGGTGCTGCGAAAAGATCTCACACCGCTGCATAGCCAGATAGCCTCGATAAGATTAGTTTTTCCCTGCGCATTTCTGCCGCAGAAGATATTAAGGCTCTCGTGAGGAGATATATCTATATTTTTCAGGTTTTTGAAACCGTCAACGCACAATCTTGTTATATACATCAGTTTACAACTAAAATCTCGGTATCTATCTCTTCTATCTGGACTCTGTCACCATTTCTTATCTTTTTTCCTCTCATGGTACAGATCTCACCGTTGACCTTTATTCTTTTCTCGGCAATTATTTCTTTTCCGATCCCGCCTGTTTCGACGACACCGGCAAATTTCAGCAGAGAATCAAGCTTTATAAATTCAGTTTTTATTTTAATCTCAACTGTTTTCATCAGATCAGTCCTTTGGAAGTCTTACAGGCAAAACGAGGTATGTATACTTATTCTCGTCGCTGCAGGAAACTATCTTCATAGGCAGCAAGCTTCCGTTCATCTGCAATTTCACCCTGTCCTCGTCGATGACCTTCAGCGGGTCAAGCAGGTACTTGCACTTAAATCCTATCTCAATGACAGGACCTGTGATAGCAGCGCTTATCTCGTCAGATATCTTTCCGACAGATGTTTTGCAGTTTATCTTTACACTGTCATTTTCAAAATAGCATTTTACCGGTGAAGGTGCTCTGTCATTAATGATGAGCATAGTTCTTTCAAGGGTAGCTATGAGCTGTTTTCTGTCTACTATGACCTCAGTTTTGCTCTCTGTCGGGATCGCAGACTTATACGGGTGGAACTCACCCTCAAGAAGTCTTGAATAAACCATATATCCGTTTATTTTGAAGATAATATGTTTAAGTGTGGGACAAAGCTGAGCGACCTCATCCTCCTTATCACCAAGCAGCTCGATGACCTTTGAGAGAGTCACCGCAGGAACAACGAACTTTTTCATTCCCTCATACTTTATCGGCTCATATCTTACCGCAAGTCTGTAACCATCTATCGCAGCAAGAACGAGAGTGCCGTTTTCTATCTCAAACAGCTCACCCTTCAGGATCGGTTTCATATCCGTTGTTGCAACGGCAAACACGGACTGTTCGATCATATTTTTGAGCACAGGCTGAGAGATGCTTATTACCTCATCTGAATTAACAAGGGGAAGATCAGGATACTCATCTGCGTTTGAAGCCACGAGATTAAATGTGGTCACGCCGCTTGAGATAGTCACCTGATAGTTAGAGGATATTTCAATGCTTATTATATCCTCCGGCATTTTTCTCAGCATATTTGAAAACAGGTTCGCATCTATTATGCACTGACCGGAATCGCTGCTTTCCACCATAACATTTGTTTTGATGCCTATTTCCATATTGTATCCCGTAAGCTCAAGAGAGTTTTTGTCAAGATACATTCTCATTCCCGAAAGAGCAGGAAAAGGAGCTTTTTCGGAGATAGCTTTTGAAACGTTGCTCACAGCGTCTATAAGTACTTTTTTCTCACAGGTAAATTTCATTAAGAGATCACAGCCCTTCTGATTATAAGTTTATAAGTTTTTATATTTTTATTTTGTCTGATCTTATCTGTTCATCAAAAAAATATTTCAGCAGATCTTTTCAACAACGGCTTGTCTGTCTGTTAAGGTGAGTTGTGCTGTTGTTAACCAACATAACTTATATTTTTTCAGTATTAGTATCAGTAGCGTTTAAAATGTTAATTATCACGTTTTTTTCTTTTATGACTGCTTTTAAGCAGGTATAGTTTTAGGCAGGTCATATTGAATAAAAAGTTGATTATTTTGAAAGTTGATCTTGATATTGCAAGGTTGAAAAACAGTTGGTTGAAAGTTAAAACAAATATTGAAAAAATCACGATCAGATGTTTGTTTTTAACCTTTTCATCATTATCAGAATTATTAAAAATGTTGAAGCCTGTGCGTAATGTGCGCAGATCAAAGCCGATCGTTTTATCAAAAATTGTTGAAAAGCATTTTAAAGAGTTTTAATTGTCCGTTTTAATTCACTTGTTGAAATGTCAGTTGTTTTTGAGATTTTTTATAATATCATCGACATTATCCTTTAGTGCTTTATTGGTATTGAGCAGCTGGTCTATCTCATTATAGTGTATAGTCATAGTCGAATGATTTTTATTAAGAGCATCACCTATCTGGGTAAATGTCATACCCTTGACGTTTTTCATGACATAAATAGTTATTTTTCTTGCAAGCGAGATCTTAGCCTGTCTGTTCTTTGAGAGGATATCCTCAGATGTTACATCAAATGCGTCTGCAACATCGTTGATTATCCTGTCAACGGTTATTTCAGCAGGATGGTTTTCTATCATTATCTCCTTGATGACTCTCTGAGCCATCGAGATAGTAGGCTGCTCGTTGGTATAGATAGTCAGAGCCTTTATCTTTTTGATAGTGCCTTCGATCTGTCTTACGTTTATCTTGATCTTTTCAGCGATTATTCTTATAACGCTTTCGGAAAGATGAAGATCGAGTCTTTCAGCCTTGCTCTTGATGATAGCCATTCTCGTTTCAAGATCAGGCGGTGTGATATCGACCTGCATTCCGTTAGAAAGTCTTGACTGTATCCTGTCCTGAAGCTTTGATATCTTTGAGGGGTGTATATCAGAGGTCAGAACTATCTGTTTGCCTGCATTATAAAGCTCATTGAAGGTGTGAAAAAATTCTTCCTGCATTCTTTCCTTGCCTGCGATAGTCTGGATATCGTCTACCAGCAGATAGTCAGCATTTCTGTATTTATCGTGGAAATTTACGGTATCTTTAGTTTCAAGAGCTTTTACCAGCTCGTTGATAAATGACTCGCCCGTGGTATATACTATCCTGAGATCGGGATTATTCTTCTTGACATCATATTCTATTGCTTTCATAAGGTGAGTTTTTCCAAGTCCCGAATCACCGTAGATGATAAGCGGATTGAAAAGCATCGTGTTATAATCAGACTGCTGGGAATTGTTGTTGTACCTGTTTGCAACTGTTTTTGCAAATGCAAACGCAAGCTTGTTTGATTCACCCTGCACAAAGTTGTCAAAGGTCAGGAGATTTGTAAGGTTGTCCGAATACTTTGCAGGAGTAACGTTGACATCTTCATTTTCCGTTTCTTCCTTGGTCTTTACAAGTATCCTGACATCTACCTCAAAGCCCATGACGTGCTCAAAAGCTTCTTTTATGATGTGACCGTAGTTAGTTTCGGTCGTAGTCTTTGTAAATTCAGAGTCTGCAAGCAGATAGGCGGTATTGTTCTCAAACTTGTAAGGTTCAAGTATCTTTATCCACCTGTTATACCCCGGCTCGCTGACAGTCTTATAATCGTGGCAGTATTTCAGAACCTCCAGAAATACGTCATTGAATGAATCCATAATTTATTTCTCCTCCAAATATATCTTATCCTTTATGTGATAAATCCGTAAAGTGATATGTCTGATGTTATAGTAAAATGCCATTGAAAATATGCAAATATTAACAAAATGGCATACTGCTCAATACTAATTAAGTATATCACAAACCGCATAAAATTTCAAGCATATATATATAATTAATAGTATTTTTTTCAACAATGGTCTTACAGCTGTAATATATACAAAATAGGCTGATTATTCGGTATTTTTTAACTATATGTTGTAGTTATAATAATTTGATTATGTTGAGTACACAAAAATTTTAAGAAAACCTGTACAATTTATCCTTAAAAAGCTGTGCAGTTTGATAAAAAAGTTAAAAAAAGGGGTTGACAAATGACTATCAAATAAGCTATAATGTAAAATTACAAGGGCTATGTCAAGATTTATCACTTGTCAGTCCGCATAAAAAGGCTGATGAAGTGATATTTGTGTAAATATTGCTTGGACAGGTCAACGGAAGGAGGATGAACTGAAATGTTAAGAACATACCAGCCTAAGAAGCTTCACAGACAGAAGGTTCACGGTTTCAGAAAGAGAATGGCAACTGCTAACGGCAGAAAGGTGCTTGCAAGAAGAAGAGCTAAGGGCAGAGCAAGACTCAGCTATTGATCTTTTTCCGGCGGCTATGTCGTCCGCCGTATATGGCGGAGGACGCAACTGCTGTTTTCGGCGTAAAGAGAGAAGCCGAAGAAATCGGGGTAAGAACAGGTGAGCTTTGTTTAAAAAAGCTGCCGCCCCGTTATCGACCGACCTTTACCATTCAGATAATTGAAGGGTATAAGGTCGTTTTTAGTTTTTTAGAAGTAAGAGGTAAGAGGTAAGAAGTAAGAGAGATCAGAGATCAGAAGATATGCTGTTTACAACTATCCTGAAGGATAACAGTGCATTTTTGCGTTGTTACAAAAAGGGAAGGCGAGTGTGCAGCGATACGCTGTGCGTGTATTTCTTTCCTAATAAGATGCCCTGCAACAGGCTTGGCATCACCGCAGGCAAAAAACTTGGCAATGCCGTGACAAGAAACAGGATCAAGCGGATCATAAGAGCAGCCTGCCGTCTTAGCGAACAGGATTTCCCGATAGGATACGATATAGTGTTTGTGGGAAGAAATAATATCGGTGAGAAAACGAGCAAAGATGTGCTCAGTTTTATCGGACAAAGGCTTATCAAAGAAATGAACAAGCCTTTTGAAAAGAGAACCGGCAATATGCCTAAAAAGGATCAATGAGATATATAGCTTTGTTTTTTGTGAAGTTATACAGAAAATTTATAAGTCCGCTGTTTCCTGCAAGGTGCAGGTATTATCCGAGCTGTTCGGCTTATTCAGCGCAGGCGTTTAAAACACACGGGTTTTTTAAAGGACTGCTTTTGAGCGTGTGGAGAATTCTGCGGTGCAACCCCTGGAGCAACGGCGGAGTGGACTATGTCCCCGAAAAATTCAGCTGGGGATATTTCAGAAGAAAGAAAACAAGTAAGGAAAACTGATACACATTATTGTGTTTTATTGTAGTTTGCATATCATCTGTGCAGTATAATTGAGGATATTCTCTTGGAAAAGATTTTTCTCAAATTCTTTTTTCTGAACTTTCTAATATTTTTCTGTATCAGGTGTTAATCACCTGATACAGAAAAATACTAAAGAGGTTTAGGAAAGGGGTCTGGGGGAGAACCCTTCTCCAAAAGGGTTTTCCCCAGCTATCCCGCACAAATGATAAGAAAAGTAAAATGGAGGACGAGAATGGGAATAATTGCGATCCCTTTGGGGTGGATAATGAAAGGACTGTACTATGTAGTCAAAAACTACGGTATAGCGCTTTTACTGTTTACATTTGTGACAAGACTGATCGTATTTCCGCTTGCTATCAAGCAGCAGAAGAGTACGGCGAAGATGGCACTTCTTGCGCCTGAGCTTGAAAAAATAAAGAAAAAGTACGGCAAAAACCAGCAGAAGGTGCAGGAAGAGCAGATGGCTCTTTATTCAAAGACAGGCATAAACCCAATGGCAAGCTGCCTGCCGATGATAGTAACGATGGTGATACTTTTCGCACTTATCCCTATCATCTACGGACCGCTGACATACATCTCAAATGCTGACAAGGACGATCTTTCAAAGTCCAATAACCTGATTTCGGGACTTTATATGGTCAGCAGCGAAATGCACAGCGACGACAACATCAAGTATATCAATGAAGAGATAGCAAAGCTTAACCTTACAGATGAGCAGAAAAAAGAAGTCGAGAAAAAGACTGTGCTTGAAAAGTTTATTTTCAAGTTTGAAAAAGACGGCGCAAAGGACGACGAAGTATATACAAAGCTGTCTGAGTATTTCCTTGACGAGGAACATTGCAAGAATACCGCAAAAAACCTTAAAGATGAGGACAAGCAGGTAAAGTATATCCTTGAAGCGATCAAGCTTCACCCGGATATCGACTACTTTATGCTGGAAGAAAAGTATATCTCCAAGAATCTTGCAACTTCAAGACCTGAGCTGATGACATTCTCGTTTGTTAATAACGAGGACGGAAAATATGCAGATATCCTGCCTGAAAGCGTTAAAAAAGCCGCTGAAGATATCGACTATAAGAGCTTTGGTCTGGATATGGGCGTTATCCCGTCATTCAAGGACTTAACCTGGATAATCCCGTTCGCTTCGTTTATCCTTCAGATCGCTGTAACTATCATTTCACAGTACTATCAGAAAAAGAATAATCCCGCTGCACGGGCAATGGGAATGGGTATGAAGATCACATTCATCATTCTGCCTCTGTTCTCACTGTGGATCGGTTTCAGCTACCCTGCAGGTCTGGGTCTTTACTGGTGCTATTCTTCACTTTTCGGACTCGTTCAGACTATCGTCCTCAACGTTATTTATAACCCAGCAAAGATCGCTGCTATTGTTGAGGCTGAAAATGCTAAGAATAAGAAAAGCGGCAAAAAGTCAATGTTCGCTAAAATGGCAGAGCAGAATCTTGAAAGAATGGGCAAAGCCCCCGCTCCATCTGATGATGACAGCGAAGATACCGAGGAAAAGAAGCTTTCCAAGGCTGAAAAAGCTGCAGAGGACCGCCGCCGTATAGCTGAAGCAAGAAAACGTATGGCTGAAAAGTACGGCGATGAGTACGAGGAGTTCCTTGACGAGCAGGAGGAGCAGGAGCAAAAGCCAAAGCCTCAGCAGGGAAAAAAGAAAAAGAACAAGAATAAGAATAATAACGGCAACAACAGCAATAACAATGCTAAGAATGACGGCGAAGGCGAAAATTCTGATGATACTGCATCAGAGCAGGAGGATACCGATCCGGAGGAAGACAGCCGGGAGTAATACCGCACACTTTAGGGAGCCGCATTGCGACTATTATGCTCAAAGCCACGAAAGCAGGCTTTGCACAGCAGAACAAGGCTCTGTGATATATGTGAAAAAATACGAGAGGAGTTAAAGGTAAAATGAAACAGGTTTTTACCGCTGCCACAGTTGAGGAAGCTAAGCAGCTGGCAGCAGATGTGTTTTCGGTTAGCGAAGAAAAAATAAGCTTCAATGTGCTTGAAGAGCCTAAAAAAGGACTTTTCGGAAAAATCAAGGGAGAGGCAAAGGTCGAGGCTGAGTACAGCGAGACAAAGACAGATATTGCTGTAAAGTATATCAAAAGTGTGCTGACAGCAATGCAGATCGAAAATGTGACGATAACCTCACAGGAGAACGAAGATGGTGCTGTTCTTGAAATAAATGGCGATGGATTTGAAGAGCTTCTTGGCAAAAAAGGTGAGCTGCTCGATTCTCTTCAGTACCTTGCATCACTTGTTTGCAACAAAATAGACAGGGATTATTTCAGGATCTCCACAGACTGCAACGGCTTCAGAGAAAAGAGAAAAGCTCAGCTTGAAGAGCTTGCAAGAAAGATTGCCAACAATGTTAAAAAGAACGGCAGAAGCTCAGCTCTTGAGCCGATGAATCCATACGAAAGACGTATCGTTCACGCTGCTGTGTCCGAAATAGAGGGCGTTACCAGCCAGTCTAAGGGCGAGGAACCGTACAGAAAGGTCATCATTTCTTCAACCAGCCCAAGAAAGTTCGACGATAGAGGCGGCTTTAAAAAGGGCGGAAGAGGCAGAAGAAACGGCGGAAGAAATAATAACCGTTCAAGAGGCTTTGATATTACCACAAGCTTTGAAAAGGACTATAAAAAACCTAAGCCAGAGGATTCAATGAAGGGCGCAGGTCTTTATTCAAAAATCGAATTCTGATAAATAAGGGAAACTCCTGTAATAAGAGTTTCCCTTTTTCATTTTGTTAGTATGGTATAATAACAGGTTTTTTCGTCCACCTTTTTCTCGTAAACACCCCGAACGTCAAACGCTCAGCACAGGGTGAATTTCAAAACAGTCCTGTGGACTGTTTTGAAAGAGGGGCATGCCCTGCACGAGAGGGCTGCCCCTTACCCTGTGTAGAACTCTTTTTCTTCAAGCCATTATGGCTTGACGTTCGAGCATTGAACCTGAACTTATTTAATATAGCCTCTTTAGGGGGCTTTCCGGTCGCCCCCTAACCCCTTCGGGTGCACAACTATTAATTTGATAGTAATAGTTTAATTTCTGATTTATTTTATGTTTTCCGTGGATTTATTATTTAGCATTGACAAATTATCATTTTTATAGTAAAATATACAGTAGCTAAATATGTGCAAAGATACAGGGCATTGTATGTTTTGCACAAACCATACGCTCAGACGTACCAGGACAAAATTGAAAAATAATAAATCAGAATTGAAAGGAAAGAATAATATGTACGATTACGAAAGACTTGAACAGTACGCACTCAAGATCAGCTCAAGAATAGGCTTTGCCCCGAAGGTAGGCATTGTTCTTGGCTCGGGAATGGGAGAGATCGCAGATAAGATAAATGCAGTATACACATTTGCTTTCAACGATATCAGCGGTTTCCCGATGTCCACAGTTGAGGGTCACGCAGGACAGTTCGTCTTCGGCTATATCCAGGACGTACCTGTTGTATGTATGCAGGGAAGGATCCATTATTACGAGGGATATTCTATGGAGGAGGTCGTTCTGCCGATCAGATTTATGGCGATAATGGGCGTTGAGATACTTCTGCTCACCAATGCCGCAGGCGGAATCAATCCCGATTATAATGTCGGAGATATCGTGCTGCTCACAGATCATATCTCGACGTTTGTTCCAAATCCGCTGATAAATAAGAATATTGACTCGCTGGGTGTAAGATTCCCGGATATGAGTCATGTCTATGATGAGAAGATGAGAGATACCATGAAGGAGATCGCAAAGCAAAACGGTATTGAGGTCAAGGAAGGCGTTTATATCCAGTTTACAGGTCCGTCATATGAAACACCTGCCGAGATAAGAATGGCAGCAGCCCTTGGTGCAGATCTTGTGGGAATGTCCACCGCCTGTGAAGCTATCGCTGCAAAACACGCAGGAATGAAGATCTGTGGTATCTCGCACGTTACCAACGCTGCGGCTGGTCTTAGCGATAAGGAGCTTTCACATGAGGAAGTTCAGCAGGCAGCTAAGCAATGCGAGAACAAGCTTGAAACGCTTATCAGCGGCTTCTGCAAGACTTTGAAATAATACCCGATAAGGAAAGTGCAGCTATGAGAGAAATAAATGTAAAAGAAGTTGAGGAGCTTGTCAGGGAGCTTTGCATAAAAGCAAATCTGTATCTTCCGGAGGACATGGAAAGCTGTATCAAAGCAAATGCCGAGCTTGAAAGATCAAGCGTGGGAAAAAACGTGTTCGGTGATATCATTGACAATATCAATGTCGCAAGACAGCAGACCATACCCATCTGTCAGGATACGGGAATGGCAGTTATATTTATGCAGGTCGGACAGGACGTTCACTTTGTAGGCGGAGATATCAATGAGGCGCTGAACAATGGCGTTTCAAGAGGCTACATAGACGGAAAGCTTCGCTGCTCGATAGTATCTGATCCGCTGGAAAGAGTCAACACGGGGGATAACACACCGCCGGTAGTGCACCTGAGCTATACTGCGGGGGACAGGGTGAAGATAATGGTCGCACCAAAGGGCTTTGGCAGTGAGAATATGTCTCAGCTCAGAATGATGACCCCCAGCGTCACTCAGGACGAGATAGTTGACTGGGTGGTGGACGTTGTCGCAAAGGCAGGCTCAAACCCGTGTCCGCCGATAGTTATCGGTGTGGGTATAGGCGGTGACTTTGAAAAGTGTGCGCTGCTTGCAAAGCAGGCTCTTTGCAGGGACGTTTCACAGCGTAATCCAAAGCCGCTTTATGCGCAGCTTGAGCAGAAAATGCTTGAAAAGATAAACAAGCTCGGTATCGGACCGCAGGGCTTCGGCGGAACGCAGACCTGTCTTGCGGTAAATATCGAGCAGGCGCCTACACACATTGCAGGACTGCCCGTTTCGGTCAACGTTGGCTGTCATGTTACCCGTCACGCAAGCGGCGAAATTTAGGTCTTTGTATCTGACCTGAGAGCATAAGCACACCGGTGAGATTGGGTATTGCCATAAGGGCGTTGAAAATGTCGCTTATGTCCCAGACGGTGCGCAGCGAAAATGATGTGCCAAGATATGCACAAAAAAGATATATAACTTTGTAAAGCAATGCTTTTTGCGCAAACAGACAGCCAAATGAGCTTTGCCCGATGTAGAACCAGCCTGTGAGAGTGCACAGTGAAAAAAGCGTGAGGCAAATGCAGGTGAAAAGTCTGCCTGCGAACGCCCCTCCAAGACAGGCGGAATAAGCGTTGATGACGGTCTGTGTTGCGTCTGCGCAAGAGTAAAAATCAGTGCCGGAACAAAGTATAACAAGCGCAGTTATGGTGCAGATGACCATTGTGTCGATGAAAACCTCTGACATTGCAAGCTTCCCCTGAAGCTGTGCGTCCTTTACGCCGCAGTCAGAGTGTACCGCACAGGTCGTTCCCAAGCCGGCTTCGTGCGAGAATGCACCACGGCGAAGTCCGTTGACGCAGATCTTTGTGAAGTACCAGCTCACCGTTCCGCCGGCACAGGCTTTGAAGCTCAGTGCGTCTTTGAAAATGCCGCAGACAGCCTCTGCCGATGCATAAGGGTGTATCAGCACAAGCGTAAGGCTCACCGCAATAAATATCCCTGCACCCACAGGGATAAGCCTTTCACAAAGCTTTGCACACCTTTGTGTGTCCCACACGACTATGCAGCAGAAAACTACTACCCCCACAGCGCATATCCACCTTGGCAGACCAAGACCAAGACTTGCCGCACTGACCGCAGACGAAGCCTGAGCCATATTGCCCATGCCCAGTGATGCGAGTACGCAAAACAGTGAGTAGCTCACTGCAAGCGGCTTTGAAACGCTCCTAAGATAACAAAACGCTCCGCTGCCTTTTTGCGAAAGCTTTGAGTGAGTTACGCTCAGAAAGTTTTCACAGTAAGACAGTCCCATTCCCAGAAATGCGGATACCCACATCCAGAAGATACAGCCACGGCCGCCCGTGTAAAGCGCACAGGCGACACCTGTGACCGAACCTGTTCCGACTGTTGCAGCAAGTGCGGTGGAAAAGCCCTGAAGCTGCGAAAGCCCCTTGGAGCTTTCTGAGGATCTCAGCGAACGTATAACGTCCCTGAAAAGCCGGAAAATATGTATCTGCGGAAATCTCAGGCGGAAAGAAAGATATAATCCGCCCGAAAGGATAAGTCCCAGCACGGGAATTCCCCACAGTAATTCATTTATTGTGCTTATTGCCGAATAAACGGATATAATATTATTGTTCAAGGCTTTGCTCCTTTTTGTGACGATATGGCTATGAAAGTATATGCCCTGCAAGCCTTGAAAATTCGTTTCAGGAGTTTTTTGTATGATCCAGGTCACAAGATACAGAGCCTGCAAAAGAACGGTTTTCTGGTTCTTTTTGTACGCCTTCGGACTTGAAGCTGCTTTTAAATACGGCTTGCGTGCAGTAAGCGGGATATTGCCGCAAACTGCCCTGATTATTGCGGATATGGTGTGGGCGGCAATGCTTATCACCGCAGTCACGGTATTTCCGATATATGTGCTGGTCGCAAGATATGAAGTCAGTCCGCAGCAGGTCAAACTGAGAAAAGGCTTTTTCATCATAACCGATCAGTATGTGCCGACAGCCTCGGTGATGAGCGTTACCACGGTGAAAACACCGCTGAGCGTGCTCACGGGGTTCAATTTTGTCGTGCTGAATTCAGTCGGTGCAAAGAGCATAATGCCGTTTGTCACAAGAAAACAGGCTAATCAGATAACCAAGGTCGTCAACGAGGCTATAAAGCAAAGGCTTGAAAAAAGCGGAGGGCAGCTATGGAAGTGAATTCGGCTTCGGTGAAACAGCTGCGTTCAAGAGCAAGGGAGTTTCTCTCGTTCAGACAGCACCCGATAAAGATAATCAAATATACCGCAAAGTATCTGTGGCTGCTGCTGCTGTCACTGGGAAAATATCTGATAGCAACACATTTTGATATAAAAAGCTGGGTCGAAGCTAACCTGTTCGACCTGGTGATATTGCTGGCTATATTCGGCTTTGCGTTCATACGCTGGATAACCGTCTATTTTGAGCTTGGCAAGGACAGGATAATCACGCATACCGGCTTTCTGGGAATGACAGAAACGATCGTGTATTTTGAGGAGATAGCCTCTGTGTCGCTTTGTCAGGGTCCCATTTCAAATTTAGTGCATAGCTGTACAGTCTATATCGACACTGACGCCAAGTGCGTCCAGTCAACGGATATACGCATAGACCTCACAAAATCAAGGGCGATGGAGATATACCACATCATCTCCCGCAAAGCAGTATCGTCAACGAGCTTTGTATATAAGGCGGATAAAAAGCAGCTGTTTGTGTTTTCGCTGCTGTTTTCCTCCGCAATTTCGGGAGCTATCGTGCTGCTGACGATACTTTATCAGGCTTACCGTATCACCGACGATGAGTTCAACAAACGTCTGATAGATACCGTCAATGACCAGGTGCAGATAATAGAAGGCTCCGGCATATGGGTGTACTTTCTTGCCGGCGGTTCGGCGATAGCCTTGGTTTTCGTGCTGTCATTCGTGTCAAATCTGATGAGGCACTGGGATCTGACCTGTAAGCGTGGAAAAGATTTTTTGCGTGTGCGAAGCGGAAAGGGCGCAAGAAGACACCACCTGCTGAGAAAAAAATATATCAACTATCTGGATTTTACACAGTCGTTTCTTATGAAAATGTTCAACATCTGCTCCGTTGAGGTCTCCTGTACGGGCTATGGCAAGCGGCGCAAGGAAATATCGGCGATAATACCCATAACCACGTCAAAGGACGCTGTGATGTCCGCAAGAATGCTCGTGCCGGAGTTTACGCTGTGCAAGACCCAGCTGAAAACCAACAAAGCGTGTATACCGGGATTTATTATACTTCCTGCGCTGTCAGCGCTTGTGCCTGTGGCGCTGGGGATAGTGATGCAGCACTTTTTCCCGGAGAGAAAAACACAGATACTTTTTATCGAGATAATGACTGCGCTTCCGCTTTTGTGGCTGACTATCGTAAAGTGCGAGGCTGCGGTGTCAACAGCGTTCGGCTTCAGTGCAAACAACGTTACACTGAGCTATTGCCGCTGGTACACCTTCCATAAGATAGCCCTCAAAAAAGAGAGGATAACCAAGGTGGCAGTGCGGCAGAACCCGTTTGCAAGGCTGTTCGGGACCTGTACAGTGGTATTTTACACCACCGGAGAGAAAACACGGCGGCACCTTGTTGGCGGAGTGAACTATAAGAGGACGATAAAGCTTTTGAAGGACAACGGGTACGATTTTATCGGCAATAACAAGACCTGATCGAAAAGGAGCGTAGGGATATATATGCCAAAATTTGAAGCGGGAATGGAAGGAATGCTGGATATGTTCGTCTTTGAGACGGGCGATCTGCTTGAAAAGCTTGACGATATCCTTATGCGTACCGAGCAGGAGGAAACTATCGGTACAGAGGATATCAACGAGATATTCCGTACAATGCATACCATAAAAGGCTCTGCTGCGATGATGGGCTTGCAGAATATGTCCACGCTTGCCCATGCGGTGGAGGATCTGTTTTATATAATCCGTGATGACCCGGACGTAAAGTACGATAAACCGGGGCTTTACGAGCTGCTGTTTGCAAGCTCCGACAACCTTAAAAACGAGCTTGAAAATATTCAGGACGACGATATCCCACTCAGCGACTTTACCGAGCTGGAAGGGAAGATCCATGCGTTTGCTGCGAATATGAAGGGCGAAGCCGCACCGCAGCAGTCCGGATCGGGACAGGCTTCAGGCGAGGAGGATCTCTCCCACCTGTTCCCCGACGACGAGGACGAAAGTATCCTCACCTATAAGGTCACATATCAGGAGACCTGTGCAATGCCGTCTGCAAGAGGCTTTGTGCTGCTTCGAGGACTGGGACAGATCGCTGAGGTCTGCTCGACCGTGCCCGTCGATCTTGACGACGATAACGCCGATGACGAGATAAAAGCTCACGGTCTGATAATCAAGCTCATTACCGATGACCCGAACAAAGTGCTCGAATTTTTAGAGGACGGTATAAATGTCGAAAAGGCAGTGCAGCTGCATAAGCCTGACAAAAATGCTCAGCCGCCCAAACCTGCTCAACAGCCTGCCCCAACACCTGCACAGGCTGATAAGGCAGTGGCTGAGGCTAAGGCTCAGGTGCAGGCTCAGCAGCCCCAACAGGCTCCGAAGCAGCCGCCGAAGAAGTCCGGCGAAAAACATGAGCAAAGCATTATCTCTGTCAAGCTCGAAAAACTCGACCAGCTGCTTGACCTTGTTGCAGAGCTTGTCATAACTCAGGGTGCAGTTACCTCAAGCCCCGATCTCAAAGGGCTGAGCGTTGACCTTGACCGTTTCAACAAGTCCGCCCGTGAACTGAAAAAGCTCACCGACGAGCTTCAGGATTCGGTAATGAGCATACGAATGGTGCCCGTTTCTACGGCTTTCCAGAAGATGAACCGAGTTATAAGAGATATGAACCAGAAGCTCGGAAAGGGTGTAACACTGGAGTTTGTCGGGGAGGAAACAGAGGTCGATAAGAGTATAGTGGATATACTCAATGACCCGCTTATGCACATAACCCGAAACGCTGTTGACCACGGTATCGAATCCCCCGAGGAAAGAGCCGCAGCAGGCAAGACCGAGCCGCCGACAGTTACTCTTTCCGCAGGCTATGATTCGGGAGAGGTGGTCATTTCCTGCCGTGACAACGGTGCGGGAATGGACAGGGCAAAGATACTTGCAAAGGCAAAAAAGAACGGGCTTCTGACCAAGCCCGAGAATGAATATACCGATAAGGAAGTTTTTAACTTTACCGTCGCAGCAGGCTTTTCCACAAACGAGCAGATCACCGAGTATTCCGGGCGTGGCGTGGGAATGGACGTTGTTAAAAAGAATATCGAAAAGGTCGGCGGAAAGCTTATCGTAGATTCCGAGTTCGGTGTCGGTTCGGTGTTCACTATCCGCATACCGCTGTCGCTGTCAATCATCGACGTGCTTAGCGTCAAGGTCGGACAAAGCAGTCTTTCTGTGCCGATAAGCTCGGTAAGAGAAGCGTTTTCCTGCAAGGCTGATAACTATATCCTTGACCCTGACGGCAACGAGTTCATCATGCTGCGTGATATGTGCCTGCCGCTGATAAGGCTCAACAAGCATTTTGGCATACCCAGCGATGTTCATGATGTGGACAAGGGCATAATGCTCTACTGCAAAGAGGGCGAGGCCTCTGCGGTGCTGTTTGCCGACAGCATTATTTCCGACCAGCAGATAGTTGTAAAACCGTTCTCACCGCTGCTTTCGGACTTTCCGCTGAAGGAAGCGGGAATGAGCGGCTGCTCGATACTTGGCGACGGAACCATAACTATCGGTCTTGATGTCAAGGAGATACTCAGACCGTATGTCAAGCAAAAAGCGTAACAGCGGGGAAAGGAGAGGTTTGAATGACAATGGAAGAAAGAGATAGCGAGTTTGAGCAAAACGGCGGAAAGATACTTTCATTTTTCTCTGACAACAAATTTTATGCCTTTTTAATAACCGATGTCACAGATATCATAGAGATACCGGAGCTGACGGTTATCCCCAAACTCCCTGCATACATAAAGGGTCTGATGAACCATCGAGGCAAAGCCCTGCCGGTGATAGATTTCCGAAAGAGAATGGGCTTTGCGGATATAAAGTATTCCGACAGGAGCTGTGTTATCGTCGTTGAGGTCGAGGGATTGCAGGCCGGGATCATTGTGGATATGGTATCTGATGTGGAGGATATCACACCGCAGATGATCGCAAGATCGCCCATCTCAGGCGGCACAGTCAAGTTTTTTATTTCGTCAAATAAAAAACGTATCTCCCTGCTGGACCCAGCAAAACTCGTGCGTGACAGACGATAGCAGTCGGAGCAAACAACAGGTCGCCATACCCCTGTGCATTTATAAGTTCGATTTTTATTTTATTATAGTATTTTTGCTGAACAACCGAGGATATTCTCTTGGATAAAGATTTTCTCTCAAACTTTCTTTTCTGAACTTTCAGTTATTTTTACTAATCGGGCTTTTATGCCCGATTAGTAAAAATCATTAAGAGGTTTAGGAAGGGGGTCTGGACGGGATAGAGTAATCGTTACCACGGTTACTTACCCTCTCTCCAAAAGGGTTTCCCCCGGCTGTGCGGCAAACACACTAAAACAAGGAGCAGAAGCAATGAAATACGAGGTGAACGATCCGGTAAGGCTGACAGATGACGGCAAAGCGATACTGGCGATAGACCAGACCCTGCTGCCAAATCACGTTGCGTATATACGCCTTGAAAAGCCGCAGGAGATGTTTGATGCGATAAAGACAATGCAGGTCCGAGGTGCACCGTGTATCGGCATTTTTGCAGGCTATGCAATGTTTTTGCAAGCAAAATCTCTTGCAAGCATACACACCGATAAAGAGCATTTCTATCAGGATCTGCATAAGTTCGCAAAGTTCCTTTCCACCGCACGTCCGACGGTTATGAACCTTCCGTGGGCGCTGAAGCGAATGGAGAGAACGGCTGCGAACAATATGCGCAGGAGCTTTGATACGATAGTTGAGGCTATGCGCAGGGAAGCTGTTGAGATACACGAACAGAATATCCGCACCTGCTATGCGATCGCAAATTTCGGACTTACTCTGATAAATGACGGCGACAGTGTGATGACCTACTGCAATGCAGGCGCACTTGCGACCTCACGATATGGCACAGGTCTTGGACCGCTGATACTGGGAGCGCAAAAGGGAATGGATCTTCACGCTTATATCTGCGAAACACGCCCGATGCTCCAGGGTGCAAGGCTCAGCGCATACGAGCTTGGCAATGCAGGCGTAAAGTCAACACTGATCTGCGATAATATGGCGGCTGTCGTGATGCAGCAGGGCTGGGTGAAGGCTTGCTTTGTCGGAGCAGACAGGGTCGCAAAAAACGGCGATACCGCCAATAAGATAGGCACTCTCGGACTTGCGGTGCTTGCAAAGCATTATAAGATACCGTTTTACGTTTTCTGCCCCAGCTCAACTATCGACATAAGCTGTGATGACGGTTCAAAGATAGTTATGGAGGTTCGTGACAGCGACGAGATCAAGCGTGAGTATTTCAAGTCGCCCGTTGCACCCGACGCAGTTGACTGCTTCAATCCAGCCTCTGATATCACAGATGCAAGGCTTATAAGTGCGATCATCACAGAGGACGGTATAAACTATCCGCCTTATGATTTCAACTGAGATAACAACAAAAGACCCGACCGGTTTGAATCCGATCGGGTCCTCTGTTTTGTACATTTATTATTTCTCGCTGAGGAGTTTTTCTGCGCTTGCAAGCTTGACAGCCGTGGTGAAGATCTCTACCGCAAGCTTCAGCTCGTCTACCGGAGGATAGGAAGGAGCTATCCTGATGTTTCTGTCTCTTGGATCCTTCTTGTAAGGGAATGTCGCACCGGCACCGGTGAGCACAACACCGGCTTCTTTACAAAGCTCAACTATCCGCTTTGCGCAGCCGTCAAGCGAATCAAAGCTGATGAAGTAGCCGCCGTTTGGCTTTGTCCAGCTTCCGATACCGTAAGGAGCAATTTCCTTGTCCAGTCCTTCAAGCACCGCAGCAAAACGTGGGGCGAGCAGAGCCTGATGCTTTTTCATATGCTCCTTCAGACCCTCAAAGTTCTTGAAGAACTTAACGTGACGCAGCTGATTTATTTTGTCAGGACCGATAGTCTGAACGCTCATCATCGACTTGATGTAGCTGATATTCTCAATGCTTGATGCCATCATTGCAACGCCTGCACCCGCATACGAGATCTTTGAGGTGGAAGCGAACTCGATAGCTCTGTCGGGGTTGCCTGCCTTTTTGCATTCTGCAAGCAGGTCAAGCAGCTGATCGTGATCGTCGCTGAGGTGGTGAACGCAATAGGCGTTGTCCCAGAAAATGCGGAAGTCCTCAGCTTTAGTTTTCATATTTGCAAATCTCTTTACGACCTCGTCAGAGAATGTGATACCGGTCGGGTTGCCATACATCGGCACGCACCAAACGCCCTTGATGCTTTCGTCATCAGAAACGAGATTTTCTATCATATCCATATCCGGGCCGTCAGCGTTCATGGGGATATTTATCATCTCAAAACCAAAAGTTTCGGTAACGAGAAAATGTCTGTCATAGCCCGGGCATGGGCACAGCCACTTGAGCCTGCCCTGATCCTTCCAGGGTTTAGCTTCCTTGCTTACGCCGAACAGCATGAATTTTGCGATCGTATCATACATCATATTCAGGCTTGAAGAACCGCCCAGTATGAGCTGATCGTTTGTAACGTTGAGCATAGGTGCAAACAGAGCCTTTGCCTCTGCCAGACCATCAACAACGCCGTAGTTTCTGCAATCAGTTCCATCAGCTGCAAAGCAGTCCTCGTTTTTTACCACCGTTGTCAGCAGACCTCTGGTCAGGTCGAGCTGCTCAGCGGAGGGCTTGCCTCTTGCCATATTAAGAGACAGACCTCTTGCCTTGTATCCATCGTATTTTGCCTGAGCCTCATTTTTAAAAGCTTCAAGCTCAGATCTTGACATTTGATTTAATTGCATAGCGTGATCCTCCATAATAATATCTTCCGGTAATATATTGTACTCCACTTTGCACATTTTTGCAAGTCAAAAAGCTGCTTCTTGCAAAAAATCCACGTTTTACACTAATACGCCGCAGCTTTGCGATCAATTATGGGCAATTTCAATAATTACAATGCAAAAAAGCTTTTAGAGGTAAGAAGTAAGAAGTAAGAGGTAAGAAGCAAGATGCAAGAGAAAGAGGGAAGAAATAAGGGCGAGTGCAAAAAAAACTCCCCGCAAAAGCGGGGAGTTTTGTTTTACTTTGTATTGGACAAATTCCAGCGGAAGGTCGATATCCTTCGAGCCTTGGTGTTGTCGATGTTCCAGTTATAAAATGTGAACGTCGGGTCAAAATACCTGTAATCAGTTCTCATCTGTCCTTTATTTACCGCGAGTACAACGCTGGGGTTCTTTTGCACAACAGCACCGATACGATATTTCTTTTTCTCGTAAGCAATGATCTCTGCGGCAGTTATCGTTCTTGTGTCAGCAACGTTGTATATACCCTCGTATCTTCCCTCGGGCACGTTTATGATACCGTTGATGAAATCCACAAGATTATACAGGCAGCAGAATGAAAAACCGTATTCGCCTTCCTTGTAGATGTACGCAACGTTCTCCTTTGTGTCAAATACCCTTGTGTGCAGGTTCTGAGTGTACTCAGAATGATATATCGGAGCTAACCTTGCGATAACAGGGACAGTCCTTGATTTTTTTGTAGCCTTCATCAGCGCTTTTTCACTGTCAAGCTTCATATTGGTATAGTTGGAAATGCCCTTATCAGGGAACGTTTCCCTTATAGGCTCTCTGCCCTTTTGTATGCCGTACACCTGAGTGGTGCTGAGGATAATGATGCTGGTGCAGCCTGCCTTGACCGCAACATCGTAAAGATACTTGTCACACTGTTTGCTCCTTTTCATCTCCGCATCAGTGATATATGCATCAATATCATTATCTACTGTGTTTGCAAGGTGCACCACCACATCAATGGCATTGTTTATCAGAAAATCAGAAACAACGTTTTTGTTTGTGATATCTCCCTGCAAAAACTCATAGTTAGGGTTTGTGCCGACCAGATCGTTTGTTTTGTTGTCAAAACCGAATACTTTATGTTTCTTGTTCAGCAGACTCTCAACAACAGCGTTGCCTATCATGCCGCTGGCTCCGGTTACAAGAATAGATGACATAGTGTCACGCTCCTTTCCTCGCATACTACATAGTAATTATAGCACATTTTTGTGATTTTGCAAAGGTTTTTATTACTTTTCTTAAAAAGTTTAGAGTTTGTAAATAAAAAACCGCACAGTTTTTTGTAAGATATGATAAAATATCTGAAGAAATTCGCAGGATTTGTTTACATATTATACACAACAATTATTTGAACACAAAAAACAATTAAAATTTGTAATAACGTTGATACAGAAAGTCAAAACAAATAATGTTAAATTCCGGTAAAAGGAGAGCTAATGAACACGATAGCAGACAATCCGTTTGAATATTCTTCGGACAACAAGCGTTACCACACATACAGCTACTATCTGAAAAAACGGTTTGGTCAGAAGGTTATGAAAATTCCGCTGAACGTGGATCTGGGCTGTCCCAATCGTGACGGCACAAAGGGTACGGGCGGCTGCAAATTCTGTTCGGCGCACCTTGGCGGAGAGTTTGCGGGAGATCCGTGCGACGATATATTGACGCAGTTTGAAAAGGTGCGCAAAATGATGAACAACAAGTGGTCTGAGGGGTTGTATATCCCGTATTTTCAAGCAGGTTCAAACACCTACGCCCCGGTGGAAACGCTCAGGAAGATGTACACGACGGCACTGAGTATCCCGGGCTGTGTGGGGCTGAACATCGCCACAAGAGCTGACTGCATTGACAGGCAAAAAGCTGCATTGCTGGGGGAGATCGCAAAACAGACATTCCTCACCGTTGAGCTTGGCTTGCAGACCGTTCACGACAGCACCGCTCTTGCGATGAACCGCTGTCATACCTTTGCGGACTTTCTCAGGGGGTACGAGCTGCTTCGGGAAAACGGTGTGAACGTGTGCGTGCATATCATTGACGGGCTGCCCGGGGAAACGCACGAGATGATGCTTGAAACGGCAAAAAAGCTTGCAGAGCTTGAGCTGCACAGCATCAAGATACATCTGCTGCATATCCTCAAAGGTACTCAGCTTGCAAAAATGTACGAGCACGGCGAGTTTGAAACGCTTGCCATGCAGGAATATGTGAGCATCGTATGTGACCAGCTGGAGGTCCTGCCAAAGGAGCTGGTGATACAGCGTGTCACGGGTGACGGGGCAAAAGATGAGCTTATCGCACCGCTTTGGAGCCTGAAAAAGTTCTGCGTTATGAACGAGATAGACAAAGAGCTTGGCAGACGAAACAGCTATCAGGGGATAAAGTTCGCACGCTGATTGACAGGGCGTGCAAGTGGTGATATAATCATAAGTGAATGCTGGCGTTTACCCCAGAATAATATTGTCGAAAGGGACGATAGATATGCAAAAAGCAATGAACATTTCATATGAGATAGGAAACAAGCTGTATCTCAATATTACCAACAAATGCCCGTGCAACTGCACGTTCTGCATACGCAACAACGGCGACGGCGCTTACGGGTCGGATCCCCTGTGGCTTGAGCATCAGCCGACCGCTGAGGAGGTCATTGACGATCTGAAAAAGCGTGAGCTTGACAGCTATGAGGAAATAATCTTCTGCGGCTACGGCGAACCGACCTGCGAGTTTGAGATACTCAAACAAACCGCAGCCTACATCAGAAGCGTTACGAAAACGCCTGTAAGGATCAATACCAACGGGCTTGGAAATCTTATCAACAAGCGTGATATAGCACCCGAGTTCGAGGGTCTGCTGGACACTGTTTCGATAAGCCTCAATGCTCCGGACGCACAGGCTTACGATGCGGTTACACGACCGTCGTTCAAGGGAGTGAACTGCTTTGAGGAGATGCTCAGATTTGCAAAGCAGATCAAGGAGTTTGTTCCGAACACAATGCTGACTGTCGTTGACGTTATCGGGCAGGAAGAGATAGCCAAGTCAAAGGCTGTTGCAGACAGCGTAGGTATACAACTCAGAGTGCGTACCTACGAAGCGTGATCTAATAAGACAAATCAGAATTTGCCGCCGCTGCGGCGCGCGTGTCCGTCGCATATCAGTATGAGATGACAACCGCCTTTGTGCCGCTCCGGGCTTTCATTTTGTTAGT
>CADAHS010000028.1 GCA_902787825.1 uncultured Ruminococcus sp. | reverse complement strand
GAAGAGCTGGTACAAGAACTGGGACGTAATATCACCGATTTTTAAGTTCTCCTCCGACGTCAGGAAGGTCATTTACACCACCAACGCCATTGAGAGCCTGAACAGCGGCTATCGCCGTCTGAACAAGCAGAGAAGCGTATTCCCAAGCGATACAGCGCTGCTGAAGGCTCTGTATCTGGCAACGCATGAGATAGCTAAGAAATGGACCATGCCGCTGCGAAACTGGGGCAAAGTCCTTGGCGAGCTTGAGATCATGTACCCCGACAGGCTCGGCTGAGCAGCCGGCTATCAGCCTGATCCCATTCCGCTGCGCTCCATTCCAACAGGCTGATAGCACAAGTATCTTGACAAATTGCAGTATCCAATTTATACTGTAAAAAAATCGGAGCGACTTTTTAAGCCGCTCCAGCAATAACGTTTTTTATCACAGTTTTTGAATTTACAGAGTTTTTTTAGCAGAGCCTATAAAGTAGGAAATCAAAAATACAATATACAAACAATCCCACCTTATGCCCGTTACAGACAAAGGTGGGATTCATTGTTTTTATTCAGATATACACTACGCAGGTTTGCAATCACTCGTTGAAATAAAGCGTTTGTCCGTCAATAAGCTCAAAGGCATCCTTTTCCTCAAACGCAAATCCTCCTGTGCAGACAAACCCAACACCCGACACAGAGATACCTTTGATGCTATCAAGTTGTTCCTTTTCCTGACGGCATTCTTCAAGGGTCATGGGGCGATCAAAGTATTTACATTCGTAGAAATCATATTGCTCCCCACGCCTGATAACGCAGTCAAATTCGCCATTTGTTTTCGTTGCAGGGTCATCGTACCAATAGCTGCCGAAATCGTCAATATCGGGATACTCTCCAAGCAGAGCGGCTCTGTGAAAGTATTGCATGGCGATACCTTCAAGCCGTCTGCTGATGAATTGCTCCAGTACAGCATTAATATTTCGATTGTAAAACTGCTCCTCGCCGATATGTGCGATCGTTCCCGCTTTGCCGAAAATGAAAGTGAAGTAAAACCGCATCAGGTTATCCACGATTTCGTAGAACTGCTTTTTCTTGTCGTTCCGACGATTGATCGGGTCGGTCTTCTGAATAGTTTCCATATCAAGTAGGATCTTCAGTTGCTTATCCAGCAAACCTGTTTCGCTGTTCGTGATTTTGTCCCGTATCTCGCTGTAACGCTTTTTGCCGTTGCCGAGAATTTCAAGTATCCTCGCATCAAAGGACTTTTGAATTTCTCTTAGCATGACATTCTCGATATGCGATCGCACCAGACCTGTTTCAGGTAACAGGAGATGCTCTATATTTTCACGAAGCGTCAAATTCGTATCAAGATTTTCAAGAATATAAGGGCTTCCGCCGAATACTGCAAAGAAAGCGACCTTCTCACGAACGGAAAGCTGGGGGTAGAACTTAGCTGCGTCAATATAGTCAAAATCTCGTATATGCTGTATCAGCGAGAACCTGCCAAACAGCGGATTGCCCTCTTCGAGCAGTTCCTTCATCACCGTAATATACGAACCACAAAGTATCAGCTTGACATTTTCAGGCAGCCTATCAATAACTGCCTGCATATATGAATCAACCTCGTTCTTCTTTTTCGTCTGTTTGAGGTAGGGATATTCGTCGATGATGAGCAGTATTTTTTTATCAAGTGTTTTCAAGTAATCCATCATCTCAAAAAGTGAACCAAACCTTATATTCGGCAGCCCCAGCCCATCCGAAACGCTCTGGTATATCAATTCAAGATTGCCCTCAAATGTACTTGTCACGCACATATGGTTAATGACCACGCCCTCAAATCCTTTTGCAGCTTCAGTAAGCAGTGTGGATTTTCCGACTCTGCGTTTGCCGTAGACCAGCACTGCCGTTTTGCGTTTCCATGAGGAAAGCTCGGAATTTAACTGTTTGAGTTCTTTTTCTCTGCCAATAAACACACTATCACGCCTTTTCTGAATATATTTTCTCTGAATTGTTATTCAGTATATTTACATTATACTGCAGAAGAATGGAATTGTCAAGTTTCTGAATGATAACTCAGTGAAATTTCATTCAGAAATTATTGTGGTATATTCTAACTGTAACTAGTATTCCACAGTGTAACAATAACTATCGCTCATATTATATTTCAAGACAAAAAAGCTCTCACAGCCGGAACTGTGAGAGCTCTATTGTTTTATTCAGATATACACATTAACATGAATATCATGCCAATTCAATATCCGTCGTTTTTCAGATTTTGCGTAAAGATATTTTTTCGCATCATCTAATGTAATTACAAATTCACCAACCTTGGTGTAATCTGGAATTACTTTCCTTCGTTGATTGCAGCCTGAGCAGCAGCAAGTCTTGCGATAGGCACACGGAACGGTGAGCAGGAAACATAGTCCAGACCGATCTTGTGGCAGAACTCAACAGATGAAGGATCTCCTCCGTGCTCGCCGCAGATTCCGCAGTGGAGCTTCGGATTTACAGGCTTACCAAGCTCGATAGCCATCTTCATCAGCTTACCAACGCCGTCCTGATCCAGCTTAGCGAATGGATCGCTCTCGAAGATCTTCTTATCATAGTAAGCGTTGAGGAACTTGCCGGCATCATCTCTTGAGAAGCCGAATGTCATCTGAGTAAGGTCGTTTGTACCGAAGCAGAAGAAGTCTGCGTTTGCTGCGATCTTGTCAGCTGTAAGAGCAGCTCTTGGGATCTCGATCATTGTACCAACTTCATACTCAAGCTTTGTGCCAGCCTCAGCAATAACAGCGTCAGCGGTCTCAACTACTATCTTCTTAACGAACTTGAGCTCCTTAACGTCGCCAACCAGCGGGATCATGATCTCAGGCTTAACGTTCCAGTCAGTATGAGCCTTCTGAACGTTGATAGCAGCCTTGATAACAGCCTTTGTCTGCATTGCAGCGATCTCAGGATATGTTACTGCAAGACGGCATCCACGATGACCCATCATTGGGTTGAACTCGTGCAGTGAAGCGATGAGAGCCTTGATGTCCTCAACGGACTTGCCCTGTGCGTCTGCAAGAGCCTTGATATCCTCTTCCTCAGTAGGAACGAACTCATGAAGCGGAGGATCAAGGAATCTGATAGTAACAGGATTTCCTTCAAGTGCCTCATAAAGAGCCTCGAAGTCAGCCTGCTGCATTGGCTCGATCTTAGCAAGTGCAGCCTCTCTCTCCTCAACTGTATCAGCGCAGATCATCTCTCTGAATGCTGCGATTCTGTCAGCCTCGAAGAACATATGCTCAGTACGGCAAAGACCAATACCCTCAGCGCCCAGCTCTCTTGCCTTCTTAGCATCAGCAGGAGTATCAGCGTTTGTTCTTACCTTGAGCTTTCTGTACTTGTCAGCCCAAGCCATGATCTTGCCAAACTCGCCGGCGATAGTAGCATCAACTGTCGGGATAATGCCCTCATAGATGTTACCTGTTGTACCGTCGATAGAAATGTAGTCGCCCTCAACGAAAGTCTTTCCGCCAAGCTCGAACTTCTTGTTTACTTCATCCATCTTGATGTCGCCGCAGCCGGAAACGCAGCACTCGCCCATTCCTCTTGCAACAACGGCAGCGTGAGATGTCATACCGCCACGAACTGTAAGGATACCCTGAGCAGCCTTCATACCTGTGATGTCCTCAGGTGAAGTCTCAAGTCTTACGAGGATGACCTTTTCGCCCTTTTCAGCCCATGCAACAGCGTCGTCAGCAGTGAATACGATCTTACCGCAAGCAGCTCCCGGTGAAGCGCCAAGACCCTTGCCCAGAGGTGTAGCAGCCTTGATAGCCTTTGCATCGAACTGTGGGTGGAGCAGTGTGTCGAGGTTTCTCGGATCGATCATTGCAACAGCCTCAGCCTCGGTCTTATGACCCTCAGCAACGAGGTCGCAAGCGATCTTCAGAGCAGCCTGAGCTGTTCTCTTACCGTTTCTGCACTGCAGCATATAGAGCTTGCCGTCCTCAACGGTGAATTCCATATCCTGCATATCATGATATCTGTTCTCAAGAGTCTCACAAACCTTTACGAAATCCTTGTAAGCCTCAGGGAACTTCTGAGCCATCTCCTCGATAGGCATTGGAGTACGAACGCCTGCAACAACGTCCTCGCCCTGTGCGTTTGTGAGGAACTCGCCCATGAGCTTGTTCTCACCGGTAGCAGGGTCACGAGTGAATGCAACACCTGTACCGCAGTTGTCGCCCATGTTACCAAATGCCATTGACTGTACGTTAACAGCAGTACCCCAGCTGAACGGGATATCGTTGTCTCTTCTGTAAACGTTTGCTCTTGGGTTATCCCAGCTTCTGAATACAGCCTTGATAGCGCCCATGAGCTGCTCCTTAGGATCTGAAGGGAAGTCTGTGCCGATCTTAGCCTTGTATTCAGCCTTGAACTGACCAGCAAGCTCCTTGAGGTCGTCAGCTGTAAGCTCAACGTCCTGCTTAACTCCTCTTTCTTCCTTCATCTTGTCGATGAGCTGCTCGAAATACTTCTTGCCGACTTCCATAACAACGTCGGAATACATCTGGATAAATCTTCTGTAGCAGTCCCAAGCCCATCTTGGATTGTTGGACTTTGCTGCGATCGTTTCAACAACATCTTCATTAAGACCAAGGTTAAGGATAGTATCCATCATACCCGGCATTGAAGCTCTTGCGCCTGAACGAACAGAAACAAGAAGCGGATTCTCCTTGTCGCCGAATTTCTTTCCGGTGATCTCTTCCATCTTTACGATGTACTCTCTGATCTCTGCCTGGATCTCCTCACTGATACCGCCGTCCTCATAATACTGAGTACAAGCCTCTGTTGTGATAGTGAAGCCCTGAGGAACAGGGAGACCGATGTTGGTCATTTCTGCAAGGTTTGCTCCCTTACCGCCGAGAAGCTCTCTCATGCTGGCGTTGCCTTCTGAGAAAAGGTAACAATACTTTTTAGCCATTGGTTATACCTCCGTTTAATTTGAAATTCCCGTAGGGGCGGCAATAGCCCCCGCCCAAGCGGTTTTTGCACCGCTACACTACGGTTGCTCTTATATTATAGCAGATTGTTATTCAAATTACCATAGTTTTCACAAATTTTTAATCATAAATTTTTTCACAATATTTATTACCGTTTTATGTACAAAATTCACAGAATCCATAAGACGCCTGTAAAAGAGGGCTTTGTGAAAAAAAGCTTATTGACTTACGATCGGATTGGTTATATAATTACACTGTACAGATCCAGATCAATTCCCGAGCATTGTCAAATGACCGGGAAATGTCTTATGGGAATGATTTTTCCCTCAATTATCAAATGATACGGAGGAGTAATTATGGCTGATAATGTGATAATCTTAGCCGGCGGACAGGGCAAGCGTATGAAAAGCGATAAGCCCAAGGCTTTGTGCAAGGTGCTCGGTGAGCCGATGCTGGAGTGGGTGATAAGTGCCTGTGAGGATGCGGGCGTAAAGGATATCTGCGTTGTAAAGGGATTTATGGGCGAGTACATCGACGAATATCTTTCATCAAGGCAGGGTGAGGCGAGCATCGTCACGGTCGAGCAGAAAGAAAGACTCGGCACAGGTCACGCAGTTATGCAGGCAGCGGAGTATCTCAGACAAAGAAACGGCGGAAACACGCTGGTGCTTTGCGGTGATGCGCCATTTATCGACAAGGATACGATAGCAGGTGCTCTTGAACTGCACAAAGCCAATTCCTGCGGTGTGACAGTAGTGACCTCTGAGATAGACGACCCCACCGGATACGGCAGAGTTATCCGCACAAACAGCGGCATATCCGGCATTGTCGAGCACAAGGACTGCACCTCAGATCAGCTGAAGATAAACGAGATAAACTCGGGCTGCTACTGGTTTGAAACACAGGCTCTGCTTGACGTGCTCGGCGACATCAGACCGAACAACGCTCAGGGAGAATACTATCTCACCGACTGCGTGGGGCTTATAATAGAAAAGGGCAAGCGTGCAGACGCATATATCTCGGAAAATCCGAACGTTTCGCTGGGTGCCAACGACCGCAGGGGGCTGCTTGCGCTCAATGACATAGCAAGAAAAGACGTTATCGGAAGGTGGCTGGACGAGGGGATCGAGTTCACCTGCACAGACGGTGTGAGCGTTGGCAGAAAGGTCACCATCGGCGTGGGCAGCACGATCTGTCACAACGTTACCCTCAGCGGCGACACGGTCATCGGAAAGGACTGCTATATCGGCTCCGGAAGCGTTATCGACAGCGCAGTTATAGGAGACGGCTCAATAATCCTTTCATCGCACATTTATGGTGCAGACTTGGCTCCGAATTCCTCGGTAGGACCGTTTGAGTTCAGAAAATAGCAGAAAGACCATATAAAATGGGGATATTTATGAGAGTATGTACAAAATGCGGAGCACAGCAGGACGACGAGGCTATGTTCTGCAGCAAGTGCGGAAGCTCGTTCAACAATGCGGTTATTCCACATCAGCAGCCGTAATTCCAGCAGCCACAGCAGCAGTTCATATACAGAGCTTCATCTTGGAAAAATCGCCAAAAATCGAGTGTGAATTTTGTTCAACTTTACGATTTTTATTTTAAGCATTTCATATTATTGACTTAATTGGGCGGATATATTATACTTTATCTGAAAGGGTTATTAATGAACAGCCCAACGAAAGGATGAGAGAGATGAAAAATTGTACAAAGTGCGGTGCGGTTCTTGAAGATAATGCCATGTTCTGCGGAAAGTGCGGAGCTTCATTTGCAGACCAGACGGTTCAGTCTATGGGCTTTCAGCAGCCACAGTTTAACCAGCCTCAGCCGCAGCAGCCGCAATTCCAGCAGCCACAGTTTAACCAGCCTCAGCCGCAGCAGCCGCAATTCCAGCAGCCACAGCAGCAGTTCAACCAGCCGCAGCCGTTTGGTCAGCCGCAGTATGCTCAGCCGGGCTTCCAGGGCGGAACAGGCGTGAAGCAGGGAAGCAACAAAGCTCTGATATTCGTGATAATCGGCGTTGTTGTTGCAGCGATAGTTTGTGTGATACTGTTCCTGTTTGTTTTCAAGAGCGACTACAAAAAGGACATCATAGGAACATGGGTGGACAAGACCGATTCGACCAGCAGCATTACATTTGAGGACGGCGGAACGCTGAAAATGGTACTCAGAGGCATTACTCTCAAGGGCACATACAAGATCAGCGGAAAAGAACTTACAATGACCTATTCATTCATGGGTGTATCCAATTCGGAGACATATGAGATAGTCAAGCTCAACGGCTCGACGATGAGGCTAAAGGATAAAAAGGATTCATCGTTAAGTGAGCTGACGAAAAAATAGCAGGTTTGAGATATGAATATAAAAGCAGTTCTTCGGAGCTGCTTTTTTGTTATCCTAATAAAAAAAACCACCTGCTATGCAGGTGGAATGTATAAACTTTAGTAAGAGCATAATCTGTTCCGCACAATAGACAAAAACGCCTCCTTGATATACAATGTAATAGGCTACCAACCGTATTACAAAAAATCAAGGAGGGATCACCAGATGGAAAACAAATCTAATGATACGTATAGTTTAGCACATACAAGCTGGAAATGTCAATATCATATAGTGTTTGCACCAAAGTACAGACGAAAAGCTATCTACGGAAAACTAAAACGAGATATTGGAGCAATACTGAGAGAGTTGTGCTAAAGAAAGCATGTGAGTATAATAGAGGCAAATGCAATGCCCGACCATATACACATGTTGGTAGAGATACCGCCAAACCAAAGAGTCAGTGACTTTATGGGGTATCTGAAAGGCAAAAGCACGATGATAATATTTGAAAGATACTCCAACTTGAAATACAAGTACGGAAACAGGCACTTTTGGTGCAGAGGATACTATGTTAGCACCGTTGGCGGAAACAAAAACGGGATAGCAAAATATATCCGAGAGCAAGAAAAAGAAGATATGATGTGCGATCAGATATCTTTTAAAGAATACCAGGATCCGTTTAAAGACGTAACAAAGTAGGAGATCAAGTAATGCGGTAGGTAGCTTTAGCGTATTACGTGCCCCTTAAGGGGCGGCTGGTGAAGTGCCCTTTTAGGGCTGATATAAAACCACCGGCTTCGCCGGTGTGATGTTTATTCTGATAATTATGTGTAAATATTATTTTATTACACATTTGTCAGACGCTGTTGACTTTAATAAACAAGTGTATTATAATTGTTTCAATATAGCAATAGACTTTATGAAAGGAATGATAATGGTGAAAATATGTTCACAATGCGGTTCTCAGCAGCAGGACGATGCAGCTTTCTGCAACAAATGCGGAAGCTCTTTCAACAATGCTGTCATACCTCCTCAGCAGGTGCAGAATGCGTTTGCACAGCCTCAGCAACAATCTGTCCAGTCACAGCAGTTCGATCAGATGCCTCAGCCTCAGCTCTATCAGTATCAGCCGCAGTACGCTCAGGCCGGTGCTCCCGGTGCAATAGCAGCACAAAACGGCAGCAGAAAAAAGCTTATAATCATCATTTCGGCGATAGCTGCTGCGGTGGCAGTGGTTTTGCTGATACTGTTTCTGTTTGTGTTCAAATCCAAGAAAGACCTTATCGTAGGTACTTGGGCGGAGGACGGAAAGAATGGCTCGTACACACGTTTCAACAAGGACGGAACGGTTGAGCTTGAGCTGGGCAATGATAAATCAAAGGCAGTTTACAAGATCGACGGAGATTCACTTATTATCACGAGAGACAGCATTAGTATGAATTACAAGATCGACGAGCTTACGGCTGATAAGCTGAGAATGAGTGCCTCTTCAGAATTGAAAGCCATAAGCGTGTCTTTCACGAAGGTCAACGATGATGCCGCTGTTCAGTCCTATACGGAAAAGTCTAAACTGAAAACCGCCAACTCAAACGCAAAGCTGGTCTTCAGAACGATCAACAACGAGGCTGCCGACCTCATCGCTGACGGAGAAAGCGTTGCGGCTGTACACACGGGCGGCGTTGTAGCAGTCGCTGACCTTAAGGATTCAAGCGACCCTCTCTTAAATGCGGTCTACAAAGCTTTGCGCGATAACGGCGAAGAACTTGGATATGTGTACATAGATTTTGACATGAGCGGTCACGATTCATCAGGCTTTGTACAGTGGTCTGCAAGCGAAAGCGGCGGACTTATCGGTCAGTATCCGAACCCTGTGAAAACTGTTGAGGAGTCAAAGGAAATGACTTTCGGGCAGAAGAAAAATTGATAACAAGCGATCAAGCAGCTCCACAGCGGGCTGCTTTTTTGTTTGACAAACGCAAAAAGATGTGTTATATTTGTTATTGATAAAAAATACGCACCCCGTTTTGACATAAAAACGGGGTTATTGGCGTTAATATTATTAGGAGAAATATTATGGATATTTTTGAAAAGCTCAAGGCGCTTTCAGCCAAAAAACCGCAGGGCAAGCCGGAATATATCATTGCAGGGCTTGGCAACCCGGGAGTGGAATACGAAAAGACCCGTCACAACACCGGCTTTATGGCGGTGGAAGCTTTGTCGCAGCGATTTGGTTTCAGCGTGAACACACACAAGTTCAACGCCCTTGTTGGCGACGCTGTTATCGCAGACAAGCGCTGCCTTGTGATGAAGCCGCTGACGTATATGAACAAAAGCGGTGAGGCTATCGCCGATGCAATGGATTTTTATGATATCCCGACTCAAAACATCATTGTGATATTTGACGACATCTCTTTGGACGTTGGCAAAATGCGGCTGAGGCGAAAAGGCTCGTCGGGCGGTCACAATGGTATAAAGAGCATTATCCACAACTGCGGTTCAGAGGATTTTCCACGAATAAAAATAGGTGTGGGAATGAAGCCGCACCCTGATTATGACCTTGCAAAATGGGTGTTGTCAAGATATTCAGACGAAGAGCTGAAAACGCTTGCCGAGGTCTTTGACCACTCAAACAGAGCAGTTGAGCTGATACTGCAAGGTAAAATAAACGAGGCTATGAACAGCTTCAATTAACTATTCTTCGGAGACAGTCTTAATGAATATTATTTACGATATATGCAGCCGCCTTTCGGCTTATAAGGAAATAAAAAAATGCCTGCTCGGGGGATACACTCCCTGCTGTGTCACGGGAGTTTCCCACATTCACAAGGCTCAGCTGTCGATGACTCTGAGCACGCTCTCGCCCTGTCTTGTGATCTGTGACGACGAAGCTTCCTGCACACGAATGGCAGAGGATATAAACTCCATGGCCATGCAGCGTATAGCTTGTGTTTTCCCGGCAAAGGATATGAACTTTGCATACATGGAGGGAATATCAAGAGAATATGAGCACAAGCGTCTGGAGGCATTGTCGCTGATAATGCAGGGTAAATGCAGCGTGCTTTGCGCAAGCATGGAAGCGTGTATGCAGGGCACGATACCAAGAAGCGTGCTGAGGGAAAATTCGTTTGAGCTGAAAACAGGGCTGGAAGTCAGACTGGAGGACCTTGTGAAAAGGCTGCTCGCAGGCGGCTACACACGCACCGACCAGATAGAGGGGCAGGCGCAGTTCTCGGTGAGGGGCGCTATCGTTGATATTTTCCCTGTTCAGGAATCTCACCCGGTGAGGCTTGAGCTGTGGGGCGATGAGATAGATACGCTTTCGTATTTTGATACCACGACTCAGCGGCGTACCGACCCGATAGACAGTATCACTGTGTTCCCTGCGCTGGAGATAATATTTGAAAGCAGCGATGCGCTGGTTGAAAAGCTTCAGGCACTTTCAAAGGCAGCAAGGGGAAAAAAGATCGATGCTATCAGAAAAAATATCAGCCGTGATATAGAGACCGTACAGGCGGGGATCACGCTGACCAACCTTGATAAGTATTACTGCCTTGCATATGAGGATACCGCAACGGTGTTTGATTACTTTGACGGCGGTATCACGCTTGTATGTGAATATTCCAACTGCATCGAAAAGGGGAAAGCAGCGCTTTCCCAGCTCAGTGAGGATATAAAGCTGCTGTATGAGGACGGTATCCTGTTCAAGCGGCTGGAGGGATTTTTTATCGACCTTGGAGCAGCGCAGTCAAAAATGCTGGGCGGCAAGGCTGTATTTCTTGATACGTTCATGCGTTCAAACAACGATATAAAATATAAAAAGCTCATCAATACCGATTGCCGACAGACTTCGGCGTGGGGCGGCAACATCGTGCACCTTGAAGAGGAGCTTGGTACGCTGTGTTCAAGCGGCTACTGCACGGTCGTTCTGGCCGGCTCGGAAAAGACGGTGCCGATAATCGTGAAAGACCTCGTTGACGCAGGTATCCCCGCAGAGGCACTCAGACCCGACAGCAAGGTGCTTGCAGACAAAGTATATGTCCGAACGGGAAGCCTTACGGGAGGCTTTGATTACCCCGAGGTAAGCTGTGCGGTCATCACTCAGATGAAGACTATGGTCGCCAAGCGCAAAAAGAGAGCAAAGAAGGCAGGCGAGGAGATCAAGAGCCTTTCAGATGTTCACAAGGGTGATATCGTTGTTCATTCAATGTACGGTCTGGGACGCTTTGAGGGCATAAGAAGCCTTGAAACAAACGGCATAACAAAGGATTATATTACAATAAAATACGCAGGTACAGACGTTTTGTATGTCCCCGTGACCCAGCTGGATCTTGTGACGAGATATATCGGTCCTAAGGACGATGAGAACGTAAAGCTCAACAAGCTCAACTCAGCCGAGTGGACAAAGACCAGAAACAGGGTCAAGGCAGCTGTCAGGGATATGGCGCAGCAGCTGACAAGTCTGTATGCACAAAGACAGCTTGCAAAGGGATATGCTTTTTCGCCTGACAACGAGTGGCAGGCAGAGTTTGAGGAACGCTTTGACTACGACGAAACAGAGGATCAGATCCGCAGTATCGAGGAAATAAAGCAGGATATGCAAAAGCCATCGCCTATGGATAGGCTTCTTTGCGGAGATGTCGGCTTCGGAAAGACCGAGGTCGCTTTGCGTGCTGCGTTCAAGGCGATGATCGACGGCAAGCAGGTAGCGATACTTGTCCCGACGACGGTGCTTGCGTGGCAGCATTACCAGACTGCAATAAAGCGCTTTGAGCATTTCCCGATAAAGGTCGAGCTGCTGTCACGCTTTCGCAAGCCAAAGGAGCAAAAGGCGATAATCAGAGAGCTTGGCAGGGGAACGATAGATCTTATCATCGGAACTCACAGGCTCGTTCAAAAGGACGTTGTTTTCAAGGATCTCGGACTTGCGATAATAGATGAGGAGCAGCGTTTCGGCGTTGCGACAAAGGAAAAGTTCAAAGAGATGTTCAAGGGCGTTGATGTGCTGACCCTTTCAGCAACGCCTATCCCAAGAACGCTGAATATGGCTCTCAGCGGCATAAGAGATATGTCCGTCATCAATGAAGCCCCGCTTGACAGACATCCTGTTCAGACCTACGTTATAGAATATAACATCGGCGTTATCGCACAGGCGATAAGCAAGGAGCTTCGCCGTGGCGGACAGGTGTACTATATCCACAACCGTATCAGTTCGATAGATCTGACCGTTGCAAGGCTGCACGAGCTTCTGCCCGATGCACGCATAGGCATTGCGCATGGAAAGATAGACGAGGACGAGCTTTCGGAGATCTGGAGACAGCTCGTTGACAGGGAGATAGATGTGCTTGTGTGCACTACGCTCATCGAAACCGGCGTAGATGTGCCGAATGTAAACACGCTGATAATCGAGGACGCAGACAGAATGGGGCTTTCACAGCTTTATCAGCTGCGTGGACGTGTCGGGCGTTCAAACAGGCGTGCTTTTGCCTATTTCACGTTCAGACGAGGCAAGGTGCTTTCTGAGGTCGCCTCCAAAAGGCTTGACGCTATCAGGGAGTTCACCCAGTTCGGCTCGGGCTTCCATATCGCAATGCGTGATCTTGAGATAAGAGGCGCAGGCTCGGTACTAAGCTCAAAGCAGCACGGACATATGGAGGCGGTCGGATATGATATGTATATCAGGCTTCTCAACGAGGCTATCGCCGAGCAGAAGGGAGAGGCTCCGCCGCCGTCGCCGGAGGACTGCCTTGTGGATATCTCTATCGACGCTTATATTCCGGAAAGCTATATAGAAAATCCTTCACAGAGGATAGACGCTTACCGCAAGATCGCTTCGATAATGGGAACGCAGGACTCGCAGGACGTTGTCGATGAGCTTATCGACCGTTACGGCGAGCCGCCAAAGTCGGTGATGGGGCTTGTCAATGTGGCACTGACAAGGAACAGGGCTTGCAGGCTGAAGATAACCGAGATCGTCCAGCGTGGCGAAAAGGTGCTGTTTTATATCGCACAGCCGGAGGTCTGTCACATTCAGGCGCTGTCGGCGCTGTACAAAAACCGTATACGCTTTTACGATTCGGGCAAGCCGTACTTCGCAGTCACGCTTGACAAAAAGCAGCCTGCGCATATCCTTATGACACAGGTCATCGACGTTATGGATAAAGCATCTCAGGGAAAGAAGGAACAGTGATGAAGGGACTTACACATATAATCTATGGTATGGGAAAGGGAAAGACCACGGGTGCGGTCGGCTGTGCGCTGAGGGCAGCAGGCAGCGGCATGAAAGTCGTTTTCGTCAGCCTTATGAAGGACGGCACCAGCAGCGAAAACAGTATGCTTGAAAAGTGCGGTATAAAGCTTATGCATTGCGACAGAAATTACGGCTTCACGTTTGAGATGACTGACAAGGACAAGCAGGAGATCACAGCCTGTCATAACGCTTTGCTCGGTAAAGCGCTGGAGCTTGCACAAAATGGTGAAGCGGATATGCTGGTGATAGACGAGCTTTTCTGCGCTTACGAATACGGGCTGTGTGACAAAGAGCTTGCAAAGAGCATCGTCAGCTGCAAGCCTGAAAATGTTGAGCTTGTGCTTACAGGTCACGATCCGGACGAGTTTTTCCTGCAAGCGGCAGACTATGTGAGCAGGGTGGAAAGCCCAAAGCACCCCTACGAAAAGGGGATCGCCGCTCGCAGGGGCATAGAGTATTAAGCTTTAGATCCCGGATAGATCCCGCAGCAGCGTTTTTCAAACGTAAAACACAGATGCGGGTCAGTAAGCTTCGGCATCAGGAATTATGTACTTGACAAGATAAGGCTTTAGTAGTAAAATCATATTACAAAAATACATTTACTGACGGGAAACAAAAAGGGGAGAAATGCGATATGAAAAAGATACTTTCGTTTATTCTGGCAGTTGTTTGTGTGGCAGGGTGCTTTACAGCCTGCACCGAGAGCAGCAGCACCGACATCAATGGATCGTCTGTGTCGGAAAGCTCGTCAGCTGACAGCAGCGACACTCAGACCACCACCACAACAACAAGCGAAACTACCACTACAAGCGAAACTACCACGACTACGACCACGGCATCTGAACCGCAAACAACGACCACAACAAGTTCTGCTGATACCAAGGCTCCTGCCCCGGTGCCGGTACCTGTGAACACAGACCTTAAAACGGTTGCGACAACGCTGTTCAAGGCTCAGACGCTGAGCTATACCGAATCCCCCGGAAAAGCCTTTGATAAAGCAACCGAAAAGGGTCCGGGAGTGTATTCGCTGTTTGCTGACATTAAGACAAAAGAGATGTTTGACCCGTTTGACGACCTTTATCTTTCGTCAAGCCAGAAGGCTCTTGAGGCTGCAAAAGCCGATGCGCAGGTGTTCTTCTACGGAACAGATGTCAGGGTAGAGTACACCGATAGTGATGGCAATAAAAAAGAAGAAGAGTCAACAGACGGCTATATCTTTGCGATCAATTTCAAATGCAAGGACGAGGCGGAAGCAAAGAAGGTCTACTCGATCGTGTTCACAGAAGAAATGAAAAATCATGCCCTTAACGATGCTGATAAGCCTGCTTGTGATTTTGGCACTGACCATGCGATCGCAACGAGTTATGACGATGGTCTGAAGGTGACAATGTCCTATTACAGGCTTGGAAACAACGTGCTTGCAGCAGGTATGTACGAGGTCACTGACTTTAAAAAATACAAACCTGTCAACTATAAAAAGATGATAAATTACACTGCTGATCTTGACAAGCTTTGCTCGGCTTTCGGTGCGGCAAAGCTGCCATCAAGCGTTAAATGATAATCGGATAATACTTTGGATCGAGAAAGACACCTGTTCAACAGCGGGTGTCTTTCTTTTTTTGCCTGATGTGAAGCGGTTATATATCGGGCTTATCGGCGAGGGAGGAGCGTGCCGCCGCTGCATTATGGCGAATAAAGGACCCGGACAGGTTCTGCCCCGAGCCGGACGAATGAGGAGCTTTCATCGGGCTTATCGGCGAGGGAGGTGCGTGCCGCCGCTGCATTATGGCGAATAAAGAACCCGGACAGGTTCTGCCCCGAGCCGGACGAATGAGGAGTTTTCATCGGGTTTATCGGCGAGGGAGGTGCGTGCCGCCGCTGCGGCATTTGACAATGTCGAAAAAATGTGTTATAATAAATTTTGCATTTGTAAAAACAATTATTTAAAGGAGCTTTGATATGAACAGGTTCTTTAAGCGTTCTGCGGCATTGTTTGCCACGGCGCTGGCATTGCTGTCAGGCGGAATATGTCTGCAAAATGACGGCATTGTGGGAGGCATCACGGCAAGTGCGCAGAACTCTTTACCGCAGACAGCTTCTGTATCGGGCAGCAATGCGGTAAAACAGACCGGAGATGATCTTGACAGGCTTTTTTTCAATCTGGATAATTACGACCCGTTTGAGGAGTCAAAGGTAACGGGGATAAAGGTCAGTACGGGATATGACACCGCCTGTGTGCAGTGGGAAAAACTCAGCGGCGCACAGGAGTATAACGTCTACGCAGGCACTGACCCCAAGCATCTGGCATTTGTCACATCGACCGATTCTCAGAGCGCAGAGATAAGCGATCTTTACCCCGAAAGCGAATATACATTTGCTGTTGAGGGACGCTTTGAAGACAATTATTCAAGAGTCGCTGCGGCTCAAGCTGAAACGCTTGGCTTTGAAACGCTCGGCGTTGAAGGATTCAAAGCAGAAGCTGCAAAGCTGAAAACGATCACTTTCTCGTGGGACGCTGTCAAAGATGCAGAAAAATATACCGTCAGCGTTATCAGCAAGGACGGAAAGTCAAGCGTTGAAAAGACTACCGGGGATACCTCTCTCACGATAACGGGGCTTGAAGTCGATACGATATACAGCTGCACAGTTACCGCAGAAAGCGGCGGAAAGAACAGTCACAGCAGCAGTATTACAGCAGCAACAGCAAAGGTCGATGAGCTGAAGGTCGGCGGTATCAATGCCAAGCCGAAAATTGATACGCTCACTCTTTCGTGGGAAGCCATAGACGGTATAGATACCTATGTCATCAGCAGTGTTGATAAAAACGGCAGATATACGCCTGTAAAAACGGTCCGCAAAAGCAGCACCGTTGAGCTTACCGGACTTGCTGCGGACACTTGTTACAGATACAGCGTGCAGGGAAAGCTTGAAGGAAAGCTGACACTCCACAGCATTATAAACGCCAAAACAGCGGGTCTTGATACGCTCAGCATCAAAAATATCAAGGCGAAAAATATTACCCTTGATACTATAACGCTTTGCTGGGACAAGCTCAGCTATGCTGAAAAATATAACATCTATCTCAAAGATGCAAACGGCAAATGCAAACTGCTCAGAAGCGTCAGCGCCAATAGCCTGACACTGGGCAGCCTCAGATCAGGAACTTCCTACACTTTCGTGGTCAGGGGTCAGAAAAGCGGTAAGCTAACAGCCGAAAGCTGCATAAGGACGAGGACTCTCAGAAGCGACGTTAAGCTGAAGTTTGAAGCTCTCAACCAGCTCGGCGGAAAAGGAAACAGCGGAAAGGTCAAAGCGACCTACGGCTGCGGCGGAACGAGTACGACGATGCTTCTCAACGCAAAAGGATTGAACCTCAACAAGGACAGTGTGCTCAAAAAGCAGTATGTCAACGGATGGGATGCGAGCTTCACGCCGTTTTCGTTCCCGTTCGGTGCAAGCTTCTGCGGTTCGGTGATGAGAAATCTGGTCGATCTTGCAAAGTCCTACGGCTTTTCGCCTAAGCTGAACACTGCGCCAAAGGCAATAGATATAAAGCGTGTGCTTGACGGAGATAATCTTGTGCTCGTCGGTCTGCGTACAGCAAGAGGCGCATACCATTTCCAGATAATCTACGGCTATTATGTCAAAAACGGTGTGACATATTTCAGGGTCCAGGACCCTTACGGCAACTACCTGATCGACTGGACAGAAAGCTATCTCTTAAAACGGATCTATTCGGTAAATATGAAAGATCCCCTTTGTGCGCAGGTGCGAGGGATAATGTGGCTGTAAGAAATAAAAAACAAATGCCTCTTTTATCGTAAGTGATAAAAGAGGTCATTTTTATTTGTCGGTATATCTGCGTATCACTCTTTTTGATGAGGACATTTTCACCGGTATGCCGTGACCGCAGGCAAGCCATTTTACGTTCAGACCTGCGATCTTTCTGAGTGACTTTTTCATTGTCGTGATATCTGCGGCATAGGGCGGTATTTCAGGCTCGTAGAAAAGCGCTGTGAATGCGTCGCCGCAGTAGAGCGTATCACCGCTGAGTATTCCTGTCATTCCTGCGGTATGACCCGGCAGAAAGACAAGATCAGCATCAAAACCAAGCCGCCTCAGAAGATTTGTGTCGCCGCTTTTTATCACAATGTCCGGCTTGTATGACGGGCTTGGGAAAAGCCTGCCGCTGATGTTGAGCGTGAAATTTTTCCAGCGGTATTTCCGGCGTGTGGCTTGAAGCGGCTGAGAAGCAAAATTATGTCTTAGCCGCAGATCATTTGCGTTGAGAATGATCTTTGCGCCGTATCTTTTTTGGAAATATGCAGCGTTCCAGTCGTGGTCGGCGTGAGCGTGGGTCAGAAAAATATACTTTATATCAAACTTGTCCGCCCATTTTCTCAGTGCGTGCTTTATATGAAAAAGCCCTGTATCTATGAGCATATCGCCGTTTGTGCCGTGAAGAACATATATCGTCGTTCCACGAAAAGAGTGGTAGGTGATATCCCCGCACCTGTATTTCTCGTTGGTCACGGGCGTGTATCTTTGCTTTTTTTGTATATTCATTTTTATTTCCCCCTGCATTATTGCTGATGTAGGTGCGCATTTCATCACTGCATAGGCATAAGCAGTATCTGAGCACGGTTGTAGATGTTCACGTCACTTCCGGAACTGTCAAAATCAATGCTGACAAGGCGTGCGCCTGTGTCGGACAGACGGCGCTGTATCGAGCTGTAAAGCCCGTGCCCGCAGACATGGTTTGGCATACATCCGAACGGCTGGAGACAGGCGATGCATTTTGTTCCTCCAAGGGCATGGTTGACTATGTCAGCCCCGATGATCCAGCCGTCGCCTGTTGTACAGCGGCAGGGAAGTCTGCTTTCGGCACGGCGTTTGAACGCAGTGAAGCTGTCAAAACACTCAAAGCCGTACTGGCGCAAAGTCTTTACCATCAGTTTCTGGACACACTCAATGAGTCGTGCGGCTGCCTTGTATCCGGCTGTGATGATCGGCGAAAACTCATTCATATGGCTGTCGATATAATAAAGCACATACCACGAAAAGCCGTTGACAAAAACCTGTGCACCGCATTTTTCGTAGTGCCGCAGCAGCTGTCTGTTGCCGATCGAGCAGTATTTCATATAAAGTTCGCCTGCAAATCCTATGCGCACTTTGTCCTGCTTTGTACGTCCGATCGCTGCAAAATCGGCGCATATCTTTTTGAACATACTTTTATATGACAGCAGTCCTCGCCCTTTGAAAATATCTCTTCGCAGACGCTTTTGCCACCTTTTGCAAAGCTCGTCTGTCTGTCCCTTGTGAAGCTCGTAGGGACGCACCTGGTTGGATATTATCATCAGCATATCCGAGTACATTACCGCAGCGAGAGCTTTGAGCAGGAAAGCAGGCGTTATGTCAAAGCGTGCGCCCTCCTCCATTCCGAAGAAATTCAATGACAGCACAGGAATATCAAATCCTGCCTTTCTGAGCGCCCTGCGTATAAGCGGAATGTAGTTTGAACCTCTGCACGCATCTCCGGCCTGAGCACACAAAAATGCAGTGCGGCGCACATCGTAGCGCCCCGAACGCAGGGCATTCACAAGCTGACCGACCATTATCGCACACGGGCAGCACATATCATTGTGCACAAATTCAAGCCCGGTGTTTATGATCTTATGCGAGTTTTTCAGAAGCACGACCTTAACCTCTGCCGAGGCGAACGCTGCCTTCAGCAGCTCGAATGTTTCATCAAGCATCGCCGGCACAAGTATCGTCATTTTTTCCCTGCTCACAGCTGCGTACCTCCGTTGAGTTCCATATTACAACAAAGCCTTCCGCATTGTCACGGAAGGCCTTGGGTTTGTCTGATATGTTTTGATATGTAAGCTTATTCTTCCTTGCCCTCGAGCTTTGCCTGTGCTTCTTCGGTCTTGCCGTTTGCAAGCAGGTCTCTGATCTCGGTGAGAAGAACGATCTGCGGATCTGGCTCGTCAGGTTCCTCTTCCTTCTTCTTGCGGAACTTGTTGATAGCCTTGATCATAAGGAATACACAAAGTGCAGTCAGCAGGAATGTAACGACAGCCTCAATGAACAGTCCATAGAAGATCTGCGGCTTGTTGCCCCAGGGAATGGTAATGCTCAGGCTCTTGAAATCGATACCGGCAAGGATCATTCCGAGTATAGGTGTGAAGATATCCTCAACCAGTGATTTAACGATAGCAGTGAAAGCGCCGCCGATGATGATACCGACAGCCATATCAAGTACACTGCCTCGTGAAATAAATTCCTTGAATTCCTTAATTATGCCCTTCTTTTCGTTGTCTGCCATATTTTTCGACCCCCAAAACAATTAAATTTTGTATATTTATTATACAATCTTCGACATAAATTGTAAAGAGCGTTCACAAAAACTTTACATTTCCAGATCCTCACAAACGCAATAAAAACTGTCCATGCAAGCTGTAAAAACAGATGCACGGACAGTTAAAAAGGGGGAGTAAAAAATGAAAAAGCTTTATTTGGTATAGCCGCCAAGCTCCAGAACCGACTGCTTGCCGTCAAGAGTGTAGGTCACAAGCACCTTGCCCTTGCACATACAAGCGTCGGTGACGACGGCGTTTCGCAGTTCAAGCGCTTTAGCGAATATATCCTTCGCCTCGTCAGAATATGCGCTGCAGTTATCTGATGTGAAAAGCAGTCCGCCGCACATTGCGTTGATATAGGCAAGGTCCTTTTTCTGCCTTGTGGTAAGTTTTGTATTGGTGTCACGAAGCAGGAAAACGTCGGGGTCGTTGAGAAAGGCTCTGCCTGACAGCTGCCGTCTGAACACCGTATCGGTCATGGTATTTTTGGTGGAAGGACGCTCAGCGTGTGCAAGCCGCATATGAGGTTTGTCGTCAAGGTCAAGCGTCATATCACAGCCGATGCGGCAGAAGTCGACCTTTCCGAAAGCTGATGCCAGCGGGACTCCACAGCCCAGTATCATACAGCCGTCAAGCTCCTTGCGCAGGAAATCCATAGCCTCTGACATTATCTCGCCTCGGGTTTTGTCACGCCTTGGGATCATGCAGGCAGCGTAGAGAAAATCAAGCTTGAAAAGTCTGAATCCGAGTTGTTTGTAGTAAGACAGAACTTTGCGGATATACTCTCTGACCTGCCCATTGTAAAAGTCAAGCGCATAGCTTCCGCTCCAGTTGCAGCCGGTGTAGACAGGTCTGCCGTGTCTGTCACGCAGCAGCCAGTCGCCATGCTCACGATAGAGCTTTGATCGCTTTTCACACACGAAGGGCGCAAGCCAGATGCCTGCGGTCAAGCCTTTGTTTGCAATGTTTTTCACCAACGTTTCAAGACCGTCCGGGAATTTATCTTGGTCAATGTCGAACCAGTCGCCGACAAACGTTTCGTAGCCATCGTCTATCTGGAAAATATCAGGCTTTGCAGGCATATCGTCAAGCCCGGCAAGATCGTTTATGAGCCTCAGCTCGTCGATGTCCTGATAGTGGTCGTACCAGCTTGTATAGCCTATCATCTTGTCAACGCAGGGCTTTTCAATGTCAAGCAGCTCAAAGTACCTGTCAAAGACCTCGTTTTCGCCGCCTGAACAAAGCATTATATCAAGAGCCTTATACGGGTCACTGATAAGCCTGCCGCTGCAATCCTTTGAAAATCTCACTGTGTCCGCAGAGGTGTTGAATTCTATCACAGTGAAACCGCTGTTTTCACAGAGGCTTCCAAAAAGCGTGTAGTGCCCGCCCTGTCTGATGTAGGCATATGAATAGCCGTGATGAACGCTGCGGGAGATCCTGCCCTTGTAGAAAAAGCCGTCGCCGTAGCGGTCAAGCCCGTATTTGCGGGTGAGCATATCAGGGAAATATTTAAGGGAGTTATCACATTCGTGGATAGTCTTTTCGGGACTGTATGTCCAGCTCTGGTAGCCGTTGAGGAAGATACGGTCGGTGCTCTCAAACGGGTAGTGCATCGTGTATGACACATTCAGCAGTCTGAGCTTTTGTCTGGGGATTATCTCAACGCAAACTCTGTCTGAGGTGTTCAGGACGTTAGCCTCAAAATATTTGCAGCGTGCACTTTTTGAGAGCCTGAACGAGTGCTCGCCGTCCTTTGCCCGAAGTCTTATGATAAAGCTGTTCATTTAGCTTTACGCTCCTTTCATTTATCTTCGCTGTGAGATATCTTCTGCATAACGCCCTTTTCGTTGTACAGCATCAGCAGGAATGCGCCTATCGTGCAGCAAACAGCAGCGATTATAGCTGTAAGTCTGTAAGACCATTCGGTAGCTGTGGTAGTGATAGATGTGAACACAAGAAGCGAGATAGCCTGACCGAGCTTGAAAGCAAAGGTCCTTGCAGCAAAGAACATTCCCTCACGCTTTTCACCTGTTTCAACAGCGTCTGCCTCGGAGATGTCAGCAACGATAGCCTGCGGCAGTATTCCCAGTATCGCCATCGGGATACCTGCAAGAGCAGCGATGATATAGCCCCAGATTATGCCCTCTCCGCACAATGAGGTCAGCACGAACACGCCGGAGTAGAAGAAAAATCCGAAGATGACCAGAAGCTTCTTACCCAATTTCTGAGCGAGCTTATTGACAGGCAGATACAAAAGCAGGCTTGCAGCAGTCATTATTACAGAAAGCATAAAAGTGTTTGAATCCGACACTTTCATCAGCTTTGTAACGTAGAATGCAAGTCCGGTCTGGAAGAGAGTTACCGCAAAGAAGTAGATAACGTCCGAGTAAACGAAGCGTCTGAACTGACCGTTTTTAAAGGTCTTGAACAGCGACTGCATCGAATCAGTCTCACTGGGTTTGACATCTATATAGTCGCTCTCTTTGATAAGAAATGCGGGTATCAGCATACAAACCGCTGCGACCAGTGACATTGCGCCGATAGCAGCTCTGACCGAGCCTGCTTCGCCGGCAAAACTGAACATACCGGCAACGTTTGGCACAAGGTAAGAGATGGAAAGTCCCATTATATAGGTCAGAGAAATGAAAGTTGAAACGTTGACCCTGTTTTTCTGGGTGTTTCCGAGTTCAGGAAGCAAAGCATTGTAGGGTGTGCAGTATGCTGTCATGAACAGGTAGAACAGGACCAGTCCCGCAAACAGGATAATATCGTTGACTACCAACGATGTGAACGACGGCAGAATGAAGATGAGAGCCGTTATGAGCGAAAAGGGGATAGCGGCTATCTGCATGAACGGGATACGTCTGCCTTTTGGGTTCTTTGAACGGTCTGACATTCCCGCGATAAGCGGGTCAGTGATCGCATCAAAGACACGTCCGAACGCTGTGATAAGACCGATTATCGTCAGTCCGAGGAAGATAGACCCTTGGGTGATATGACCTGCAAGGATCCCGTCGCCGGTGTAGTAAAAAACCAGCCAGTTGCTGATCAGCCCGGCAAGAAGGCTCCAGCCGAACTGTCCAACTGCAAATATCCAAAGTACCTTATTAGTGATAGGCTTTTTCATAGTTTCAGTTATGCTCCCCAAGGAAAGCATATCCTCCTTTCATATATAAATAGGTATCTGTTTACGCTTTGAGATAGCTCAGGAAAATGTCTGTCATAACATCGACCTCCCGTGAGCTTGCAAAATCGTCCTGCGATAGTATCTCGCCCGAAATGAGCTTTTGCACCACTGCCATAAGCGCATGGTTGCAGGTCAGATAAAACTCCTTTTTATTTACGCCCTTGCGAATGCTGCCGTCATTCACACCACAGTCAAATGCGTCGCTGAAATAGCGGTACAGCATCGTTATCAGCTGCTCGTAATCTGCAAGCTTGCTCGGCTCGATCTGATTGTTCAGACAGTAGGAATCAAATAAAGCTACGAATTTCACAAAATCCCTGTGCTCGTCACACAGCACCTTATAGACTCTGAATATGCGGCAGACCTTTTCATAGCCGCTGAGCTTTGAATAGCCCTCGCTCTTGTAATCGGGTAGTATAAGCCCGATCACCTCGCTCCACATTCTTACCGCACAGGCGATGACAAGCTTTTCTTTTGTGTCAAAGTAACGGTATAGTGATGCAACACCGATCTTTGCCCTCCTGGCAACATCAGTCATCTTCACACTCTCAATACCCTGCTCGCAAAACAGCTCACAAGCGGCTTCTTCAGCACAGCCGATGTTCTGTTTTTTTATTTGTGTGAGATATTTTTGATAATCCACTTGACAATCTCCTTTTTTTGTGCTATTATATGAGTGGTGATAGATTAACTATCATATGATACTATCGGTATCATAACATACATTAACAGATTTGTCAATAGTCAATTTCGCACAAAAAACGCCCTTGTGCTTTGATAAAATCAACCACAGGGCTATGCAGAAAGGAATGACAGCGTAATGGATCGCACAAGTGTTATTTTCGGGAACAAGATGCCGCAGAGCGTTATCAGAAAGGCTGAGAACAGCAAGGCGAAGTTCATTAAACAGTTCGGTGATGACAGTGCAAGGACATATCACTATGGCGCAAAGCAAAACCCGGTCATCGGACATAGCCTTGGCGTGCAGGAATTGTATCTTTCGGACACAAATGAGCTTGCTCTTCCCGACAATGCAGTGATAATCGGAAATATACGAATGGGCTTTGGTCATTACCGTATCTCCATGGCGATGGCTTCGGCGGCAAGAAAGCTTGGGTATGTCCCGTACTGGCTTGATCTCTGCTCGCTGGAGGGAACGACCTGTGCAAAGATTATCGCAAAGCAGAACGAGCTTTACTCGCTGGGTTCGAGGATCTCGCAGAAAAGCCGTGTGTTCAATAAAGTCGTGTGGGAGCCTGTGAACTACGATATGTTCAAGCAGCTTTCCTATAATGCGGTGGATCAGAAAAATGCCGAGCTTATGGCAAATGCGATAAAGGATCTTCCAAAGGAAGTACCGTTCATCGCAACGCACGTCTGGCCTGCACAGGCAGCCGTCCACGCAGGCTTTACCAATGTCGTGAACGCTATCCCCGACAACTGGCCGATGGCACTTCACTACGCCGAGGGAAGCATACACACTGTCCAGACACCGTCGGCATATCTGGGATACAAGGCTCTGCGGGAAATGGCAAGCCGCAGGCTCAAGCCTATGCCCGACGGAACTCTTTTTGACGTGGGGCATTATGTAGACGATGAGCTTGTTGCCAACCTTGAAAGCGACAACGCCGCACGAGTTGAACGTATCAGATCCGGCAAGCCGAGAAGATACCTGCTGACCGTCGGCGGAGCAGGCGCACAGGTGGATATTTTTGCAAGGATCATTTCAAGGCTCATGCCTAAGATAAAAAGGAACAAAGCTGCGCTGTTTGTCAATGTCGGCGACCATAAAAACGTGTGGGAGCAGCTCAAAGAAAAGATACCTGCACTGTCGGGCGCAAACGAGCATTTCAACGACTTTGCTGAAACCGAAAAGTTCTGCGCAGAGGCTGTGAATGGCGAGGTAACAGGAGTCCACGCCTTCTGCAATGATGATATTTTCGCAGCCGTGTATTCAACAAATCTGCTGATGAGAGCAACAGATGTGCTTATCACCAAGCCCAGCGAGCTTTCGTTCTATCCCGTGCCGAAGCTGATGATAAAGCGTGTCGGCGGACACGAACGCTGGGGTGCGATAAGGGCAGCCGAGGTCGGCGACGGAACGTATGAGTGCGATACACTGCCGCAGATCTATACAATGCTTGATCTGCTGCAAAACGGCGATGAAGCGCTGCTGAATATGATAGAAAATATCGGTAAGAATAACAAGGCAGGGCTGTACAACGGCGCATATAAAGTCGTCCAGCTTGCAACAGGCAATTATAATAAATAGCTTACATCTCTCTCCCCCTATATAGCAAAAGAGCAGGACGATTTGTTCGTTCTGCTCTTTTGCTTGCAAATCAGAATTCAGCGTAGCAAATTCGGTAATTAATTGGAGAAAACTCTTTTGGAGAAGAGTTTTCCCCAAACCCCTTTCAGAAACCTTTTAATGATTTTTGTAGAATAGGGC